>CADBJW010000008.1 GCA_902795135.1 uncultured Eubacteriales bacterium
GAAATTCCAAAAGCACTGCCAGCTTTTGCTTACCGAAGAAGACACGCTAGTGCTGGTGGGAGACCACAGCTGGGGCAGGAAACTGGCAGAGTGCGAGGAAGATCTTGCGTACATCCGGAATCTGCCCGGGCGAAAGATCCTGATCCGGGGTAACCATGATATGTTTTGGGATGCGAAGAAGACCGGCAGGCTAAATGAACGTTTTCAGCCGGATCTGACATTCCTGCAGGACAGCTACGAAGCCTATCAGGATTACGCCATCGTGGGCACGAAAGGCTTCACCTTCGAAGGGCCGTTTTATCTGGACCAATGGGGCCGGATCATTGATTGGGACAGAAGAGCGGAAGCCCATTCCTGGGAGCTGATCGAGCGGGAACTGGAGCGGCTGCGCAAGTCTTTTGAAGCAGCCAAGGCTGACGGGTTTCGCAAGTACATCATGTTTCTGCATTATCCGCCTACTAATATTTTGGAGCGGGAAAGCGGCTTCACGGAGATGGCAGAAGCGTACGGTGCAGAGCAGGTGATTTACGCTCATAGCCACGGGGAGCACCGGTTCCACGACAGCATTGAGGGAGAAAAGAACGGCATACATTACCATCTAGTTTCCGGAGATTATCTGCAGTGGGTGCCAAAAAAGATATTGGACTAATAACAAGACGCTGACAAAAGTAGTCAGCGTTTTTGCTGTATAAGGAAAATCTCGAGTTTGACGCGGGGTTCAGTTTTTTGCAAAGTGTGGGGCGAGAAAGGTTGGAATGACGCGAGCGGCAAGGATTCCGCACGGGGAGCGCCCGGCAGTGTCAGAGGGTTGATCCGCAGGCGCGGGTGCGGTTGTGTGACGGCGCGAGGGAAGGAGCCGTGGAGAGTTCGTCGGGGTGGTTCCGACGAACGAACAGGCGAACCGCGAGAGAGGAACGGACAACCGCCCGTGCCGAGGACAAAAGCCGTGACATTGCCGGGCGCTCCCCGTATGCGGAAGCTTCCTTGCGGTTTGCATCGAAACCAATCACAAATTCCTCCCCAGCGCATTTCAAAACATTTGGTTGACACGGTGTCAAATCAGTGCTATTCTTTAGGTGTTGACACGATGTCAACCAAGCAGGGAGGAGAAATACTATGTTCAAAGGAACACCGGAAATCGTCCTACAGAGGCGAGAAGAAATCGTAAAAGCATGCGAGCAGCTGTATCAGACCATGAGCTTCCGAGACATCACGCTCAAGGAAATCAGCAATGCCACATCTTTTTCGCGACCTACGATATACAACTATTTTCATACCAAGGAAGAAATCTTTCTGGCGCTGTTCGAAGGGGAATACAACAAGTGGAATGAAGACCTTGCGCGCATTCTGGAAAGTGACCAGATTTATAGCAGAACGCAGATCGCAGAGCAGATTGCAAAGTCTTTGCAAAACAGACCCCAGCTTTTGCGGCTGCTTTCCATGAACAATTACGATATGGAAGCAAACAGCAGGGAGGAACTGCTCGTATCCTTCAAAAGGGCGTATGGAAAATCCCTGGATCTGTTCCAATGCATTCTTGAAAAAAACTGCACGGAAAAATCTCCGGATGAAATAACAGACATTGTCTATGTGTTTTTTCCGTTTATGTTTGGGATTTATCCTTATGCGGAGGTTACGGCGAAACAGAAGAAGGCCATGGCGGAAGCAAACATCGAGTACCAATATCAATCCATTTATGAAATCACATACAACTGTTTGATTAGACTGATAGAGCATGAATAAGGAGTGGTTGTAGATGAAATACACGAAACTTGGCAATTCAGATTTGAACGTATCCCGCATTTGCATGGGATGCATGGGGTTTGGAAATCCGTCCAGAGGACAGCATAGCTGGACGATCGATGAGGAACACTCCAGAGAAATCATCAAACGCGGGCTGGAGCTGGGGGTCAATTTTTACGACACGGCCATTGGATACCAGAGCGGTACCAGCGAGCAATATGTGGGCAGAGCGCTGCGGGATTTTGCGAAGCGTGATGACGTGGTCGTGGCGACGAAATTCCTGCCGCGCACCCCAGATGAAATCGAACAGGGAATCAGCGGACAGCAGCACATCGAGAACATGATCGATACGAGCCTTCAGAATCTGGGCATGGATTATGTGGATCTCTACATTTATCACATGTGGGACTGGAACACGCCGATCTACGACATTCTCGACGGACTGAACCGCATCGTGAAGGCAGGCAAAGCACGGTACATTGGCATTTCCAACTGTTTCGCCTGGCAGCTTGCAAAAGCAAACGCACTGGCGGAGAAGGAGGGCTTTGCAAAATTCGTCTCCTTACAGGGACACTACAACCTGATCTTCCGTGAAGAAGAGCGGGAAATGGTTCCTTACTGTGAGGAAGAAAACATCGCACTGACTCCATACAGCGCACTGGCCAGCGGCAGGCTCTCGAGACTGCCGGGAGAGGGCGACACAAAGCGCGCCGTAGAAGACAGCTACGCGAAATTCAAATACGATGCGACGGCAGACCAGGACAACGCAATCATCGGCCGCGTGGCAGAGATTGCCGAAGGGCGAAACGCCAGCATGACCGAAGTGTCGTTGGCATGGCTGCTCACCAAAGTGACATCGCCAGTCGTAGGTGCCACCAAGTTCCATCACATCGAAGGAGCTGCAAAAGCCGTGGATCTGGAATTGACTGGCGAAGAAATCGCTTATCTGGAAGAACCGTATGTGCCGCATCCACTGGCTGGAGTCATGGCCCAGAACAAACGGGCAAACGCAAAGGAAAAACATGTTTGGACCACAGGAAATCAGAAAATCGGGAGGTAAATCGATATGACTAAAAAAATCGTACAGACTGCAGGACGGGATCAGCTTGGAGAATTCTCACCAATGTTCGCTCATCTTAATGACGACGTGCTCTTTGGAGAAGTTTGGAATGAAGAAGCGATCGACACGAAGACAAAGTGCATCATTACCGTCGTCTCACTGATGGCCTCCGGCATTACGGATTCGTCCCTGACCTATCACTTGCAAAATGCAAAGGCAAACGGTGTGACCAAGGATGAGATTGCAGCAATCATCACACATGCAACGATGTACGTTGGCTGGCCAAAAGGCTGGGCGGTATTTCGTCAGGCAAAAGATGTATGGAATGAAGAGGCTCCGGAGCGTACGGAAAAAGATCGCTATCAGAACACGATCTTCTTCCCAATCGGCGAAAAAAATCCTTATGGCGAGTTTTTCGTAGGCCAAAGCTATCTGGCACCCGTGTCCACGGAGCAGGTGCCGGTATACAATGTCACCTTCGAGCCAGGCTGCCGGAACAACTGGCACATCCATCATGCAAAAGCCGGCGGCGGTCAGATGCTGATCTGCGTTGGCGGCAGAGGCTATTACCAGGAATGGGGCAAAGAAGCCATTGAGATGACACCGGGTACGGTAATCAACATTCCTGCAGGCGTAAAACACTGGCACGGCGCTGCACCGGATTCATGGTTCTCTCATCTGGCGATCGAAGTGGATGGGGAAGAAACGAGTACCGAATGGCTTGAAGCGGTTGCGGATGAAGATTACGGTAAGTTAAAATAATAGGAGCGTGTAGTATGAAAAAGATATTAACGATATTGCTAGCATTATGTTTGATGCTTGGGATGGCCGCGTGTTCCGATGGGAGCACAGAAGAAACAGCCGTTGAGGAAAACGAAACCGAATCGACGGCCGAACAGGCGGAAAATACGGACGGTCAAACCGGAAAAGACACCCTCGTCGTATTCTTCTCCGCGACCGGAAACACAAAAGGTATCGCTGAGAAAATCGCTGCCATCGAAGATGCGGATCTCTATGAGATAAAAGCAGCGCAGGAATATACCAGCGAAGACCTGGACTGGAATGATTCTGAAAGCCGGTCCACAACGGAGCAAAATGATTCCTCGGCTCGTCCTGAAATCGGAAGCGATCCCGTATCGCTGGAAGGATATACGACCGTTTACATTGGATATCCGATCTGGTTTGGAGAAGAACCGCGCATCATGGATACCTTTGTAGAAAAGTATGATTTTAACGGCATCACGATGATTCCGTTCTGCACATCGAGCAGCAGCGGGATCGGAAGAAGCGGACAAAATCTGGCCGAGAATGCCGGAAGCGGAAACTGGCTCGATGGAGAGCGGTTTGACGCAGGCGCCTCCGAAGAAGAGATCCAATCCTGGATCGACGGGTTGCAATAATATCCAAGACTATGCATAACCGGTAAATACATTCCGGGTTTGTGAACGTGCCCCGATTTCCGGTTGCATGTGACCTAGAGTCATGATAAAAAGGAATCGGGGGAGAATTATTAATATGAGACCATGAAGAGCACGCTAGGGACAGGCCCGACGACCGTGCAGCAACCTGCCGGAAGGTAAGGTGCTAAAGCCTGAGCCATGGGATCATGCGAACCAGATCGAAGTCCTGTCGTTACGGCAGGTCTTCGGTTTTTTTGGTCGATTACCCACAGAATCAGTGCTAAAATATGAAATAACAAAATGTGAAGGGAACATTCAAACCGTCGGAGGAAATACAATGACGAAGATTTACGAAATATATGGCCGGGATGCCCATGAAATGACAAAAGCCCTTATGACGGCAGCGGATATCAAGTCGGAGATTCCGGATGGTGCGCGGATCGCACTGAAGCCGAATCTGATTCTTGCGGCGACCCCCGAAGAAGGAGCGACGACACACCCGGGAGTTCTTTCAGGATGCATCGAGTATCTGCAGGAAGCAGGCTTTTGGGATATATCGGTGATCGAGAGCTCCTGGTACGGAGAGAAGACAGAACGATCTATGAAGGTCTGTGGATACGATCAGGTATGTGACCGATACGCGGTTCCTTTTTACGATCTCAAAAAAGACAGTGTCCGGACCACCGACACACCTTTTCGGCCCATGGATATATGCGCAAAGGCTCTTGATGCAGACTATCTGATTGATTTGCCCGTTTTGAAAGGGCATTGTCAGACCGCGATGACCTGCGCTTTGAAAAACCTGAAGGGATGCATTCCGGACCGGGAAAAAAGAAAGTTTCATTCAGATGGACTGTTTGAACCAATTGCTGCCCTTGGGGCAGTTCTGAAACCGTCCCTGATTATCGTGGATAGCATTTGCGGAGATTTGAATTTTGAGGAGGGAGGCAATCCAGTTCCTACGAATCGGATGATGCTGGGGACCGATCCGGTCCAGATGGACGCTTATGGATGTCAGTTGATGGGACTCGACCCGGACGATGTGCCATACATTGCTCTTGCAGAGGCCTGGGGAGCGGGATCATCTAATGTCGTGAACGAAGAAATCGTAAGACTCAACGAACCAGAGCGGGCAAAAGGATATCCGAATGCGTCCGGACTTGTGCGAGAGCTCACCCGCAATGTCCACGCGGACAGCGCCTGTTCTCCTTGTTATGCAGCTCTCGTTCGGGCATTGTACATGGCCAGGCGGGAAGGCATCCGGATTACAGATCGTATATCAATCGGGCAGGGATACCGGGGCAAAAGCATCAAAGGCATCGGAATCGGAAATTGCTGCCGGCAGGCAGAACGCTGTGTACCGGGCTGTCCACCAACCCCAAGAGAGATTCTGGATCTACTGCGCTAGCCCTACAAGGTGATATTCGAATCACGATATTGTTTGGGTGTCATTCCTATTTCCCTTTTGAATACTTTTGTGAAGTGGCTTTGGGAACTGAATTTAAGAAGGTCGCTGATCGAAGAGAGACTACGTTGTGAAGAACGCAGTTGACGCTTCGCTTCAGCGATTTTGTTTTTTGTAATATAATCGCTGATGGTCTGACCAACTTCCTTGTGAAACGCCTTTGAGAGGTATCCGCGGCTGACAGACAATTCCTTCGCAATGTCATCGATTCGAATGATTTCAAACAGATTTCTCTGGATAATACGAATCGCGTCACGAATCAGTTTGGTGTCGGCAGAAGTTTCATGATAAACAGCCACCTCGCGGGTGTATTCCATGGCCAGTTTGGACTGGAGCATCAGAATATCACGAATCGAATCCATTTCCTCCATGGAGCGAATTGCATTTAACTGTAAATGCAGAGTATAACCGCGATCGAGACCACCTCGGTATGCGGCTTTTGCATAAAGGGAGGAACAGAGAATGAAGCAGTCGCGCACGTCTTTGAGCTCGTCCCCTGTAATGGTCATACGAAAGTGAAAAATCGGGTTGTCGCGAAACCATTCTTCCATGGCATCGACATCACCGCGCTCAATCATGCCTTCAAAAAAGGCTTCCATGGATAAGTTTCGAGCGGTGACACCCTCAACACCGGCATCATAAAATGTCATTTCTACGACAGAATTCAGAAAGTCTCTGTTCTTGCAGATATCACCATCTTCCTTGAAACTGATCAATCGATACGTGCTGGCCAAAATCGGAAGAAAGGATGAAACCGATCGTTTCGGACAATTCAAAAGTGCGTCCACAATGTTATTGTGGCAGCGGAACTCTGGGTCCAGTTTATCAGCAATTGCTGTAATATCCGATAAAGATTTCTGATTATCGGTAAATGGTCCTATGACCAGATACTCATTGTCATAACGAATAAAGCCAAAATAGAATTTATATACTGTAGAAATGCAACCTATGGAAGAATCAAAATTCTGCAGATTGTCTTTGTATAAAATCCGATAAGAAGAAAAATACTCTTCGAGATTCCCGTCTTTATAACAAAAAACAGACATAGAGGTTAAAGAGTGAATTGTTTTTCCGGCTTCAATAATTCTTGTATTCATGTCACTTCCCCCTGACACTCCAACGACGTTAACAATGGTAACACCCCTTTTGTGACACTGCAACCATTTTGAAAAAACAGGTTACAAATATGACAGAAACGTGATAATTGAATAAGAATAATATCACATATTTTGCTATAGTTAGTTGACTGTTAGTAATGAGAACGAATTGTAATGGGAACGAACAGAACGGACATCAGGAGGGCATAATGAGTTGGAAGACATCAGGGAGTGTGAGTAAGAAACGGTCAGGGAGTGTGAGTAAGAAACGGAGAGTTTTGACTCTTATCATCTGTTTCATTTGTACCATCTACATGTTGCAGGGACCCACCGTTGCTTTTGCGATGGCAAAAGCGCCTGCACAGGATAAGGCCAGTGCTTCGGAAGAGGCTGACGGTGCGAAGGACTCTGGTTCTTTGGTGAATGCGGAAGATGCAGATACCGAGGATGCATTGGAAGAAGATGAAACCGAGGAAAATGTGGATCTTCAGAAGCTGGAAGACAGTCAGATGAATGACGAATCGGAATCGGATGACCCGAAAGAGGAACAGGCAGAACCGTCTTCAGAAGGGAACGCACAGCTGGAAGATGCTGCGCTGGAAGGCGAGGAAGAAGAACCGGTCATGCGCTCTTCAAAGGTAAAAAAGGCAGCTGCCGGTGATGAAATCATTGGCATGAGGGAGCGCGGAATCGTAGTCAATCTGTTTGATTACGGCCCATCCTCCATTGATAGCGGCTGGGCGAGCACAACGAGTGGTCAGAATGAAACCGGCATCAACCAGGGCAAGACATTGAAGTTCTTTCATAATGGTTTGGAAACCGGATCCGCGACAGGATTTCCACGGGAACAGGACTACAATAACTGGACCGGATCTCCGAAATACGACACGGGTAAGGGTGCCGCAGCCAATCAGGGTATTATCAATAACACGCTGACAGGTGGGTTCCCGACACTTGCTGTTGGCGGTGGGGATAATCTGAATTATTTGTTTGACCCTAAAACATCGAACAGCAACCGAACCGATTATCTTGGTGTAGATGGCCTCATGTACAAACTCAGAGGCGACAGCAATGGTTATGAAGTCGGCTATCGATGTTTGGATCACTATGCCAAACTGAACAGCGATAAGACATTTACATTATCCGATGGGACCTACTACTGCGAAGGGCAGGAAGCCAGTGGACCAATCGGGTTTTTCCCATTTACAAATCCAGATGCATCTAAGACAAGCGTAGAAGGGAACAGTTACTACAACCACCACTTCGGAATGACCATGAACGCCGAATTCGCCATCACAGAAAGTGGTCAGCTCGGTGGAGAAGACATGACATTTGAGTTTTCCGGCGACGATGACATGTGGGTGTTCATTGACGGTGTTCTGGTATTGGATATTGGCGGAATCCATCAACCGGTTTCCGGTAAGATCAATTTCAAAGACGGCACCGTTTCCATGCAGCAAGCGCCAATCTATGACGGCAATCATGCCGGCGCCAAAATCATGTCTGCTGTGCAGAATGTAAAAACCGGAGTTCGCAAGCAGGCTGCAGATGGTAAGAATTCTTACTATTATGACACCAATGGACAATTACAGCTTGTCCAAAACGGGGATATGACCCTGAGCAATATCTTCAGAATGGCAGGAGAAACATGGGATGATACGCCGTATAAAAAGCACACCATCCAGGCATTTTATCTGGAGCGTGGCGGCATGTATTCCAACCTGGATATTTCCATGAACCTTCTGACAACCAAAGACATTGAAGTCGCCAAAAAACTGATTGATAAGCAGGGGAATGAAATTTCTGATCTGTCCAATTACTATGCCACGGATAATGAAACTTATGACTATAAAGTAAACATCCAGAAAGAAAATGGACAGCAATTCTTTACATATACAGGGAAGACAGATGAGGATAACAAAGCCTACGCATTCGGTGGTTATGATGTTTATGAAGGAGATCATAAATTAGAGGACAGTGCGAAGCCGGCATTCAGCAATAAGGGTGTCATTAGCTTGAAAAAAAATCAAAAGCTGGTGATTCGCGGTGTTCCGTTTGATTACAAATATACCGTAGAGGAAGTCAATGTCGATCCGGAGAAATACTCCGACACCAAAGTGGGAACCGCCACATTGAATAAAGAGTATACAGACGGGAAGTACAATGTTCAGACAGACGAACTGAAACCGGAATCGACCGAGCGTACGACCTTTAGCAATGTCGCGATCGAAAAGCAGCTCCCGCATAAGAACGAAACAACTCCGGGGAAGGGAAACGATGAAAAGATCCCGGACCCATCCGACGCAACCAAGACCGTTGACAATGAAGAGGGTCAGCTTTGCAATGTTGCTGCAGGAGATTCCATCACCTATGAAATTTCCTACGCAAACCCTGCAGCTCAGGAATCCCTTGTCAAGATTACCGACGCATTGGACAGCAACGTAGAATTTGTATCTGCGGAACCAAAATCTGCGGCAACTTATGATGAAAGCAAACACACGGTAACGTGGAATTTCAATGCCCCAAAGGAATCAAAGGGCACAGTGAAACTGACGGTCAAAGTCAAGGATAGTGCAAAGGGCAAGAAAGTATCCAATCAGGCAACGGTAAAAGTAGGCAACTACGACGAGGAGGCCACAGAGAAAGTTACAAATCCGGTTCCGGATCCACACAAGAAAGAAACGGATCCATATGAAGGAGCAGGTACCCTTGGCGTAGTCGAAGCCGGAAGTAAGATTACCTATGAAATCGCGTATAAGAACTACAAAAACCACGCAGCAAATGTTGTCGTTACCGACAAACTTGATGAGAATGTAAAATATGACAGCGCCAGTGATGGAGGAACGCTCGCTGACGGAGTCGTTACGTGGAATCTCGCAAACGTGCCTGCCAACACGGAAGGTACCGTTACCCTTACCGTAGAAGTAAAGGATTCTGCAAAGGCCGTATCGAAGGTTAAGAACCGTGCTTCTGTGAAAGTTGGAAACGACAGCAAATACGACACAGAGGAAGTGGTTAACCCGGTTCCGGACCCACACAAAAAAGAGAGCTTCCCATATACGGGAGATGGACGCCTTGGACCAGTGGGTGCAGGGGAGACGATCACATACCAGATTACCTACAAGAACTATCAGGATAAAGCTGCAAAGGTAGTCATCACAGATAGGCTGGATGAGAATTTAGAATTTGTCAGCGCTAGTGACGGTGGAACAAATGCAAATGGCCTTGTCACTTGGAATCTTGAGAACATTGCCGCGAATGGGTCAGGAACGGTGACCCTGACCGTGAAGGTAAAAGATACAGCAAAAGGCAAAGTCGTTGCGAATACGGCAAACGTTAAAGTCGGAAACGACCCGGCCTTTGGTACAGAAACCGTCAGCAATCCGGTTCCGGATCCACACAAGAAAGAGGTGGCCCCATACAAAGGCACCGGTGAACTTGGCGGATTGAAACCGGGCGATGAAGTAGAGTATGAGATTTCCTACAAAAACTATCAGGAAACAAAAGCAACGGTTACCATTACGGATACGTTAGACCCGAATGTCACATTTGTAAGTGCCAGTGACAACGGTTCCGCATCCGACGGGAAGGTTACCTGGTCCATTGCTGACGTCGAAGCCGGCGCAGAAGGAACGGTAACCCTTAAGGTAAAGGTGAAAGCCAATGCCGCCTCAACGACCATCAGCAATGGCGCAATGGTCAAAGTCGGAAACGATAAAGCCTTTAAGACAGAAACCGTAACCAATCCAGTGCCGGACAATCCGACGAAGCAGGAAACGAAACCATATCAAGGCACCGGTGAACTTGGCGCGGTCAAGCCAGGCGACGAGATTACCTATACGATCAATTACAAGAACTATAAAAACAGTGACGCTGACGTCAAGATTACGGACGAATTGGATCAGAATGTCGAATACGTAGAAGACAAGACAAGTCCAAAGGGCGTTGAAGAAAACGGCGTTGTGACCTGGACGATCCATACTGGTGCGCAGACCAGCGGAACGATTACGCTCACAGTCCGGGTAAAGAATGAGAGCGATTTGACGAGAGAAGACAATAAAGTCTTAATAATCAAAAACAGCGCGGTTGTCAAAGTTGGAAACGATCAGGACTTCAAGACCAACGTTGTGGAGAATCCGGTTCCGGACGGCCCACACAAGAAAGAGATTTCCCCGGATGAAGGAACGGGACTTCTGATGGGCGTTGACGAGAAACAAGAGCTCACCTATGAGATCAGCTACAAAAACTACAAAAGCCAGACGGCAACGGTAAACATTGAGGATAAATTGGATCCAAATGTAACCTTCGTTGAGGCAAGCGATGAAGGGACCAACGACGATGGCGTTGTGAAGTGGAGCATCAAAAACGTTCCGGCAGGTGAAGAGGGAACCGTCACATTAAAGGTCAAGGTAAAAGACGGTGTCAAAGGAAAGCTGATCAACAATAAGGCAACAGCACAAGTCGGCAACGACCCTTGGTTTGACACAGAAATTGTGACGAATCCGACGATCGTTTATCCGGTTAAGGCAGAACCGAAACCGGGAGATGGGACGGCAGTAAAGGTCGGTGATGAGGTCACTTACGAAGTAAAATATGAGAACTATCGTCCGGAAGTTGCTACGGTTACAATCGTTGACGCATTGGATTCGAACGTGAAATTCGTTTCTGCGGATAGCAATGGTGTGTACGATAAATCATCTCATACCATCACATGGACCATTCCGGATGTTCCGGCTATGGAAGAAGGAAGCACGGATAATGCAGGAAAAGTTTCCTTCAAGGTAACCGTGCTTGAATCCGCGAAGGAATCCAATGATGGCCCGGGAAAAATCGAGAATAAGGCTTCGGTCAAAGTCGGCAATGACCATGAAATCATTACCAACAAGACGGAAAACCCGGTTCCGGAAGATCCGGTCAAGGAAGAGGTCACACCTGGAGCTGGTAAAGGTGTCAAGGTTGGCGATACGATCGATTACACGATCAAATATACCAATTACCGAGAAAAAGCTACAGATGTTCTGATCACGGACCCGCTGGACGCTGGTGTGGACTTTGTATCGGCAGGACAAAACGGATCTTATGATAAAAACACACATACCGTGACGTGGCACATTGAAGCTGCAGAACCGGGCGAAGGAACGGTCACCCTGAAGGTCAAAGTGAACAAGTCGGCGAAATCCGATGACTATCAGGTGGTGAATTACGCGAATGTTAAGGTCGGAGACGATCCTACATTCTCAACGGATATTATCAAGAATCCGGTTCCGGAAGATCCGAAGAAAACGGAAACGAAACCGTACCAGGGTACTGGTGAACAGGCAGTTGAAGAGCTTGGGGCGGTCAAAGTAGGAGACAAGGTCACCTATACGATCAATTACAAAAACTACAAGGATGATACTGCAACCATTACCATTACAGACAAACTGGACAAGAATGTGGAGTTTGCAGAAGCCAGCAACAATGGTACCCTTCAGAACGGTGTCGTCACATGGACCATTAAAAATGTCGGATCACAGGAATCCGGAACGGTTACCCTGACCGTGACGGTAAAAGAATCGGCGAAAGAAAGTAAAGGCGGTCCTGGAAAGATTGCAAACCAGGCATCCGTTCAGGTGGACAATGACCAGGAATTCGACACGAACATTTCAGAAAATCCGGTTCCAGAAGATCCTAAGAAAACGGAAACGGACCCATACAAAGGCACCGGAGAGCTGGGTGGTGTAAAGCCAGGGCAGGAGATCACTTACGAAATCAGCTACAAGAACTACAAATCCACAGAAGCAAACGTCGTGATCACAGACCGGCTGGATCCAAATGTGGAAGTCGTGTCCTCGGCTCCGAAATGCAGTCAGTCAGGGCAGCTTCTTACCTGGACCATCGAGAAGGTTCCGGCAGGTGAAGAGGGAACCGTTACGCTGAAGGTTAAGGTTCTGGATAGTGCGTTAGATGTTGGTAAGGTTATGAATACCGCCAATGTGAAAGTCGGAAACGATGCCGATTTTGATACAGAGACGATCACAAATCCAGTAACCGAAGGACCGCATAAGAAGGAAACCGAACCTTACGAAGGGGATGGCGAACTTGGATGGGTCAAAGCAGGCGACCAGATTACTTACGAAATCAGCTATAAGAACTATAAGAGCACGGCTGCGGACATTACGATCAAGGATACATTGGATGACAATGTGAAATACATCTCTTCGGATCCGGAAGGATTCAAGCTGCCACTGATTGGGAAGACGGTAACCTGGAAAATTCCTAATGTTCCGGCGGGAGAATCGGGCAAAGTCACATTGACGGTTGAAGTGGAAAAAGATGCGCTTCTGTCAGAAGGTGGCCCTGGAAAGGTCAATAATACTGCGAATGTTCAGGTTGGAAATGACGCAGTATTCGACACAGAAACGGTAACCAATCCGGTTCCGGACGATCCGGAAAAAGAAGAAATGAAGCCGTACATTGGCAAGGGTGAATGTGGCGGCGTCAAACCTGGAGAATCCATCACATACAAAATCACCTACCGCAATTACCGAAGTACAGTAGCGGATGTCACCATTACAGACAAATTGGACAGCAAGGTCGAATTTGACAATGCTTCCGATGGCGGTGCTGAAAAAGACGGTGTTGTGACATGGACGATTCCTGACGTCGAGCCTGGACAGGAAGGATTTGTTACGCTGACTGTAACGGTGAAAGAAGACGCCGAAAAGGGAACGATCATAGCGAATAAAGCGGATGTGAAGGTTGCCAACGATAAGGAAATGAGCACCAATGAAATCACCAATCCGCTTCCGGAGAATCCACACAAGAAGGAAACGTCCCCTGGAACGGGAACGGGGCTTTTGGACGGTGTGGAAGCCGGAGACCAGATTACGTATCACATTACCTATAAGAACTACAAGTCCGCAGAGGCAGACGTGACGATCACGGACCCACTGGATCCGAATGTGGTATTCGTTGAGGCTTCAAAGGACGGCAAGGAGGATGACGAAGGCAATGTAGTCTGGACGATCGGAAATGTTCCGGCAGGAGAGTCTGGCGAAGTCACTCTGACCGTACAGGTCAAAGATGGAGTCAAGGGCGAACTGATCAACAATCAGGCTTCTGTGAAGGTTGGAAATGATAACGACTATCGGACAGAAACGGTAACGAATCCGACAACGACCGATCCGGTTAAGGCTGAGCCGACACCGGGTGATGATGTAGCGGTTCGTCCGGGAGACATCATCGAATATCAGGTCAGCTACAACAACTATCGTCCGGAAATAGCAGATGTACTTGTAACCGACGAGTTGGACCCGAATGTGGAATTTGTTGAAGCGGATAGCGATGGTGCATATGACGAGGCATCTCACGCCATTACATGGGAATTCACAGACGTTCCGAAATACAAGGATGAAGGCTGTAGCGGTGTTGTATCTTTCAAAGTCAAAGTGAAAGAAAGCGCCATGAAGTCCGAAGATGGTCCTGGTAAGGTCTTCAATCAGGCTTCTGTCAAGGTTGGAAACGACAAAGCAATAAAGACCAACCAGATGCAGAATCCAGTTCCGGAAGACCCGGTCAAGGAAGAAACGTCACCTGGCGAAGATGTTGGCGTCAAAGTCGGGGACAAGGTCAAATACACCATTTCATACGAGAACTATAAATCAACCCCGGCAGATGTAACCGTTACAGATGCACTGGATCCAAATGTGAAGTACGCATCCTCCAGTGAGCCGGGCGAAGAAAAAGATGGAATCGTCACATGGGTTTTGAAGGACGTTCCGGCAGGTCAGAGCGGTAAGGTTGAACTGGAAGTCATCGTAATCGCTTCTGCGAAAGAAGCGGGTATGATTGCGAATACGGCGAAGGTTCAGGTCGGACATGATCCGGAATACAATACTGGTATCATCGAAAACCCTGTTCCGGAAGAACCGCACAAGAAAGAAGTTGCGCCATATCAGGGCAGCGGCAAGCTGGACGCCGTACATCCTGGCGATGAAATTACGTATGAGATCACTTTCCGCAACTACAAGAAAACAGATGAGGATGTGGTTGTAAAGGACAAATTGGATCCGAATGTAACCTTTATCAGCGCGACAGAAGGCGGAGCATGCTCCGGCGGTACGGTTACGTGGACACTGCCACAGGTTAAGGCTGGCGCGAGCGGTTCCGTGAAAGTTACTGTCAAGGTGGGAAGCAATTCGTCCATCAAGCAGGTTGAAAACAAGGCCGTTGTGACGGTAGGAAATGATCCGTCCTTCGATACGGAGACCGTCACCAACCCGGTAGAACCTAAGAAGGCTGCCCCGGGAAAGAATCCTCGCACCGGAGAGGACAATCTGATATTCCTGATCTTAGCGCTGTTTGTACAGTCCGGACTGCTCATGCTGCTCCTGCTGCTGTACAGAAGAAAAACACAAAGTTAATTTAGCCAACCGGGCTAATTATAGAGGGAAGGAGAATGCCGCATCAGAGTAAAACTGGTGCGGTGTTCTTTTTGTATGTTACAATTGTTTCGTGGAAGGAGACTGCAAAACAATGAGTAAGATCTTTATTATTCGACATGGACAAACCAATCTCAATAAAAAACGCGTGCTTCAGGGGCGCATCGATGAGCCTTTGAACGAGGACGGGATCCAGCAAGCAAAAGCCGCGGCCCAGATGCTCCGCTCTTTGAACGAATCCATTGATTTCGTTTGGTCAAGTCCTTTAGGGCGCGCGAAAGAAACAGCGCGAATCGTCGCCGGTGACGATGTGCCGCTGCAAACCGATGAGCGCTTGATTGAGATGGATTACGGTCCCTATGAGGGAGCGGACTTGACAGCACCGCCACAGGAAATCGTAACGTTCTTCGGAGATTTTGTAAACCAGCCGGCACCGGAGGGGATGGAACCGCTCTCTCAGGTCGTGCAAAGGCTGGGGGATTTTTTGGAGGAGCTGTGCAGCAAGCCGCCCCAGGGAAGTGTGTTGATTTCCACTCACGCCATCGCCATGAAAGGGGCGCTCGAATATCTGACTCCGGAATCCAATGGAGCTTACTGGGGAAAACATATTCAAAACTGCGACATCTATGTGACAGAACTTAAGGAGGGAATCTATACGGTTCCAGAACGACTTACTCTTTGAAGGCGTTATCGTAGAGCTTTTGGATATTCGCTGGCAAACCATCCGGAAGCATGGATTGAATCCGGTCTTCATGGCCGTCTGTAAGGGCGGTTTCATAATACCAGCATTTGTATTGCAGCAGGTCCAGTGTTTTACGGAGCTGCTCCATTTCTTTTAAAACAGCGTCACGCCGGTCCTCAAAAAGCTGCTTGCGCTGAGCGTACGTGGATGGCCCTTCACTGCACCACTGCATGAATTGTTTGATGTCACGGATTTCCAGACCGGAGGCTTTGAGACATTCGATGACGCGGAGGGCATCGATCTCACGCTCCGTAAACAGACGACGGTTTCCACTGCGATGCAGTTCCGGAAATAACCCCTCTTTGTCATAGTAACGAAGGGTTGATATGGGCAGATCAAACATATCTGCAATTTGACCGATGCTATAGGATTTCATGAAGTACCTCCAGTTAAAAAAACGCCCTTGACCTAAAGTCAGGTTTAGGTTGTATTATATGAATTGTACAATAGAAAGCAGTTTATTTCAACCGCGACAACAGATCACAATCAAACGCGAAGGATAACGGGAGGAAATCGATGAAAAAATTAGTAGCATATTTCAGCGCAAGCGGTACGACAGCTCAGGTTGCTGCGAATCTCGCAAAAGCAGCGGACGCGGATTTGTATGAAATCGAGCCGGCAGTGCCATACACGAGTGCAGATCTGAATTGGATGGATAAATCAGCCCGCAGTACCATTGAAATGAAGGACAAATCTTCCAGACCGGAAATCAAGGACACAGACGCAAACATTGCGGATTACGACGTGATTTATGTTGGTTTTCCAGTTTGGTGGTACGTGGCGCCAACCATCATCAATACCTTCCTGGAAAAGTATGATTTCTCAGGAAAGACAATCATCCTGTTTGCCACATCGGGCGGCAGCGGCTTCGGCAAAGCAGCAGCAGGACTGAAGGCAAGCGTTGCAGCAGATACCACGATTCTGGAGGGCAAGGTCTTCCGCGGACGCGCTTCCCAGCAGGATTTGGAAAAGCTGGCGGCTATGGCGTAAGCACAATTGCATGAAGTTTCAAAGACCGGTCTGTTATAAAATGGGCCGGTTTTTTTATTGACGGTTCTCTCGTTGACATTACAACCACCACTCGATACAATTTAAATAGAATATTATGTAGGGCGTTTAAAATGATAAGATTCAAACCAGGTGACATTGTCCAGCATTTTAAGCGTGAAACGTTGGACCCGGAAGCCTTTGCAGAAAATAAATATGTATATCGCATCATTGGAATCGCGACTCATAGTGAGACTGGTGAGCCGATGATGGTGTATCAGCCTTTGTATGGAGACAAAGGTATGTATGTCAGACCTTTGGAAATGTTTCTGAGTGAGGTGGATCACGAGAAATATCCACAGATCCGGCAGAAGTTTCGGTTTGAAAAAATTGACGAGGGGGAGATGTCAAAATGAAAAAGCGAATCGTGCAAATTTGCTGCGTGTTGGCTGTGATTGTCATTGCGCTTCTGGCAGCACCGGGAATTGATACAAGCCGGATAACGGGTATGGTTTCCGGTAGCGAGACACAGGAAAATGTGGACGATATGACCGTTTTCAAAACGAAAAGTGGGAACTGTTATCACGTAGACGGATGCAGTTATCTTCGCAGGAGTAGCATAGAAACTACGTACGGAGAGGCAAAGGCAGAAGGATTGGAACCATGTTCCAGATGCAATCCGGATCGGTGGATTAATTATTAATTGGAACAACAGGAGGTATGTGATATGGCAACAGTAGATGAGTTGGTTGAACGGTACAAGACGGATCCGGAACTCCAAAAGGAAGTGCAGGACATCCTGGCGGACGGCAAGGTTACGATCAAAGAATTCAGAGCCTTTGCGAAGAAGCATGACGTTGATGTTTCGATAAAGGATCTGCCAAAATACATGGCCCAGGCGAAGAAACTGGGATTTATCAAGTAAGCTATGAATAAGAATAAGTGGATTGTATTAGTGACGATCGTGGTGCTTTTGGTTGGGGTCACTGCGGCTTTTGCGTATGGTAAAACGAACGCTGAGCAGAAGAATGGTCAGAGTTATTTTGATTCGTTGAATGAGTACGACTGGTCAAAAACCTGTCCGGGAGCATCGTGCAGGAATCACAACGAAGAATAATCATGTTACGAATGCGCATATTTTTCGGAATTCAGGAACTGCAAAACGCAGTTCCTGCGATGTTTTTAAAAGGGAAAAGAGGGTATCATGGAGTCACAAGAAGAGAATAATAGCCGATAAAGGAGGTATTGGGATATGTATCAGAATCATTCAAGAACCGTGGCAATCGTGTCATACATCACGTGGATCGGATGGCTCGTCGCGTTCCTGATCAGAGATAAAAGCGACCAGTTTGTTGCACATCATCTGAATCAGGCGCTGCTGATCAATCTGCTGAAGATCGCAGGTGGACTTTGTGCGATGCTGCCGCGCATAGGAGACTCGATTTCCACCGTCGTAGGAATCGCAGCATTCATCCTCATAATTATTGGAATTTACCGGGCAGCGCATTGGAGGACCGAGCCGCTGCCAATCATTGGGGGAATTCGATTAATGTAGCAAGGAGGGAAAATCCATGAGCAAAGACAATAACACAGGGAAAAACCTTCTTGGCGTTGGCGCAGCAATGGCCTTTTGCGGAGCAACGCTGTATGCAGTAGGGAAAACGCTGAAGTTTCTCTTTCGGGATGTAGACCCGGATCAGGCCGAGAAGGAGGAAAAGGACGAAACACCAAAACAATAATACGAGAAGAAACAGCATCGCAACACCAGGTTCCGCCAGCGGGCCAGCGGTGCTGTTTTTATCTGGGCGGAATTTTTTTGTTGCGGACATTCGTAGAGGAATAGCGTATACTATCTATAATGGGAGAACGGAATAATGAACGAGATAAGCTTCACGATTAAGCGGTTTGAGGAACTGAATACCAAAGAATTGTATGAATTTCTGTGTGCCAGAGCGGATGTGTTCACGACGGAAGAGGAGATTATGTATCCGGATGCAGATGGACTGGATTACGACGCGATCCATGTTTTTACCATGGGCGAGGACGGGCGCGTGAAAGCCTATTTACGGATGTTCCCAAAGGCCGACGAGCCAGGGACTTTGCAGATGGGCCGCATTCTTACCGTAGAACGGGGAAAGGGTCTTGGGATCCGTCTGATGGAGGCGGCGATGGACTATGCCGAAGGGGAATTGGACGTTCACGAATTTCACATGAACTCCCAGGAACATGCAGCAGGATTTTACGAAAAGCTGGGATTCCAACGGACTTCTGAGGTCTTTATTGAAGCGGGAATTCCACATGTTGAAATGAGGAAACATGGACATCATTCAATCAATCAAGGAAAAACTAAATGAAATCGAGCGGACGGAAAACGTCCATATTATAATGGCCGTGGAGTCGGGCAGCCGGTCCTGGGGATTTGAGTCTCCGGACAGCGACTACGATGTGCGGTTCATATATGTCAGAAAAACAGAAGACTATCTTAAGCTCGTACCGGTTCGGGACGTTATCGAGTGGCAGCTGGATGATGTCTACGATATTAGCGGTTGGGATTTGAAGAAAGCGCTGCTGCTTTTGTCCGAATCCAATCCAACCATGCACGAGTGGTGCAAGTCGCCAATCGTGTACAAAGAAAGCCAGCTGGCGCAGCCGTTGCGGGAGTTGACGCGCGAATGCTTCTTGCCGAAAAAGCTTTTGTATCACTATGTGAGCATGGCGGAAAACAACTACCGCACCCATTTGACTGGTGAGAAGGTACGTCTCAAAAAGTATTTCTACGCACTGCGGCCGGTTCTGGCAGCTCACTGGGTCGTTGAGGATCAGAGCGCTCCGCCGATGCTGTTTGAAGATCTGGTGGACGCGAAACTGCCGCCGGAGCTTTTGCCAATCGTGCAAAAGCTTCTGAAGCAGAAACGGCAGACGTCGGAGCTAGGAAGCGGGGAGCACATTCCGGAGCTGGATGCGTATATTCATGGAGAAATCGAAATCTTAAAGCAACTGGCGGCACAGCAGGAAAACCGCAAGAACGATTGGGCAAAACTGGATGCCTTTTTCCAGAGTGCCGTGCTGGAATCCGGTCAGTAATAGGAGAAGAGAGATGAAAAAAGAGGTGCCTTTGAGGGTGACGGTTGCCCTGATTCCGCTGGCGATGGCGTTGTGCGCATTGGGCGTTTATCGCGGGGAAGTGGCAATTGTCTTGAACAAAGCCATCAACATCTGTTTGGAGTGTATCGGCCTTGGATAAGAGAAAGCTCGTTCAGGCAGGCTGGGGAATCCTGACCAATGCGTATGTGAAAGGATTTTTGCCAGGTGCTCCGGTGTTGTATCAGGGACCACTAAAGCAATTCTGCGTACCGGGACTGAACTGCTATTCCTGTCCGGGAGCACTGGGATCCTGTCCCATCGGGTCCATGCAGGCTGTTTTTGATGCCCGGGAGCGGGGGATCGCCGCCTATGTGATCGGATATCTGGCGACGATCGGACTGTTTGTCGGCCGGTTCATCTGTGGGTGGCTGTGTGTCTTCGGACTGATCCAGGAATTGCTTTACAAAATCCCGACGCCGAAACTGGAAATTCCGCAGAAGATCGACCAGCCTTTGCGGTATTTGAAATATGCGATATTGTTGGTATTGGTCTTTGCATTGCCGTTTTTTTACCGGAGCCAGTTTGGAGCAGGAGAACCCTTCTTTTGTAAATATGTATGTCCGGTCGGGACGTTGGAAGGCGGGATTCCGCTGGTGCTGCTGGACAGTACCCTGCGCAGCGTGCTGGGATGGCTGTTTCGATGGAAGTTCTTCCTGCTGGTACTGTGCATCCTATCATCCATCTTTGTGTACCGGCCTTTCTGCAAATTTCTCTGCCCACTGGGTGCTTTTTATGGGCTGTTTCAAAAGATCAGTTTGATTCGGATGCGCGTGGATAAAGGAAAATGTGTGGGCTGCGGTCATTGCGCTGCGGCGTGCAAGATGAAGGTGGATCCGTGCCACAACCCCAACAGCAATGAATGCATTCGATGCCGGGAGTGCGTGAAGGCGTGTCCGGTGCATGCACTGTCTATGGGCATTGGAAATAAAGAAATGAAAAGGGAACAGGAAATCGCAGAAAAGGAGATTATAGTATGAAGAAGTTAAAAATGTTGACCGTGTTTTTACTGATGCTGGCCATGGCCTTTGCCTTTGCAGGCTGCGGAGACAGCGGTGAAGCAGGTGACGATAGTGTCGAAATCAGCGGAGATGGTGCCGCCACCGGTGTGCTCAGTTTTGAAACGACCGATTTGGATGGAAACGCGGTAAATTCGGAGGAACTCTTCGCGGGCAATGAGCTTACGATGGTCAATATCTGGGGCACCTTCTGCGGGCCTTGCATCGATGAGATGCCGGAACTGGAAGAACTACATCAGAAGTATGAGAAGGATGGCGTGGCCATTGTCGGCCTGGTGATCGACGTACCGGAGGGCGATGACAGCCTGCTGCAGGACGCCAAGGACATCATTGCAGATACGGGTGTGACTTATATGAGCATGCGCGCGTGGGACGGCTGCGATTCGGAATTATCCGTGTCAGCGGTTCCAATGACTTATTTTGTTGATCGCGAGGGGAACATCGTCGGGGAACCGATCGTTGGAGCGGATCCGGAAGGATACAGCGCGGCGATTGATGATTATCTGAATCAGTAACCCCATATTTGTATCAGAATCTGTGGGTTTTTAACAACAAAAAACATACTGTTAAATAAATATTTGTATTTTCGCACAAAAAAATCTTGACAAGGATGTTAGCTAAGGGTAAGATAGCCTCATTGAGATAGAGGATGCGTTATGTCATCAGTAGCCATATCAAGGCGATGCAGTGCCGATATGGTGAAAGGGGCAGGCGCCGAAGCGGAGAATCCCTGCATGGAGAATTCTGCTGGGCGGGCAAAATAAGATTTGTCTGACTGTCGCAAAGAGAGAAAGAATTTGCGGAGAGCTATCCTGAGGCATAGTTTTTTTTGTGCGGTTATGCGCAAAGGCTGACAGGTGGCGACTTCGAATAGTCGTCCTTTTTATTTGGGAAAGCAGCATATCTCAAAACAATTACTATTTTCATGAAGGAGGAAAAAATGTCAGAAGCGAATGTTTCTAGAGGGCGTATGCCCAGTAAGATTGCTGCGGCAATCCCAATTGTAGTACTGTTGGTCATCATGATTACCAACTACGTTTTAGGGTGGGGACAGGATCCTCACATTCCAGTGCTCATTGCTTGTACGGTTGCAATGATTATAGGAAAGATTTATGGGTTTTCCTATAAGGCAATGCTGACCGGAGCATTGGCAGCAGTAAGTCAGTCTTTGGAGGCCATCATCATCATCCTTTGCGTTGGATGTCTGATTGGATCCTTCGAATGGAGCGGTGCTATCCCGGCCGTTGTTTATTACGGCTTAAAGTGCATTGCGCCGGGTATGTTCCTGCCGCTGGCTTGCATTCTTTGTTCCATCGTTGGAATCGCTCTGGGTTCAGCCTGGACCGTAACCGCGACCCTGGGCATTGCGTTTATGTCCATCGGAGCAACCATGGGTTTGAATCCGGCACTCGTTGCAGGTATGATTCTTTCCGGCGCCTGCACAGGAGACAAGCTGTCGCCGCTGTCCGACTCCACAAATCTGGCAGCAGGTACTGCACAAACAGGCCTGTTTGACCACGTTCGGGCAATGATGACGACCACGCTGCCGTCACTGTGCATAGCCATTATTATATACGCGGTCATCAGCATCAAAGCATCCGGAAGCTATGATCCGGAAGTTGCCAATGGCCTTTCGAATGCAATTCTCGAACACTATGATTTCATGAATCCGGTACTGCTGATTCCGTTCATCGCCATTTTCGTAGTTGCACTTCTGAAGGTTCCGGCTCTGCCGGGAATCCTGCTTCTGTCCGGACTTGGCGGACTGTTTGCAGTAATTTTCCAGCATGCATCGGCAACGGATCTGATTACCATGTGGCACTATGGATACGAAGCAGAGACAGGCAATGAACTTTGCGACAATCTGCTGAACAAAGGCGGCATGGACAGCATGCTTTGGACCAACAATCTGGTTATTATCGCCGTTGGATTTGGCGGCATCTTGCAGACAATTCGTGCGGTCGAATCGATTCTGGGAGGATTGATCCACAGAGTTCGTACGGTATTCCAGCTGGTACTGTGCACGATTATTACAGGTATGTTTTGTATCACGACCATGTGCGACCAGTACCTGGGTCTGATTATTCCGGCAGCAATGTACAAGGATAAGTATGATGAAATGGGTCTTGGCAGAAACATGCTGTCCAGAACCATGGAAGACGGCGGAACCCTTTGGTCACCACTGGTTCCATGGTCATCCTGCGGTGCTTACCACTCCAGCATTCTGGGTGTCAGCACGCTGGCATATCTGCCGTTCTGTTTCATGAATCTGATTAACCCGATTTTCGCATTGGTTACAAGTGCGATGAACCTGAACATTTTCTGGGCAGATGGAAGCAGGACTGGATTTTCCGGTAAGCTCCGAAAGGGAACGCCTGCAGGTGCTCCGGACGATGCCCATGAGAAGGCAATGAAGGCCCTCGCGGAGATTCGCGGCGAGGATGCTGGTGAAGCTTCCGAAGAATAAGGTGAGAAGGTATGGAATATAGAGGAATCGTAAAAACACACGCAAGGTGGCTGATCGTATTGTTTCTGATCCTGGCAGCGCTGATGCTTTGGCGGACGATCGCAACTGGAAAATGGATTTACATACCGATGATCGTCATCGTCATCCTGGCTTGTTTCTTTAGGCGGGAGCATATCGTGTCCAAGGAAGGCGTAGAAATCAGGAACATACTTTTTGGAAAAATCTTTTCCAGAGATATTTGGAACTGGAATGAGGTTTCTTCGATGGAAGCCAACTACGAAAAAGCAGCACCAAATGTGCAATTGCTGATTTCCAGAGACATCGTGATCCGGGCTTTTGTCTTTACCCGACAGGATGCACGCGGCGTGTTTTCTCTGGCCCGTAAAATGAATCCAAAAATTCAACTGGATTAGCGGTAATTTGATGGGTAATAGAAAGACTTCGTGTGTTATAATAGGAACACTATGAGATTCATAATTGCAAATGGATTCGGAATTTTGTCGACGCTGTGCTTCATTATTTCGTTTCAAGTAAAATCAAATAAGGGATTGTATATCATACAGTGCATTGCCAATGTGTTTTACGGGACCCAGTTTTATCTGCTCCGGGCCTACGGCGGTCTGTTTAATATGGGGATGCAGATTTTCCGAAACCTGCTTCTCTGTAAGATCGACGATTGGAAATGGCTGCAGTGGAAGGGCATGGCGCCAGTGCTTTGTTTACCAAGTCTCGTGTACATGATCTTCACATGGAACGGGCTGTTGGATCTGCTTCCGTTCATTGCAATGGTTGCTGGAACCTTTGGATATTGGACGAATAATGCTAAGATACTCCGCCTGTCGGAACTGGTCTGTATAGCACCGGCCTGGATGATTTACGATTTTGTCTCAAAAGCCTATGGCGGTGTGTTGAATGAACTGGTAATCCTGGGATCCGTCGTTTTCTCCATTATACGATTCGGATGGAAAGGGCTGGACGATCCAAGCTTTAAGAAATAAACCCTAAAATGTGTCAAAGGGTATACCCTTTGGCACATTTCTTATATAATGGAGAGCGGACATGGGAGAATGTATATGACAACAATGAAGACAAAAAATACGATTACAAAGTTATACAAACGAATCGCGACCGTTGCTTTTGCAGTGGCATTGGCATTGACGTTCGCGGTGCCAGCTTTTGCGGAGGAGAATTTGTTCGAGGGCGCGAAAGAACCGCCGGACACATCCTCCACATCGGTCATTCTCATGGATGCGGGAAACGGTGAAATCTTATACGAGAAAGACGCCTACGAAAAACGGGATCCAGCCAGCATTACGAAGATTCTGAACTGTCTGGTGTGCCTGGATACGTTGGATCTGGATCAGGAAGTGACCGTTGATATCGATCCGACCAAAGAAGGCAGTATCATGGAGCTGAAACGGGGCGAGACTCTCAAAATCAAAGACATCGTCTACGGCATGATGCTCTGGTCGGCCAATGACGGGGCCGAGTATCTGGGTCATCTGGCAGGAAACGGGGACATGGACGCCTTTTGCGAGATGATGAATGCAAAGGCCCGGGAGCTGGGCGCAAAGGACACGGAATATGTGAATCCCAACGGGCTGAACAACGCTTCCGTCAATAACATCACCACGGCTTACGATATTGCGGTCATCGTGAAGGAAGCCATGAAGGACAAGCGGTTCAGCGAAATCGTTGGCACCCAGGAGTACGTCATCGGTGCCACGAATAAATCCAAGGAACGAAAGCTTACCAATTCCAACCGGTGCCTTTGGAGTGATGTGATCAAAGGTGCGGCGGAAGGCGATGAAGCGGCGTTGGACCAGTACACGGAAGAGTACAAAAGCAATCCGTACAATTCGGTTGGAAGCGATGAGGCGGCAGCCAGACAGGCGGCAAAAGAAGACGCGGAAATGACGGCGAAACTCATGTACAAACCGTGTCTGGGCGTGAAAACCGGATATTCCAGCACGGCTGGAGACTGCTTCGCCGGATTTGCGCGAAAGGGCAACACGGAAATCATCGCGGTCGTTTTGAACGCGCCGCATACGAAGAACAAATTCCAGGACGCAAAGAATCTCTGGGTCTATGCTTACGACAATTTCAAGACCTACACGGCCCAGAAAAGCACGGATTTTGAATATCAACTAAAAGTCAAGAGAGGCGAGCTGCGGGAAGTGGAACTTGGCATTCCGGAAGATCTGGATGTGACCATGCTTAAGGCGGCAAATCCATCGGAAACCGTGACCACCGAAATCGAGCTGACCGAGGAAAAACCTATGGCGCCGGTCCAAAAGGGGGACGTTATGGGACGGCTGGTTGCTTACGATAACGGGGAAGAAGTCGGCAGCCAGGATCTGGTTTCTTTGGAAACCTGTGGAGAAGGCGGCATTTTGTCCTACATTGGGATCGCCGATGAAGACGTCCCGAAATTTCTCCTGATCGTCACGGCGATTCTCATCGTCTTGTGTCTGATTGCCTTAAGGGTAAGTCGAACGAAGGCGAAGAAACGGAATCGTAGAAGAAAGAAATACGTTTAACAAGAAGCGATTTTGTGATAGAGTATGAGTGGAGGTTGAAGAAAATGAAACAGAAAAAATGGTTATTTACAATAGCTGGATTGACCGTATGTATGATGATGGCTTTTGGTATGACCGGATGCGGATCAGACGATCAGGCTGCAACGGAAGAAAGTACAGAAGCAACAACAGAGGTTGAATCCACAGTAGCAGAATCAGAAACAACAGTCACCGAGGAAACAACGACAGCGGCTGCTTCACAGGAGCAGGCTGCAATCGATGAAGCAAAGGCAATGGAAATTGCACTGAACGATGCAGGCCTTTCATCATCAGAAGTTACAAATTCCTATGTACATATCGATTATGATGATGGCATACAGAAATACGAAGTAAGCTTCTTTAAGGATGCAACGGAGTATGAATATGACATTGATGCTTCTTCCGGAGCGATCATAGAAAAAGACATTGATACCCACGAAGACGATGATTAATACGTCATTTCACTAGAAAGCGACAAAGAGCTGTTCCATCGGCAAAAGGGCTGGTGGCCGGCTCTTTTTTTATGTTTTTGCGATGCTTTTGTGGTGGCCTTTCGGTACAGGTGTATTGACAGAAAGAACAGATGTTCGTATAATGAAGTCACAAGGAAGTGATTAGAGATGAAACTGTTGGCAAAACCAATCGATGCAATGGTCGTGTTCAATTCCGAAGGACATAATCCCAGACCATACAAGTTCAAAATCGAAGAAAATGGGGAACTGATTACCGTTCGTGTGGATCAGGTGCTGAGCTCTAAAAAGACCAAAGTCTGTGGCGCCGAAAACATACTCTACGAGTGCCAAAGCACCATAAATGGAGAGGAAAAACGATTCGAACTGAAGTATTTTTGTTCGAGATGTGTCTGGCAGCTGTATAAAATGTAACTGTATCTATGTATGGTTTTATGATACAATTTTGACAGAGTAAATCACAAAAATAAACAGAAAAGACGGTGAATCAAGTTGAATGTCAAAACAATACAGCTAAAGAAAACCATACTTGAAAACAACGATCAGGACGCAGATCTGCTGCGCAGCCAGCTTAAGGAAGACCAGACTTATTACATGAACATTATGTCTTCTCCGGGCTCTGGCAAGACGACGACACTGCTTGGAACAATCAAGGGACTGCAGCAGCTCGCCGGTCTTAAAATCGGCGTTATGGAGGCGGATATAGACAGCGATGTGGACGCGAGGACCATTGCAGAACAGGCGGGCGTTCCATCCGTACAGCTTCATACAGGGGGCATGTGTCATCTTGACGCGGATATGTCACGCCAGGGACTTCGGGAAATCGGTTCAAAGGAGCTGGATCTCGTATTCCTCGAAAACGTTGGCAATCTGGTGTGCCCTGCAGAATTTGATACAGGCGCGGTCAAGAGTGCCGTGATTTTGTCCGTTCCGGAAGGGGATGACAAGCCGCTGAAATACCCGTTGATGTTCCGGGAAGCAGATGTGGTGCTGGTGAACAAGATCGATGCGATGCCGGCCTTTGATTTTGATATGGAACGGTTTAAGAGCAATCTGGCAGGCTGCAACGACAAGGCGCCTGTGTTCTTTATTTCAGCCGCGACGGGTGAGGGAATGGATGCATGGTGTCAGTGGTTAAACGATGAAGTCCGTGAATATTTGAAATAGATTAACAGAGGTAACAATGGCAGTAAAAGTAATAGATGTAAACGTAGGTATTTTTGATGAAAATAACCGAATCGCTGATGAGGTTCGTGCGGCAAACAAGGCGAAGGGCACCTTCATGGTAAATATTATGGCATCGCCGGGTGCCGGGAAAACGACAACGCTTCTGAGAACCATCGATATGCTCCGGGATGACTACAGAATCGGTGTCATGGAAGCGGACATAGAAGCACAGGTCGATGCGGAGAAGATGCTCGATGCCGGAGTAAAATCCATTCAGGTTCATACCGGAGGGGAGTGTGCCATGGATGCATCTATGGTGCAGCAAACCCTTACGGAGTTTGATACAAGTGATATCGATATTCTGTTTATGGAAAATGTAGGCAATCTGGTTTGCACTGCGGAGCAGGATACCGGAGCAAATGTGAATGTTGAGATTCTGTCCATTCCGGAAGGAGACGACAAACCTCTGAAATATCCGCTGATGTTTACCGTCTGTCAGTGTGTCCTGATCAACAAGATCGATACGCGGCAGTGGTTCGCATTTGATGACGACGCAGTGGTAGACAGAATTCATAAATTAAATCCAAAGGCAGAAGTTTTCTTTGTTTCATCGAAGACTGGCGAAGGATTTGACCAATGGGTGGATTGGTTGAGAAAACAGGCTGCGGGAAATGCAGAAGGATAGAGGAGGACATCGATGAATAAACGTAAGGTCAAGTTGATCGCTGTATGTATGACTCTGATGCTAATGGTTGGAACCCTGTTTGGTTGTGGGGATCAGGCAGATAGCAATGATGCGGCAAGCAGTTCTGAGACAGCTGTTGAAACAAATGCAGACGCATCTGCAGAATCAGAAACGCCGACAACGGCTATCGCTGACGATGGTGTGACTTTGTCAAATGATTCTTCAGACTTTGTCTTGATTTCAGAAGTGGTTCCGGACGCGATTCTGGAAATCCGCTACTACTCGACGTACAACTTCGTGGGAGACCGGATCGACGGCTATGAAGAACCGCTGGCCTTTATGACGAAGGAAGGCGCGCAGGCACTCAAAGAAGTCAGTGATGACGTTAAGAAACAGGGATATCGTCTGAAAATCTATGACGCTTACCGTCCGCAGAAGGCGGTGACCAACTTCATGGAATGGGCAAAAGATACCGATGACACCAGAATGAAGGAGTATTTCTATCCAGAGTTGGATAAAGACGTGCTCTTCCCACAGGGATACATCGCAGAGCATTCCGGTCACAGCAGAGGCAGCACTGTGGATCTGACTCTCTTTGATATGGAAACCGAAAAGGAAGTCGACATGGGCGGCACATTTGATTACTTCGGAGAACTCAGCCATCCGGACTATAAAGGAATTACCGATGAGCAGTATGAAAACAGAATGATTCTGCGCAAAGCGATGCTAGATCATGGTTTCAAGCCGCTGCCGGAAGAATGGTGGCACTTTACGCTTGAGGATGAACCATATCCAGATACCTATTTTACATTCCCGATTAACAGTGATGCACTGAATTAATCGAGTACTTAGAAAGGAGGAGGACAATGAGGAGAAAGTTGCGGGAAAAGATGTTCGCAGCGGTCATAGCTATGGCAATGGCGCTGACGCCAGCCATCGTATTTGCGGATCAAAAATCTGCGGATGATCCAGTCGGAAACGCGGCTGCCAGTCAAAACCACTATGCAAACAAACTGATGGTGACGGCTGCACCAGCCCACTTTGAAAAGACGAAAGTTGAATTGTTTGTCAGAGGAACGACGAAGCTGCATGTCATCGGTGGAAAAGGAAAGCTTAAAGGCTGGAAAAGTTCCAAAAAGAAAGTTGCTACCGTTAGCAAAAAAGGTGTAGTCAAGGCGAAGAAGGCCGGGAAAACAACCATATCGGTAAAGAAGGGCAAAAAGAAGATCAAATGCACCATCGTGGTTGTACCAAATTGTCCGTACCTCCAGTCAGCGCCGGACTATCAGGCAATAACGGGAGCGAAAATGAAGAAACATGTTTACGTTGCTGAAGAGGGTGCCGATGGCTGTCTGTTCAAGTATTCAAAATCCAAAAAGAAAAAGTATGTTAAGAAATTAAAGGCATGGGGCTTCAGATCCATTGGTAAAGACGTCTATATGAACGATGCTCTGGATTATGTTGGTTTAGTTAAAAAGAAGAAGAATCTGATTGTCGTTTATGGTACAGCAGGAGAATAAAGAAAGGGATTGTAGTATGAATTATGAAATAGTTGGAGGGGCGTTTCCGGCTGTGAAATGCACTCTTCAGAAGGGTGAATCAGTGAAATGTGAAGGCGGATCCATGAGCTGGATGGACCGAGGCTTCAAAATGACCACCGAAGGTGGCGGCGGTCTGGGTAAAGCCTTGGGAAGAGCGCTTTCCGGAGATAAAATATTTTTCAACCGCTATGAGTGCGAAAGAGATCAAGGGGAAATCGTCTTTTCCTCATCCTTCCCAGGAAGCATTCTCCCGGTCGAATTAAAAAGCGGACAGACCATTATCGCACAAAAGGACGCGTTTCTGGCATGTTCCGATAGCGTAGACGTTGCAACGCACATCCACGAAAAAATCGGAGGCGCCCTGTTTGGCGGCTTAGGATTCATCATGCAGAAGTTTACCGGCCCTGGTGTCGTATTTTTAGAAATCTACGGAAGCCTGCAACCTTATGAACTGGCAGAAGGGGAAGTCAAAGTAGTAGACGGACCGCACCTCGCAATTATGGGAAATAACGTCTCCTTTAAGATTGAAAAAATCAAGGGAGCAAAAAATATTATGCTTGGTGGAGAAGGCCTATTTAACACAATCGTTCAGGGACCAGGCAAAATATGGCTTCAGACAATGCCGATTTCAAATATGGCAGCGGAAATCGCGAAATACATACCGAGATCGGAATAAGAAACATCCGGAAGGGCTAGACCGTAAAATCCGAATCGGTCAGTCCTTCTTGTTTTAGAACCGTTTGTAACACACGGATATCCGCAGAGGTGTCATAGATACCTTCTGTGGATATTTTATTGTAGATATTTGAAAATGCTTCTTCAATTACGCCAAGGGAATCCGCAAGCTGTTCTTTGATTTTTGTCTGTCCATAATCAAGGTGTTCCAGGGTGCAGAGGGTGTGATACTGTTCCATGGCCGAAACCGTCTCCGGGAGATAGTATTCTGCAAACTTTTCGAAATTTCGGGTCTCGCCAGGATCTTCTTCGTATTTGCGAATGATTTTATCCGTATAGTCGCGAATCGATTGCATCTGTTTCCGATGCGTCTCATCGATTCCGACCATAGCCTCATCCATCCGTTCCAGGCTGTCCGTACGGATTTCTTCAACCTGTTGAAACAATTCAATGGACTTACCGCAGTAATAACAGTATTTGATGTCGGATGGAATCTGTTTGCCGCAGTATGGGCAGTCCATAGGCTCTGCGAAAGAATAGGGATCAAAGTCAGGGAGTTCTTCCTCAGAGTAAATCTTTGTATGTTGATGTTTCGACAATCGTTCGATGGATTCGACCTTTCCTTTTGGTTGCGGATTAGACACTGGCGTCGAATCTGAATCAGATGCCCTGGTTGATGATTCTGCACCGCGATGAAAGAAACGTTCATTGATTGGGTCCATAAAAATCACATAGAGCATGGCGAGAATAAATATCATGCCGAGGAATCTGCTCATATGCATTCCGATGAGGCAAAGACCGACAACGCCCAGCCAGATCACAACAAAAGCTCTGGCGCAGCCAAATTGTTTTGCTTTGAATTTTTTGCTTTTCATAGATGATTCCGTCCTTATTTGCTGGAATGTTATTCTGTTTCAGACTGACTGGAAGGGGCAACGGTTTCAGATTGTTCCGATGAAGAAGCCGGTTCGGATTCTACAGATTCCGACTCCGCAGCCGGTTCGGAAACCAGTTCAAAGAAGGCACTGTCGTATTCAATGTCGACGATTTGACCTTTCTTTAGACGATAGCCCCGGGTGACGCTGTAAATCGTGTCATCAGCCAGTGAATTGTAATCCGCATCGCATCGTTTCTTTGCGTCTTCCAAAGAAGAGTAGACATATACGCTCATGTAGCTTTGATTCTCCGGCGGATAAATATTGTAGCGTCCTTCCGGAAGTTCCGGATCCTCGCCGACAAAATACATGCCCGATAGTTCAACGCCGGCCCGATCGATTTGTACGACTTCTTCCTCATAATTGTCGATACTTTCATAGGGGTCGCGATTGGATGTTGCCCAGAGAGCTCCCATAGCAACGCAAAGAACCGCAAGTATGATGGATATGATTTTATATCGTTTCGCTTCAGCAGCGACCTTGGTATAGGCCGCCGATGGTTTTTTCTGTCTTTTGATTTTCGCTCCGCACTCACCGCAGAATTCTGCGTCACTCGGCAGAGACGCTCCGCATCGGCTGCATTTCATAGATGACTTCCTTTCCTGATGGCTAATCCCATGGAATATTATAACAAAAAATAATACTTTGAGAAACTCATGGTTTCGTGTTGTGATATAATGGCAGTTGCATATGGTAGAACATCTCAAAATGGTAGAAACAAGGACAGATTGTACATGCGCGACGACAGCAAGAAAACGACACTCATGATAACGCTGGTAACATTAGTATCGATTGGGTGGGGAATATCCTTCCTTTCCTTGGCGGTGCTTTTGGAAGCCATGGAACCCATGCAGGTTCTGGCTACCCGGTGGGGGATCACGGCAGTTTTGTTTTTGATATTGATCGCATGCGGAAAGGTCCGGATTCGTTTACGGGGCAAGAACAATCTGTTGTTTTTGTTTTTGACCGGCTTGTTTGAACCATGCGCATACTCCATTTTGGAGACCTATGGCATAAAACTGACTTCCGCGTCCACCAGCGCTATTTTTGTTGCTACGGTTCCGAGCATGACCTTGATTTTGGGCATTCTCTTCTTTAAGCACCGGACCGACCTCAAACTTACACTGAGCCTGATCATTACCTTCGCGGGTGTGGCCATCGCCACCATCTTTTCGCCGGCCTTTTCTCTGGGCGGAACACGCGTGGGTATGGTTTGCATGATGCTGGGGGTCATTGCGGCGAGCATGTACAGCCTGTCCAGCAAAAAGGCTTCTGCGGATTTCGATGCGGCGACGGTAACAGCGGTCATGGCCATCGAAGGCGCGGTGCTGTTCAACATCATTGCGCTGGCAAAGGGCTACGGACTTGAAACATACACCATCATGTTTACAGAATGGCGGTATCTGTTCCACATGCTGTTTTTGTCAGTTTTCTGCGCCCTGGCATCCTACGTATGCTATAACAAACTGCTTAATTACGTAGAACCCGCCCTGGGAAACAATATCGTCAGCAGCCTGTCGACGGTCATCGCCGTTATCGCGGGCATCTTGGTGATGGGTGATCTTTGGGGTTGGTATACGATTCTTGGAATGTTGATTACTTTAGCCGGTGTATGGCTGGCTTCTATGCGGATGAAAGAGGATAGAACATGAGCGAACGGAAAAAGAAGGAAGATATGGTCAAAGAATACGGTCTGCTGTCCGACAGTCAGGTTTTCGGGATGCAGCAAACGGCCCTGATCACCGCGATCGGAACAGAAGCAAAAGCAACGGATTTTGCCAAACTTTGCAGCGATTCGTCGGCAAAGTGGTTTCTGTCATCGGCGGCAGGATACGGAGATGTGGTCGTCGTTGGTGCGGACGGACAGAGAGGCGTAGCCTATGCGTCCTCACAGGGTGGCATCCGGCCGATACTGCCGTGCAATGATCTGCTTGAAATCTCCGATGACTTGATCAAAGACATTTCCGGGTTCACGGAAGTCGCCTTTGGAGAATACCCACAGCAGGTCGTTGACAGGACGCTGGCCAGGTCTTTGGAAAGCGACCGGTCTTCAGGCAGACTTCGTAAAACCGGCAAGGTCTATTTAGATAAATACGAGGAGTACGTGTGGGACGACCGGAAATTCATCCGGACGCGTTTTTTGTCCATCGAACCGACCGCTCTGTCAAATGGCAGAACCTATGAAAAGGGAGACACGGTTTGGGTTGAGGTGCTTCCGGTAAAATGGCTGTATGATGAGGAAGCAGGGTTTATGCTCGCAAGGCAGATTCTCGCATCCGGCGTTACCTTTAGCGAAGAAAACTACTACGATGGCGATTTTAAGAATACCGACGCATGGGTATTCCTGAACGAAGCCTTTGCGAAAGACATTGTTCCCAGCAGACTGCAGGATATGACAGAGGAGGAAAAAGCTGCCTACGAAGAAGAGATCCAGCGGGCAGCCAGAAGAAGAAACCCTTATGGTCTGCAGTTCGGTAAAGTGACCGAAGAAGATATTATTCGTGGTGCCATCGAAAGTGACGTGGCTGTATTCTTGCATGGACCGTCTTCTGAGGGAAAAAGTGCCAGAGTCAAGCAGATCGACCCGACTTGTGAAATCATTTACCTTAGAAATGCGACGCCGGACAGCCTGAACGGCAGGAGTGTCTACAATCAGGCAACCGGTGAAATGATCGATATACCGCCGACCTGGTACAAGAAGGTCGTCGCCAAATGCGAGAAAGAACCAGACAAGTTCCACGTGGTATTTTTTGACGAAATCAACAATGCGCTGCCGAGCATTCAGGGCATGGCCTTTAATATCGTTTTGGACCGGGAAGTCAACGGCCTTTGGAAACTGCCAGACAATGCCAGAGTTGTAGCAGCAGGAAACGACATGGCAGATTCTCTGGCAGCCAACCAGATCGCGGCGCCGTTCTTTAACCGGTTTGCCCATGTCTACATCAATACGACAACGGAAAAATGGCTGGCCTGGGCCAAGAAAAATCACATTCATCCGGCCATCTATTCCTACATCGCGTATAAAAAAGGCGAGACTCTGCGAAGCAAATACGACGGCGAACGGCCAAATGCCGATCCGCGGAAGTGGGAGATGGCATCCAAGATGCTCTACGCGACCGGACGTCCGGAAATGCTCCGCGCACTGATCGGAGAAGATATTACCGACGAGTTCGTCCAATTCTGCAACCAGCCGGTCATAACCCTGAGAAACGTTTTGCAGGGGAATTATACAATGGCAGAAATCGAGTCTCTGAACACGGCAGAAAAATACGCCACAACCATGGGGCTTTTGCAGGCAGGAGAAGAAGATGTGGAAACCGTTCAGGCCTTTGTGGATAAACTGGGGGCGGAATTCAGAGCCATTTTTGATTCCCTGTGGGTGAAGTAAGATGACTTGCGATATGGAATCGATCAAAAGAAGAACCCTGGCTAAGTATCCCTTCTTTGGAAGCCTGGTTGCGAATCTGGAATTTCAGGAAGCCCCGGATGTCTTGAGAACCGAAACCGATGGGGAAGTGCTGTTCTATAATCCAGAGTACATGGAAACGCTGGACGAGGATGGACAGGTATTTGCTTTGGCCCATGAAATCTGTCACATTGCCTTCCGGCATATTTCGCGCAGCGAGGGCAAAAATCAGATTACGTGGCAGTTGGCAACGGATGCAGTCATCAATCAGCTCCTAAAGAAAGACGGCCTTACCATTGTAAAAGGGGCAGCCGATTATCCGGAGGCCATCGAGTACGATGCGGAGGAATTCTACGAACTGTTAATGCAGGACAAGCTGGAAATCGACTTGACCGGAGGCTCCTACGACAGCAGCCGCTGGGAGGACGCCGTCGATAAGCAGAAGGAACAGGAGCAAAAGCGTGAAGAGGAGATTTTGCAGGAACTGGAGGATGTCCAGGAGCTGATCGATGAGATGAAGGAAAAGGAACCGGCTGAAGACGAGGACATCGATCTGGAAGACGAAGATCTGGCCATGTTCGCCAAGAAGGTTTCTGATGCGGGAAATTCCGAAGACCGGGATGAGAGGGACATGGAGGAAATCGGCGTGCTCCCGCCGATCATCGACTGGCGGCTGATCCTTCGGGACACCGTTAACTATGGCGTCGACTGGTCTTTTACCAATGCGGTCATCGAAGATGGCATCGTCCGCCCGGCCCTGGAAGAACGTCCCATGCCGGAAACCGAAATCGTTCTGGACACCAGCTGGTCGGTGGAAGAAGATCTGCTGCGCAACTTTCTTAGAGAATGCAAAAACATCCTGCAGCATTCCAAATTAAAAGCAGGATGTTTCGATACAAAATTTTATGGGTTCCAGGAAATCAAAACGGAAAAGGACATTGACCGGATGACCTTTGAAGGGGGCGGTGGAACCGACTTTAATGTAGCAACCGACGCCTTTTCCATGCGGGTCGATAACCGGATCATTTTTACCGATGGGGAGGCGCCTATGCCGGATAAGACGCTGAATGCGGTCTGGATCGTTTATGGCGAGGAGACCATCGAGCCAAAAGGCGGGACGGTCATTCACATTACGCCGGAACAGCTGGACCGGCTGATCAATCGAACACACCGTCTTCCTTAAGGGCCTCATAGTCATAGCCAAGTCCTTCGACGATTTCCCGGGTGTGATACCCCAGAGGATATCCGGCAAATCGATATTCGCAAGGACACTCACTGAGCTTGATCGAAGTGCCCATCTGGCGAACCGTGATATTATCGTGCAACGGCAGGTCCACATCCACGATCATATCGCGGCTTTTTATTTGTTCCTGCTCGAGGAACGCTTCGTCCAAATCCAAGACAGGCTGCACGCAGGCATCGAAATCAGCGAAGATTTTTGTCCATTCGGCTTTTGTTTTTGTCTTGAAAATCGAGCGAATCTCATCTTTGACAGCATCCACGTTATCCGGACAGACGGTGCCAGGAATCAGGTCTTCGCGGCCGATGGCTGTGCAAAAGCCTTTCCAGAACTTTGGCTCCAGAGAACCGACACTCATATAGCCGCCATCTTTCGTTTCATAGAAGTCATAGGCGCTGCCGCCATTGAGAAGCTGTCCTTCCCGGCGTGGCTGCCTTCCGGAGACGAGAAATCCTGCGCCGTCCAAACTGTTAAACGGGATGCAGCCGTCCAGCATGGAAACGTCAATCAACTGGCCTTTGCCTGTGGTGTGTCGGTAGTTCAAGGCAGCCAGAATCCCAATGACGGAGTTTAGGGATCCGACGGCGATATCTGCGATCTGGAAATTCATAAGAGACGGTCCGCTGTTCTGCCTTCCGGAATGTGACATCAACCCGCTCAGAGACAGGTAGTTGATGTCGTGGCCCGCCGCATCGCGCAAAGGCCCTGTCTGACCGTAGCCGGTCAGGGCGCAGTAAATAACAGCGGGATTGATGGCTTTCAGATCTTCATAACCGAGGCCAAGGCGGTCCATGACGCCTGGGCGGAACTGTTCGATGACAATGTCGTACTCCCGGACCAGCTCTTTGACGATGGTTTTTGCTGCATCGGTCTTAAGATCGAGGAACATGGTCTTTTTGTTTCTGCCCAGCCAGGCCTGGCATGCAGAAATCTCGGTTCCTTCAATACGTGGCTCCAGTTCCACCACCAGATCCCTTCGGGAAGGGGAGCTGATTTTCAAAACCTCCGCACCCATGTCAGCCAGCATCAGCGTAGCGTAAGGGCCGGGGAGAAGCGTCGTAAAATCCAATACTTTGAGTCCGCTTAGTGCGCCCATAAGAATCCCTCCATTTTTGTTTTTGTTGTCGTTTTTCCATTTGTGGTCAGGTATACTATAATTATACGGGCTATAAAGCCCTAACTCAAATACAAACTGGAAGGTATGAAATAGAACTATGTCAGAACGTTTTTCGAGAACAGAACTTTTGATTGGGGAGGACGCCATCCGCAGGCTTGCCGATTGCAGAGTGGCGATATTCGGTATCGGCGGCGTAGGCGGCCATGTTTGTGAAGCCCTGGTGCGCAGCGGGGTCGGTCGGTTCGATCTGATCGATAAAGACGTCGTCAGCATATCGAACCTGAACCGTCAGATTATTGCGCTGACCAGCACTTTAGGCAAGAGCAAAGTACAGGTTATGAAAGAGCGCATGCGGGACATCAATCCGGACGTGCAGGTGAATCCTCATGAGTGCTTTTTCCTGCCGGATAATGCCAGTGACTTTGATTTTACACAGTACGATTACGTCGTGGATGCAGTGGATACGGTAGCGGCTAAAATCGAAATCATTATGCGTGCAAAGGCAGACGGTGTTCCGGTTATTAGCGCCATGGGCGCAGGAAACAAACTGGATCCGGGAAGATTCAGGGTGGCGGATATTTATGATACATCGGTATGTCCGCTGGCCCGTGTCATGCGACGGGAAATGCGGGCGAGAAATGTGGAGTCCCTTAAAGTGGTCTATTCGGAAGAGCCACCGATTAAGATGAGTAGAGAGGTAACCGGGAGCACGGCTTTTGCGCCGGCTGTTGCGGGACTGATGATTGCTGGAGAAGTGATCCAGGATCTGATTCGGTAATCCGGATAGAGGATCCGGATAGAGCAGCGTCAGGCGATGGCAACGACGCCGTAGGTGACGAAGAACACAATCAGACCGGCGGCAACGACACCGGCAAAGATAGTAGGAATCGCAGTCTTTAGACGCAGGTCAAAAAGGGCCGCCACGAGGGAACCCGTCCATGCACCGGTACCCGGAAGGGGAACGGCAACCAAAAGGAAGAGACCTAAAGTCTCGTATTTGACCAGTTTGTCTTCGTGTTTGGCAGCTTTTGCTTCCAGCTTGTCCGCGATTTTCGAGAACGTCTCGAAGCGATGCATCCAGTTGAGGATGCGCCGGATGAAAATGATGATAAACGGTACCGGAACCATGTTCCCGAGGATGCTGACAATCAGGGCAGTGACAGGGGTGAGACCCATGCCAACGCCAATTGGGAGCGCGCCTCGCAGCTCGATGACCGGAACCATAGATATAAAGAATGTGCAGATGAGTTTGCCTGCATATGTCGTGAATAGCCAGTTAAACATGCATAGAGTATAACATAAAACGGAATTGATTGGAAAGAAGAGATATCGATGAAACACGTAGAATTAAATGAAAAGGGCAATGGCGTTACGATTCTGGATCAGAGCCTTTTGCCTGGTGAAGAAAAATATATCGAATTGAAAACACCGGAGGAACTGTATCTGGCGATCAAGAATCTTCAGGTCCGGGGCGCTCCGGCCATAGGAATTTTCGCGGGGTACGCTATGGCGGCGCTGGCAAGGCAAGAGGTGAAACCCCAGTCGGTAAAGAGTTGCTGCGGCGCCAGCGGGACTTCCGATGACGTATTCATGCAAAAGCTGCAGGACTATGGCGCATTCCTGAAATCTTCGCGGCCGACGGCGGTGAATCTTTCCTGGGCAGTAGACCGGGTGATTCACGCGGCGCGGGTGGAAATGTTTCGGGCTAGAAAAGAACATCCGGAGCAGATCAACATCAATGCCGGTGCCAGAAGGCTGGCCGATGCTGTGAAAGCAGAAGCCATCCGGATTCATGAGGAAGACATAGAAATGTGCAGGAGCATTTCACGGTACGGCATGGAGGAACTGGCCAGAATCGCCCAGGCACAGGGGCTTTGCGGAGAGGAATCCAAAAGCACAGGCCCGGGCAGCAAACTGGGAATCCTGACCCACTGCAATGCAGGACCTCTGGCAACTTCTGAGTACGGTACCGCTCTCGGACCGATGATTCTGGCGCAGGAAGAAGCTGCTGTGGGGCGAGGAATCGGTGTGGAGCTGCGGGTTTTTGCCGATGAGACCAGGCCGCTGCTTCAGGGTGCCAGATTAACGACTTACGAGCTGATGAAAGCCGGCGTGGACGTGACCCTGATCTGCGACAATATGGCATCAATCGTCATGAAAAACGGCTGGGTTCACGCATGCTTTACAGGATGTGACCGGGTTGCGGCGAACGGTGATACAGCCAACAAGATTGGAACATCCGGAGTGGCGGTTTTGGCGAAACATTACGGCATTCCATTTTATATTCTCGGGCCGTCCTCTTCCATCGACCATGACTGTAAGACAGGCGCTGACATTCCGATTGAAGAACGGGATCCGGAGGAGATCGCCGAAAAATTCTATGAAAAGCCAATGGCACCGTCCGGCGTCAAGTGCTTTAATCCGGCATTTGATGTGACGGATCACGAACTGATCAGTGGGATTATTACCGAAAAGGGAATCATTCGGCCGCCATTTGAAGGAAATCTCTAGAAAACCCTTGCCAGAGATATGAAATTATATTACAATATTTCCAATAAATGTAAATCATAACAATGGGGTATTTATGGAGAATATTGTATTAGGGATCGTATCTGCCGATCAGGATTACTGCCGGGCGCTGGGGTTATCGCTTTTGGCAGTAAGCGATGATTTTCTGATCCACTATTTTGATACGAAGAACTTCGTCCGGGAATGCAATCGGGACGAAGGGGACTTTATGGAACAGTTTGATCTCATCTTATGGGATGGCAAGGAAATCGAAGACACCTACAACGGTCATTTGATCTTTCTTGCGGAAAAGGCATCACTGGTCAAGAAAGACTATCAAAATCAAAAATTCAGTCTTTACAAATACTGCGGCGCGTCAGCTATGACCTCCGCATTATTTGAAATCTATTCCTGTCTGACCGGCAGGGGCGTCGTGTTCATCCCTAAGGATCTGGTCAGCATGATTGCCTTTGGTTCTTGGGAAGGCGGATCGGGATGCACGACCGTTACATTAGCAGTCGCTCAGGAGCTATGCCGGTTTCACGGGAACCGGATTCTGGTTTTGAGTCTGGAATCCGTCGAATCCACAGCGGGCCATTTTGATTACGTACCGGAAATCAAAAGCATCGGCGAGTTCCTATACCGTGTTTTGCCGGAAAAAATCATTGATGCAGGAAACGCGAGCCAGGAAAAGACGGTGCCGTTTTTTGAAAGCTATATCGTCAAGGATCTTTACGGAATCGAGGCTTTTGCACCGTCCAGAGGGAAGAACCCGATTTCGGAACTCAGTGAAGAAGACATGCAAAAACTGGTTGCCACGGTCATTGACAGCGGTCGGTACGATGCCGTTCTGATTGATATGGGGACCTGTCTCACAAAGGCCGCAGTGGCGGTCATGGAAATGGCAGACAAACTCTGTTTTATTACAAAGAACCAGCAGGTTACCAGAAGGGAAGAAATGTATCTCGGCCACGTAATGGTTTGTGCCGGAGAGGAAACCCTGTCGAAGGCCATTCGGCTGACCAATATGGTCAAGGACGCCAGTACAGAAAATAAGGAAGACGGAGGTCGCCATTACGTAAACGAGAGGGCGCGTGCGAGGGCTTTTGAGTTTTCTGTGGCGAAGAGTGAACCGGAGCAGATCATACTCGAAGGGGCCTTTGGGGAAGATATCAGAAAATTGGCACAACAGCTTTTGAGACGATAAAACATGGTTCGATTTGTGATATAATCAATACAGTAGGAGGACGATTTTTTGAACCTGGACAGCTTTGTAACAGATCTGGCTTTGATTCTTGTAACGGCTGGTATCATTACGATTATTTTTAAGAAACTCAAACAGCCGCTTGTGTTGGGTTATATTGTCGCGGGTTTTTTGATCAGTCCGAATTTTAGTTACCTGCCGACCGTTGTGGCACAGGAGGACATTACTGTCTGGGCAGATATCGGGGTAATATTTCTGATGTTCGGCCTTGGACTGGAATTCAGTTTCCGAAAGATTGCCGCTGTTGGGGCCAGTGCCTTTACCATAGCGGTAACGGTCATGGCCTTTATGATTCTGGTCGGGTCCGGTGTGGGATCGCTGCTGGGCTGGGGTAAAATGGACTGCATTTTCCTCGGAGGGATGCTATCTATGTCCTCTACGATGATCATCCTGAAGTCCTACGAAGAGTACAATCTAAAAAAGGAGCCTTTCGCGCAGCTCGTTCTGAGCGCACTGGTTATAGAAGATATTGCCGGGATTTTTATGCTGATCATTCTGTCCACGATTTCCGTAGGGCAGAACATTTCCGGTGTTGAAATGACCGGGCATATTGCGCTGATGATTTTGTATCTGGTGATATGGCTGCTGATGGGAATCTATATTATTCCTTCCATGCTGAAATTCATCTCACATATGGTCAATGACGAGATGCTTGTGATTATTTCCACTGGCCTTTGCCTTTTGATGGTGGTCATTGCCAACTGGATCGGGTTCTCATCGGCGTTAGGCGCCTTTATGATGGGGTCGATTCTGGCCGGCACGGTAGCCGGCGTGCGGATCGAACGTTTGATGAAACCGATTAAGGACCTGTTCGGGGCAATCTTTTTCATTTCCGTTGGAATGCTCATCGTTCCGGAATTACTGATCCACTATATCGGGCCAATTCTCCTGATTTGCGCAGTTGTGATTTTGGGGCAGATTTTGTCTGCAACCTTCGGGATCATCTTTTCAGGGCAATCCCTTTACACAGCTATCCGGGGCGGTTTCAGCATGATGCAGATCGGGGAATTTTCCTTTATTGTAGCGACGCTGGGGATGTCCCTTGGCGTCATCAGCGATTATCTCTATCCGATCATTGTCTGCGTATCTGTGATTACGGCCTTTGTGACGCCGGTATTTATCAAAAACTCAGAAAAGGCTTATCGATTCATCAATCGAAAGCTGCCAACCCGCGTCAAAGTAGCAATTCGAAAGAATACTTCGGATCGGCAAAGTGAACACGCGATGGATCCGGATTGGAACGAATATATCAAGAAGGTGGCAATCCGAACATTTTTGTGCTCCACCGTGATGTTTGTGATGTACTGGGTGGGAACCCGTTATCTGGAGCCAATCGTTGCCGATGCAGTGAACTCCCATATTGCAGGAAACTTTATCACGGCCGTGATCATCCTGGTCTTTATGGCACCATTTGCGAATTTTATGCATGGAACGAATAATGCTTTGTTCGTAAAGCTGTGGGTGAAACATAAGTCTAACCGGCTTCCGTTATTAACGCTCAAAGCCCTAAGAATCCTCATTGCGGCGTGCTTTATGGCACTTGTACTGAGGAAGATCTTTCATATACCGTTCGTCATTCTGGTGCTGCTTGCTGCCATCCCGATTGTTTTTATCATCCGGTCCGACTATCTCAATGGTGTGACCATAGGCATGGAAAAGCGTTTTGCGGCAAACTTCTCAGAGCGGACATTGGCAAAGGAAAAGAGGGAACGTGGGATTCGATCCGATTTCCATTGGCTGGACGAATCCCTTTATGTGACAGAATTTCGAATCACCGATCCGGAATTCAACAAGACAATCTACGATATGACGAAGCGGCGGGATTTCGTTGTCACCATTATCCGGATCATTCGCGGCGATGAATATATCAACATGCCGTCAGCAGACGAGACCGTTCTGCATGGTGATGTGCTGCAGATGCTTGGAACCCGGGATGAGGTGGACGCCTGCACGATTCTGCTCAGAGACGCGGAAGAAATCGAATATACCGAAACGAAGGATATGATTCTAAAAGATTATATCTACGGCCAGAGGTTCCATGGATTGCGGATGGAAGATGAACTGCTTTGCGTTCCAATCCGGATCCAGACAGGATCTCCGTATGTTCGCACGTCCATCAAGAACAGTGATTTCAGACCTAAATACCGGGCAAATGTCATTGGGATAGAGAGGGGAGATTTACCGATGGTCAGTCCGGATATCGGCACTTTGATGCAAAAAGATGATATCGTCTGGCTGATGGGCGGCTATGAAATGGTCGACAAATTGATCCAAGGCGGACTGATGGATGGGTAGTTTGATAATTATTTAACAATGCCTCTCGCCAGCAGGGAGAAGCATTGTTTTTTGGATAAAAAAAAGAACAAGAAAAAACGCGTGAAACCCATTGACTATAATGGGTTTAATGTTAAAATGTTTAAGACGTCAATGGTGGGGTATTAGTGCGTCAATTTTTTAACAAATTGACGGATCCCGTTATTGACTCATAATTTTGTTCTTGAGTGTATACAAAATACAAAAGATGCTAAATCAATCATTGGAGGTAAGAAATGACTATGGTTCAAGAAACAGCAAAGCGAATATTAGCATTGCTGCCAGGTGTTGACTGTGGTGGATTCGGTGGATGCGGTCATCCGACTTGTCAGGCTTGTGCTGAGGCAATTGCGGATGGTGCCTGCGTAAACCTTTGTCCGGCTGCAGATCAGAAGGCAGTTGACGCTATCGCAGAAATCATGGGCGTGGACACAGTGGAGGTTGAAAAGAAAATCGCCTTCATCAAGTGTGCTGGCTGTTCAGCCGGCAAAGAACGCTTCGCAGCATGCAACTGCGAGAGCTGCGATGCAGCAAAGCTTGCAGGATTCGAAAAGGGTGAATGCCAGTACGGATGTATCGGTCTGGGAACCTGTATCGACAGATGTAAGTTTGATGCTATGACTCTCGTAGATGGCGAGGTTGTAATCGACAAAGAAAAATGCTCCGGATGTGAAGCTTGTCTGTCCGGTTGTATTCAGGAAATCATCGAAATGGTTCCTGCCGATGCAACGAACTTTATCCCATGTTCCTCAAAGGACAACGATAAAGACACGCTGGACATTTGCGGATACGGATGTATCGGATGCGGAGACTGTGCACTGGCATGCCCGAAGGATGCAATCGAAATGGTATATGGAGACAGCATTGACGGCAGATATGCTCGCATTGATTACAGCAAGTGTGAAGGTTGTGTTACATGTACGGTTAAGTGCAGAAAGAAAATCATCGTAGACACACTGCATGATCTTACAGAAGCCAAGGAAACCGTTGCTCTCGTAAGATGCGTAGGTGGAAGCGTTGGACATAGCAAACTGGAAACAGCTGGATTCGAAAGCTGCAAGCAGATTGTAGATGCAAAAGCTGACCTGGATAGCCTGGATGCATGCGCATACAGCTGTGTAGGATTCGGTGATTGCACGAAGGTTTGCAGATACGATGCAATCAAAGTGGAATTCGGCATCGCTAAGGTTGATCCGGACAAGTGCGTTGGCTGTGGAGACTGCTACAGAGAATGTCCTCGTCATAAGATCGAGATGGTTCCATACATCGGCGTTAAGCAGGCCGCTTGTGAATCCGAAGCAGATCCTGAAAGAAGAATGGAAGTATGCTTCAAGGGATGCATCGGATGTGGAGATTGCGCGGACAACTGCCCGAACGGTGCAATCGAAATGGTTGATGGACATCCGGAAATCGATCATGAGAAGTGCGTAAACTGTGGCATTTGTCAGTACGTATGTTCCAGAGGACTGCTGGCTGAAAGAGTTGTACCTGAATACAATTACCTGCAGCGTGAAGCTCTGGCAGTTGGAAAGTAAGATGAAAGGAGATAGCAGAATGAGAGCTAGAAAAACAATGGACGGCAACACTGCAGCTGCACATGTTGCATATGCGTTCTCAGAAGTAGCAGCAATCTATCCTATCACACCATCATCTGTAATGGCTGAAAACGTAGATGCATGGGCTTCCGTGAATAGGAAAAACATCTTTGGCGAAGAAGTCAAAGTAGTAGAAATGGAATCAGAAGGCGGCGCAGCAGGTGCTGTACACGGAGCAATCTCAGCAGGTGCTCTGACAACCACATTTACAGCATCACAGGGTCTGCTCCTGATGATCCCGAATATGTATAAACTGGCTGCAGAGGAAACTCCGACGGTTATCCACGTAGCAGCAAGAACGATTTCAACGCATGCGCTGAACATCTTTGGAGACCACTCCGACGTTATGGCATGCAGACAGACTGGTTTCGCAATGCTGGCTTCCAGAAGTCCGCAGGAAGTTATGGACCTGGCAGCAGTTGCTCATCTGTCCGCAATCGAAGGCAAGGTTCCTGTACTCCACTTCTTTGATGGATTCAGAACTTCTCATGAACAGCAGAAGATCTATACATGGGACTATGATGTTCTCAAGGAAATGCTGGATATGGATGCCGTAAAGAGATTCAAAGCAAATGCTCTGAACCCGAACCATCCACATGCCATCGGTTCCGCAGAACAGCCTGAAACATTCTTCCAGCACAGAGAAGCATGCAACCAGAATTACGAAGAACAGGTTGACGTAATCATCGATTGCATGAACAGAGTCAGCGAAAGAGTAGAAAGAGAAAGACCATATAAGCCATACGAATATTATGGTGCACCTGATGCAGAAGAAGTTATGATCGCAATGGGTTCCATCTGTGACTGTGCAGAGGAAGTAGTTGACTATCTGACCGCAAAGGGCAAGAAAGTTGGTCTTATCTCCGTAAGACTGTACAGACCATTCTCCGCAAAGCACTTTGTTGCAGAGATTCCTGAAACCGTTAAGAAGATCGCAGTTCTCGACAGAACGAAAGAACCGGGAGCCATTGGTGAGCCTTTGTACCTGGACGTTCTTTCCGCTATCAAGGGAACGCAGTTTGAAGATAAATTCGTTGCAAGAGGCAGATATGGTCTTGGTTCCAAGGACGTACAGCCGGGTGATGTTCTGGCCGTTTACGAAAACCTGTGGGCAGACGATCCGAAGCCTGAATTCACACTGTCCATCGAGGACGATGTAACGAATCTGTCCATTCAGGGAAGCGAAAATCCGGACGTTGCTCCACATGGCACAGTAGCTTGTAAGTTCTGGGGTCTTGGTGCTGATGGTACGGTTGGTGCCAACAAGAACAGCGTTAAGATCATCGGCGACAACACGGATAAGTACGCTCAGGCATACTTCCAGTATGACTCAAAGAAATCCGGCGGCGTAACCATTTCTCACCTGAGATTCGGAGACGAACCGATCCGGTCCACATATTATGTTAAGCAGGCAGACTTCGTTGCATGCCACAAGGCCGCTTATCTGGAAAGATACTACATGGTCGAAGACGTTAAGAAGGGCGGAACATTCCTTCTGAACTGTCCATGGTCCGACGAAGAACTGTCCGAAAAACTGCCAGGGAACGTAAAGAGATTTATCGCACAGAACGATATCAACTTCTACACCTGCGACGCGGTAACCATCGCGAAGGATCTGGGTCTGGGAAGCAGAACGAACACCGTTCTCCAGGCTGCATTCTTCAAGCTCGCAAACATCCTGCCAATCGAAGATGCAATCGGATACATGAAGGATGCGATCAAGAAGACTTACGGACGTAAGGGACAGAACATCGTTGATATGAACTGCGCTGCTGTTGACGCTGGTGTAAACAGCGTTCACAAAGTAGAAGTTCCTGCAGATTGGGCTGACGCAGAAGGCGACATCCCTAAGGTTCTGGCAGAAGGAAGAGACCAGAAACATACTGACTACATCAACAAGGTACTGAAGCCAACCAACGGCATGTACGGCGATGATGTTCCAGTATCCGTATTTAAGGATCTGGCTGATGGTGCAGTTCCATCCGGAACCGCTGCCTTTGAAAAGAGAGGCATCGCAATCGACATTCCTAAGTGGGACGCTTCCAAGTGCATGCAGTGCAACTGGTGTTCCTACGTTTGTCCGCACGCAGTTATCAGACCATTCGTAATGGATGCAGAAGAAGCCGAAAAATTCGAAGGAATCGCAGTTCCATTCAAGGAAGATTCCAGCAAGTTCTTCGCAATGGGAATCAGTGCCCTTGACTGTACCGGTTGCGGATCTTGCGCTGACGTATGTCCGGCAAGAAATAAAGCTCTGGAAATGGTTGACGGAGAAACCAATCAGGATGCAGCTCAGAAAGACTTTGACTTCCTCTTCCACGAAGTTGGAACGAAGAAAGAACTAGGCAGCGCTGACAGCGTTAAGAAGTCACAGTTCCTGCAGCCTTTGCTCGAGTTCTCAGGCGCTTGTCCGGGATGCGGCGAAACTCCATATGCGAAGCTGGTTACACAGCTGTTCGGTGAAAGAATGTTCATTGCAAACGCAACAGGATGTTCCTCCATTTGGGGTCTGTCAGCACCATCCTGTCCATACACAGTAAACGCAGAGGGTAAGGGCCCTGCATGGGGTAACTCACTCTTTGAAGACAACGCTGAGTTTGGATACGGCATGGCAATCGCTGTAAAGACAAGAAGAGAAGAAATGAAGCACGTTGTTGAAAGACTGGCCGAAAAAGCTGAATTCGCAGACGCTGCAAAGGCTTGGCTGGAACAGATGGACAACGCTGACTGCGCAGGTAAGATGGGTGAAGAACTCGTTGCTGTTTGCGAAGGCAAAGCAGACGAAGACGCAGTATATGTAGTAGAAAACAAGGATATGCTTCCGAAGCCATCCATGTGGATCTTCGGTGGTGACGGATGGGCTTATGACATCGGTTACGGCGGACTCGACCACGTATTGGCATCCGGTGAAAACGTAAACGTTCTCGTATTCGATACAGAAGTTTACTCCAACACTGGCGGACAGTCATCCAAGGCCACACCAATCGGTGCAGTTGCTCAGTTCGCAGCAGCTGGTAAGGCTGTAACGAAGAAGAACCTGGCACAGATCGCCATTGCTTACGGATACGTATATGTTGCTCAGGTTGCAATGGGTGCAAACCCTGCTCAGACTCTGAAGGCAATCCGTGAAGCAGAAGCTTACGACGGTCCGTCCCTGATCATCTGCTACGCTCCATGTATCAACCACGGAGTTAAGAAGGGCATGAACAAGGCAATGCTCGAAATGAAGGATGCTGTAAGAGCCGGATATTGGAACCTTCTGAGATACAACCCTGCAGCGGTCGTAGAAAAGAAGAATCCGCTTTCCGTTGACAGTGCTCCTCCAACAGACAACTACGAAGACTTCCTGATGGGAGAAGTTCGATACAATTCCCTGAAGCTGAAGAATCCGGAAAGAGCAGACAAGTTATTCAGCGAATCCGAAAAGTTCGCTATGGATCGATACAAGAAGCTGGTTGAACAGAAAAAAAGTCTTGAGAACAACTAAAGAAAGGAGTGGATTCAATGTTTAAAGTAGTAAAAAGAAGACAGTTGAACGATAACATGTTTTGGCTTGTAATTGAAGCTCCTCTCGTAGCTCGCAAGGCAAAACCGGGTCAGTTCGTAATTCTGATTACGGACGAATACGGCGAAAGAATCCCGCTTACTATGGCAGGACATGATTCCGAAGCCGGAACAATCGATCTTATTTTCGCAGCAGTAGGAAGAACTACTATGCTTATGTCACAGCTGCAGGAGGGCGATGCTCTGCTGGACGTTGTAGGACCTCTTGGCAAGCCGACCAACATGGACGGCCTCAAGAAAGTCTGTGTCGTAGGCGGTGGTACCGGTAATGCGCTGGCATATCCTCTGGCTTGCGGAATGCACGATCACGGTGTAGAAGTTGACATGATCTGCGGTTACAAGAGCAAAGATCTCGTTATCTTGGAAGATGAATTCAGAGCAGGCGTTGACAACCTTTACATGATGACAGACGATGGCACTTATGGCGAAAAGGGCTTCACGACCGACAAGCTCAAAGAGCTCATCGAGTCAGGTAAAGAATACGATGAAATCGTTGCAGTAGGACCTCCGATGATGATGAAGTTCACTTGCAAGATGGCAACCGACTATGGCATTCATTCCATCGCATCACTGACAGCATACATGATCGACGGTACAGGAATGTGCGGCGGCTGCAGATGCAAGATCGGTGGAGAAGACAAGTTCGTATGCGTAGATGGTCCTGAATTTGATGGTTCCCTGGTAGATTGGGATGACCTGATCAAGAGATCCAATTACTATAAGGAGCAGGAAGCAGAAGACAGAGCTCATGTTTGCAGATTGACAGGAGGTGTTCGTTACCATGATTAATCTCGTAAAAGAACAGAATCCGATGCCGGAACAGGCACCAGACGTTAGAAACAAAAACTTCCTGGAAGTTGCAGAAGGATATACAGAAGAAATGGCAATCAGAGAGGCTATGAGATGCCTCAAGTGCCGCAAAAAACCATGCGTTTCAGGTTGCCCTGTAAACATTAAGATTCCTGATTTCATCGCACAGATCGCAATCGGTGAATTTGAAGAAGCTTATCAGATCATTTCTGAAGACAGCTCACTGCCTGCAATTTGCGGACGTGTCTGCCCTCAGGAAAATCAGTGCCAGGGCGTTTGCGTTCGCTGCGCAAAGGGTGAACCGGTTGCCATCGGCAGACTGGAACGGTTCGCTGCAGACTGGCATGCGGCTCACTACGGCGATGAAGAAATCCAGCCGGTTGAAACGAACGGACACAAAGTTGCCGTTATCGGCGCAGGTCCTGCAGGATTGGCCTGTGCAGGCGATTTGGTAAACAAAGGCTATGAAGTTACGGTTTACGAAGCACTGCACAAGACTGGAGGCGTACTGGTTTACGGTATCCCACAGTTCAGACTTCCAAAGGAAATCGTTGCAGCAGAAGTTAAGAAGTTGGAAGACAAAGGCGTTAAGTTCGTAACGGACGCAGTTGTCGGCAGAGCGATCACAGTTGACGAACTCATGCAGGAAGAAGGATTTGAATCCGTATTTATCGGTACTGGAGCAGGACTGCCTTCCTTCATGAACATTCCTGGTGAAAACCTGATCGGCGTTTGCTCAGCCAATGAGTATCTGACAAGAATCAACCTGATGAAGGCTTATCTGCCAGAATACGATACTCCGATCATGCACGGTGACAGAATCGCTATCGTCGGCGGTGGTAACGTTGCTATGGACGCAGCTAGATGCGCGAAGAGAATGGGCGCAAAAGAAGTATATGTCATCTACAGAAGAAGCATGGAAGAACTCCCTGCCAGAGCAGAAGAAGTTCACCACGCAGTAGAAGAAGGCATCATCTTCAAGCTCCTGAACAATCCAGTTCAGATTCTTGGCGATGAGGACGGCAATGTTAAGGCCATCGAATGCGTTCAGATGGAACTGGGCGAACCGGATGCTTCCGGCAGAAGAAGACCAATTCCAATCGAAGGATCCAACTTCGAAATTCCAGTAGATATGGTTATCATGTCCATCGGAACGAAGCTGAACACGCTGATTCTCGACACAACAGATCAGCTGGAAGCCAACAAGAAGGGTGGCATCGGAACGAACGACGAAGCAGCAACCAATCGTGATGGAATCTTTGCAGGCGGTGACGCAGTTACTGGCGCAGCAACGGTAATCAAAGCGATGGGAGCAGGCAAGGTTGCAGCAGCATCCATGGATGAATTTCTTAGCAAATAATTGATTAGCATCTTTTTGCGATAGAGGGATGTGTCAAAAGGGACAGTTCTTTTTGGCACATCTCTTTTTTGATATAATGAACCTATGAAATACGAAAAGGTAGTGAAGGCAAGCTTTATAGAACGGAAAAACCGGTTTGTAGCGGTGGTCGATGTGGAGACGGATCCGGGAACATGGGAACGGGTGTCGGTACATGTGAAAAATACGGGCCGTTGCAAAGAACTGCTTATTCCCGGTGTGACGGTCTATTTAGAGGATTATGAGGGCCGTATGGGGAACCGTAAAATGCGGTACTCCTTGATTGGGGTGGAAAAGGAGATTCTCCGGGAAGGTAAGAAGGACATTCTTTTGATCAATATGGACTCCCAGGCACCCAATAAGGTGGTGCAGGAAGCACTCGCATCCGGGAAACTAAAGCTGCCGGGATTTGCAGAGGGCGGCGGAGACCATTCAGGCGCACCAAGGCTTTTGATCAAGCCGGAAACGACCTACGGAAATTCCAGGTTTGACTTTTATCTGGAACAGGAAAGAGAGAGCGGTGAGGAGCGAGAGAATTGCCAAAAGGCCTTTGTGGAAGTAAAAGGGGTCACTTTAGAGGAAGACGGGTTTGCTCGATTTCCGGACGCGCCTACCCAGCGAGGCGTCAAGCACATTAAAGAATTGTGCAAGGCCGTAGAGGATGGTCATAAGGCCTTTGTTTTGTTCGTGATTCAAATGAAAGGAATGCACACCTTCGGTCCCAACGATGACACCCATCCGGAATTCGGCAAGGCGCTTGCGGAAGCCGCGGCGAAAGGCGTGCGTATCATGGCAGTCGATTGCATCGTAACGCCGGACACGCTGGAATTGGACCAGAAGGTCCCCATTCAGCTGAGCCAGGCAGCAAAAGCATCAGAAATCTAGCGGTTTACATAACTATGGTGTTCTGTGAAGCTTGACCAATCCGAATATGGTGAGCACCAATCCGGCAAACAGCAAGCCGTAGGCACTGGTTCCTTCGTGTCCCGGGAAATAGCCGGTTTTGTAAGCGATCCCGATGATTGCGATGAGCATGCCTACTGCGGACAATATGATATATAAAAATTTTTTTCCGTAGTTCATGGTATACACCCCAATAAAAGTACGTTGGTTGTATCGTTTGACGGCAATATCCTTTGACGGTAATAATGTAACCGATATATTTTTTTGTGTCAATATGCAGCTGTCTTCCTAATCCAGCGATTGTTTTGTGGTATAATTATTCAGCAGGTTATAGACATGAAGGAATTTCTTTGGAAAAAATTTGTCAAAGATTATGAAAACTACAAAGATCCTGAGGTCAGGGGACGTTATACGAAACTGACCGGGACGCTGGGGATCATCGTCAACAGCGTGCTTTGTATTGCAAAAATCATTCTCGGCATTATGATCCATTCGGTCGCGGTCGTTGCCGATGGATTCCATGATATGGCGGATTCCATGGCCGCCTGCATCACACTGATTGCAAATCACATCGCCAGAATGCCTGCCGACCGGGAGCACCCTTACGGTCACGCCCGGGTCGAGTATCTGGCCAGCCTTCTGGTGTCAGCCATCGTTTTGATCGTAGGTTATCAGCTGCTGAGATCTTCTATCTCGGAATGTCTGCATCCGGAAACGACGCATTTCTCCTGGATCATGGTAGGGTTTATGGTGTTTGCGATTCTGCTCAAAGGCTCCCAGGCGCTGTTTACGATTGCCACAGGAAAACACATCCAATCGCTTCCAGTGATTGCCGCAGGAACCGATAATCGAAACGACGTGATCACCAGTATCATCATCGTGATTGGCATGCTGGTCAATCGCTTTGCCGGAATCGACCTGGATGGTTATTTGGGATGTCTGGTTTCTTTGTTCATACTCTTTACTGGGTTCAATCTGATCCGGGAAACCATTACGCCTCTCCTGGGGGAACCGCCGGACAAGGAAATGGTCGAGGAAATCGAAGCGATTATTTTGGCCCATCCGGAAATTATGGGGGTCCACGATCTGGTAATCTTTAACTATGGACCGGGCAGAACCTTCGCGACCTTTGACGCAGAAGTCGATTCGCGCAGCGACCTGATTGAGATTCATAACGTCGTAGACATCATTGAGCGCGAATTGAGCGACAAAATGGACATTTATGCCGCCTGTCACATAGACCCGATCGTTGTGGACGATCCCGTCAGAATCCGAATGCAGGAAGTGATTACAAAGACGATCAGTTCTTTGGATGGCGTGGAGAGTTTCCACGATTTGCAGGTGGTTCCGGGGAAAAGACACACCCACATTATTTTTGATTTGGTCCTGGAACCGGATGCAAAAGCCACGGAAGATGAAATATACAAAATTTTGAAAGAAGCTATTGCAAACGAAGGTGAAAAATACGAAGTGATAATTGATTTCGACCGACCATTCATCTAGTTGATCGGTTCAAATAGAAAACGAGGTGAAATCATGAAGAAAATACTAGTATTAGGAGTTGGAGCACAGGGAAGTACGGCGGCAAGAAAACTTGACGCAGAGCCGGAAGTTGGCGAAATTATTTGTGCGGACTACGATCAGACAGCCGTCGATACGTTGGTCAAGCAGTTGACGAAGGCCAAAGGTGCTTTTGTAGATGCCCATGATCTGGATAGCATTGTCAAGGCAGCAGAAGGTGTAGATCTGATTTTGAATGGACTGCCTCTGGAATGCACGGAGAACGTTCTCGAAGCAGCGCTGATTGTAAAAGCGAACTATCAGGATTATGCGGGAACCACTGCATTGGGCGATATGTGGGCGGAAAGTGAACTGGGCAAAAAAGCCATCGCAGAAGGAGACGAGCCGGAATTCCAGGATATGGATACCCTGAATTGGTACAGAAGCATCCGTGCTATGTTTGAACTGTATGGACCGAGGTTCGAAGAAATCGGGAAGCTGGCCATCTTTGGAACAGGTTCCGCACCGGGCCTGATTTGCGCAGCGACGAAATACGCCATGCGGTATCTGGACAAGTGCGACACCATCTACAACTTCGTTTGGGAAGGCGCTATTGCGAAACGGTTCCAGCCATTCTGGTGGTCTCCGATCACAGCTTTGACCGATATGAGCGAGATGGCACTGGCCTTTGAGGAAGGCAAGCTGATCAATACGCCGGCCTTTGGAAGACCGATTACGAGACAATATCCATATATGGAAAGCCGGATTACCTTCCGGGAGCACTGTCACGATGAGCCGCTTCAGTACAGTTTCAACGCGGACACCCACTTCAAAGGCTGCAAAAACGCTTACTTCAAATATGCGGGAGCAGGTATGGACTTTGCGGCACCTCTGTACGAAGCTGGGCTTTTGAGTCACGAAGAAGAAGAATTCCAGGGAAAGAAAATTGTTCCGTTTGACTTCATACTCAGCCATCTGCCACATGCACCGAAGTACGAAGATGAGATCAAATCCTTTGTGGATGAAGGTATGGCCCTCGATTCAGGCTGCATGGTCATTGAAGCCTATGGGCGCAAGAATGACGAAGGCGTTCTCGTAGAAGTGCACGTAAATGCACCAGGATTTGTGGAATCCTTCGAACGGGCCAAGATGACCGGTGAAATGTACCTGACCGGTCAGGGTGGCTATATGTTCTCAAAGCTTTTCATCAACAACAAATTTGAGGGAACGACCGGCGTTATTTCTTCGGATATGCTCACGGACGAACAAGTCGACGAATACTTCCGGTACGCCGAAGAACTGGGTATCACTCTGGACACGAAAATCAAGAAAACCTGGGAAATCGTAGAATAGAAATCAGCAGCGTATTATATGCACGGAGATATATTTACCGAACAGTTAAACAGTAAGAGATTCAAACATTTTGTATGGCCGTCGGTACTAATGATGTTAGTACTGGCGCTTTACTATACCATTGACTCCATCTTTGTAGCCAATTTGGTTGGAGAAGGAGGTCTTGCCGCAATCAACATTGCTTATCCGATTCAGGGCCTGATGTGGGGGTTTGCCGTTATGCTGGCGGCGGGTTCCAGTGCGCTGGTTGGAATCGAAATGGGCAAAGGCAATGACCGCAAGGCGGACGATATGTTCACCTTTGTATGCGTGTTCGGTACTCTCCTCGGCATCGCGTTTACCTTATTCTGCCTTGTTTGTATGACGCCCATTGTAAATATACTGGGCGCAACGGAAGACCTGACGGAAGACTGCCACATATTCTTAAATGTATTTGTATGGGGCTGTCCCGTTGCGTTTCTGGGAGTTCTCTTTGAATTCTTTATCCGGGTCGATGGGAAACCGGCGTTCACCATTGTGCTGTATATCGCAGGTGGCGTGGTGCATTTGGGGCTGGATATCCTGCTCATGGGACCACTGCATATGGGCCTTCGCGGCGCAGCCATTGCCAATGTGGGAGGATTGTTTGCCACCGCCGTGCTGGGGTTGATCTATTTCCTGATGATGGAGACACGTCTGAACTTCAGTAAATTCACTCTGGCATGGAAATACATCGCCCATAGTTTTATCAACGGGTCACCGGAATTCATCAATGAATCCGCAGCCGGCATTATGGTATTCTGCTACAATCTGGTGGTCGTGCACATTACCGGAGAAACAGGGGTAGCCGCAGTGGCCGTCGTTTTGAACATCCATTATTTCTTTATGTCGGCCCATATGGGATATCAGGTAGGCGTTATGCCGCTTCTCAGCTATTATTACGGGGCAGGGGACCATAAGAATCTCAATATGGTTATGCGGTATTCGAGGATTTTTATCCTGACGGCTTCCGTATTGATTGCAGCAGTCTGCGCCCTCGGAGCACCGCTTTTGGCCAGAGTCTATGCGTCACCGGATACGGAACTGTATGAAATGAGTGTGATGGGACTGCGCATCGTTTCGGTATCGCTACTTGCCATTGGGGTCAATGTCTTTGCATCAGGCTTTTTCACATCCTTTGGAAACGGTCTTGTATCGGCTGCAATTTCCATTTCCAGAGGACTTGTGCTGCTGGTGATTGGCCTGTTTGTACTATCTCATTTCTTCGGGATGAACGGGGCATGGATGGCGCTGCCATTTGCGGATGTGCTGACGCTGGGACTTTCCTTCGGGCTTATGGCAAAATACCGGAGCCGCTACAACTACAGGATTTTTGGTTAAAAGGGTCCTTGTCACTGGCTGTGAGGTTGAAATCAGAATACCTCAGTGATAAAATAATTCTACGAAATAATCATTTATTATTTACTATTTTTAGGTATCTATTAGAAGGAGGTTTGTAGTTTATGAGCGAACCAAGAGTACCGCAGGCCCAGGGCGTTGCGGGGCTTAAGAAACACGATATCAAAGTTACCGGAATCGTGTTCATGCTGTATTGTCTGGTCGCGGCAGGGGCCTTTGGAATCGAAGAAATGATTCCGGAAGCCGGCCCTGGTATGACGATACTGCTGCTGTGTGTGTTCCCGTTTATCTGGGCATACCCAATCAGCTCCCTCGTTGCGGAATGTTCATCCGTTATGCCTTCTGAAGGAGGCGTGTACGTTTGGGTCAAGGAAGCCTTTGGCGAGTTCTGGGGATTCCAGACTGGCTGGTGGGCAACCGTTTCGACCTACATTACCAATGGTGTATATGTTGCCCTCGTATCCGGTTATGTAAGCCAGCTGATTCCGATGTCAACACTTGCGGACCAGGCCTTAAAGATTGGAATGATTTTGATCTTTACCATCGTAAACCTGCTCGGTCTGAAGGAAGTTGGAAGCGTCAGTACGGTTCTTTCCCTGCTGATCGTAGCAGCATTCCTGCTGGTTGCAATCGTAGGATTTGTAAATTGGAATACCAATCCGGTTGAACCGTTCATGCCAGAAGATTATACGTTTATCGATGGTCTTGGCGGCGGCATCTGCATTTGCATCTGGATGTACTGCGGATATGAATGCATCTCCAATATGGCCGGCGAAGTCAAGAACCCGCAGGTCATTCCTAAGGGACTGAAGGTCGCTATGCCGCTGGTAGCGTTGACATACGTACTGCCGACGCTGGGCGGACTGGCTACACTTCCGGAAGGATCCTGGGAAATGTGGTCCACAGAAGGCGGATTCTCCGGTGACCACGTTGGATACGCCACCGTACTGACTGCAAATCTGGGACAGGCCTGGGGATATGTATTCCTGGTCATTGCGATTATTTCACAGTGCGCGATCTTCAATACGTATCTGGCATCTGGTTCCAGAGGATTCTTCGTTCTGGCGGATGATCACCTCTGTCCTCAGTTCCTGGTTAAGGTAAGCAAAAACAGAGGCGTTCCGTATGTTGGTATTCTTTCACTGGCCATCGTAACGTACATTCTGTCACAGTCTGACTTTACAACTCTGGTTTCCATGGAAGTTGTATTCATGCTGGCACTGTATATCATTCTGCCGATCTCCGTCATCAAGCTGAGACATAAGCTGCCGGTTGAAGAACGAAGGAAGAGAGATCTCTATATCATTCCTGGCGGCAACAAGGCGTTGATCTTCTACTGCGGATTCCCGATCGTCATTGCGATCATCGCCCTTTTGATCAACGGAACCGATTATCTGACCACCGGTCTGATGGCACTTTGTTCCGGTCCGATCGCCTACATTCTGTTTAAGAAAATCTGCGGCGGATTATCGGTCAACGATCCAGAAGGAAATCCGACCAACGGATTTGGAATCGCCAAGGGCGATACGGTTCGTATCGGCGTGTTCTCACTTTGTGCCGGTGTCATGGCATTCTTTGGACAGTTCTGGCTGAGATGGTATGAAATCAGCTGGGGCGAATGGGGTCCGGATGACTACGACGTATTCGGTGAAGTGATTCCGCAGGTACAGACGGGACTGGCCATTGGCGGCGCGATTCTCATCGTGGCCGGTATCATCATCTACTTCGTGGGCAAGAAGATGGATCCACCACTTCCGGAGCACGAACTGGATGTTGAAGCAACGCTGAATAAATATCTGATGGAAGAAAAAACAGAATCCTTCTTCGATTAAGATAAGAATCGAATAAGAAAAGAATTCAATCAATGAAACGAAAATCCCAAGCATGTCCGGGCACTAATCCTGCGACGTGTTTGGGATTTCTTTTGCTTCTGTGATAAGATATAATAGAGCACAGGAGGAACATCGATGATACCACTTTCGACAAAGATGAGACCGAGTAAACTCACGGATTTTGTGGGGCAGAAACACTTCATGTACGAAGGGTCTCTTTTTTATAATTCCATTATCAATAAGACCTTTGAATCGGCCATATTCTTCGGACCGAGCGGAACGGGCAAAACGACCCTTGCCAGGATCATCGCCGGGGAACTGGATGGCAGTTTCGTTGAAATCAACGCATCGACGACAGGTACCAAGGAGCTTAAAGAAATTCTCAAGAATGCCGCGGACCGGTTTCAGGGGCTTTTGCAGGAAACCACCGTGCTCTACGTAGATGAGGTGCATCGGTGGAACAAGTTGCAGCAGGATTCGCTTCTCAAGGCCATCGAAGAGGGCGTGATCAAGTTTATCGGGAGCACGACAGAGAATCCGTATTTTTCCATCAACAACGCGATTCTTAGTCGAGTCCGGAACATTTACGAGTTCAAGCGGCTCGATTACCGGGATATTCTGACGATCCTCAAGCGCACGATCAAGGATCCAGACAAAGGCTTCGGCGGCCTGAATGTGGTCTACGAGGAGGACGCTCTTATCGTGCTGGCCAAAATGGCAGGCGGCGATTGCCGGGTGGCTTTGGACGCACTCGGCTTCATTGTTGATAATCTCCGTGAAGGCCAGCCCATTGACAAAGCCATCGTCTCAGAGGCCATGCAGAAACAGACGACCTTTTATGATAAGGAAGAAGATAAATACAATTTGCTGTCGGCCTTGCAGAAATCCGTGCGTGGATCCGATCCGGATGCGGCCATTCACTATTTAGCCCGTCTCATCGACGGAGGCGCAGACGAGATGATGATTGGCAGGAGATTGATGGTCATGGCCAGCGAAGATATCGGGATGGCCTATCCAAATGCAATCAGCATTGTGACGTCCTGCGTGCAGGCGGCGCAAATGATCGGGTTCCCGGAGGCGCAGATTCCGCTGGCGCACGCGGTGATACTCATGGCATCCTGTCCGAAGTCCAACGCGGCCAACGAGGCTCTGAATGCGGCCCTGTCGGATATCCATTCCCGAAAGATCGACGATGTGCCGGCCCATCTCATGGACTCCCATTACGGAGGCGCCTCGAAACTGGGTCGGGGACAGGGATATAAATACCCACACGCCTATGGCGGATACGTGACCCAGCAGTATCTGCCGGATGACTTATACCGGGAAGGCGTTCGTTACTATGAGCCGACTTCCAACGGCAGCGAGGCAGCCTTCAAAAAACATCTGGAATCTCTGCGGGAAATCGACAAGAAGTCAAAATAGGATAGATAGTAAATAGAATCGACCATGGAACACTTTAATACAGGAAACAATCGAATCAAAGTTGCGGAAAGCGCCGGCTTTTGCTTTGGCGTTAAACGTGCCGTTGGTATGGCCGAAGAGGTTGCCGCAAAAGCACCAGAAGGCAGGACCGTCTATACCATGGGACCGCTGATCCACAATCAAACGGCCATTGAAGAATTGGAACAAAAAAACATCTACCAAATCGATCATCTGCAGCAGGCGGAGCCGGGGAGCACGGTCATCATCCGTTCCCATGGCGCGGGCCGCGCCTTTTATGAGCAGGCAAAAGCTTATGGCGTGGAACTGGTCGATGCCACCTGTCCCTTCGTGGAAAAGATCCACAAGCTGGTTGCGGAAACGGACCGGCAGGTCCTGATCGTTGGAAACCGCGACCACCCGGAAGTGCAGGGCATCGCTGGCTGGTGCAAAGGGGAGGCGCTGATCGCCGATAGCAAAGAAGCAGTCCAAAAGCTTTTGCAGGAACGGGACGCGTCCGGTCATGAGCAGGAGAGGCGGGCCTTGTTTGTGGTGGCGCAGACCACGATTCGGCAGGCCATGCTGGAGGAAGTGCTCACGGCGATTGACGGTTATGGGAAGACCCATGCTCCCTATGAAGTGGAGTTGCACAACACGATCTGCAGTGCGACTTCAAAACGACAGGAAGAATGCAGAGCACTGGCGGAAAAGTGCGATGCCATGGTCGTCATAGGGGACCAACATAGTTCGAACAGCAGAAAGCTTTTTGAAATTGCAAAAAAATATTGTAACAGGTGCTTTTTTGTTGAAAAAACAACTGATTTACCATTGCAAGAGATTCTGAATTGTAATAAAATAGGAGTAGCGACTGGTGCGTCAACGCCAGACAGCACAATTAAGGAGGTTATTGCCAACATGAGTGATGCTACACTTGAAAACAAAGAATTAACGATGGATGATCTGATGGAGGATATCGACAAGTCTCTCAGATTACCAAGAAGTGGCGAAATTGTTACCGGTAAAGTTCACCAGGTAAACGAAAACGAAGTTATTGTAAATTTGGGTTGTAAGAAAGATGGTATTCTGCCAATCGGCGAAGTAAGTCTTGAGGAAGGCCAGACACTGGCTGACGTTTTCAAGGCTGATGACGAAGTTCAGGCTAAAGTCATCAAGACCGATGATGATGGCGGACTTTTGCTTTCCAAGAAAAAGTTAGAAATCAGTGCCAACTGGAATGATATCGTAAAGGCATATGAAGATAAAACGAATCTGGAAGTTAAGGTTACGAGAACAGTAAATGGCGGAGTTATTGCTGAATACAAAGAAGTATCAGGATTCATTCCTCTCTCACAGCTTTCAGACCACTACGTTGAAAATGCAGAAGAATTCGTTGGACAGACAATGGAAGTTAAGGTTTCCAGAGTTGACCAGAGAAGAAACAGAGCTGTATTCTCACACAAGATGTTCCTTGCAGAAGAAAAAGAAAAGCTGATCGCTGAAATTTGGGAAAAGCTCAACGAAGGCGATGTCGTAGAAGGAACGGTTATGAGATTTACGGATTATGGTGCATTTGTTGATATCGGCGGTATCGACGGATTGCTTCATATTTCAGAGATTTCATGGGGCAAGCTGAAGCACCCACAGGAAGTTCTGAGCATTGGACAGAAGATCAACGTTAAGGTTCTCTCCATGAACGCCGAAAAGGGCAAGATTTCACTGGGTCTGAAGCAGAACACACCGGAACCTTGGACTGTCATCGACGAAAAGTACGAAGTTGGACAGGTTATCGAAGGAAAGGTTGTTCAGATCAAGGAATACGGCGCTTTCGTAGAACTGGAACCTGGTCTTGATGGACTGGTACATATTTCAGAAGTGGCACACAAGAGAGTTGGAAATATCAATGACGAGCTCGAAGTTGGCCAGATTGTAAACGCTAAGATTCTGGAGATTGACAAAGACAGAAGAAGAATCAGCTTGAGCATCCGGGAAACACTCGATGCTCCTGGCGCTGAGGAAGCTCCAGCAGAAGAAGCACCGGCTGCAGAAGAACCTGCAGAGGAGGCTCCTGTTGCAGAAGCACCTGTAGAAGAAGCTCCAGCGGAAGAAGCTCCAGCAGAAGAAGCAGCGGAAGAACAGGCTGAATAAGAGATAAAAAAATAAGCTGTTGTGTTGACTGAGGAACTCAGTTGATACAGCAGCTTTTTGTAGTTTAAAGAATCGGTTCTGTTTACGCTTCGATTTCTTACGCTTTTATTTCGTGGAAGCTTCAATCAATTCCCGGGCAGATGCCAGGGTGGTCTCGGTAATATTGTCACCGCCAAGAAGACGGGCGATTTCCTGAATTTTTTCTTCGCTTCCGAGAGGATCTACGGAGGTGTAGGTCATCTTTCCATCGGATTCCTTATGAATCCGGTAGTGATGGGCTCCATAAGCGGCAATCTGCGGCAGGTGGGTGATGCAGATAATCTGGTGCTTCTGCGCGATTTCCCGGAGTTTGCGGCCTACCACACTGGCAGCAATACCGCTGATCCCGCTATCAATTTCATCAAAAATCATCGTCGGAATCGCATCGTAATCGCCGATGATTTTTTTGAATGCGAGCATGATTCTCGACATTTCCCCGCCGGACGCGATTTTACTCAAAGGCTTCAGCGGTTCTCCCACATTCGTCTTAATCAAAAATTCCACAACATCCGTGCCTTCCGGGGTGAAGGTCGGTTTCTCCTGACCAGCCTCACGAAGGGACTGAAAGTCGATAGCAAATTCAGCATCACTGAAATTCAACTGCAAAAGCTGTTCTGCGATGAGGGTCTGCAGTTCGGCGGCAGACGCCTTACGAATATCGCTAAGCTTATTGCATGCTCCGGTGAGGGCAATCTCCATTTTTTTGATTTCAGATTGCAGCCGGGCGATTTCTTCATCGGCGTTGTCGATATTCTGAAGGGCAGATTCCAGCTCCTCGGCATAGGAGAGCAAGCCATCGATATCACGATTGTGCTTTCTCTTAAGATGATTGATCAATTCGATTCGTTCGATGGCCTGATCCAGTTCCTCCGGAGAGAAAACCGTCCGGTCTCGTAAGTCACGGATTTCGGAGCAGGCATCCTGAAATTCATAATAAAGGTCATTGATCCGTCCGCTGAGCTCATTTAATTCCGACGTGTAGGATCCAGTTTCCGCGAGCATATCGCTGACCTGCTTCATGGCAGACAGGAGACTGTATTCGCTTTCCGAGGAAATCTGATAGGCTCCGGCAAGATTTTCGTAAATCTTCTCACTGTTCTGGAGCAGGGCAATCTGTTCCTCGAGGGCGTCATCTTCGCCGGAGGTAAGGCTGGCATCCCGAATCTCCTGAAGCTCAAAGGCCATAAAATCGCGCTGTCGCTGATGTTCTGAAATCTGGGAGCGAAGATCGGAGAGCTGTTTTCTAAGAGAGGTGTATTCATCATATAACATCCGGACGGAAGCCTTTGCAGGATCGATGGATTCCTTGTGATAAAGGTCGATTAGTTTGATATGGTTTTCGGGATCCAGCAAAGACTGATGATCGTACTGCCCATGGATGTCGGCGATTTGTTTGCACAGACTGCTAAGGGCGCTTAGGGTGACGATGTTGTCGTTGATGCGGCAGGTATTTCTGCCGGTTGCGGATATTTCACGGGTAATGATGTATTCCTGACCATCGTAATCAGCAACCATCTGGACGGTTGCTTTATCTTCCCCTGAGCGCACAAAAGCAGTGTCTGCCCGGCTTCCCAAAGCCAGGCTCACTGCTTCGATTACTATGGATTTACCGGCACCTGTTTCACCGGTAATGATATTAAGGCCATCATGAAACTCGATTTCGACGTTTTCGATGATGGCAAAATTACGTATACTGATGTGTCTGATCATTATGATTATTTTTCGAGCATTCCCTGCAGCGCTTCGACGACTTCATCCACATTGGCAGGGTCATCGACAACGAGAAGAATCGTATTATCCCCCGCCACAGACCCGATAACGTGGACCAGATTCAAGGAGTCTAACGCTTCGCCGGCTGCATTGGCACATCCCGGCAGAGCCTTCAGCAGGACGATGTTCCCGGACTGCGCAATGGAAATGACAGATTTCCTGTAAATGTCGCGGAATCGTTCGGATACCGGTCCGTCACCGGATGCCATCGTGGAATACTTATAGCCTCCGGAAGAGGATAGTGTCTTAATTAACTGTAACTCCTTGATATCCCTTGATACCGTGGCCTGGGTGACATCGTATCCGAAGTCACGTAACAAAGATACTAATTTATCCTGTGTTTCGATTTCATAATTGTTTATGAGTTCCAGAATTTTGTTTTGTCTTGAAATTCTCATTCTTATCTCCCCCTCATTGCACACAAGGCATGAATTTAGTATCAAAAATGATATTTTCTAAATTATACCACATAACCACGCAATTATCCTATTAGTTTATTGTAAATGTAACTTAAGTGATTATAACCAGTTGTTTACAAACATACGTTCTCATGGTATACTTGATGGGTACAATAGGTAGGTGCATTTATGAAAATACTCGGAATTGACCCGGGCTACGCTATATTAGGCTATGGGGTCGTAGAGAAAATAGGAAATAAATTCAGAGCCTGTGACTATGGGGCAATCACAACGGATAAAGATATGCCAATGCCTCAGAGACTGGAGTGTTTGTACGATGGACTTCGGGAAATCATCGAGGAACAGAGACCGGATACGGCCAGCATTGAACAGCTCTATTTTAATAATAACGCCAAAACGGCGATCAATGTAGGACAGGCGAGAGGCGTTGCGATTCTGGCCTGCATCAAGGGCGGCATTGAAATTGCGGAATATACGCCTTTGCAGATTAAACAGGCACTAGTGGGATATGGACGGGCAGATAAGAAACAGGTCCAGTTCATGGTTAAAACCATGCTGAATCTGAAGACCGTCCCGAAACCGGACGATACTGCAGACGCTCTGGCCGCCGCCATATGTCACGGACATGCAGCAGAAAGCGCCCGGCTATTCAGTAAGTTAAAGTAATGGTTTGCATAGACAGAGGATTTGGAGTCGATGATAGGTTTTTTGAGAGGAGCACTCGCCGAAAAGGGCGATGGATATATTGTAATCGATGTGAATGGCGTTGGGTACCTTGTGAACGTTCCCGCCAATTCCAAAGCGTATCTGAGTCCTGAGGGGCAGGAGGTTATGGTCTATACGTCCATGATCGTACGGGAAGACGATATGAGTCTTTTCGGGTTTTCTACCAAATCAGAGCTGGATGCCTTTAAGAAATTGATTGGCGTCAGTGGAGTAGGACCAAAGGCAGCGATTTCGATTCTGTCGGCCTTCACGATGGAACAGCTGCGGGAAGCAATCGTTTTTGAAGATTCCAAATCTCTAACAAAGGCCAATGGAATCGGCAAGAAGACCGCCGAGAGAATCGTTTTAGAGCTTAAGGACAAGTTTACAGCGGCTGGAACAGCGGACAGTCCTTCCGAAGAAGGAGCAGCGCAGGCCGGTGCTTTTGCAGGCGGCAGGGCAGAAGCCATCAGTGCGCTAATGGCCCTTGGGTATTCCAGACCGGAAGCGACCAGCGCTCTGGCAGGTGTCAAAGACAAGGATCTGTCAACGGAAGAATACATCAAACTGGCGCTTAAAAATCTGTTTTAGTGGGGAAGCAATATGGACTACGAAGAGAGAATAACATCGGCAGAATTAGGTCAGGGAGAGGAACGGACGGAGTTCACTCTGCGGCCGCAGAAACTGCATGACTATATCGGACAGGGATCCGTAACGGACAATCTGAAAATCTTTATCGACGCAGCAAAAATGAGAAATGAGCCGTTGGATCACGTGTTGTTTTATGGGCCTCCGGGTCTTGGGAAAACGACGCTGGCAGGAATCATTGCCAATGAAATGGGCGTTGACATTCGCATTACCTCCGGACCGGCCATTGAACGGGCCGGCGATCTAGCGGCTATCTTAACCAATCTGAATGAAAATGACGTTTTGTTCATTGATGAAATACACCGGCTCAACCGGTCTGTCGAAGAGGTTTTGTACTCGGCCATGGAGGATTATGCCCTGGATATCATTATCGGGAAAGGACCTTCCGCCAGATCCATTCGTCTTGATATCGCTAAATTTACCCTGATTGGAGCAACCACACGGGCAGGAAGCCTCAGTGCGCCTTTGCGGGACCGGTTTGGGGTCAGCTGCAAATTCGAAATGTATACGACCGAAGAGCTGGCGGAAATCATTCGACGTACGGCCAGCCTGCTGGAGGTCAGCGTCGATGACCAGTCGGTACTGGAAATGGCCAAGCGCTCCCGGGGAACCCCGAGAATCGCCAACCGGATCCTGAAGCGTGTTCGGGACTTTTCACAAGTTATCGGGGACGGCAATATCAACATGGATATTACATCCAGAGCTCTCGACGCATTGGGCGTTGACTATTTAGGACTGGAGAACCTGGACCGGGAAATCTTAAAAACGATCATTTACAGATTTGACGGAGGTCCGGTAGGAATCGATACAATTGCTGCCTCAATCGGGGAAGAACGTGTTACAATAGAAGACGTATATGAACCGTACCTGATCCAAGCCGGCCTTCTGAACCGGACCAAAAAAGGCAGAGTGGTTTCAAAGAAAGCCTATGCCCACCTTGGTATCGATTACGAGGGAGAGGGTGCCGCGGATCAGATGAGCATGGACCTTGAGGAATGACATGAGAATAGAAGATTTCGATTATAATTTACCGGAAGAATTGATTGCACAGAAGCCTGCTGACCGTAGGGACAGTTCCAGGCTTCTTGTTGTACACAGGCAAAAGTTAAAGGATGGAGGCTGGGCTGACATCCATATTGAGCATAAGCATTTTTATGATATTTTGGAGTATCTGAAGCCGGGTGACTGCCTGGTGCTCAACGATTCCAAAGTATTGCCAGCCAGACTGTTTGGCACGAAAGAAGCGAAAATGCCCGGGACAAAAGGCGCCCATGTGGAGTTTTTGCTTGTCAAACGAATGGAAGGGGACGAATGGGAGACCATGGTCAAACCGGGCAAGCGGCTTCATCCCGGGGACAGCGTAGTATTTAGCGGACCGGGAAGCGATTTGCCGGATGCGCCGTTGCTAAAGGCGGACATCATCGGGTACGGCAAGGACGGAACCCGGATTGCACGATTTTCCTATGATGGCATTTTTATGGAACGTCTGGAGGAAATCGGTAGCATGCCGCTGCCGCCATACATTGAACGGCCGTCTGAGGAAGAAGATAAGGACCGCTATCAAACGGTTTACTGCCGGGAAGAAGGCTCTGTGGCCGCGCCGACTGCGGGTCTGCATTTTACCGAGGAGCTTTTGCAAAAGGCACAGGACAAAGGCGTTGAGCTTGCCTATGTTACGCTGCATGTGGGAATCGGAACCTTCCGGCCGGTGAAAGTAGAAAACATCGAAGAGCATTCGATGCACTTTGAAGAATATAGCATCAGTGAGGAAGCAGCCGCAACGATCAACCGGGCAAAGCGGGAAGGCCGGCGTGTTATCAGCGTTGGGACGACCTCCTGCCGAACCGTCGAGAGCGCCGCACACTGGTCCGAAGAGCACCAGTGCTGGCAGGTTGCAGCAGGCGAAAACAGTACGGGAATTTTTATCTATCCCGGCTATCAATTCAAGATCATCGAAAGCCTGATCACCAATTTCCATCTGCCGAAATCGACGCTCATCATGCTCATATCCGCACTCTACGACAGAGAAAAAATCCTGGAAATCTACGACGAAGCCGTCCGGGAGCGCTACCGCTTTTTCTCTTACGGCGACGCCATGTTCCTCGAATAATGTTAGACACTTTTTTCACACTGGAGGTTAATGAATGTCAGCAGTTACCTTTGAATTAATAAAAACAGATTCCAGAACAAAGGCTAGAAGAGGCCGTGTTACGACCGCCCATGGCGTGATAGAGACGCCGATTTTTATGCCGGTTGGCACAGCGGCCACCGTAAAGGGAATGCGGCCGGAGGAAGTCAAGGAGCTGGGAGCGCAGATCATTCTGAGCAATACCTACCATCTCTATCTGCGGCCGGGTCACGATATTGTACGGGAGGCCGGGGGTCTTCACAAGTTTATGAACTGGGACAAACCGATTCTGACTGACAGCGGCGGATTTCAGGTGTTCAGCCTTGGCGCCATGCGAAAAATCACCGAAGAAGGGGTGCATTTCCGTTCCCATATTGACGGCTCAAAGCATATGATCTCTCCGGAAAAGTCCATTGAGATCCAGCATTCCCTCGGTTCTGATATTATGATGGCCTTTGATGAGTGCGCACCATATCCGGCTGACCGGCGCTATGTCAAGGACTCTTTGGAACGAACGACACGCTGGCTGAAGCGGTGTAAAGAATACCATGAGCAGTACTGCAGCCTGCATGGCGGTGAGAGCCAAATTCTGGGCGAGGGTGTAAACCAAAGTCTCTTTGGCATCATGCAGGGCGGGGTCTATAAAGACTATCGAAAGCAAAGCGCCGAGGAAATCGTCGAGCTGGACCTGCCGGGCTACGCCATTGGCGGTCTCAGTGTCGGAGAGCCTAAGGAAATCATGTACGATGTGATGGACGAATGCGTGGACTATCTGCCAAAGAACAAGCCGAGATATCTGATGGGTGTCGGCAGCCCGGACTGCCTGTTTGAAGGTGTCGAGCGAGGGGTCGATATGTTTGACTGCGTGCTCCCGACCAGAATTGCCAGACATGGCATGGCTATGACATCACACGGCAAAGTCAATATCAAAAACGCCAAGTACGAGCGTGACTTTACGCCACTGGATTCGGAATGCGACTGCTACACCTGCCGGAACTATTCGAAGGCATACTTAAGGCACTTATTCAAAAGCAACGAATTGCTTTCGGCGATGCTCATGTCCAACCACAACCTGCATTTCCTCGTAAAAACCATGACCAATATCCGAAAGGCCATTGACGAGGACCGATTCTTAGAATACAAAAAGGAGTTTTTCGAAGCATATGGCGAATTTTGAGAACAGCAAAGGCCTTTGCCGCGACCATGAGGTCTGCGGCGGGTGTGTATACCAGGGCGTTCCTTACGAAGAACAGCTTGCCAATAAATATGGTGAAGTAAAGGGCCTCCTTGAGAAAAAGGGAATCTCCACGGAAAAGCTTCTGCCAATCGAACCGGCACCGAACCGTTTCGCCTATCGAAACAAGATGGAGTACACCTTTGGGGACCTGGAGAAGAATGGCCCGACGACTCTCGGAATGCATAAAAAACGCCATTTTATGTCCATTATCACAGTGGATCAGTGCCAACTGGTCCACGACGATTTTAATGTGGTATTGCGCGGCGTTTTGGATTTCGTCAACGAACGTGGGTATTCTCATTATCACAAGAAAAAGCATACGGGACTCATGCGTCATCTGATCGTTCGGCGCGGCGTACGAACCGGCGAACTGCTGGTCAATATCTGCACCAGTTCGGAAGGCGAAGGGGAAGACAGTGCAAAAGCATCTGAACCCTTTGACGAGAAAGCTTTTGTTGATATGATTCTCAATCTGCCCCTCGAAAACAAGGTGGTCGGCATCCTTCGCACGATCAACGACAGACTTGCAGATGCCGTTTATTGTGATGAACTCAGAGTCCTTTACGGACGTGAATACTACAACGAAGAAATCATGGGACTGAAATTCAAAGTCAGTGCCTTTTCCTTCTTCCAGACAAATGTGGACGCTGTCGAACGGCTCTATACTTATGCAATCGATTTGATCGATGATTTTGAGAATAAGAAGGCCTTTGATTTGTATTGCGGGACCGGCACCATCACGCAGGTGCTCGCGCGCAAGGCTTCGGAGGTCGTCGGAATCGAACTGGTGGAAGAGGCGGTGGAAGCAGCAAAAGCCGCGGCCGCAGATAACGGACTGGACAACTGCCGCTTCATAGCCGGAGACTGTTTCAAAGTGCTCGATTCCATCGATGACAAACCGGAAGTGATCGTCGTAGATCCGCCTCGCGTCGGAATGTCTACGGACGCCATGGATAAAATCATAAGCTATGGAGTGGACCAGATCGTGTACATCAGCTGCAACCCAAAGACGCTGGTGGAGAATCTGTATTACATGGATTACTACGGATATAAAACGGTCTCCATCAAACCATTCGATAATTTCCCCGGGTTCAAATATGTGGATGTTGACACGAGCGAACTCAAGGATGACGGGTCTTTTGAGGTAGCGACGTATAAGAGGATACAGGAATATATCTTGGAAAAGTTCGGAGTCAAAATGCATACTCTGTATATTGCTCAGGTAAAGAGGAAGTACGGACTTCCGATGAGGGAATGCTGTCATAAGTCAAAGAATGAAGACTATGAGCAGCAACAGGTATCTCCTGAGCAGGAAGAGATGATTGTAGATGCTTTGAAGCACTTCAAAGCGATAAAATAATTGTTAGCGGAGCTATAGGGTTCCAAGTCGTGGGCAGAGCTTGTCTCAAGGCCCGGCGGGTTTGGAAGTTGTAACATAACGAGAACGGGAGGGCGAAGGCCCTCCCAATTTTTTTCCGACAAGGGGAAACTTATCCTAAGCGTGTTCCCCAGCCATACTGACTGAATTCTGATAGGAATGCTTCTGGTCTGTTTCCCAGGTAGATGAAGCATTGTCCTTGCATCGGTGCAGATTCTATATGACCTGGCTTCATGAATCGTAAGCGGCCAGTATGAAAGACGATCGCGGATGCGTGGGTGGCTATCTGTTTGAACCAGCCCGTTTCCGTAGCGTTATTGACCAGAACAATAGCCTGATTGATGTCGGAATCAAGTAGCTTATCAATGAACTTAGAAACTTGGCTGAATGGAGGGTTAAGCCATATATTGCCAGTCCAAGATTGTGATAGCCCATCGACTTCGAGCGAGTAGTATTTACTTGCTTTAACGATCTTGTTTGCTTCCTCACATGAGGCGGGATCTAAATCGATATCCAATTCAGCCATCTCTTCAACTTCTATTTTTTGAATTTCAACCCCAGGTTTTGATTGCATTCCTATAATGACATCATCTAATCGAACATCCAAAAAAGTTTCATCTCCATAAGACTTTATATACTTTCCATTCTCCTGTTCTTCATAAAACAACTTCATTGATCGTCCTCCTTCGTTACAGTGAGCACGGCAAACAGAATCAGTTTTTTGATTAAGGTTTTCATGTTCCGATCTCCCTTGGGATATATGCGGATAAAGTATCCGTAGAATGTGTTCCATCAGTAGTTTACTACAAAACCAGATGGTATAGGAATGTTAATTACAGCGTTCGCGAAATGTCCTTGACCGTGCGCTTTTTTCTTTCCTGGGGGCTTATGGCGGGTGTATAATGTACTAGAAAATTGAAAACGGAAATCCTAAAGGTGTATGAACAATGAATAAATATATCATGCCGGTTCTGATACTGGCAATATTTGAAGCCATAGCAGTGATTTTATGGCTGACAAAAGATAATTTGTTCTATCTTTTTAATTTCAGTTACATTGGGTTGTCCATATCTCTGGGTGTATTCTTATATATCCAGAAACACGCTTACGCCCGACGGGTCGTTCAGTTGCTGGTGGGCCTATACATGCTGGTATATCTAGGATTGATCTGTAATGAGAACATGCAAATGGAAGGCTTCTGGTATTACTTGTTTACCGGTACCTTCGAAGCGGCTACGATCCACTACGCAGTGGCCAAGATCTTTGGCCCGCTTCTCTTCGGAAGAGGGTGGTGCGGATATGCATGTTGGACCGCCATGGTACTGGATTTTCTGCCATACAAAATCCCGAAACACCCGCGAAAGAAATTGGGCTGGATTCGGTATATTGCCTTCGCAGCGTCTTTGATCTTTGTGATGGCGTTATTCCTGGCGAAGGTTGGAAATATAGAGCGCATCATGTTTTGGGCCTTTATAATAGGTAATATTGCGTACTATGCGGTGGGGATCGTACTGGCATACGCCTTTCAGGACAATCGGGCCTTTTGCAAATACATCTGCCCGGTTACCGTTTTTCTAAAACCGATGAGCTACTTTTCGGTCATGCGGATCAAATGCGATTCACAGAAGTGTATCTCCTGCGGCAAGTGCAAAAGCCTTTGCCCTATGAATGTGGATGTTACCGATAATAGCAGAAAACGTTCCAATGGGACGGAATGTATTCTATGTATGGAATGCGTCAGAAACTGTCCTCGGAATGCCTTGTAAAAGTCATGGATCATACGTCACTGAGTCAAATCATTATAGATATCATGATCGCATTTATGGTTTTAGGAGCGATCGATAAAATCACCTGCGGCAAACTGAAACTCGGCATGTCAGAGAAGTTTGAAGAGGGGATCGGAGCCCTTGGCGCACTTACTCTGGCCATGGTTGGGATGATTTGTCTGGCGCCTGCCATTGCGCCGTACATTTTGGCGGTCACAAAGCCGGTGTACGATTTAATCGGCGCGGACCCGGCCATGTTTGCAGGAACCTTTCTAGCCTGTGATTCCGGTGGATACCCGCTGGCAGCCGCCATGGCTTCGACCCATGATATTGCCTGCTATTCGGGCATCATCATGGGAAGTCTTCTGGGAACGGTCATTGTGTTTACCATTCCGGTGGGGCTGGGATTGATACGATTGGAGGACCGGCCTTTTTTCGCAGAAGGCGTGTTATACGGCGTCATCACCATTCCTTTGGGAGCATTTATCGGCGGATTGGTTGCCGGATTTGATCCGGGGCTGCTGCTGGTCAACAGTATCCCGACGCTGGTGGTTTCTGTTCTCATCGCCATCGGACTTAAACTAGTTCCAACAGCTATGATTAAGGGATTCAATATGTTCGGGATCTTTATCACCGGCGTGATCATCTTAGGACTGGTTCTGGCGGCAGTGCGGGAATTCTGCGGCATCGAGATTCTAAAAGGCATGGCCCCGATTTCTGAAGGATTTGCCGTTGTAGGCAACATTGCCATCATTTTAGCCGGGGCATTTCCGATGATGCACCTGATCACGAAAGTGTGTCACAAATGGTTTGCAAAGGCCGGGGAGCATATGGGAATCGATGGGGTTTCCATCGCGGGCATGGTTGGCTGTCTGGCCAACTCCATTGTCATGTACCCGACCATGAAGGATATGAACGACCGGGGCAAAGTGCTCTGCAATGCTTTTGCGACGGGAGCATCCTTCTGTCTGGGGGATCATCTGGCATTTACCGCCAGTGTCGAGAAAGACGTGATCCCGGGATTGATTACCGCCCAGCTCATTACCGGCATTACGGCCGTAATGGCAGCGATGGTTTTTACCCGAAAGAAATCGAAACAGTAGGAAAGGAACGAATAAATGCCAAATTGGACAGAGGATCAATTACGTACCATCGAAACACGTGATAAAAATATTCTGGTTTCGGCAGCAGCCGGTTCCGGCAAAACGGCGGTTTTAGTAGAACGCATCAAGAAGCTGATCATCGAAGAACAGGTGGATGTGGACCGGTTTCTCATTACGACCTTTACAAAAGCCGCATCCGAAGAAATGCGGCAAAGACTGGAAGAAGCCATCCGTAAAGAACTGGCCAAGGACAGCGATGTGGACCGGGCTTTTTTGCTGCGGCAGCTGCAGCTTCTGCCGGGAGCAGCCATAGGGACGTTCCATTCCTTCGCCGTGGACATGATCCGGCAGTATTTCTATCTGACCGATCTGGAACCTGGCTTTGCCATTACCGATGAGGTTCAGACGGTGATCATGAAGCGGGACGCCATCGATCAGGTGTTTGAACAGAGATATGAAGCGCAGCAGCAGGAATTTTATGACTTTCTCAAGCGACACAGCGGCGACCGAAGTGACAACGGAATCAAGGAAAGCATCATTCGGATGTACAATAGTCTCCGCAGCATTCCTTTTTATATGGAGTGGGCAAAAGGCCGCACAGAGCTTATGAACACCGAAAACCCGGTGGAAGCCTTGGGTCTTGGCGAATACATCGCCCGGGAAACCGCTCAGGCTTTTGCAAAAGCCGCGGACTATTTTGATCAGGCGGCAGATCTGCTGGATTCATCCGAAACCGAAGGACTCTACCGTAAGGCCTCGGAAGACGCAAGGCGGATTCATGAGGCGGTGGAGCAGATCCATGATTACAATGCCATCGTGGAGTTTTTTGGCAAGTCCTTTCAAACCATGAGGGCGTCAAGTGAAGATAATAAGGAAGCTTACGAGGAAATAAAGCTTGAGGTATCGGATCTTCGTGACCAGGGAAAGGCGCTCTTAAACGGCGTGAAGGCGTTCTATACCACAACCCTGGAAGAGGCCAATGAAGATATCCAGGCCGTCTATGAAGATACCGAATTCATGGTGGGACTGATTGAAAAGTTTGAAACAGTCTATCGTCAAATGAAGACGGAAGACAACTCCATTGATATGGACGATGTCATGCATTATGCCATTGAGATCCTGGAAGACGAAAAAGCGGCCGCCGAACAGAGAGAACGGTTCCGGTATATTTTTGTCGACGAATACCAGGACAGCAATATGCTCCAGGAAACCATCGTCAACAGAATCGCCAGAACCAACAACCTCTTTATGGTTGGTGATGTAAAACAGAGCATCTATAAATTCCGGCTGGCAGAACCGGAAATCTTTATGGAAAAAGACCGGCTCTACCGAGAGGAGAACCTGACGGAAAGCATGGTCATCGATTTGAACAAAAACTTCCGAAGCAAATCCAATGTGACGGCAGCGGTCAATTCCGTATTCGAAAACGTCATGCCTGGATACGATGAAAACGCAATGCTCCATTGTATGGCGCCGGAAGAGGAGCCGGGCTATCCGACGGGGATCCACATCATCAATAAGGAAGATCTGGATGAGGATATGGACAGCGGTGAAATCGAAGCCGATGAAGTTGCAGCTATCATCCGGGACGCGGTTGGAAGCCGCATTTACGACGTGAAATCCCAATCCGACAGGACCGTACAATATCGGGACATTGCAGTACTGGCCAGAGCCAGGGAGTCCGTTGCCGCGATCGAACGGTATCTGAACGACGAGGGCATTCCGGCCTATGGGGATACGGGAGAAGGTTACTATGAGACCGTGGAAGTGCAGGTGTTTTTGAACCTGCTAAAGGTCATCGACAATACCGAACAGGACGTACCGCTTATTTCTGTCATGCGGTCCGCCATATTTGATTTTGACCTTCGGGATCTTGCCAAAATTCGAATCCATCAGCGAGAGGGAAGTTTTTGCGCGGCGGTAAAAGAATATATGGAAAAAGGGCCGGACCATGATCTCAGGCAAAAGCTTGAGAATCTGTTCCAAACCATTGGATTTTGGAAGGAGCTTGGAAGGACGGTGCCTCTTGAAGAACTGGTCCGCACGCTCCTGTATGACACCGGCTATTACGACTATTGCAGCGGATTGCCCGTTGGCCGGCAGAGGATCTCAAACCTGCAGATGATCGTTGAGAAAACATCGGTGTTTGAGAAAAGCAGCCACAGCGGCTTAAGCGGATTTCTCCGATACATCGAAGCCATGGCCCAGAGCAATACTTCGGAAGGAGAGGCGAAAACCATCAGCGAAAACGAAGACGTGGTCCGGGTCATGACCGTTCACAAGAGCAAAGGCCTGGAATTTCCAGTCGTGATTTTTACCGGCGCGGGCAAATTCATTCGCGGCGGAAGCCGGAATACGGCGCCACTGCATAAAGACTTCGGCATTGGTCTGCCAAGGATCAATAAGGAAGCCCACTGGAAAAAGAAAACACTGCTGCAGCAGGTCATTTCATCAAAACAGTCTGCAGAGAATTATGAAGAAGCCGTGCGCATTCTGTACGTTGCCATGACCAGAGCCATTGACCGGCTTGAAATCGTCGGCAGCATCAAAAATCAAAAGGCATTAAAAGATGAAGTGGATACAGGAAACTACCTGAACATGATTTACGGAAGCCTGAAGGGCAGCGATACGGCTTACGTCAGCATGCATGAAAGCCGCGACGAGGACGAAGAGCTTACCGCCCGGTCCGGCAAAGCAGGCGATTTGATCCGGCAGATTCTGCAGACCGTTGGGCCTGAAAATGATCTGGCGAAAGAAATCGACCGCCGGCTGAGCTTCCAGTATGAGGCACCGGCAGGAGCATCGTCCAAACTCAAATACTCCGTGACGGAACTGAACCAGGCGGAACAAAAGGACAGCCCGGGCAGCGATCTCATCGACCGCATTCCGATTGCGGAGTTTGAACCGGATCAGTCCAAGCACAAGATGACTGCAGCAGAAGTCGGGACCGTAATGCATCTGATCATGGAGCTGATCGATTTCGCAAAAGCCAGAGATGAGGGCGAAGCATATATTACGGCCTTTGCAGACGAACTGGAGGAAAGCGGGAAACTGACACCGGAGGAACGTAAGGCAGTCCGAGTCGGGAAAATTGCAGCCTTTTTTGATACGGAACTGGGGCGGCGCGCCGCAAAGGCCTTTGAATCCGGAAGGCTCTACCGGGAAAAAGAATTCATCATGGAAAAAGAACTTCAGGGAGAGCGAGCCGTTGTGCAGGGAATCATCGACTGCTGGTTTGAGGGAGACGAGGGCCCGGTTCTGATCGACTATAAAAACAGCTATGTCGGGAAGAATCATACGATAGAAGACATCCGGCAAACCTATCAAAAGCAAATCGATATCTATCAGGAAGCATTGGAGGGCGCCCTGGGCAGAGAAGTCCGAGAAACCTATCTGTTCCTTTTTGATCTTGGAGAATTCATTCCAATGAAAAATTTGCTATAAACTATTGACACTGACTCATAAAAATGGTACTTTATGTACAGAGGTTAGCACTCGCAGCGATAGAGTGCTAACAACAAGACGGAACAAACCGTCTGAAAGGAGGCACGCAATGGATTTAACAGAACGAAAATTAAAAATATTGCAGGCCGTCATCGCTGATTTTATTAGAACCGCTGAACCGGTTGGGTCGAGAACGATTTCGAAGAATTATGAGCTTGGCAGCCCGGCGACGATCCGAAATGAAATGTCGGATTTGGAGGAACTTGGCTACCTGACTCATCCGCATACATCCTCCGGTCGTGTTCCTTCGGAGAAGGCTTACAGACTGTATGTCAACGAGCTGATGAAAAAGAGGGAACTGACCCAGGAGCAGAAGGATGCCATTGCCCGGGATTTGTACTCGAACGTAACAGAACTTGAAAATCTGATTGAAAGAGCGGCTCATGTTCTGTCAGAGATCACCAATCTGACAGCTTTTGCACTGTCACCGGAAAAAGAACAGGATAAACTGAAATACATCAACCTGCTCCCGGTTGACCCGAAGACTGTGGTTCTCATGCTGGTAGCGGAGAGCGGTGAAGTCAGCAATACAGCCGTTCGGCTGGACAAACCGGCTTCCGAGGATACGCTTCGGATTCTTGCCAAGAATATGACCTATAACTACAGCGGCAAGACACTAAGCGAAGCGCTTACCACGGATATTATCAAGACATTCAAAGCCGATGCGGAGGCGATGGCAATGTTTGAACACAACATCGCGCCAAGCTTTATCAAGAGTCTGGAAGATATGCTCAACGTCAATCTCTATATGGATGGCCTGACCAATATCTTCTCGCTTCCGGAATACAACGACATCGATAAGGCAAGGAACTTCTTCGAGCTTGTGAACCGGAAACAGGATATCATGCAAAAGCTCAGCAGCAGAGGCGATGGTGTACTGATCACCATAGGCGGTGAGAATGAAGACGAAGAACTTTCGGATTGCAGCGTCATCACAGCAACCTACCATGTGGATGGAAAGTTGGTCGGCAAGCTCGGTGTTATCGGACCAACCCGAATGAAGTATGGCGAAGTTACATCCGTTGTTGAATATCTTACAGATAATATTAGCAAGGCATTTAGATTGACGGAAGGAGAGGGAGATGACAGTTAATACGGAAGATATAAAAAGGGAAGAGGATATTACAGAGAACGAAATGGATGAAACTCAGCAGCAGAGTCAGACCGAGACGGACGAAGCTGAACCGAGTGAAGAAAAGGAGGTAGCTGAGGAAGAGAAGGGTGAGAACGATCAGGGAGAAGAAGAAAGTCAGGAAGACGGGGAGAGAAAATATCTCCGGCTGATGGCGGACTTCCAGAACTACAAACGACGCGTAGAAAAAGAGAAAAAAGATCTCTATGCATACGCCAACGAAAAAGTAATGGTAGGGCTCCTCGAAGTTATGGACAACTTTGAACGGGCACTCGAACAGAACGCAAATGCTGCAGAAGGTGGCTGCGCCGGATTCGTTGAGGGCATGGAAATGATTTTCAAGCAGATGGTGAATGTGCTCGAAAAAGAAGGCCTGAAGGAAATCAAAGCGCTGGGTGAGGATTTTGATCCGAACGTCCACAACGCAGTCATGACAGAGGAAACTGAAGAATACGAAAGCGGCAAGGTTTCCGGTGTAATGCAGAAGGGTTATACGCTGAACGGCAAAGTAATCCGACCTTCCATGGTCAAAGTCGTCAGCTAGGCCACCCAAACAGGAAAGCTGCTTTCACAAGAATACAAGGAGGAAAAACTATGAGCAAAGTAATAGGAATTGATTTAGGAACAACGAACTCGTGCGTTGCGGTACTGGAAGGAGGAGATCCTGTCGTTATCACAAACGCCGAAGGATTGAGAACAACACCATCCGTCGTAGGTTTTGCAAAGAACGGTGAACGTTTAGTTGGTGAAACGGCTAAGAGACAGGCCATCACCAATCCGGACAGAACCATCGCATCCATTAAGAGACACATGGGTGAAGCCTATGACGTTCAGATCGACGGTAAGAAATACACACCGCAGGACATCAGTGCTATGATTCTGTCAAAGCTTAAGGCAGACGCAGAAAGCTATCTGGGCGGACCAGTAACAGAAGCGGTTATCACCGTTCCTGCATACTTTACAGACAGCCAGAAGCAGGCAACCAAGGATGCCGGCAAAATCGCAGGTCTGGAAGTAAAGAGAATCATCAACGAACCAACGGCTGCTTCACTGGCATACGGCATCGATAAGGCCGACGAATCACAGAAGATCCTGGTTTATGACCTGGGCGGCGGTACCTTCGATGTATCCATTCTGGAGCTGGGCGGCGGCGTTGTAGAAGTACTGGCAACAAACGGCGACACAAAGCTGGGCGGCGATGACTTTGACGATTGCCTGCTGAACTTCATGGCAGACAGTTTCTCCCAGGAAAACGGCGTTGACCTGAGAAAAGACAAGATGGCAATGCAGAGACTGAAGGAAGCTGCAGAAAAGGCCAAGAAAGAACTTTCCAGCGCACAGACAACAAATGTAAATCTGCCGTTCATCACAGTAAACGAAAACGGCCCTCTGCACATGAACATGGATATCACAAGAGCCAAGTTCGATCAGCTGACTTCACATCTGGTACAGAGAACCATCGAGCCAATGAGAAAGGCTATGGCAGACGCAGGCGTTTCCAACAACGATATCAATAAGGTTATCCTGGTTGGCGGATCCACAAGAATTCCAGCTGTACAGGAAGCCGTTAAGAATGTAACCGGCAAAGAACCGTTCAAGGGCATCAACCCGGATGAATGCGTTGCCATCGGTGCAGCCATTCAGGCAGGTATTCTTTCCGGCGACTCCGAGATGCAGAACGACATCCTGCTTCTGGACGTAACTCCGCTGTCACTGTCCATCGAAACACTGGGCGGCGTTGCTACGAAGCTGATTGAAAGAAATACAACCATTCCTACAAAGAAGAGCCAGATCTTCTCAACAGCGGCAGATAATCAGCCGGCAGTTGACATCCACGTAATGCAGGGTGAAAGAGATATGGCTGCAGGAAATACAACCCTTGGCAGATTCCAGCTGACAGGTATTCCACCAGCTCCACGTGGAGTTCCTCAGATCGAAGTTACCTTCGATATTGACGCAAACGGCATTGTAAACGTAAGCGCAAAGGATCTGGGAACCGGCAAGTCACAGAACATTACCATTACTTCATCCACAAAGCTGTCCGAAGAGGAAATCAATGCGAAGGTTAAGGAAGCGGAACAGTACGCGGAAGAAGACAAGAAGAGAAAAGAAGAAGTCGAAGTCAAGAACCAGGCAGAAACTCTGATCTATGAGACAGAAAAGAACGTTAAGGAACTTGATCAGGCACTTTCCGAAGAGGAAAAGAACGATATCAACGGTGCGAAGGATGCTCTGCAGAGCGCACTGAACGCTGGAAATATCGACGACATTAAAGCGAAGACAGAAGAACTCACAGAAAAATTCCACACGATTTCTGCAAAGATGTACCAGCAGGCACAGGCTGCACAGGGTGCAGCAGGCGCAGGTCCTGACATGAGCGGAATGGGCGGACAGGCTTTCGGCGCAGGTCCTGACATGGGAGCTGGACAGGCTGGAGCAGGCAGTGCCGCAAATGACGACAATGTCGTTGATGCAGACTTCGAAGTAGTGGACGACGACGAAAAATAAAATAACAGCAGAGGTTATTAATAATGGCTGATAAACGCGATTATTATGAAGTGTTAGGCCTCAAAAAGGGCGCCAGTGATGATGAAATCAAAAAAGCTTTCCGTAAGCTTGCGATGAAATATCATCCTGACAAAAACCCGGGTGACAAAGAGGCCGAAGAAAAATTCAAGGAAATCAACGAAGCTTACGCAGTGCTGTCGGATCCTGACCAGAAGTCAAAGTATGACCGGTTCGGTCATGCCGGCGTGGATCCGAACAGCTTTGCCGGCGGCTTTGGCGGCGCAGGCGGATTTGGCGGATTCGAAGACATCTTCGATATGTTCAGCGGCGCATTTGGCGGCGGTGGCGGCTTCGGCGGCTTCGGTGGTTTTGGCGGGCAGCGCAGAAGCAATGGACCGCGCAAAGGCAATGACATCCAAAAGTCACTGACCATCGACTTTACAGAGGCAGCTTTTGGTGTCAAAAAGCACATCAAGCTGACGAAATACGTCAAGTGCAAGACCTGCGGCGGCACTGGAGCGGCTCCGGGAACATCGAAGAAGTCCTGTCCGAAGTGCGGCGGCACCGGAGAAATCCGGACCCAGCAGAGGACGCCTCTTGGAACCTTCCAGAGCGTTTCACCGTGTCCGGACTGTAACGGAACCGGTGAAATCAACGAGTCCCCTTGTCAGGACTGCGGCGGCACCGGCAAAGTAAGAGATACGGTCAATATTACAGTCAATATTCCGGCTGGCGTAGATACCGATTCCGTCATCCCAATCAAGGGACAGGGCGAACCGGGCATCAATGGCGGACCGGATGGAGATCTGTACATCGTCCTTAATGTACGGCCGCATAAGCTCTTTGAACGGCGTGGTCAGGACCTGTGGCTGGAGATTCCGATCTCCTTTAACCAGGCGGCTTTGGGAGATGAAATCATTGTTCCAACGCTGGAAGAGAAGGTTTCCTATAAAGTGCCGGCCGGCACCCAACCGGGAACCGTCTTTAGGCTCAGGGGAAAAGGCATCAAGAACCTTCGGAACAGCCGCAAGGGGGACCTTTATGTGAAGGTTTCTCTGGAAATACCGACGAAGCTTAACAAGAAACAGAAGAAGGCAATCGAAGAAATGGGCAAGACCGTTACCGACGAATGTTACTCTAAGAAGAGCGGTTTCCTTGATTCCATCAAAGAGTTCTTCTCATAATCAAATGAACAGGAGTATTGGGGTTGTTGCGCATACAACAACCCCTTTGTTTACAATAAGATAAGGATAGCTATGAAATATTTAGAACTGAAAGTGCATGCTTCCAGACAGGGCATCGAGATGGTGACGGAACTGTTTTTGAAAAACGGGATCGATCAGGTCATGATCGATGATCCGGCCGACATGGAAGACATCCTGAACAAAAAGCACGAATACGATTGGGATTACATCGACGACAGTCTGAAGCAAAGACCCGACCGGGAGCCTACCATCTCCGCGTACTTTGAGGACAGCGAAGAGGGCAGGGCTCTGGTGCAGCATCTGAAGCTGGATATCATGAAGCTAAAGGGCGAAGAACAGTATGGCGAATACGGCAGTGAAGCGGACTTTGGAAGGCTCTATGCCGAAGACATTCTGGTCAACGATGAAGACTGGAAGGATAAGTGGAAAGAGAATTTCAAACCCGTCAAGGTCACGGACCGGCTGGTTGTCAAACCGACCTGGGAAGAGTATGATGCAAAGGCCGGAGAATTGATCCTGCAGATCGATCCGGGCATGGCCTTTGGTACCGGAACCCACGAGACCACAAGCCTTTGCATGAAACTGCTGGAAAAATACATGCAGGACGGGGCAGGTCAGAAGATCTTAGATGTGGGATGCGGCTCCGGCATTTTATCCATTGCGGCGGCCTTGCTTGGGAGCAAAGAGGTGCTGGGGATTGAAATCGATGAGGATGCTGTGGAAGTCGCCAAAGAAAATGTATCTCTCAACGGCGTTGAGGAGGCCGTCTGCATCCGGCAGGGTGATCTGACAAAAGGCATCGACTTCCGGGCGGACATTATCGTCGCCAACCTGATGCACAATCTGGTCATAGAACTGTCCCCAAGTGCGAAAAAGCACCTGCAAAAGGACGGGGTGTTCATCTCCTCGGGGATCCTGCTGGAGAAAAAAGAACAGGTTGCGGAAGCGGTCAGAAAGGCGGGATTTGAGATCCTCGAAATCCCGGAAGACGGGGAGTGGTGTGCCATCGCCGCCCGTCCGAAAAAGAAACTGTTTGGAATTTTTGGATAGAGGGAGATTTATGAGCAGATTTTTTGTAGGACCCGAGAATGTGGGACTGAACAGAATCATCATCGATAACAAGGACGACCTTCATCATATGACGAAAGTGCTGCGGCTCAAAGAAGGGGACGAAGTGGATGTCTCAGATACGGTAGAATGGGAATACCGGGCGAAGATCCTGTCCATGGACAGTCAGGAGGCACAGCTTGAGATTCTCGATAAGCAGGCTTTTGCAGGGGAACCCTCTGTGGAAGTTACCCTGTTTCAGGGAATCCCTAAACAGGGCAAAATGGAGACCATCATCCAGAAGTGTGTCGAGTTGGGCGTGCACGAAATCGTGCCTGTGTTTATGGACCGGACCGTGGTCAAAGACAAAGGAAACCTCCAGAAAAAAACCGACCGGTGGAACAAAGTTTCGGCGGAGGCTGTCAAACAATGCCGCCGCGGGATCATTCCCTGGGTGGCTGAGCCGATCAAATCAAAGGACTTGACAGAGCGGTTTGCGGATTTTGATCTGGTCCTGTTCCCTTATGAAAACGAAAAGGGAAAAACTATTAAGGAAGCGCTGCTGACGGCGACGAATCCTATGTATCAGGAAATTACGGGAAACGTACTAGAACGCGTTGCGCTGGTCATCGGACCGGAAGGCGGGTTCTCCGATGCGGAAGCAGAGCAAATCGTTGCAGCCGGTGGAGAGTCGGTTTCTCTGGGTAAGACGATCCTCCGAACGGAAACAGCAGGCATGGCAGCTCTGGCCATGATCATGTATGAATTGGAATTATAACAGATAGGAATCTAACTATGAAAATTGCTTTCCACACACTCGGATGCAAAGTAAATCAATATGAATCGGAAGCCATGGCCAAGGAGTTTCGCCGGCGGGGTCATGAGATCGTTGGCGAGAGGGATTACGCGGACGTCTATATCATCAACACCTGTACCGTAACGGCAGTTGCCGATAAGAAATCGCGCCAGTACATTCGCCGCATGAAGAAGGTGAACCCGGACAGTATCGTTGCGGTAACGGGATGCTACGCGCAGATTCTTCCTGAAGAAGTGTCTGCGATTCAAGGCGTGGACATCGTGACGGGGACCAACGAAAAGCACACCCTCATCGATTACATCGAAGGGCGGGCAAAGGCAATGGCGGAAGCGGCGGATGCGTTGACCGAAGAAGAAATCCACATCCGGTCCTATGAGGAGCTGGGTGTTTTTGAAGATATGGGCATTGTGGACAAACGGGAGACCAGAACCCGCGCCTACATCAAGATCCAGGAAGGCTGCAACCGGTTCTGTTCTTACTGTGTCATTCCCTATGCCAGAGGACCCGTTCGAAGCCGGCCGCTGCCTTTGATCGTAGAAGAAGCAAAGGCTTTGATCGCGGACGGATGCAAGGAACTGGTTCTGACGGGAATCAACACGGCCCAGTACGATATGGAAGGACGAGATCTTTACGGAGCCAATACGAATCCGGAAGAAGTCTTTGGCGTGGAAAAAGCTATTGCGGCCATCAATGCTCTGGAAGGGGATTTTAGAATCCGTCTCAGCAGTTTGGAACCTGCCGTGGTCAATGCGGATTATGTGAAGCGGCTCTTCCGCTACGAGAAGCTGTGTCACCATTTACACATGTCAGCCCAGAGCGGGAGCAACGGGATTCTCAAAGCCATGAACCGTCCATACACCCTGGATGAGTATTACCAGATGGTCAACGCTCTTTTTGAGGAAGACGATTGTTACGGCATTTCGACGGACATCATCGTAGGGTTTCCGGGAGAAAAAGAGGCGGATTTTGAAGAAAGCTGCAAACTGGTTCGAGAGTGCAGCTTTTGCAAGACCCATATATTCAAGTATTCCAAGAGACCTCTCACAAAAGCCGCGGACATGGAGCACCAGGTTTCACCGCAAATCAAAGGGAAGCGGGCAGAAGAACTGGAACAAATCGCGGCAGAAGCAGCAAAAGGCTTTTACCAGATCAACCTGGCAGCAGCCGAAGAGGGAAGACGGGAACGGGTACTGCTGGAGGAAATCGTCCAAAAGCCATCGGGCCGTTACCTGACCGGATACACGGGAAATTACATTCGCGTGTACATCGATGCGGCGTCCCTTCCGGTAAAGGAGGCGGCAAAGGCAGAACCGGAGCTTTTGCTGGATGACTTTGTGAATGTGAGATTGACTGGAATTATCTATGACGGAATGAGCGCAGTTGTGGTATAATGAATTCAGTTTTACGAAGAAAGGAGCAAATCCATGAGTGATTGTTTATTCTGCAAAATCATCGAAGGCGAGATTCCTTCCAATAAAGTATATGAAGATGATAAAATCTTGTGTTTCCATGATGTAGACCCGCAGGCACCGGTACACGTGCTGATCATTCCGAAGAAGCACATTGCCTCCCTGGACGAACTGACAGAAGAAGATGCGGATCTGGTCAGCTACATCATGCTGAAAGTGAAAGATATCGCGGCAGAACTTGGCCTGGATAACGGTTACAGATTGGTCAATAACTGCGGTGAAGATGGACTGCAGACAGTACAGCATCTGCATTTCCATCTGCTGGGCAAACGCAAGATGACCTGGCCTCCAGGCTGATAAAAATAATCCTTGCAAGGAAGCCCATAAGCATATATAATAACAACGTTGCAAGATGACCTTTGTCATAGAGACAAGGACCGTTTTCAAGACGAACTATAATAATATGTCAGGAGGTGAAACGGGGATGGCACAGGTAATCGTAAAAGAAAATGAAAGCTTAGAAAGCGCTCTTAAGAGATTCAAGAGATCATGCGCTAGAGATGGCGTCATGGCAGAAGTCAGAAAAAGAGAGCACTACGAAAAGCCAAGCGTAAAGAGAAAGAAAAAGTCTGAGGCTGCTAGAAAAAAGGCTAGGAAATACTAAGCGAAAATAAGAAACGAAACGGCATCAGTTATGGTGCCGTTTATCATTTGCCTAAATCTGAGGAGGTACGTATGTCACTGAAAGAAAAGCTCAATGCCGATTTCAAAGAGGCAATGAAAGCAAAAGATAAAGTCCGCAAGGACACCATAAACTTTGTTAGAGCGGCCATCAAGCAGGTCGAAGTGGACACCAGAGAAGAAGTAGACGATCAGGGAATCGCCGCGATTCTGGCCAAGCAGGTCAAAATGAGAAAAGATGCTCTGGCAGATTTCGAAACAGCAGGCAGAACAGATATGCTCCAGGCATACCAGGCCGAAATCGATGTGCTGATGGAATACATGCCGCAGCAACTGACCGATGAGGAAATCATGAACATCGTCAAAGAAACCGCAGCAGGGCTGGGCATCGAAGAGGGTTCCGGCAAGAAGTCCATGGGAAAGCTCATGGGTCCAGTGATGGGCAAGGTCAAAGGTCTTGCAGATGGAAACGATGTCAAAAACGTTGTTATGAAATTCTTAGGATAATCAGCGATGGGTTTTCTGCCGATAAACAGAAAAGAAATGAAAGAGAGAGGATGGGAACAGGCCGATTTCGTTTTAATAACGGGCGATGCTTATGTGGACCATCCTTCTTTTGGTACGGCCATTATCAGCAGGCTTTTGGAATCACGGGGATACCGTGTGGCGATCCTGGCCCAGCCTGACTGGAAAAGCGTGGACGATTTTCGGCAGTTTGGAAGGCCTCGTTTGGGATTTCTGATCAACAGCGGCAATGTGGACTCCATGGTCAACAACTATTCGGTGTTCAAGCACCGAAGGCGAGGCGATGTCTATTCGCCAGGCGGGAAAGCGGGCAAGCGTCCAGACCGGGCGCTGATCGTTTACAGCAACCGGGCCAGAGAAGCCTACAAAGACGTTCCGGTGATTCTGGGCGGGCTGGAGGCGAGTCTTCGGCGCCTGGGCCATTACGATTACTGGTCCGACAAAGTCCGGCGATCCATTCTTCTCGATGCAAAGGCCGACCTGCTGATTTACGGCATGGGGGAGCGGGCCGTTTTGGAAATTGCGGAAGCCCTCGATGCCGGCATTGACATTTCGGATATCAGCTGGATCCGCGGCACCTGCCTGCGGGTTGGCAAAACCGACGGAAGCGGAAGCTTTATTCCGGAAGGCGATGACGTCATACTGCCGGCGTTTGATGAAATCAGTAGCGAGACGGATCACGGGAAGCTTCGATACAACGAAAGCTTTGCCAAACAGTACCGCAGCAACGATCCCATAAACGGGAAACGATTGATCGAACCTTATTCGGAGACCTGCAGCATCGTGCAGAATCCGCCTCAAATGCCTTTGGAGGAAATGGAGCTGGATGATCTGTACGATCTGCCCTACATGCGGACGTATCATCCGGTGTACGAAAGGGACGGGGGCGTTCCAGCGATCCGGGAGGTGAAATTCAGCATCACGGCTAACCGGGGATGTTTCGGGGGCTGTGCCTTTTGCGCCATTACCTACCACCAGGGACGGGAAGTTCGAAGCCGAAGCAAAGGCTCCATCGTCAAAGAAGCGGAGGCGATGACCCGGGATCCCCAGTTTAAAGGATACATCCATGACATTGGCGGACCGACCGCGAATTTCCACCATCCATCCTGTAAAAAGCAGCTGGAGCATGGAATGTGCGGCAGCAAAGACTGTCTCTTTCCGAAGCCTTGCAGCCAGCTGGATACGGATCACAGCGATTACATCGACGTGCTGCAAGCAGTTCGCGGGATGAAGGGTGTAAAAAAAGTATTCATCCGGTCCGGAATTCGCTATGACTATATGATGGCCGGATGGAACAATCACCAAAAGACCCATGGCAGCGGCAAGGAGTTTTTGGAGGAGCTTTGCCGGCATCACGTCAGCGGCGTTCTTAAAGTCGCTCCGGAACACGCATCGGATCGCGTATTGCGGCAGATGCATAAGCCATCCATTGACGTCTTTGACCGGTTCAGCAAAGAGTACAAGAAGGCAAGCCAGAAGGCAGGCCTGAAACAATACATGATCCCGTACTTCATATCCTCCCATCCGGGGAGCACGCTAGACGATGCTGTGGAGCTGGCGCGGTATATGAAAAAAACGGGATTCGTGCCGGATCAGGTGCAGGATTTTTATCCGACACCGGGAACGCTGGCGACCTGCATCTACTACACAGAACGGGACCCATTTACCGGCCGTAAGGTTTATGTGGCAAAAGATATAAAAGAGAAGAAGATGCAAAGGGCTTTGCTTCACTTCCACAAGAAAGAAAACCGCAAGCTCGTGATGGAGGCGCTAAGACTCGCGGGCCGCGAGGAACTGATCCCTGAATTGCTTCACGGGAATCATTCCAATCGCTAAATCATTGTTTCGATACAGTCTATATAACACGAGGAACGCAAATGAGTAAAGTGAACGATTTGCTAAACGCATTGGCAGGAGGCCGTGCCTTATACGAAGAAATCATGCAGCGGGAAGGATGCTGTACCTATGAAGTACAGGAACTCTACCGCCCGGAAGGAAGGCGAAGTACCGCCTCAGAACAAGCAAAGGAATATGACCACGTGCTGGCTTCCGGGGACAATCTGGCCTATATGGAATATCTCCTGAAAAAAGGGAATATGGCCGGCAAGATTCAGATTATATATGTGGATCCGCCCTTCTTTACGAACAGCAAATACCAGGCGTCTGTCCGGCTGGAGTCGGCCAAACTCGGTAAATCGCCGGTAATCAAGACCGGCGCCTACGACGACCGTTGGGAATCCAGTATGGAACATTATCTGACCATGCTCACCGTACGGTTCTACATGATGAAAGATCTGCTGAGTGAGACCGGATGCATTTGGGTGCATCTGGACTGGCACGGCGCTCACTACGTTAAAATGCTACTGGATGAGATCTTCGGGGAATCCAATTTTGTCAATGAAATCGCCTGGATGTATAAATCCGGCGGAGCCAGCAAGAGGAGTTTTGCGAGAAAACACGATACGCTTCTGTTCTACAGCAAAACCCACAACTATAAATTTAACATCCTCAAAGAAAAGTCCTACAACCGGCAGTTTAAGCCATACCGGTTCAAAGGCGTGGAAGAATTCGAAGATGAGATCGGCTGGTATACCCTCGTTAACATGAAGGATGTATGGAACATCGACATGGTAGGGCGGACCTCTTCAGAGCGAACCGGTTACGCCACCCAAAAGCCGGAAAAGCTCCTGGAACGAATCATTTATGCCTGCAGCGATGATGGGGATATTTGCGCCGACTTTTTCTCCGGATCCGGAACCTTAGGCGCCGTTTGTGATAAGACCAACCGGCGTTGGATCATGTGCGACGAGGGAGATGTGGCAACGTCGAGCCAGATTCTGCGTCTGAGCAATATTGAAAGAGCGGCACCCTTTGCAGTCGTGCGGGCCGATACCCTGGCGGATGCCGAAAAGTTTGCCCGGTCAGCGGTTTCGTTTTCGGAGGAACTGGGCTGCCTGCGCATGACCGATTATAAACCGGACCGGTTTGAACTCAACGTCAACGACCAGGACGTGGCGGCCAAGTACATCAGCGAAGACGGCACGTCCGCCATCAGCTTTTGGAGTGTGGATTACGACTATGACGGGAAGGTCCACCGGGCCGATGAAGTCGTTACCAAAAGCGATTTCTGTACTCTGAAAGAAGGAAAAACACACGTCATCGGTTACGATGTCTTTGGCAATAGATTTCAGTGGGGAAAGACGATATAATAGAAACATGGAAAAGAAACTATACAAGCAGGAAAACTACAAAATAGGGCAGTGGTCCGGAGGCACGACGACAGAACTTGCCATCTATCCGGCCAATGCGGAGTATTTGGACCGGGACTTCATCTGGAGACTCAGCACGGCGGATTCGGATAAGGAGGAATCCTCCTTCACGAAACTCCCGGATTTTGACCGCATTCTCATGGTTCTGGAAGGACAGGTGGTGCTGGCTCATGGCGAGGAACGCACGGTCCAGCTGGGAGCCCTGGAGCAGGACAGCTTTGATGGAGCAATCAAAACCAAATGCTTCGGCAATCTCAAGCGGGATTACAACCTAATCATGCGCAAAGGCTGCAAAGGCCGCATGGAAATCCTCACCGCAGAGCAAAAGGGGCAGGAACTTTCCCTGACGGAGCGGACAAGCGCCGACAACGACGGATTGGGCGGTGAATGTGCATCCTACGGGTTTTATTGTCTCGAAGGATATCTGGTGCTTTCCGTGGATGGCAATACGGAGATGATCAAAGAAGGACAGCAGATGATCGTGAACTGTCAACCGACGGAAGTTCCATCTTTTTCCCTGATGGGAAGCGGCAAGTGCATCTTCACAGAAGTACTCTTTGAAAAGCAGGAGAGTTTTACGAAGGACGACGTTGCGGAAGAATCCCTGGAGAGTGATTTTAAGATGGCCGTTAAGATTTCCCTTGGAAACAATAAATGGACCAAGGTGATCCGAAAGGCAAAACGAACGGGAGACCTGTACGATCCGATCCTTCAGAAAAAGATAAAATTCTTGGACAAATTCATGCTGACCTTTATCGTATGGGCAATCGGAACGCTTCTGTGCAGCTGTCTGGTGCTGGTTGGCGTGAGCACGGCAGCCGTATTCGGCATCGTGGCCTTGTTTACGATTCTGCATATCTTCCTGCTCCGACCGCTGATCTATATGGCGGTGTTGCCAAAGCCAATCGCGGCCCACGTCAAGAAGCAATCGGAGCTTAACAAGTACGAACAGCAGCTTTTTGATGAGCAGCTGGATTATGACGAGCGTCAGGAAAAGCTGATGCATAAATACCGAGACCGTAGTGGGGAGCAGTATGAAGGCCGTAAGGACTTCCTGCGAAAACTGAACAAATAGAGACTGGAATATGAAGACAGAATTGATTGCAACCGCAACCTTTGGTCTGGAAGCCGTCGTGCGCAGGCAGATCGAAGCGTTGGGGTATGACATTATAAAAACGGAAGACGGTAAAGTAACCTTTGCCGGAGATGAGGAAGCCATCGTCAAGGCCAATTTATGGCTCAGAAGTGCCGACCGGGTCCTTCTGAAAATGGCGGAATTCAAGGCGACGACCTTTGAGGAGCTCTTTCAGCAGACCAATACAATCTATTGGGAGCGGCTCATTCCTCTTGACGGCAGGTTTACCGTAACATGTTCTACTGTAAAGTCCAAGCTGCACCATCCGCCATCGATCCAAAGCATCGCCAAGAAGGCTATCGTGGAGCGGATGAAGCTGGCCTATGGCTTTGAACGGTTCAAAGAGACCGGCGCCGATTACACGGTCAAAGTCACGATCTTAAAAGACCGCGTGACCCTGACGGTGGACACGACCGGTCCGGGACTCCACAAGCGGGGATACCGGGTTTCGGACGTGGAAGCACCGATCAAGGAAACCCTGGCGGCCGCATTGATCGAACTCAGCTTTTGGAATCGTGACCGTGTTTTGATCGATCCTTGTTGCGGCAGCGGAACGATCCCTATTGAAGCGGCGCTGATTGCGGCCAACATCGCACCGGGGCTGAATCGGAAGTTTGTTTCCGAAGACTGGGGATATATCCCCAAGGACATCTGGAAGAAGGCCCGCCGGGAGGCCTTTGATGCGATCATTCCGGCGGACGAGGTAAAGGGCAGGATCATTGCCCGGGACATTGACTCCAGAGCGGTCAAGGCGGCTCGTGAGAATGCGGCGGAAGCAGGGGTCGAAGAATACCTGGAAATCGCCCGGGGCGATATCGCACGGTTTGATGGCAACGGTCTGCAGAACAATGCGGTGATTGTCACCAATCTGCCTTACGGCGTTCGAATCGGATCCGATGCGGAAATCAGCAAGATCTATAATGCCCTCAAAGGCCTTTGCAAAAGCCATCCGGCCTGGTCCGTGTTCGCGATCACATCCGATAAAGAAATGGAAGCGGCCATGGGGCGCAAGGCCAACCGGCGCAGAAAGCTGTATAACGGCAATATCGAAACGACCTATTATCAGTTTCATGGAGTGAAACCTTGAAAATACATATCGATAAAGAGAAAAAAGTACCGGTCTATTTGCAGATCGTGGGACAGATCCGGGAGCATATCTTTGACGGAACCATTGCCAGCGGATACACGCTGCCGTCAGAGCGGCTTTTGGCGGCAGAACTTGGTGTTCACCGAAATACGGTGTCCAAGGCCTACCACGAATTACGTGCAGAGGGGCTGGTTTTTTCATACCATGGCAAGGGATACCGGGTGGCGATCGATGAAGACTCGGAACCGGCGAATCTGCAGCAGGACGTTCCGCGAAAGCCGGTCAACTGGGAAGGCATTATGAAGGATGAGTACGCCGTATTGGAAAGCGAATTCGATAAGCTCTACAGCAAAAGCTTTGATGGCGGCGTGATTTCATTTGGCGGCGGGGTTGCCGGGCGCGAGCCATATCCGCCGGAAGAAGTTGCCGGCATGTTCGAGAAAATCTTTAAGGAGGGAAGGGAAAAGGCTTACTTTTACTCTCCTTACCGCGGGGACCTGCAGCTGAGAAAGCAGATCGCTCTATTTCTGGCAGGCAAAGGCATTAAAGCCGATGCGAGCCAAATTCAGATTTTCAGCGAAAACAACCAGTCACTGGATTTTATCTTGAATCTCATGTTAAAACCGGGGGACAAAGTGCTGATGGAGGAGGCGACTTCACCGGACGTGTTCCGTACCTTTGAAGTGGCCGGCGTGGAGCTGATCAGTGCGCCCATGGATCAAAACGGAATGATCTGCGAAAATCTGGAAAACGTCATCGAAGGGGAAAAACCTGCCTTTATCTACGTGGGCTCCAGTTTCAATAATCCAACGGGAACCGTTCTGACCCTTGAACGGAGACGAAAGCTTTTGGAACTGTCCTACAAATACCGGATCCCGATTATCGAAGAGGACGAAGCCTCGGAACTGTATTACGATGTCAAGCCGGTGCCGTCGATCAAATCCATGGATCCCGGCAACAACGTGATCTATATGTATTCCTTCTCCCTGACCATGATGCCCGGAGCAGGGGTGTCCTTCGTGGTTGCGGATAAGTCGATCACGGAGCGGTTTAGCGACATGTTTTCCCTGCGGGTGGCAAGCCCGGACTGGTCAGCCCAGATGCTGACCCTGGAATACATGAAGACCGGCCAGTTTTTTGAACGGCTTGATGCGTTCCGGGATCTGTACCGTAAGAAACGGGATCTCATGTGCTCCCTGATCGATGCCTTTGCACAGAAATACGGGTTGGACTATCAGGTTCCGGACGGGGGCGTGTATCTTTGGATCAAACTGCCGCCCGGATGGAGCGCACGAAGCCTTTTGCGGGAAACGCAGAAGCGGGGCATGACCTTTATGCCGGGGCATTTGTTCTATACGAAGCCGTCCCGCGGAAACGATCATATCCGTCTCAACTATTCCTATCCCACGGAGCAGCAGATCCGCGACGGGGTTAAAATACTGGAAGATGCACTGGCACATAAAAAAACAGACTGACTGGCACTTGATTACAGGTGCCAGTATTTATATAGTTAAGGCAACAAATCAAGAGCGTTATTTTTAGAGAATAGAAATTGAAAAGGAGATTATCATTATGGCTGTTAATTTGAAAGGTAGAAGTTTTCTCACACTGATGGATTTTACACCGGAAGAAATCAGATACATGCTGGATCTGGCACACGATCTGAAAGCTAAGAAGAGAGCCGGCATTCTGGGCGAAACCATGAAGGGCAAGAACGTTGTTCTTCTGTTCGAGAAGACTTCCACAAGAACGAGATGTGCTTTCGAAACAGGTGCTCTGGAAGAAGGCGCACATGTTACATTCCTGGACAGCAAGTCCTCACAGATGGGCAAGAAGGAATCTCTGGAAGATACAGCGAAGGTACTGGGCAGATTCTATGATGGAATCGAATACAGAGGCTATGACCAGAAGGTCGTTGAAGACCTGGCAAAGTATGCAGGCGTTCCTGTATGGAATGGTCTGACTGACGTTGACCACCCGACTCAGATTCTGGCTGACCTGCTCACCATCGAAGAACACGTTGCAAAACCGCTGAGAGACTGCAAGGTTGTTTTCGTTGGTGACGTTAGAAACAACATGGCTTATGCATGGATGTATGGATGCGCGAAGATGGGAATGCACTTCGTAGCATATGGTCCGGCAGAACTGTGCGAACAGGTTGACGCTGACGTCGTTGCAAGAGCAAAGGCTGTTGCAGAAGAAACCGGCGCCGTAATCGAAGTTCGCTCCGACGTTGAAGCCATTCAGGGCGCAGACGTTCTTTACACAGACATTTGGGCTTCCATGGGTGAAGAAGACCAGATTCCGGAAAGAGTTAGAATGCTGACTCCTTACAGAGTTGACGAAGCAATGATTCAGGCAACTGGAAACGACAACGTAATCTTCATGCACTGCCTGCCATCCTTCCACGACTTTGAAACAACCATGGCAAAGAGCCAGATGGAACTGGGATACGACATCCGCGAGGTTACCGACGAAGTATTCAGAAGCAGACACTCCAAGGTATTTGACGAAGCAGAAAACAGAATGCACACGATCAAAGCCGTTATGGTTGCTACCATCGGCAGATAATCAAAGCCTTTGCTTGAAAAACAATATTCAGGAGGTAAGAAATGATACCTGGAATCCATAATTATTCGGAAATCGGCAAACTGAACAAGGTACTGCTGCACAGACCAGGTCTGGAGCTGGAAGCACTGACGCCGGCTACGATGGAACGCCTTCTTTTTGACGACATTCCGTACCTGAAGGTGGCACAGCAGGAACACGACAGATTTGCGGAAGTATTAAGAGAAAATGGTGTTGAAGTTATCTATTACGTGGAAGAAACAGCAAAAGCTCTGTCCACGCCACAGCTTCAGCAGCAGCTCATCGAGGAGTTCCTCGATCTTTCACTGATTACTTCAAAAGGCATGAGAGAAAGCCTGATTTCTTATCTGATGACCTTTGACCCAAAGGAAATGGTTGCGAAGCTGATCGCCGGCATTAAGAAGAATGAAGTTCCTTCTGAGGAAGTACATTCTCTCATGGACGTGATTCACGATGACTATCCGTACATTTCAGATCCGATGCCGAACCTGTATTTCACCAGAGACCCGGGTGCATGTGTAGGCAATGGAATCAACATTCACCATATGCATACCCAGGAAAGAAGAAGAGAATCTCTGCTTCTGAGATACATGTTTAAGCACAATCGTGATTTCGCGACGGAAGAAAACAAGCAGTGGTATGACCTGACAGAGGATTACTCCATTGAAGGCGGCGACGTACTGGTTCTTTCCAAGGATATGGTTGCCATCGGTCTTTCCCAGAGAACGACCATCGCCGGAATCGAGTGCTTTGCCAGAAACCTGCTTTCCAATTCCACGTTCAAGAAGGTTCTCGTATTTGATATTCCTAAGACAAGAGCCTTCATGCATCTGGATACAGTTTTCACTATGGTGGACTACGATAAGTTTACGATCCATCCTGAAATCGAAGGGCCTCTGGGTGTATATGAAATCACTCTGGGCAAAGGCAATGAACTGAAGTTCAACGCCATGAAGGATGAACTGCAGAACATTCTGGCACTGGAACTGGGACTTCCTGCCGTTGACCTGATTCGCTGCGGCGGCGGAGATCTGCTGGCTGCACAGAGAGAACAGTGGAACGATGGTTCCAATACCCTTTGCATTGCTCCTGGTACGGTTGTGACCTACGAAAGAAATTATGTATCCAACGAGCTTCTCGACAAGAAGGGCGTCAAGGTTCTTTCCATTCCGAGTGCGGAACTTTCCAGAGGAAGAGGCGGCCCAAGATGCATGAGCTGTCCGGTTAACAGAGTTGATTTATAAGGAGAATATATAGATGACAGAGAAAAAAGGTAAAATCGTAATCGCGCTGGGCGGAAACGCACTGCAGTCAGGCAAAGGCCCTGCAACGGCAGAAGCTCAGCTGGATGTTGTAAAGCAGACTTGTGAGCACGTTGCAGAAATCAGCGGCATGGGATATGAGATCGCTGTTGTTCACGGCAATGGCCCTCAGGTAGGACGCATTGTTATGGCATCGGAAGCGGCGAAGGATGTTACGCCTGCTATGCCGTTTGATGTATGCGGTGCAATGTCACAGGGATATATCGGTTATCATATCCAGCAGTGCCTGACTTATGCACTGAACAAGATGAACCGGGACATTCCGGTCGTTACCATTGCGACACAGATGATCGTTGATGAAAAGGACCCTGCATTCCAGAACCCGACAAAGCCAATCGGCCCATTCTATTCCGAAGAAGAAGCAAAGGCTTTGCAGGATGAAAAGGGCTGGGTGATGAAGGAAGACGCCGGAAGAGGCTGGAGAAGAGTCGTTCCTTCACCAAAGCCGCTGCGCATCGTTGAAATCGATGCAGTGGACCAGCTTTGGGACAACACGATCGTAATTACATGCGGAGGAGGCGGCATTCCGGTTCTCGAAAAGATGGATGGACATCTGGAAGGCGTCGCTGCAGTAATCGATAAGGACTTTGCTGCGGAACTTCTGGCAGAAGATGTTGAAGCGGATATCCTTATGATTCTCACAGAAGTCGAAAAGGTTGCCATCAACTTCAATAAACCGGACCAGCAGGATCTGGATCACCTGACACTGATCGAAGCTGCAAAATATATCGAAGAGGGACAGTTCCCGGCTGGAAGCATGCTTCCGAAGGTAGAAGCAGGCATGAAGTTTGTAAGAATGTTCCCAAGCAAAAAAGCGATCATTACTTCGCTGGATAAAGCAGTGGAAGCTCTGAACGGGGAAACAGGAACGGTAATCACATTCAACTAAAAGAGGTGACTAGCTATTAAAAGTCAAGGTATTTTTGAAAGAATGAAAATGTAAAAAAGAGTATAGCAAATAAGCCCTTCAAGGCTGCTGCTTTGAAA
>CADBJW010000009.1:0-115729 GCA_902795135.1 uncultured Eubacteriales bacterium
TCCTCTGCGGTCGTTTTAGTTTTGACTGGCATAAAAATGCTCCCTCCATGATTGACAATGTTTTTCCTTTTCACTGTCTCTCATAGAGGGAGCATATCAGAGTGCGTGTGGCGCTCTTTCTTTTTTATTACAATTCGTTTAACTCTATTTCATCTAGACATAAGATGTGTTAATATGGGATAAGTATTTTCGAAAGAGAGGAAAACAATATGCAGGAATCAATGATCGAACAGAACATTGTTATCACGGAGCCAAGTAAGAATCTACGTGCCCTTGGCAGGAACGCACTTGTAGGCAAATGGAAGGATGCTATCATTGCAGTGATCATCTTTATTGTTTGTATGGAGGTTCCGCCACTTGTTTTTAACAGCCTCTTTGGGGTAAATATCGGAAACATTCTTGCAAGCGATGGCTATACCTATGGAATGGATGTAGGTCTTTATACGGATATGTATAACAGCATGCCAAGTTATTCAGCCCTGAGCACGATTTATATCCTTCTGGTTACTGGTCCGTTTTCGCTGGGACTGACCATGTTTTTCCTCGCCATGTTTCGTAGACATCAGGTAAGACCTGTGGATATGTTTCTTGGATTTGAACGATTCGGCAAGGCACTTGGATTGTTTTTGTTCCAGAGTTTGTTTGTGTTCTTATGGACCATGCTGTTTATCGTTCCGGGAATCATCGCATCCATTCGTTACAGCCAGGCATTTTATGTTTTGGCAGATGACCCGACCAAAAGCATCCGTCAGTGTATGAATGAAAGTAAAACCATGATGAAAGGCAATAAGGCGAAGTACTTCTGCCTGTCCTTGTCCTTCATTGGCTGGATCATTCTTTCATCACTGCCGTCATCGATTTTGCAGAGCATCGGCGGAATCGTGTCTTCCAATGATTTTGTTATTTCACTGTTTGCCATTGTTGGATATCTTTTCGTTGCGCCGGTTACGGCATACATGCTTTCTACGCAGGCAGGATTTTATGAAATTCTTTCCGGTCATCTGATCAAAGAAACACAGCCGGCACCAATTGATCCGGCTATGATCGAGGCCGTTGTACCGGTCGCAAGCACCAGTGAAGAAAAACCAATCGAAGAATCCATCGAAGGGACCATCGAAGAAAACGAAGGGAACATTGAAGCTGAGGTTGATGATGCAAAAGCCGCCGGAGAACTGGCCGGCGAAGCAGCTGCCGATGCCGTAGAAGACGTTGAAGCTTTTGCGGAGGATGCCGAAGAAGAAATCGAAGAGACCGCGGAGGAATTCGTTGATACTGCCGAAGAAGTCGAAGAAACGATGGAAGACGTCGAAGAGGAAATAGAGGAAGAAGCTGAGGAGGACGAGCAGAGTGGAGCATTATAAGTTTTTTAGCAATAAAGAATGTGAATATTTCCCTTGTCATAAGGTTTCAAACCCGGATGAGTTTAACTGTCTGTTTTGCTATTGCCCGCTGTATACGCTGGGTGATCAGTGCGGCGGCAATTTCAAATACACAGATACGAACATAAAAGATTGCAGTTCCTGTCTGGTGCCTCATTCAAAAGGCGCCTATGAACACGTAATCGGCAAGTGTAAGGAACTGATCGATTTGGCAGCCGTTAATCATAATCAAGAGAAATAGAGGATAGCAATACTATATGATTCAATTCAAAAAGCTTCAATGCGGTTCAACGTTAATAATGGAGCAGACTGACTACGTACAGTCTGCAGCGATTGGCATCTGGGTAAAAACAGGTGCCATTAATGAAAGTGCAGAGATATCAGGGATTTCCCATTTTATTGAGCACATGATGTTCAAGGGAACCGAGACCCGGTCCGCGAAAGACATTGCCAATGATTTTGAAAAAATCGGCGGATCCTTTAATGCGGCTACAGGGAAAGAAACGACCTGTTTCTATGTAAAGACACTGACCGAATACATCAACCAGGCGACGGAAATCCTGGTCGATATTGTGACCCATTCCACCTTCGATCAAGAAGAGCTCGATAAAGAGCGTCAAGTCATTTTGGAAGAAATCAAAACCGTCAATGATACTCCTGATGACGTGATTTTTGATACGATTTCAGAGCTTGTAAATAGTGGAAGCCCATTAAAAAACAGTATTCTTGGAACGGCAGATTCATTATATGGAATCAATCGGCCGGAAATCCTGGATTATTATAAAAACAGATATTCCAGAGACAACATGGTGATTTCTGTGACCGGTAATTTTGATGCAGAGCAAATCGAAGAAATCCTGGAAGAAAAACTGATGTGCATGAATGCCCACACCGTCGATACTCCTTTGGAGATGAAAACCTATGAAAAAGGATTCGATGTGGATGTCAGAGATATTGAACAGACCAATCTTTGCATGGCCATTCCAAGCATCTCGATGCTGGATGACCGGTATTATGCCTTCATGCTTATGAACAATATCTTTGGCGCAAGCATGAGTTCCCGATTGTTCCAGAAGATCCGTGAGGAAAAGGGGCTGGCTTATTCTGTAGCATCGATGAATATGTTCTACAGCTTCACCGGATTCTTTAATATCTATGCCGGTGTAGCACATGAAAAAATCGAAGAAGCAATCAGCAGTATTAAGGCGGAACTCAAAAAAATCGCCGAAAGCGGAGTCACGGACGAAGAATTATCCATGGCAAAAGTGCAAATGAAAAGCATCTATATTTTTGGCAAGGAGAATATCAACAGCAGGATGATGTCTCTTGGCAAAAACAAATTGCTTTTGGACAAAATATTCACACCGGAAGAAGTCATGGCCGGATTTGATCGGGTTACACGGGAAGATATTCTGGAGGCCGCTTCGATCATTGGAGATTGCAGCAGATACTGCGGGGCAGCCGTCACCGGTAAAGAGTTTGATTTGAAGGGACTCATCGAACATGAGAATTAAAATCAAAAGCCTTTCAGGCAGCGTTCCTTCCTATGAAACGGAAGGCTCCGCCGGAATGGATCTGAGAGCCTTTGAAAAGGAACCGGTATTGATTCGCCCGGGTGAGCGGAAACTGATTCATACGGGGCTTTACATGGAAATTGAACCGGGATACGAAGTTCAGATTCGGGCCAGAAGTGGTCTGGCGCTGAAACAGGGCATTTGTCTGGCGAATGGCGTAGGGACCATTGACAGCGACTACAGAGGGGAAGTCGGTATCCTGTTGATGAATGCAGGAAGGGATGATTTTGTTGTTCACAATGGGGACCGCATCGCCCAGATGGTCGTGCTGAAATACGAAAAGGCAGAGATCATCCAGTCCGAAGAGCTTTCTGAAACGGACCGGGGAAGCGGCGGTTTTGGTCACACAGGGATTTAGGAAACCAATGATAATCAGAGAAATCGTTGAAGATAGAGAAATACAAAACCTGACGCAATATGCAACGAAGTCAGCAGAGAGTAAAGGCAGGAGACTGGCGGAAGAAAAGTGCGAGATCCGTACGGACTTTCAGCGGGATCGTGACAGAATCATTCACTCGAAAGCCTTTCGGCGGCTCATGCATAAAACGCAGGTTTTTTTGGCTCCAGAAGGAGATCATTTTAGAACGCGGCTGACCCATACCATCGAAGTGTCGCAAATCGCGCGAACCATTGCCAGAGGTTCCGGACTGAATGAAGACTTGACCGAAGCCATCGCATTAGGTCATGATTTGGGGCATACGCCGTTTGGTCATAATGGCGAGGTTATCCTGGACCGACTGTACAGCGGAGGATTTAAGCACAACCGGCAAAGTCTTCGGGTCGTCGATGTACTGGAATCGTCCAGTCAAAATCGGCGTGGCATGAACCTGACCATGGAAGTCAGAGACGGAATCCTTACTCACACGGGCCCCGATTTGCCACAGACACCGGAGGGACAGGTCGTTCGAATCAGCGACCGAATCGCTTACATTAATCACGACATCGATGACGCCATCCGCAGCGGTGTTATTTCTGCAGAAGACCTGCCAAAAGAAAGCATTGCCATCCTCGGGGATTCCCATAAAAAACGAATCGATTCGCTGGTCAAAGATATGATCCGGGTTAGTTACAACAAGCCGGAAGCCAGGCTCTCAGAAGAAAAATGGGAGGCCATGAACGAGCTGCGAAAGTATATGTTTGCCAATGTTTACAGCAATAAATATGTAAAGTCTGCTGGAGATCCGGGTAAGGTCGAGGAAATCATTACTTCCTTATTTGAGTATTATCTGCAGCGGCCAGAACAGTTGCCGGAAGAACTTCTGTCCATGCAAAACGAGTATTCGATCGAAGAACTGGCAAAAGATCATGTGGCGAGTATGACCGACCGATATGCCATCAATAAGTACAATGAACTCTTTGTTCCGGCAGGATGGAAATAAGGACAAATTTTTTCGTGCATATTCCATAAATAAAAAAAGAAATTCTTAACCTTTGACGTATCTATATATGTCGGAGGTTTTTTTAAAGAGGTTATTGTGGTTAATAAAGGAAGCATAAACGTTGCAGATGAAATAAAAAGCAGGTGTGATATCGTTGATGTTATTGGCCGGGTCGTCTCACTAAAGAAGGCTGGAAGCAATTACAAGGGACTTTGCCCGTTTCACAATGAAAAGACACCTTCTTTTGTTGTTTCTGAGACAAAACAGTTTTTTAAGTGTTTTGGATGCGGCGAAAGCGGCGATGTGATTTCCTTTGTTGAGAAGTATTACAATCTCGATTTCAAAGGGGCAGCGGAAATGCTGGCCCGGGATTACGGCATCGATCTCAGCAATGCATTCCTGGATCAGGGGAACAAAAAAGAACTATACGAAATCAACCGGGAAGCTGCAATATTCTTTTTTAAGGCCTTTCGCGAAAAAGACAATCCGGGTTATCGATACATGGCGAAACGTGGGATTTCCCATGATACGCTGCATCAGTTCGGCATCGGGTATGCGGATGAGGAATGGACCAGCCTAACGGATTATTTGACCGGGAAAGGCATCGATATAAGAACCTTATACGAGTTGGGCCTCGTCTCCAGAAGCGACAAAGGACGGTACTATGACAAATTCCGAGGCAGAGTGATTTTCCCAATCATAAATGTGACCGGTAATATCATAGGATTCGGCGGCAGAATCATCGGAGATGGCGAACCCAAATACCTCAACAGCCAGGAAACGAGAGTCTTCCAAAAGAAAAAGAATCTATACGGACTGAACATAGCCAAGGACTATATTGGCAAAGATGACCAGATCGTGCTGGTCGAAGGGTACATGGATGTGGTTTCTCTGCACCAGGCAGGGATCAAAAGCGCCGTTGCCTCACTGGGAACGGCTCTGACACCGGAACAAGCCGCGCTGATCAAACGATATACAAAGAATGTGATTTTGTCCTACGATGCAGACAATGCGGGGCAAAATGCAGCAGACAGAGGTCTGGATATCCTGTATGGGGAAGGCATCAAGGCGAAGGTGTTGAAGGTTCCGGAAGGTAAGGATCCGGATGAATTTGTCAAGAAAAACGGAAGAAAGGCTTTTGCAGAAGCCATTGAACAAGCCATACCGTTTGGTGATTTTAAGATTGACCGGATCAAAGCACAATACACCTTGTCATCGGATGAGCAACGGGCTGCCTGTGCCGATGCGGTGGTACAGATGCTGGCAGATTTGACGCCGGTTGACGCAGATATATATCTTAAGAAAGCTGCTGCAGATCTGGGGGTTTCGGAAAGAGCCCTGAGCAGGCAGCTGGAAAATGTAAAACGGGATTCGGAGCAGCGGAGATTTGCGAAAGACAGAGACAGTCATGAGCGATCAGCGGCAATCGATAAAAACGAAATGACGTTGCTTCGGCTGATTACCATAGACAAGAAATATGCCCAATTCCCGGATGATGTGAAAGATAAGGTATTCAAAAGCAGAACAGGGGCCGGAATCTATCAGGCTTTGGCTGGAATCCAGGAATCGGATTATCCCCTGACCATGGAACGGCTGCGCAGCTCCGTGGAGGAAGAATATTTGCAGGATCTGAATGAAATACTGGATATCGTGATTCCTGCAGACCGGGAACAGCAGGCCTTTGATGATTGTATCCGATTTACAAGAAAACGAATCCTTCGTGATCGAGCAGATGAAATCAGTACGCAAATGGAAATGGGCGAAGGAACCATCACGAGCGATGAAATGCGTGCTCTGCAGGCGGAACTGTTTGATATACAGAGTAAATTAAAAAAAGTATAGGGAGAGATGAACATGTCAGTAGTAACTGAAAAGGAGTTAAACGAATTCAGAGAGCGGATCAACAAAATCATGAATGATGAAGAGCTGGAACCAAAAGCTAAGAAAGAATCCGACCAGATGGACGACAAGGAGCAACTGATCAAGCAGCTGGAAGAAAAGGCTGCAGCCAACGGAAATAATCTGACGTATTCAGAAATGACGGATTTCCTTGGCACCAGAGAACTGAATAAAGATCAACTTGACGACATCGTCGGTACGCTTATGAACAACGGTATTCACTTGGATTCCGAGGGACCGGATGATAAGGAACTCCTGAAAATCGATGAAGAAGCAATTGATGACCCGGAAGTTGAGGCAGTAATTTCAAAAAATCCAAATGCCAAAGAAATTGATTTAGAAGCGACCATTTCCAAAAGCATTGCCGTTGATGATCCGGTCAGAATGTATCTTAAGGAAATCGGTAAAGTTCCGCTATTGACCGCCGATGAAGAAGTTGAACTGGCAAAAAGAATGGAGCAGGGTGATGAGTACGCCAAGCAAAAACTTTGTGAAGCGAACCTCAGACTGGTTGTGTCCATTGCGAAAAAATACGTTGGCAGGGGGATGCTGTTCTTAGATCTGATCCAGGAAGGCAATCTGGGTCTGATCAAAGCCGTTGACAAGTTTGACTGGACAAAAGGATATAAGTTTTCAACCTATGCGACCTGGTGGATTCGGCAGGCGATTACCAGATCCATTGCAGATCAGGCCAGAACCATTCGAATTCCGGTTCACATGGTTGAAACGATCAATAAATTAATTCGTATTTCCCGGCAGCTTTTGCAGGAAGCAGGCCGTGAACCGACCCCAGATGAAATTGCTGCAGAAATGGGAATTACGGTCGAGAAGGTACGGGAAATCCAGAAAATCGCCCAGGAGCCGGTATCTCTCGAAACTCCGATCGGGGAAGAAGAAGACAGCCACCTGGGAGACTTTATTCCAGACGACGATGCTCCTGCACCGGCGGAAGCAGCGGCCTTTAGCATGCTCAAGGATCAGCTGGTTGAGGTTCTCGGTACACTGACGGAACGTGAACAAAAGGTCCTGAAATTACGGTTTGGTCTGGATGATGGCAGAGCGCGCACCTTAGAAGAAGTTGGTAAGGAATTCGATGTAACCAGAGAAAGAATCCGTCAAATCGAAGCAAAAGCACTCAGGAAACTGAGACATCCGACCAGAAGAAAGAAACTGGAAGATTATCTGGAATAGTGGAGTCAGAATCAACATGATGAAATTGTCCGATCGACTGCAGCTCATTGCAGATTCTATTGAAACAGGAGAAACCATGGCCGATATCGGTACCGACCATGGTTTTTTACCATTATATTTAATCGAAACAGGGATTTCTCCACGCGTCATCATGTGTGACATTAGCGGTCCTTCATTAGCCAAGGCAAGGGAAGCTTTTGCAGAAGCCGACATTACTGAAGGAGCAGTTTTTCGTGAAGGAAACGGTCTGGAAGTGCTGGAGGCAGGAGAAGTGGAAACCGTCGTCATTGCCGGAATGGGTGGCATTCTCATGACCGAAATCATGGGCAGCGACTTAAAGAAAACTGTCAGTTTTCACAAATATATTTTACAACCCAGAAACAATGCAGGACTGCTTCGATACTGGCTCCAAAACAAGGGATTTCAAATCGAGAAAAATCTCCTTGTGAGAGAGGGAAAATTCATTTGTGAGGTAATTGTCGTCTTTGCGCCAAAAGCCGTTATAAACAGCGATATTCGCCCGGAAGAGCTGTCTGCGGCCCAGGAGGACCCGCGCTGGGAACTGCCGCTGGGCATGCAGTCCGAGGAAGCCGGGTTAGCCAGAGAATACGCGGCGCTGAAAATCAGGCAGGAAGAGAAAAAGCTGAGAGGTCTTAAGAAGGCTTCCGAACCGGATCTTGAGCAAATCCGGTTGTCGGAGAGCCGGATCCGTTATTTTAACAATCGAGAACAGGAGGCAGGAAAGTGATTCAATTTGAACAATTGGTGAATGCAATCGAAGGGTTCGCGCCCATTGATGGGTATATCGATTCAGACAGTTCCGGCGTTCAGATCAAAACAGGAACGGGGGAAATCCAACGGGTTTTAGTTTGTCTGGAAATCAATGACGCGGTCATCGAAGAGGCCATTAAGACAAAGGCCGACGCAATCGTGACCCATCATCCGTTGATTTTCTATCCCATCAAAAGCATTCGGGACGATTCGGTTCCGGGCAGATATCTGATCCAATTGATCCGCCATGGAATCAGTGTTTATTCCTCCCATTTACCATTTGATTTCTGTGACACAGGAAACAATGCCTATCTGGCACAGCTTTTGGGATTGGATGATGAGATCCATGGCTTTTGCGGAAACTTTAAAGAGCCGGTCACCCTGGATGAGGCATGCCGCATAACCGAACAGGCATTGCATCTGCCAAAGGGCTACATCAAAGTCGTGGATGGAGGCAGGAAAGAAATCCGCAAGGTCGGCTTTTGCACCGGAGCAGGAGGTGACATGCTGGACGACGCGCTGAAGGCAGGCTGCGATTTGTTTGTCACCGGCGATCTGCGGCTTCATGAAGCCCAGTATGCAAAAGCAATGGGGATCTCCGTCATCGACGCGGGTCATTATGGAACGGAAAAAATCTTTACCGAAAACTTCGCCCGGCAGCTTCGTCAGGCCCTGGGCGATGGGGTCACGGTGCTGGAAGCAGCGGCATGCACCAATCCGTATACCCTTTGATGTGCGTGCTTTCGTGAAACGAGAACTAATTCTTGATTTTGCGAATTGATATTGTTATAGTATGTTTCGGGTAAGACAGACGATCGCGTATATCTTCGGGATATATGAGGAAAGTCCGGGCTCCGCAGGGCAAGGATGCCGGATAACGTCCGGCGTAGGTAACTATAGGGAAAGTGCAACAGAAAGTATACCGCCGAACGGCATTGCCGTGGTAAGGTTGAAATTGTGAGGTAAGAGCTCACAGGGATGCATGGTAACATGTGTCCCCGGTAAACCCCATCCGGAGCAAGACCAAAAAGGGCTTATGGCTTCGGCCAGATGGCGGCCCGTCATCGCCCGGGAGGTAGGTCGCTTGAGCCTGTCGGTAACGGCAGGACCAGATAGATGATCGTCAGATACAGAACCCGGCTTATGTCTTGCCCGATTTTTTCTTGACACCGTTTCCATTCTGCGTTATATTGTCTGTAGAAAGTTAGCGAAGGCTAACTAAATAGAATCGTTATAGTTTCATCGAGTCACTGGTTGTCCACATGACAGGCGGTGATAGATGAACATTTTTTAGGACTTGTGGTTAGCGATGGCTAACCGACAAAGAAAGGAATGTCTATGTCAGAAGATATGGTTGTCAAACATTGTGCGCCAACCTTGGCCGGATTGAAGACGGGAAATATCTTTTCGACAAGTTATAACTCGTTGAAGCAGTTGAAAAGGGAGGTTGACGACCTCAATGAAACGCTTGAGAAAAAGGGGTTAAAAATACTTGTATTGAGACAAAGCGGCGGTAGGGCGCTGCTCTATATGTACCGGCCCTCTCAACTTCAGAACGACTTGACGAAAGAAGAAGCCCAACGTATATTGTCTGGCTTTGGTTACGAAAAGACGGACCATAGATTCTGCATCCGGCGTTTGATGCAAAGGCTTTGCGACTCCGATGAATTTCCTCATGAAATCGGTTTGTTTCTGGGATATCCACCGGAGGATGTGAAGGGATTCATTGAATGCAACGGCAGAGATTGCAAGTATTGCGGATACTGGAAAGTGTACGGGGATGTTGATACAGCCGAAAAGACTTTTGCCAAATATTCCAAGTGCACATGTGCGTATCTGAATTGCCTAAAAAATGGAACGGCCTTGTCAAAACTGGCAGTAAAAAAGAATGAATGGATGAGAACCTGGGAAGAAAGATGCAAAGCAGCCGGAGCGAACCTTGCTTGTGATTTTGTAATCTGTAATTTGGAACCGGATGGGGATGGAATTACCGCCTGTGAAGCCTTAGGCGCAGCACTAGCCTAGGATACCTGTCTGTAATAGGTCACACGATTTGCCCTGCAATCCTTCATGTGGTTTTTGTAGAAATAATTCTTTTGAAATAATATCAAAAAAGCCCTTGAATTTATGACAGATTATCGTTATAATAATTCATGTTGCAGGTCAAACCTGCCAGCCAAGCGGATATGGCGGAATTGGCAGACGCGCACGGTTCAGGTCCGTGTGGTAGCAATATCGTGGAGGTTCGAATCCTCTTATCCGCACCAGAAACGAAAACCTTGGAGCTAGTAGGTTTCAAGGTTTTTCTGTTTTTTGAAGCACACAGGAGGTGTTGAAATATGCCGATCCTATTGGAACAAGATCGTAGCATCACATTGCCTGCGATGAAACGTGTAAGACAGCAATTCGAAAGCCGGAGCATCCCGGATATCAGTACAGCGCTTTTGCAGGAACTGGAAGAAAAGGGAATGAACGACCGCATCGCCACCGGAGATCGTGTGGCCATTGCGGTAGGCAGCAGAGGCATCAACAAAATCGATGAGATGGTGAAGACACTGGTTCAGTGGGTCAAAGAACAAGGCGCAAATCCCTTTATCGTTCCCGCTATGGGCAGCCATGGAGGCGGCACTGCAGACGGCTGCCGGGAGATTCTGGCTGGATATGGGATCACCGAAGAGAAAGCCGGAGCACCGATCAAGGCAGATGAGACGGTTGTTCAGGTGGGAGCATTGAAAAGTGGCATTGCGGTTTATATGGACCAGGATGCCTACGAGGCGGACAAAACGATTTTGATCAACCGCATCAAACCCCACACGGAATTCAATGGCCCAGTCGAAAGCGGCCTTTGCAAGTTGGCCACCATTGGATTGGGGCGGCATACTGGTTGTACGAGCCTCCACAAAGGCGGCACGATCCATTTTGACGAGATCATTCCGGAGGCTGCCGATTTGATTTTTAAGCATACCAACATCGCTTTTGGAATTGCGCTGCTCGAAAACGCCTACGATGAAACGATGATGATCGAAGCAATTCCCACCGAACAAATCTACCAGCGGGAAAGGGAGCTTTTTATTACCGCAAAAGCTTCCATGCCGTCCATAGGGATTTCCGACATTGATGTATTAGTGGTTGAGGAAATCGGGAAGGATATCTCCGGCATTGGAATGGATCCGAACATTATAGGAAGGTTTGGTCCAAAGGCAGAGGATCCGGACATCCCGCAGATCGGTGTGATCATCGCATTGGCGCTTTCAAAAGGGAGTCACGGCAATGCCTGTGGAATTGGAATTGCAGACCTAACCACCAGACATCTGCTGGATCAAATGGATTTTGAAGCCACCTATGCGAATACCATTGCCTGTGGCTGCGATTATGAAACGGAATATATCCCACTGGTCATGGCAGACGAAGAAGAGGCGCTAGCCGTCGCGGTTAAAATGCAAGGCTGCCCGGACCCGGCAAAGTGCCGCATCGTTCGCATCAAAAACACAGCAGATCTGTCCGAAATGGAAGTTTCCGAACCGATTTGGGAGGAAATTGCCAAACAACCGGAACGATTTTCCTGGGTTTAAGGAAACATCGAAAAAAATTCGGATTTAATTTTAGAAAAGTGTTGACAACCAGATGGAAAGCAGGTATATTATAGATGTGGTTAGCAGGTGCTAACTTACTACACTCAATAACGTACATCATAGACGTGTCCATGTATGATGTAAAATTGCTCCAACTTGATTAGCGGGGTATGTCGACGGATGTCGGACACCGACATCCGTCTTGTTAGCCCCAATAGTTAGCAAAGACTAACCAAAAAGTATTCACACATTATTTAAGACCTCTTAATCACTTTCATTTCATAAAACGTCTCACTTAATACATAATAACGTTTGTTGAAGAGACAGCACGTCAGTCAGTCAGCTGTCTCTTTTACATTTTTGTGGAAAGAAGGGACGGTGAGTGGTATGATGCAACTATGAAAAAAGTTTTGATTGCTATGAGCGGCGGCGTTGATTCCAGCGTTGCTGCATACTTATTAAAAGAACAGGGCTTTGCGTGCGTAGGAGCCACCATGAGCCTTTATACAGAAGCCGATTGTGTGGAGGATGCAAAGGCCGTTGCCGCCAAATTGGACATACCGCACTATGTGTTTGATTTTCGTTGCGAATTCGAGCAGCACGTGATCAAGCCTTTTGTACAAGCTTATGAGAGCGGTAGGACACCGAACCCGTGCATTGTGTGCAACCGCCACTTAAAATTCGGAGCATTGCATGAGAAAGCCATGGAGTTGGGCTGCGATTATGTTGCCTCTGGCCACTATGCCCGTTTGGAAAAGGTCCAGCAGACCGGTCCCGAATCGGCGGCCGAGCCTTTTCGATATGTTTTGAAAAAATCCGCCAATGTGGCGAAGGACCAGAGCTATGTTCTTTGCATGCTTTCTCAAAAGCAGCTGTCCCAGACCGTGTTCCCACTGGAGGGAATTTCAAAAGACGAAGTGCGGAAAATCGCAGCCGAAATTGGTCTTTCAAATGCCTGGAAACCGGAAAGTCAGGACATATGCTTCGTTCCGGACGGCAAGTATGCCGAGTTCATCGAACAATATGAAGGGCGCACGTTCCCGGAAGGCGATTACTGCGACGAGCAGGGCAACGTCATGGGAAAACACAAGGGCATTATCCGGTATACGGTGGGACAGCGAAAAGGGCTGGGCATTGCCGCCGGACGGCCGGTTTACGTCAAATCCATCGATCCTGCGTCGAACCAGGTCATTCTGTGCGACAATGATGCCTTGTTTACCGACACATTGGAATCTTTGGATTTCAATTGGGTTTCTATTTCAAAACCGAAGAAGCCCATTCGTGCAAAGGCCAGAATTCGCTACCAGCATAAAGAACAGCCTGCCTGGATCATGCCTTCCGAAACCGACTCTGTGATCATCCGATTTGATGAACCACAGCGGGCAATCACTCCGGGACAGACCGTCGTCGTTTACGATAACGACATGGTGCTGGGAGGAGGAACGATCAAATAAGGCGCCAAAAGGGAATGGTTCTTTTTGATGTGCTTTGATTGACTGATTATTTCGACAAGCGGCTGGCTTGGACCGTGCCCGCGCGTTGTCCTCGGGCACGGTCCCACCAGCCGCCTGTCAAACAGCATATAATCAAAAGCAGTAAAGAACCGTTCCTTTCAAGCGATTCGAAAAAGCTTCATTTTTTATAATTATTAAAAAGCGTTGTACATTTGTGTACGCTTTTTTTGTTGATGGTGCAGGGTGTGCCGAGGCGATATCCGCATGAGTAGATGTGATCAGATGTGAAATGAGTAAAGAGAATCGATGGATTCCGAACACTGTTTGAGCGGAGCGAGTTTGTTCGGATCCCGATTCTCTGCGAATGAACATTGCTGATCACCTGCGAAGAGGACTAAGCAGCGGCACACCCTGCACCATCAGAGCATGAAAAAAGCTGCTACACGAATGTAGCAGCTCTTTGATGCATGTATTGTCTTACTCAGACAGTTCTGATGTGCAGTTTGGACATCTTGTTGCATCGATTGCAATCTCTGATTTGCAGAAAGGGCATACCTTTGTAGTAGGCTCTTCTTCCTCTTCTTCTTTCTTTGTAAGGCTGTTGGCCTTGTTCACTGCTTTGATCAGTGCGAAGAGTACCAGTGCAACGATCAGGAAGTTGATGACTGCCATGATGAATGCGCCGTATTTGATATCGACGTTAAATACGGTTGCAACCAGATCATTGAAATCCACCTTAACAAACAGTCCGATCAGTGGTGAGATGATATCATCTACCAGAGAAGTAACGATTGCTGTGAACGCAGCACCGATGATGATGCCGACCGCCATTTCGAATGCATTGCCCTTAAGCGCAAATTCTTTGAACTCATTGATAAAGTTTTTCATTATAGAATCTCCTATCCTTATATAAACTCACGATAAATGTAATAATTGCCAATGAGCATTTTAACACCATGGCCACAAAATGTAAATAAAAATCAAATTAGACTAAAATAGGCCACTAAATAGGGGGGATCTGTGCTATAATAACAGCATGAGAAAAATAATTATAGCGTTAACCATCCTTGCAACGGTCTTGGTTGTTTCTTTTAATTATGTGGATTATCACCATTCCGGTGTGTATCTTGATGAAGACGGGTTCAAGGATTTTGCAGATAAAGCGTACAAAGAAAGAGTTTTATTTAAGGATAACAAAGGCACAAAAACAGAATACAAGTTCGAATATGACGGACAGCTTTCGACAGCAATTAGAAAGGATGCAAAAACAACAGAAGCCGTCGGTGCATTTCGAGACGAAACGGTTCGCGACATGGTGAAGGAATGTCAGGTCACCATCGCTGCAGAGGAAAGTGGAAACATCCGGCATGCCTGTGTGATCGATGCTTCGGTCCACGATTCCGGAAATGGTGCAGATTCTCTGGCTGTATATACGAAACTGTACAGTGAGGAAGACCAAAAGATGAAGCTGGAATCGGCGGATGTGAAGACCTACCTGTTCTCAGAGGAAACCGGCAAGGAAATTGAGCCCATTCAGGTAATGAATGTCAATTTTCGGCACAAGGCATCGGAATTTGCCCGGGACTACTTTACCAAGAACTTTAGCGAAACACAGCGGAATAAGGGCTGGGAATCTTATATCACAGAAAGCGAAGATAACTTCAATCACTTTATTATGACTGGTGACTCAGTCATATTCCTCTTTGATGAGAATACAGTACTTAAGAAGTCAAAGGGCATCGTCCGGATGACGGTACCGTATCGGTATATGGAGACAGCGATTCGTCCATACGTTGTAAATCGGTATATCGATCCGGAAAAACCGATGGTAGCATTGACCTACGATGATGGTCCTGGTGGGAAGGCGGAAGAACGGATTCTGAAGTGCCTCGAAGAACACAACAGTGTTGCAACCTTCTTCTATCTCGGTTCGAGAATGGAATACTTCAGTGACAATGCGGTTCACGCATCAAAAATCGGGTGCGAAATCGGAAACCATTCCTGGGATCATCCGACACTTTCTACAGAATCTAAGAAAAAAATCACCAAAGAGATCGAGCGGACCAATGATGCGATCAGCAAGGTTACGGGAGTATCCCCGGAACTGATCCGGCCGCCTTATGGGGATTACAGCAATAAAGTCAATAAAGTAATCAAATCAGAAGATATGACTTCGATCCTTTGGTCCGTTGATACACTGGACTGGAAGACCAGAAACGCTAAGAAAATATTCAAGTCCGTCAAGAACGTCAAGAAACTTGATGGCAAAATCATATTGATGCATTCCATTTATGACGAGACTGCAAAGGCCACCGAAAAAATCGTTCCTTGGCTCGAAGAAAATGGTTACCAGACTGTAACCGTTACGGAGCTGATTATGTATAAGACCGGTGAAATGCCGCAGGCTGGTCAGGTGGTTCGAGCCGTTCAGTAAATGGAACCAAAAAAATGGGGAGGAAAGACCATTGATTATCACAAGGAGAAGTGACTACGCCATAAGAATATGCAGAGCCCTTCGGGATGGCAAAATCCATAACGTTAGGGAGATTTGTCAGGTGGAAGACATCCCTAAAGCTTTTGCATATAAAATTATAAGGGAAATGGAAAGCAATGGTCTCGTAAAGTCCGAACGGGGAAATCAGGGCGGCTACTATCTGAACCGTGATCTGAACGACGTGACCATGTATGACATTGTCAGCGTGACCGAAGACGATTTGGCGATTGTACACTGCATGAAGGAGCCTTGCGGCAGAGATACGGATGAACTTCCATGCAAAGTGCATTTGGAGATGGAACGCATCCAGAATATGCTCCTGAATGAACTAAAGAGCAAAAGCGTCGCCAGCATCCTGGAATAGACAGAGCGCCACGGTCCATGGAACAAAGCGCCATGATCAATGAAACAAAAAACAGCAAAGGCTATCGAATGGTTTCGATAGCCTTTTTCATATCTTCAGGCAGGGGAGCCGTTACGGTCATGGACTCTCCCGTGGCAGGATGTTGAAAGGTCAGCTCTTTTGCGTGAAGTGCCTGCCGATCGATGATGTAGGGCTTTTCTTCACCGTACAGGTGATCGCTCAGCACAGGATGCCCGATGTGGGACATATGAACGCGAATCTGATGGGTCCGTCCCGTTTCCAGTTTCAGCTCAAGCAGAGTGTAGTTACGAAAGCGTTCCAGCACCTTGTAATGGGTGACCGATGGAGCCCCATCTTCCATAACGCCGCGACGCACGTCAATGGGATCGGGCCTGCCAATGGGAAGATCCACGGTCCCGGAATCTTCTTCGATGACGCCGGAAACAATGGCTACATATGTCTTCTTAAGATGGTTGCCCTTCATCTGGTTGGTCAGATCGTTTTGACAGTAAGCGTTTTTCGCTACGATCAAAAGCCCGGACGTATCCATGTCCAGCCGGTTTACAAAGCGGATCTTCCAGGACTGATTATGAATTTCCTGATAGTGCATCAAAGCATTGGCAACGGTTCCGACCGGATGGCCTTTGGTTGGATGCACGATGAGCCCCGGTTGCTTATTGAGAAGCAGCAGATCGTCGTCTTCATAGACGGGGTAGAGGGGGATATCCTGGGCTGGGAAATTGCTCTTTTCCTCAGGAAGGTCGACGGAAACAACGTCACCGACCGCGACCTTATACCAGCCTTGGGTAACTTCTCCATTGAGGAACACGAGTTTTTCCCGTTTGATTTTATTTCTGAGACGCGAAGAGAAGTCAAAGTGCATTCGCATAATGTCTTTGACTTCTTTTCCTTCTTCTTCTTTTGTTACCGTATGTTTGAATTCTGCCATGTTTATAGGAACTTGTCTTTTACTTTATTCCAAAAGTCGTAGTCTTTGAATCGAACCAGATTCACGACTTTTGCGGACCTTCGTACTTCGATTTCGCGGACATTGGCGTAACTGGATATTTCACCGTCATTGGCAATGTAGATGCGTTTTTCCGGAGATTCCGGAATGATACCGATGCTCATGTCATCCGGCAGCAGTACGCTGGACGTGAAGGACCGGTATGCCGTTGTGTTCATCGGTGCGATTGGAGTAACCTGCAAAAGCCGCAGTCTCGGATCGACGATGGAACCTCCAAGGGAATAGTTGTAGGCCGTGCTCCCTGCAGAAGTGGCGACCAGGATTCCGTCTCCACTGAACTTCTCGATCTGTTTGCCGCCAATGGTAATATCGAAATGGATGGAATAGGATTTTCTTCCTGTAATGGTGATTTCATTGAGTCCAACATGCTCAATGACATTGCCGTCTGCTTCGGTTACGACGCATTTGACCGTACCAAGTTCCTGAATGGAGTAATTGCCACTTTCATAGTCGTTAATAAACTTCTCGATATCACAGGGCAGGATCTCCTGGAAGAATCCCAAATGACCGGTATTGATGCCCACCGTCGGGCATTCCGGGAAGTTGCACTTATGGATCGTCTCCAGAAACGCGCCGTCGCCGCCAATGCATACGATGAGATCCGTGTTCGGGGAATACTCTCCGATTACAGTGTGTCCCCGGTTTACAAGTTCTTTTCGCAGATCCGCTCTGACATCTCTGGACAGTTCTGTGTCATTTGTAAAAATCGAAATAATATGTTTACTCATTTAGCCCACCAGTTTCTCAAATTCATCAAGCAATTGGTTAAACGTATCCATCGCCGCTTCAACAGGCTCTTTGGTTCCCATATCCACACCGGCGATCTTTAACAGCTCGATTGGATAATCGCTCTCTCCGGTTTTGAGGAATTCAATGTATGCATCTGCAGCCGGCTTTCCTTCTTCGAGGATCTTCTTGCTGATTGCAGTTGCTGCCGAATAGCCCGTGGCGTATTTATAAACGTAAAAGGCATTGTAGAAATGCGGAATGCGTGACCACTCGTATTTAATAGTATCATCCTTTTCCACAGCAGGTCCATAGTATTTGCGGTTCAGTTGTTCGTATTCTTCACAAAGCCAGTCTGCAGTGAGGGGCTGTCCAGCCTCAATGGCTTTGTGGGTAATGTCTTCGAACTCTGCAAATTGTGTCTGCCGGAAGAGGGTCGTACGGAACGCTTCCAAATGCATATTGATCAGATACTTTCGCATTTCGGGATCCTCTTCGTGCTGAAGCAGGTACTGCATGAGCAGGGATTCGTTGACGGTAGAAGCGACTTCTGCCGTGAAAATCGAATGGCTTCCGTAAATATACGGCTGTACCTCGCGGGTGTAGCTGGAGTGCATGGAATGACCCATTTCGTGAATGATCGTAAAGACGTCATTCAACAGGTCGGTATAGTTAAGCAGAATGTATGGATAACTGTCATAGCATCCGAAGCTGTATGCACCGCTTGTTTTACCCTTGTTTTCGTAAACGTCAATCCAGCCCTGGGCAATGCCTTTGTTCATGCGTTCAATGTACTCATCACCCAACGGCAGCAGGGCTTTTCGGATGATATCAAGGCCCTCTTCAAAAGGAATCTGTTTTTCCGGAAGTTCAATGAGGGGTACGTACATGTCATACATATACATTTTGTCAAGACCCAAAAGCTTCTTTCGCAGAGCCGTATAGCGGTGCATTTGAGGCAGATTGTCATTGACCGTTTTCACCAGATTATCGTAAACCTCGGCTGGAATATTATCGCCGGCTAAGGACGCATCTCTGGAGGAAGGGAATTTCCGGATCCGCGCCGTTACGACATCGGTTTTGGTATTGTAGTTGTAAGCCGTCGAAATGGTATTGATGAGCTTCTTGAACGCATCGTACATCGCGTTGTAGGCGGCTTCACGTACAGCACGGTTATGGGATTCCATGAATTTGATGTAGTTGCCGTGGGTCAGTTCCACCATTTCACCATCTTCATCCGGAATGGTTCCAAAGGAGATGTCCGCATTGTTGAGCATGGTGAAGATGTCGTTGGTTGCGCCGGTAATTTCGCCCATCTGAGCCAGAATCGATTCTTCTTTGTCAGTTAGAACATGGGTCTTGAGCCGGAAGGTATCTTCAATGGCAAATCGGTAGGTTTCCAGTCCCGGGCATTCATCGATGTAGCGGCGAACCTGCTCCTCATCGGCATCGGTCAGTTCCGGTGTAAAGAAGGAGAAGGAGGCGGACATAGCAGCAAGCACGGCCATGCATTGATCCGTCATGGCCTGATATCTGCTGTTGGCGTTGTCTTCATCCCGCCGCATATGGGCATAGACAAAAATCTTCTCGATGATCAGAAGCCTGATTTTTGAGTTCATCTAAATCTTTTTCTATGGTCGTTTCATCAGAAATCATCGCTTCGATATTCCACTTGTATTTGTCATCGATCTGATCTCTTGTTTTTAGTTCTTTTGATCCCATTTTTACCTCCATATCAATTTACTTTGAGTCTTCCATATTGTATAATACTTAGGTTATTTATTCAATAATGAGAGGATTTTTAATATGGACAACAGACCAATTGGATTTTTTGATTCCGGGCTTGGCGGACTGACCTGCATTCCGCCGCTTATGAAACGTCTTCCGGAAGAGAAAATCATATATTTCGGTGATACTGCCAGAACGCCCTATGGTTCAAAGGCAATCAGCACGATCAAAGGCTTCAGCATGGAAATTGCGGACTTTCTTGTAAAATGTAATGTCAAAATGATCGTCATTGCCTGCAATACGGTTAGCGCCACCTGTGTTGGAGAACTGCGCAAAAAATTCCCGGATATTCCGATTCTGGGAATCATTGAACCAGCGGCAAGGCAGGTTGCATCTGAATGCGATGCGGACAATCAAGTTGGCATCATCGGAACGAAGGTCACCATCGCAAGTCATGCTTATAAAGATATGATCCATGAAATCAATGATACATTGAATATCAATGAAAACGCCTGTCCGGCTTTTGTACCCCTGATTGAAGAGGGCATTATTGAGAACGACATCATGGACCTGACGATCAAATATTATATGGATGAGTTCGTGAAAAACAATCACCTGGATACAGTGATCCTAGGGTGTACCCATTATCCGCTCATCAAGAAAAATATCGAACGGCTCTATCCGCAGCTGAACATCATCAATCCGTCCAGCATTATCGTGAACCGGATCGAGGAAATACTGAAAGACGGCGACATGTTTGCAAAAGACTCGGAATGTCAGAATGTCTTTTACGCCAGCGACTTGAGTGAAAATTTCCTGAATATGATCGATCATATTTTTGCAGAAGAAGCCGATGACGCGAAAGTCAAATTCCTGAATTTTGATTTGGAGAATGAATTTGTAAAACAGGGGAAATAGAATGAATTACGAAGAACTAATGGAATACCTTGATTTAGAGGATGGCAGCGACTTTCAGTATTTTGAGGCCATGGCGGATCTGCTGGAGGCGGAAGAATACATCGAACAGGAAGCAATCTATCAGCTGTTTTCAGAAGCGCCAAACGACTTGATTGCAGAGCTTTTGAACGACTACTTTGAGGATGTGACCGGCGGACTTCCGGAAGACGCCGGGGAAATCGTTTCCCTCATGGAACAGATCCGAATGTTCCTGGAAGGCATTATCATGAATGCCGAAGACGAATCGGAGCTGCGAAAGTTTACGGATGAATTTTACCGCTTCAAAAGCTGGTATTCCGAGGAGTCGGAAGTGGAGCTTTTGCCTGAGAAACAGGGCGCGTCCTTATATCAGTGTCTGCGGGATGCGATTACGACGGCCAGAATGGAAAAGCTCGGGGGAGAGAAATACCGGTACAACTTTGAAAATGCCCTGGACTATGAACTGGACAGCTATACCATGTCCTTTGCGGATCTCGTGGCTGCAGAGGATGATTACAACGATGGAACCATCGTGTTTGACAAGGACGACGAAGAGTTTGGCGGCAATCTTTCCAGGGAGGAAGAACATCTCTGATGAAACACGACCGATCCTATAAAATAGGAATCCTATCCATGTTGTCCTGCGACGTGCTTTGGGGCGTGCTCCCATTGTACTGGCAGGCCCTTCGGCCGATTGATTCCTGGGTGATCATATTCTACCGGATTTTTCTGGTAGGGCTGGTTTCAGGAATTGCTACCGTGATCATATATGGTGTTCCGGCGATTCGGGAGCAGTATCGAATCAAATCGAATCTCTGGAAGTTTCCCCTGGCTGGTCTGTTGATCACCTGCAACTGGAGCATCTATATTTGGGCCGTCAACGCGGACCATGTGATTCAGACCTGTGTGGGTTACTATATCGAACCTTTGATCGTGTGTCTTCTGGGAATCGTCATTTTTAAGGATCGACTGACAAGATATAAACTGATCGCACTGCTCTTTGCATTGGCTGGAATGCTGGTGATTTTGTTTCACTTTATGGAAGTGCCGCTGATTGCCTTATCCATTGCCACATCCTTTGCCATTTACGCCGCGGTGAAAAAATGGTTTGATCTGCCACCGATCATGTCCGTATTTATGGAAACATCATTTTTGATGATCCCGGCCCTTTGTGTCGTAATCGGCATCGAGGTGACGGGCCACGGCGCATTGGCGGTGGCAACGCCGGGAAAATACCTGCTGCTTCTATGCTGCGGCATACTGACGGCAGCACCGCTTAGTTTTTTCGCCGCAGCAGCGACGAAGGTACCGCTGGTCACAGTGGGACTTCTGGAATATCTGTCACCGTCCATTTCCCTGGTGATAGGGATTTTCCTCATGAAGGAACCTTTTGACGCAGTACAGTTTATTTCCTTTGTGATCGTGTGGATCGGACTGGTGTTCTTTACATATGGTGAAATAAAAGATTCAAAAGAGAGAAGAATAGAATGAGCATACCTGAATTTGATGGCAGAATCGATTTATTTGAAATATTTGATGACGGCTTTGATCGTTTTAAGTTTCCGGCTGAGATCTACCGTGTCACCTCCGGGCACGGCGGGGAGTCCTTCCTGATCGTAGGAAGTGGGAAAACCGCCCTTTACGACTGTGGCATGGCCTATTGCGCAGATCAGACCGTTCGCAACATCGTGCAAAAGCTGGAAGAGCTGGCGGCTTCAGGAAGAATCCGATCGATACACCTGGACTACATCCTGCTCAGCCACTCCCATTATGATCATATGGGCGCGCTTCCGCAGATTCTGGACCGATTCCCGGATGCCGTCGTTTGCGGAAGCCGGAAATGCCAATCGGTGCTCAGAAGGGAGAATGCGAGAAAGCTCATTGCGGAGCTGGGTACAGATGCGAGGAATCTGTACACGCCGCAAAGCACGGTGCCGATCCGGACCGATCATTTGCGCGTGGATCGCGCCCTGGAAGACGGCGATGTCATCCTGCTGGGCAAAGAACGTATTACTGCTTACGAAACAAAAGGGCATACGGATTGTTCCCTGAGCTTTTTACTGGAACCGGTGGGCATCCTGTTTACCAGTGAAAGCACCGGGATCCTGGAGGGCAGGGATTACGTCCATACGCCGTGTCTGAAGAGTTTTCCGGATTCCCTGCGGTCTGCGGAACGCTGCGAGAATCTGAGTTATAACTACATTTGCCTGCCGCATTTCGGCATGCTCCCCCAATACTTCAATGAGAAATACTTCCAGATGTTCCGGCAGGAATGTCATAGCAAAATGGACTTCGTACGGTCCATGATGGAGGAGGGGCTTGACCGGCAGGAGATGCTGCAGCGTTACATCCAGCGTTACTGGACTCCGGCAAAGGAGAAAGAACAGCCCAAAGAGGCCTTTGAAATAAATTCGAAACACATTTTGAATGCTCTTATCAGAGCGGTTGAAGAAGGAGATCATAACCATGTTTGATGCTGAAAAAGTAAAAAATGAAATCGTTGAATGGATCCGCCAGTGGTTTGAAGAAAACGGCAAAGGCTGCAAGGCAGTCATTGGAATCAGCGGCGGTAAGGACAGTTCCATCGTCGCAGCCCTTTGCACGGAAGCGTTGGGCAAAGACCGGGTTTTGGGCGTTATGATGCCAAGAGGCGAACAGTTCGATATCGATGTTTCTCACGCTTTGATCGAGCACCTAGGAATCGAAGGCGTCGTTCTGAACGTCGGTGCGGCCTGCGACAGTGTCGAGCAGGAAATCAAAAGCCAGTACGGCGAACTGACCGCTCAGGCGACGACCAATCTGCCGCCAAGAATCCGTATGGCCATGCTGTACGCCATGTCTCAGACGGTCAACGGCAGAGTGGCCAATACCTGCAATTTATCAGAAGACTGGGTCGGCTACAATACGAAGTACGGCGACGGAGCAGGGGACTTCAGCCCGCTTTGCAGACTGACGGTACAGGAAGTCAAAGCCGTTGGAAGAGCCCTGGGACTTCCGTCCATGTTCGTGGATAAAGTTCCAATCGATGGCCTGCAGAGCAAGACCGATGAAGACAATCTGGGATTCACCTATGCCGTACTGGATCGCTACATCCGGGAAGGCATTTGCGAGGACGAAGAAATCCGAAAGAAGATCGACCAGAAACACAAGGCAAACCTGTTCAAACTGCAGCCGATGCCTGCGTTTGAATATACACCGGAATAATGGAGGAATGGAATGGCAATCACACAGGAAATGATCCAGCGCATCAACGAACTGGCGGCGAAGAAAAAAACCGTTGGTTTGACCGATGAAGAACTGGTTGAACAAAAGGCTCTGTACAAGGAATATCTGGCAGGAATCCGTGGCCAGGTGAGACAGCGGCTCGAGAGCGTTCGGTACGTGGAAGACATGACGGAAGAAGAATTAAAAGAAGAGCTTGAAATCAGGATAAAAAAGGTATAGTATACAAGTAGACTTAAAAAGTACAGATTGATGTAAGGAGATATTATATATGAGGCACGTCTATTTAGACTATTCAGCAACAACGCCCGTTAAAGAAGATGTTGTCAATGAAATGATCCCGTATTTCACAGAGAAATTCGGCAACCCTTCCAGCCTTTATGCTCCCGGACTGGAAGCAAAAGAGGGGCTGAACAAGGCAAGAAAACAGGTTGCTGACCTGATCAACGCAGAAGAAAGAGAAATCTTCTTTACGTCCTGCGGAACCGAAGCCGACAACTGGGTTCTGGAAGGTGTCGCGGATGCGTATAAGAGCAAAGGCAACCATATTATTACTACAAAAATCGAACACCATGCGATTCTTCATACCTGTCAGTATCTGGAGAAACACGGCGTAGAAGTCACTTATCTGGATGTGGATAACGAGGGATTTGTTTCGCCGGCGGATCTGGAAGCAGCCATAACGGACCGCACGATTCTCGTTAGTATCATGATGGTCAACAACGAAGTTGGTACGATTCAGCCGATCAAGGAACTGGCCGCAATCGCAAAGGCACATGGTGTGCTGTTCCATACGGATACGGTTCAGGCAATTGGCAATGTTCCCGTTGATGTGAAAGATCTTGGCGTTGATTTCATATCCATGTCTGCGCACAAAATCTACGGACCAAAGGGAGTCGGTGCCTTGTATAAGAGAGCCGGCATCAATATCCCGAGCTTCGTTCATGGCGGCGCACAGGAAAAGAAAAAGAGAGCCGGTACAGAAAATTCAGCCGGTATCGTAGGGTTCGGCAAGGCTGCAGAGCTTGCCATGAATGGACTGGCAGAGCACGCCGCCCATTCCGATCAATTGAGAAGGATGCTTTGGGACAAGATCCAGGCGGAAATCTCCGACATCACGCTGAATGGACCAGCGGACTTTACGAGACGCCACCCTGGAAACCTGAACGTTTCCTTTGACTATGTGGAAGGGGAATCGATCCTGCTTTTGCTGGATGCCAACGGCATTAGCGTCAGCACAGGATCCGCTTGCTCTTCAGAGTCTTTGGACACATCTCATGTACTGAATGCGCTTCAGGTACCGCCGGAAAAGGCAAACGGCGCGGTTCGTTTCACCGTCGGCGACTTCACTTCGGAAGAAGACCTGGACTACGTGGTAGAAGTTCTCAAAAAAGTAATCGATACACTTAGAAAATTATCACCGGTCAACGGTATGGAAGGATGGAAATAAAATGGCTTTATATAACGATACAGTAATGGATCATTTCATGAATCCGCACAATGTTGGTGAAATCGAAAACCCAAGCGGCAGAGGTGTTTACGGAAGCCCTGTCTGTGGTGACATGATGCTGGTTACCATTAATGTGGACGAAAACGACATTATTACAGAAGCAATGTTCAAGACCTATGGCTGTGGAAGCGCCATCGCTTCTTCCAGCATGGCAACGGACATGATCAAAGGCATGACGATCGACGAAGCGCTGGAAGTAAGCAACAAGAAAATCGTCGAAGAGCTTGGCGGTCTTCCTGCGATTAAGATCCACTGTTCCGTATTGGCAGAACATGCCATCAAGAACGCGATTTATGACTATGCCGAGAAGAACGGCAAACACTACAAAGGATTAGAAGGATATGTTCCTGAAACGGATCCGGATGCCCATGAACATGGATGTCAGGTAGACGAATAAAACGATGAAGAAAAATAAACTCGGAAGCACAGATTTATATGTAACGCCGATTGGATTAGGCGTTCTCACTATTGGAAACACACAACTCGATCTCCCGCTTGAACAGGGCGCGGAGATCGTTCGTTATGCCTACGAAAAAGGAATCAATCTCTTTGATACGGCCCAGTATTACGAGACTTATCCCTATATCCGGGAAGCCTTCAAAGGCATAGATCTGTTGCCCAGCAACCCCGACCGGCCCATCATCGCCAGCAAAAGCCTTTGCCTCACGTACGATGAAATGGAAGAGGCCATTCAGGAATGTTTGGATGCCCTGGATCTGGAACACATCGACATCTTTAAGATGCATGAAGTAAGGGAAAACCCAGACTGGGAAAACCGGGCCGGCGCATGGCAGTGCCTGAAAGATTACAAGGCAAAAGGCATCGTCGGTGCCATTGGCATTTCCACCCATCATGTGGATGTTGTAGAGCAGATGGCAGAGGTTACAGACTGCGATATCGTCTTTCCACTGATCAATTATGCAGGTCTGGGAATCCGCAAAGGCGCGGGAACCGGCACAGCCGATGAAATGGCTGCCGCCATCCAGAAGTGCATTGCGGCAGGGAAGGGAATCTTCGCCATGAAAGCCTTTGGAGGGGGAAACCTTACCGGAACCTATCAAAAGGCCCTGAACTACGTCCGTGATCTGGGGACCCATTCGATTATGGTCGGCATGGGAAAGAAAGAAGAAATCGACGATCTGGTTGCCTATGCCCAGGGAACGCTGCCGCCGGATTACCAGCCGGACGTATCCTTCAAGATAATCCACATTGATCAGGGTGACTGTGAAGGTTGCGGCAGCTGCGTGAAACGTTGTCCAAACAAGGCGATTTATTATAACGAAAATGGTCTGGCAGACGTCAATTATGATGTTTGTCTGACTTGTGGATACTGTGCTCCCGTCTGTCCGGTACGGGCAATCATCATGTGGTAAATATGTTGGACTTAAAAGACATTGAAGTTACAACCGAACAAGGGGCAGGAAGGATTTCCTTCTTTGATGGGACTATAGCGGAAGTCGTCCTTTCGGGAAACCCGGCTACCGGGCAAAGCCAAAAGGATCTCTCTTTTCGATATCCTGAGGATTTCGAGGATCACCGGATCAAAGCAACCGATGCATTCATCGAGTATGCCATTGGGACAGACATTCGGCTTTGGAAGAGCCTTCATGTGATCCGGTTCAAATTGCGTCAGTTCCCGGTGGATAAACGCTCAGGAAACCCGAAAGAAAAAGATCGAAGAGCCTATTATTCTTTCTGTGCAGATGCAGACCGCCTGGAAAAAGAACTGGCGCGGAATGCCTTTGATCTGGCAAAACACCGCTGTTCTCTCAGTGGAGATCTGCGGACTCTAGAGCGGTTTCAACGGGTTCGAAAGGGAACCAAAGCCGAAGAAATGCTGACGAGGATTCAGCTGGAACACACCCACTGGCTGTGTGCGGTTTTGGACGAGACCGTTGCCAGAATCGATGTGACAGCGGAAATCGATGTATGGGCAATGGGAGATCTGGTGTATGCCTATCTTTGGGAACTCCTGGAAGAGGCTCTGATGGTGCAGAAGCTGCCGCCGGAAGAAACCGCCATTCCGAAATTCAGTGCGGATACATTCTTGCGGCTGAACCCATCGGATCAAGGGTCACCATTTGAACGTTTTGTGGCGGACCCAAGTGCACTGGATACGAGGATTGCAGAACTTTGTGAATTTCGCTTTGGTGCAGCGCGGCCTGATCTACAGGAAAAGGGCCCGGATCTAAGGCGCAGCCGGCCTTTGATGGAATCCCATCTTATCTTATCGACGGAACGTATCGCGCCGGATCAGCTGGGAGAAGCTCTTTATCAAAGCTTTTGCGATGGGATTCAGAAAATCCGGAATAAGCTATGAAAATTCCATTTGTAAGGTTACCGGCTCTATGGTATGATTTAGTTAATGAAATAACTCGGATGAAGAATCTGTGAGAGACTTGATTGCAGTGTTATTTTACGGGCAGTCGAAGCACCGAAGGGGCAAGACGATAAAAAAGAATCGTCGAAACTCTCAGGTACCAGGGATCAGATTCGGACGAGGCTCTGGAATGGTGATTGACAGAGGGAAAGAGACATTTTTCCCTCTGTTTTTCTTTATTCGCACTAAAAGAAAGGATGGTTAAGTTATGAGTAAGACAGGATTTTCGGCGGCAGACATTTTATTACCTTCCAAGGGAAATTATGAGACCTGGGCTGTCGTTGCATGCGACCAGTTCACTTCACAGCCGGAATACTGGGAAAGAGTCGAAGCTACAGTAGGGGAGGAACCTTCCACGTTCCGGATCATTCTTCCTGAGGCACAGCTTTCTGACGGGCACACGGAAGAGCATATCGCTAAGATCAACGCAACGATGAAAGAGTATCTGGATACAGGCGTGTTCAAATGCTACCCGGATGCTATGATTTATCTGGAAAGAGTTCAGAGCGATGGCAAAGTCCGCAGAGGTCTGATCGGTAAAATCGATCTGGAAGAATACGACTATTCCAAAGGAAGCACATCTCTGGTTCGTGCTACAGAGGGAACCGTTCTGGAAAGAATCCCACCAAGACAGGCTGTCCGGCGTGATGCTCCAATCGAACTGCCTCACGTTATGCTTCTGATCGATGATGTGAACAATTCCGTCATCGGACCGCTTTCTGCTTGTGAAGACGTGCTTTACGATTTTGATCTGATGGAAGGCGGCGGTCATGCAAAAGCATGGCTCGTACCGGAAGAACTCAAGGCGGAAGCCATGAAGGCTCTGGAAGCTCTGGCTGACGCTCAGCCGCTGTTGTTTGCAGTTGGTGACGGAAACCATTCACTGGCATCTGCAAAGGCTCTCTACGAAGAAGAAAAGGCCAAATTCGGACCTGGAAGCGAAGAAACACTTCCGTCCAGATACGCACTGGTTGAAATCGTGAACCTGTACGATGACGCCCTGGAATTTGAACCGATCCACCGTGTTCTCTTTGACGTTGACGCAAAGGCACTGCTGGATGAATTCAAAGCAGCATACCCATCTGCCATGGAAGGAAAGGGGGAAGGCCATGTGATCCGCTACGCTTATGAAGGCGGAGAAGGTTACATTACGGTTACCCAGCCGACAGCTCAGCTGGAAGTAGGCACATTGCAGTCCTTCCTGGATCAGTACATCAAGGAACATGGAACCAAAATTGACTATGTTCACGGCGATGAAATCACCATCGAACTCGGTAAGAAACCAGGATGTCTGGCGTTCCTGCTTCCGGCTATGGACAAAGGCGACCTCTTTAAGTCCGTTATCAATGACGGAGCCCTTCCTAGAAAGACATTCTCCATGGGTCACGCGGAGGATAAGCGCTACTATATCGAGGCAAGAAAGATAAAATAGACAATCTGCATAAAGTTGCTTAAAAAGGATAACACAGCAACTATATCTTGTGTTATAATTGTGCATGTGATGATTTAGATAGTTAAAGCGATAAACGCAAAAAGGAGTAACTATGGAACTAAAAACCCCACTGTATGAAAAGCATATTGAATACGGCGGCAAGATGGTCCCGTTTGGAGGTTACATTCTCCCGGTACAGTACAAGTCTTCCGGCGTAATTAAAGAACATATGGCAGTCAGAACGGCTGCAGGTATGTTTGATGTCTCCCACATGGGAGAAATTCTTTGCGAAGGGCCAGATGCCCTGGCAAACCTGAATATGATTCTGACCAACGATTTCACCAATATGGTGGATGAACAGGCAAGATATTCACCAATGTGCAACGAGCAAGGCGGAACAGTAGACGATCTGATCGTGTATAAGATGAATGACAACAAGTATTTCATCGTTGTAAACGCGGCAAACAAGGACAAGGACTACAAATGGATGTGCGATCACCAGTTTGGTGACGTCACCTTCACGGATGTTTCCTCACAGTATGCTCAAATCGCCGTTCAGGGACCAAAAGCAAAGTCCATTATCTCAAAAATCTGCAGTGAGGGAAGCATTCCTGACAAATATTATTACTGCAGATTCGGAGCAGAAGTAGCAGGAATTCCTTGTATCGTATCCACGACCGGATATACCGGAGAAGATGGTGTGGAAATCTATCTTCCGGCAACCAAAGCCGAAGAAATGTGGGACGCGATCTACGAAGCAGGTAAGGACGATGGACTCATTCCTTGCGGTCTGGGCGCCAGAGATACCTTAAGAATGGAAGCCGGTATGCCGCTGTATGGCCACGAGATGAACGATGAAATCTCACCGAGAGAAGCCGGACTCATGTTTGCAATCAAGATGAAAAAGGATGACTTCATCGGCAAGAAACCAATGGAGGAAGCTGGTAAACCGGCCGTTGTCAGAGTTGGTCTGAAGATTACCGGCAGAGGCATCGCCAGAGAATTCCAGGACATTTACATTGGCGATAAAAAAATCGGATACACCACATCCGGAACCAAGTGCCCGTTCTTTGATTATCCAATCGCAATGGCCAGAATTCCGAGAGAATACAAGGAACCTGGCACGAAGATGGAAATCGATGTAAGAGGCAGAAGAGTAGAAGCAGAGGTAATTCCTCTTCCGTTCTATAAAAGATAGTTATTAACCATAAGTAATTTATGTTAACCAATTAAAAAGGAGAAAAGCAATGGAATTTAAGAAAGAAGCTCTTTACGCGAAATCACATGAATGGGTAATCTTTGACGGAGACGAAGCAACCATCGGTATTTCCGATTATGCACAGTCTGAACTGGGCGATCTGGTATTCGTAAACCTTCCGGAAGAAGGCGACGAAGTAGAAGTCGGCGAATCATTTGCAGACGTTGAATCCGTAAAAGCAGTTTCAGATATTTATTCACCGGTTACAGGTGTTGTTGCTGAAATCAATGAAGAACTCCTGGATGCTCCGGAAAAAATCAACGAAGATGCTTTTGGAGCATGGTTTATTAAAGTAAAAGATATTACAGATAAGGCGGAACTTATTTCGGCTGAAGAGTATGAAGCCTTTTGCGAAAGCGAGGAATAAGAATGGGAACTTTCGTACCGAATACAAAAGCACAACAGCAGGAAATGCTCAAAGAGATCGGCTTCGAAAAGCTGGATGATCTGTTTGCGCATATTCCGGATGATGTGAAACTGAAAGGCGACTTAAACCTTCCGGACGGCATGTCCGAAATGGAAGTCAGCCGCGAGATGAAAATAATTGCCGATGAGAATATCGTTTATGACACGATTTTCCGTGGCGCAGGCGCTTACAAGCATTATATTCCGGCAATTGTAGGAAACGTTATATCCAACGAAACACTGCAGACGGCTTATACACCGTATCAGGCAGAAATCAGCCAGGGTGTGCTGCAGTCAATTTTCGAATATCAGACGATGATCTGCGATCTTACCGGAATGGATGTGTCAAACGCATCGGTTTATGATGGCGGTACTGCTGCAGCAGAAGCCGTTGCTATGTGCCGTGAGAGAAAACAGAACAAGGCACTGGTCTCCGGAGCAATCCAGCCATCCGTCATGAAGGTTATTGAAACCTATTGCTTCGGCAACGGCATGGAACTGGAAGTCATTGCGGTTAAGGACGGTAAGACGGATCTGGATGATCTGAAAGCCAAAATGGCCGATGATGTTGCTTGTGTATATATCCAGCATCCGAATTACTTCGGAAATCTGGAAGACGCTGCAGAAATCGGTGAAATTGCCCACAGCGCGAAGAAGTGCAAATACATTATGGGCGTCAATCCGATTACGCTGGGCGTGCTGAAAACTCCGAGAGAATATGGCGCAGACTTTGCCGTTGGAGAGGGACAGCCTCTCGGACTTCCAATTGCCTTTGGTGGTCCTTACATCGGTTTTATGGCCAGCATTGACTCTATGAAGAGAAAGCTGCCTGGCAGAATCGTCGGACAGACCACCGACCATAATGGCAAAATCGGTTATGTACTGACTCTGCAGGCTAGAGAACAGCACATCCGCCGTGAAAAGGCATCGAGCAACATCTGTTCCAATCAGGCCCTCTGTGCGCTGGCGGTTGGCGTATATCTTTCCGCTATGGGAAATGAAGGCATTAAGAATGTTGCCACACAGTGCTATTCCAAGGCCCATTATATGGCGAAGCGGTTTGAAGAAATCGGCTTCCAGGTAGAAAATAAAGATTTCTTCCATGAATTCGTTACTACTTCCGATACGGATATCCACGTGATTCTGAAAGCCCTGAGCGAAGCTGGCATTCTGGGCGGGTTGCCACTTGATAGCCATCGAATCTTATGGTGCTGTACTGAAATGAACAGCAAGGCGGATATTGATCGGGTCATTGATATTCTGAAGGAGGTGTAAGCGATGTTGGTATTTGAAAAATCAAGACCGGGCAGAGGTGTCAGCGCACTTCCTGAATGTGACGTTGAAATTTTGAAACCGGAAGAAAAAGATATCAGAACTTCAGAATTGCACCTTCCGGAAATGGCAGAAGTCGATCTGAGTAGACATTATACGGAACTGGCCAAAAAGGCCCACGGTGTAAACGACGGATTCTATCCGCTGGGTTCCTGTACGATGAAGTACAATCCGAGAGTCAACGAAAAGATAGCAGCGCTGCCGGGATTTACGGATGTTCATCCGCTTCAGCCGGTCAGCACCGTACAGGGCTGTCTGAGAGTGATAAAGGAAACCTCCGAAGCGCTTTGCGAGATCACCGGCATGAACCAGTTTACCATGCAGCCGGCAGCAGGCGCGCACGGTGAATTTACAGGGCTGTTGCTGATCAAGGCCTATCATTTGGCCAACGGCGAACCGCAGAGAACGAAAATCATCGTACCGGACTCCGCTCACGGAACCAATCCGGCGTCTGCAGTTATGGCAGGCATGGAAGTAATCAACGTAGATTCCACCGATAAAGGTCTGGTAGATCTGGACAAACTGAGAGAGGTTTGTGAAGGAAACGATCAGATTGCTGGTTTGATGCTGACGAATCCGAATACGGCCGGATTGTTCGACCCGAACATCAAAGAAATCACGGACATCATTCACGAATGCGGCGGACAGTGCTACTATGACGGCGCGAACCTGAATGCGGTCATGGGTTGGGCAAGACCTGGCGACATGGGATTTGACTGCGTCCACCTGAATCTCCACAAGACCTTCTCCACACCACATGGCGGCGGTGGTCCGGGAAGCGGCCCGGTAGGATGCAAAGAGCATCTGGCCAAGTTCATGCCTGGCGTGAAGGTTGTAGATAAGGATGCCCATTCCGGCAAGGACATTCTGTCCTTTGCAAAGGCCGAAGAAAGTCTGGGTGAAATGAAGAGCTTCTACGGCAACTTCCTGGTTGTTGTAAAGGCGCTGACATACATCAAGATGCTCGGCAAGGAAGGCATTCCGGAAGCAAGCAAGAATGCAGTGCTGAATGCAAATTACATGATGCAAAAGCTCAAGGGCGCATATGATATGGCCTTTGAACCGGAAGTCTGCATGCACGAGTTCGTTATGGACCTTTCCAGACAGGCGAAGGAAACCGGCGTAACGGCGATGGATATTGCGAAGGGGCTGCTGGATAATAACATCCATCCGCCTACAATGTACTTCCCGCTGACCGTACATGAGGCACTTATGGCAGAACCATGTGAGACCGAATCCAAGGAAACCCTTGATGACGCCATAAACGTATTCCTGGAACTGAATGATCTGGCTTACAGCGATCCTGAAAAACTGCATCAGGCACCAGTCAAGACTCCAGTGACCCGACTGGACGAGGTTGGAGCCGCCAGACATCCGGTATTGAAATACGAGTTTGAATAAGTTTTACGTGCACCTGTTGGCACGCAGGTAAAACAGTTTATAATCAAAAGCTACGTTGACGCACAGAATGGCGAACCGAAGATTATTCTGTGCGTCAGCTTATATGTTAAGAGGGAGTTTTTTATGAAAGATTTTGATCTTATTGTAATCGGTGCAGGCCCGGGCGGTTACGTTGCCGCCATCAAAGCTGCGAAACTCGGTATGAAAACAGCCATCATCGAAGACATACGGGTAGGCGGAACCTGCCTGAACCGCGGCTGTATTCCTGCAAAGGCCATGATTCATGCGGCCGGACTGTATAAAGAAATCAAGCAGGAAGGGGAAGCCATCGGCATCTATGCCGATCAGGCGCATTTTGATTATCAGAAAATCGTGAACTATAAACAGGAAACGTCGGACGAACTGGTGGGAGGTATCGAAGCACTCCTTGACGGAAACGGCGTGGAACGCATTCCGGGCAAAGGAACCTTGCATGGAGATAAACGTGTAACGGTCAAGGGTGCGGATGGAACCGAAGCTGTATATACGGCAGAGCGCGTTCTGATCGCAACCGGCTCCGTTCCTGCGCTGATTCCGGTTCCGGGCATTGATCTTCCTGGCGTTCTTACCAGTGACGGAGTGTTCCAGCTGACGGAAATGCCGGAAAGCCTGGTCATCATTGGCGGCGGTGTCATCGGCGTTGAATTTGCTACCGTATTCGCGAATCTCGGGGCGAAAGTAACGATTGTAGAAGCCCTTCCGAGGATTTTGCAGAATTTGGATAAAGAGATTTCACAGAATCTGAAAATGATCCTCAAGAAATCCGATGTGGACATCCATACCGGTGCTCTCGTAAATAAAATCGAGGCTTCGGATCAGGGACTGACGGTATTTTATGAAGAAAAAGGCAAGGAACAGACTGCATCCGGACAGTACGTCGTTTGCGCTGCCGGAAGAAAACCATATACGGACGGCTTGTTTGCTGAGGATGTTACAATCGACATGGATGGAAAACAGATTGACACGGATGAAACAAAAGGGTTTGAAACCAGTGTCAAAGGGGTGTATGCTATAGGGGATGTTGTTCCCGGTATTAAACTTGCACACATGGCAAGTGCTCAGGGAATATACTGTGTGGAAAAAATGGCTGCGGAGCGGGATGGAAATACTTCCTGCATTCCTGACATAAACCTGAATGCGATTCCTGCCTGTGTTTATACAGATCCGGAAATCGCTCAGGTCGGTATGACAGAAGCAGACGCGAAAGAGCAGGGCATTCCTGTTAAAACAGGAAAGTTTATCATGAGTGCCAATGGCAAATCTCTGATTACCCATGAAGAACGCGGATTTATCAAAGTCGTTGCCAAGGAAGATACCGGTGAGATCTTAGGCGCTCAGATGATGTGCGCCAGAGCAACGGATATGATTTCGGAATATGTTACAGCAATCGCCAACGGTATGACCGTACAGCAGCTTCTGAAATCCGTCAGACCGCACCCAACATACAATGAAGGAATCACAGAGGCCCTCGAAGATGTCTTTGGAGAGTCCCTGCATACGGTTCCAAGAAGACGAAAAAAATAGATAGACGAAAGGATCAACACCAATGGAAAAAATCGGCCTTAACCAGTTAAGAGAAATGTTTTTGAGTTTCTTTGAGTCCAAGGAACACTTCAGACGGCAAAGCTTTTCACTGATTCCGGAAAGCGACAAAAGCCTTTTGCTCATCAATGCGGGCATGGCACCTCTGAAGCCTTATTTTAGCGGGCTTCAAACGCCGCCTTCAAAGCGCATGACAACTTGTCAGAAGTGCATCCGGACCGGAGACCTGGACAACGTAGGCCATACGGACCGACATGGCACATTCTTTGAAATGATGGGCAATTTTTCATTTGGTGATTACTTTAAGAAAGAAGCCATCAGCTGGAGCTGGGAGTTCGCCACAGAAATCCTGAAAATGCCGGAAGAAAAGCTTTGGGTCACCATTTATGAAAACGACGAGGAGGCCCACGATCTCTGGCACGATATGATTGGCGTTCCGGAAGAGAAAATCGTTCGTCTCGGAAAAGACGACAACTTCTGGGAAATCGGAACCGGCGGTCCTTGCGGTCCGTGTTCCGAAATCTATTTCGACCGTGGCGAAGAGCATGGATGCGGCAAGCCGGACTGCAAACCTGGCTGTGAATGCGACCGCTATGTAGAGTTCTGGAACCTGGTATTTACCCAGTTCAATAAAGAGGAAGACGGTTCTTACACCGATCTACCGCATCCAAATATCGATACGGGACTTGGTCTGGAACGACTGGCCTGCATTATGCAGGATACCAGTTCGATCTTTGATGTCGATACGATTCAGTTTATCCTGAATGAAGTCGTAAAGGTTTCCGGCGTCGAATACAAAAGCGGTGCCGTTGATACGGACGTTTCGATTCGGATCATCACCGACCATCTCCGTTCCATGACCTTTATGATCGGTGACGGCATCCTGCCTGGAAATGAAGGCCGGGAATACGTTCTGAGAAGACTGATTCGTCGTGCAGCCATTCACGGACGCAAGCTTGGCATCGAAGGACCGTTCCTTTCCGGTCTTTGCGATAAAGTCATCGACGTTTCCGGAATCGCTTATCCGGATCTGGAAAAGCGCCGCGTGATGATCAAAAAAGTCGTCAACGCTGAAGAAGAGAAGTTTGCTGCAACCATCGATCAGGGACTGAAAATCATCAACAGCTACATTGACGAAATGAAGGCTTCCGGCAGCGAGACGCTGGATGGCAAACAGGCCTTCAAACTTCATGATACGTATGGATTCCCAATCGATCTGACCAAGGAAATCATCGGCGAACAGGGATATGCCGTGGACGAAGAGGGATTCCAGAAGGCTATGGCAGAGCAAAAAGAACGTTCCAGAGTGGAACAGGAAATGGAAGGCGCCGGATGGGATGAGGCGTCCGCTGGTCATGCCTTTGAAGGAAAAACGGAATTTACCGGTTACGAAAAGCACATTGACAACGGCGAACTGAAAGCCATTACCTTTGAGACAGAACTTCGCGGAAAAGCCGACGAAGGGGATTCCTGCCGTTTTATTCTCGACCGCACGCCATTCTACGCAGAAAGCGGCGGACAGATTTACGACACGGGATACATTTATAATGACGAAGGAAGCATCGCAGAAGTTACAGAAGTTAAGAAAATCAGCGATGTATTCGCTCATAAAGTTGAAATCCGGAAGGGATCGTTCTCCATTGGAGACAAGGTGACAGCCGGAATCATCGCACCGCGCAGAAACCGAGTTGCGGCCAACCATTCCGCGACACACCTGTTGCAAAAGGCTTTGCAGGAGGTTCTGGGCGACCACGTCAAGCAGTCCGGTTCTTCGGTAACTCCAGAAGGTCTGCGGTTTGACTTCTCACATTTCGAGGCGATGAAAGAAGAAGAAATCAAACGGGTGGAAGAAATCGTTAACGATAAAATCACTCACTTCCTGCCGGTTTCTACGGAAGTTATGTCTATGCAGGAAGCGACCAAGACTGGTGCAATGGCCCTCTTTGGCGAGAAGTACGGGGATTCCGTCCGGGTCGTTACAATGGGCGACTACAGCAAAGAGCTTTGCGGCGGTACCCACGTAGCCAATACCGGTGAAATCGGAGCCTTCCACATCCTTTCTGAATCCGGAATCGCATCCGGCGTTCGGAGAATTGAAGCCGTCACGGGACAGGGCGTTTTGGAACGCCTGATTGAAAGCGAAAAAGCCATTGATACAACGGCTGCAGCGCTGAAGTCCAACAAAGACGCCATCGCAGAACGGGCAGCAGCTCTCGTAGAAGAGAATAAAGCCCTCAAAAAAGAACTGGAAGAAATGAAGAAGGAATCCATGTCCGGAAGCGTTTCTTCACTGGTTGACGGCGCCGAGGAAATTGGCGGAATCAAACTGGTAGCCAAGGAATTCGAGGGTTATAACATTAACGATTTGCGGAGCCTTTCCGATGAAGTGAAGGCGTCCTATCAGAACACGGCCATGGTATTTGCCGCAGTAAACGGCGGCAAGGTTACATTCCTGGTATCACTGACCGATGATTTGACCGAAAAGGGACTCCATGCAGGCAAGATGATCAAAGAAATCGCAGCGGCCGCTGGCGGCGGCGGTGGCGGCAAAGCCGATATGGCGCAGGCCGGCGCGAAAGATCCATCAAAAATTCCGGATGCCTTTGCAAAAGCAAAAGAACTACTTGTATTCTAAGGCGTCGTGGTGTTATACTGTATGAAAGAATAAATGGAGGTTTTGAAATGGATAGACAGACAAGAATGTATGATAATTTCGATAGAGTTGAACAGAAAACTATAGAAGAAATCCTTACTTTGGTTTATGATGCTTTGGAAGAAAGAGGATATAACGCTATAGATCAGATGGTCGGCTACATTTTATCCGGAGATCCTTCATATATCACAAGCCACAACAATGCCAGAAACGTAATGGGCAGAATCGAACGGGACGATCTCGTAGAAGAACTGATCAAAAATTATCTTAAGAAATAAGGATCATCTTACATGAGAAAAATCGGACTGGATGTAGGAGATAAAACAATAGGCGTCGCTGTTAGTGACGCCTTAAATATTACTGCACAGGGCGTTATGACCATCGAGCGGGTGGGAATCAAAAAGGACACCACCAAGGTGCTGGATCTGATCCGGGAATACGAATGCGATACGGTCGTCATCGGACTCCCCAAGAAGCTGGATGGAACCGACAGCCCTCAGACGGAGAAAGTCTATGAATTCCGGGCAAAACTGGAAAACAAGCTGAGAAGCAGCGGGATGGGGGATATAGCCGTGGAATACTATGACGAGCGGCTGACGACGGTTATGGCGGAACGGGTTCTGATCGAAGCGGACTTGAGCCGGAAACGCCGGAAAGAAGTCATCGACAAACAGGCCGCCATTCTCATCCTTCAGGGTTACATGGACACTCATCAGGCCTAATCATCGGTGCGAAAAACGAACTGCGACGATTGGCACAGACTTTGCTTTGTATGTAGGTACAAGCAAAGTCTTTTTATGTTTTTGAGACAGATGAACAGAATACATGGAGGAGATTATGAGTTACATTTTCTTTGTCAGTAGCAACATAAACTTTGGCAGAGGCGCCCTGGCGGACCTGCCTGAAATCGTGAAGCGCTATGATATGAAGTCGCTGATGATCGTCTACGATGGCGGTGTAAAAGCTGCGGGCATTGCCGATAAAGTGGTTACCGAAGTGGAAAAGACAGGCGTTTCCTATTGCATCTTTGATGGTGTCATTCCAAATCCAACCAATGAAGTGGTCGAAGAGGCAGCTGTCATTGCTAAAGAAAAGAAGGTAGAAGGATTTGTTGCCGTTGGCGGCGGTTCCAGCATCGATCTGGCAAAGGCGGTCAATGTACTGATGACAAACCTGGGTAAAATCGGAGAATACGGTGGCATGAACATGGTCAAGAATCCGTGTCTGCCTTTAATTGCCATTCCAACAACGGCGGGGACCTCCAGTGAGATCACTAACGTCAGCGCGCTGATCGACACGGAAAAAGTCATTAAATACGTTAGAACAGATGATGCTGGGATGTATCATTACCGGCTTCAGTTTCTCCAATGCCAATCTGGGTCTGGTCCATGGGATTGCCCATACCCTCAGTGCTCACTTTGGTCTGGCGCACGGTATGGCCAACGCAACGGTGCTGCCGTACGTCATGCGCTATAACGCAGAAAGCTGTCCGGAAAAGATGGTGAAGCTGGCAGAAGCCATCGGGCTTCGTCCTACAGGAAACGTGGCAGAAGACAAATATCTCCTCTCTGACGCCCTTTTAGAGCTGACAAAGGCTCTTGGTATCAAAACCCTCAAAGAGCAGGGAATCTCCGAATCTGACTTTGATATGCTGGCCGGGGATGTGTTGAAGGAGCCGGTGCTGGTCAAGAAGGATGTTCCGGGATTTCTGGCAAACAGATTGCAGCACGCGCTGTTTAGAGAAGCGATTTCCATCGTTGAAAACGGCATCGCAGATGCAAAGGACGTAGATGATGCCATAAAATATGGATTTGGCATGCGCCTTGGCGTCATGGCTCCAATGGAAGTCATCGACAATGCCGGCGTGGATCTGACTTATTCCATTCACAAATATCTGTTCCCACACATTGAGAATTCCACAGAACCATCCAAACTGCTCGTTGAAAAATACGAAAAGGGTGATCTGGGATTCAAAACCGGAAAAGGATTCCAGGAATGGAGTGAGGAAGACATCGCTGCTTCCAGAAAGAATCTGATCGAAGGATTGATCAAAGTTGCAAAAGCTTTGGACAGACTGTAATAAATTAGGTATACTTTACTAAAATAATTCCTTACAATGATTGGATGTGATCGTTTGGTTGCATCCAATCATGCTATTCACTCAATGAAATCCAGATAGTAAGCGAATGAGAAATCTGTACATCAACTGCGCGTCCGGTGCCAGTGGAGATATTTTTCTGGGAGCTTTTGTGGATCTTGGTGTTCCGGAAGAAGTTCTGACTGGCAGACTGGCGAGTCTGGGGCTGAACGAATTCGCCCTGGAAATCAATAAGAAAGAAATAAACGGGAATTCTGTCACAGATGTGGACGTGATTCTGTTCAACAAAGAACAAGCCTGGATTCATCCTTATAGCGGCAAGTACCGCAATTATGGAGAAATCAAAGAAATGATCGATCGAAGTGACATGACCGATTCCGCAAAGGCCCTGAGTAAGACAATCTTCGATATCAAGGCAAAGGCCGAGTCCCAAGTCCATGAAGTACCTGTCGATCAGATACAATTTCACGAAGCAGGGGCGGTCGACTCCATTGTGGACATCGTCGGCGCCGCCATATGCGTGGATTACCTGAAGATCGATCACATCTATTCATCTGCTGTTCCGACCGGTTATGGCACGGTTTTATGCGCCGTAGGCGAGCTTCCGGTTCCGCCGCCAGCTGTAAAAGCCATTTTCGAAAAAACAGGCATTCCAAATTACCGATCCGATGTTAAAATGGAATTGTTGACACCAACGGGAGCAGCAATATTATCGGGCATTGTAGATGGATTTACAGAAACGATTCAGATTCCTGACACAAGCCATGTAATCTGCGAAGGAAGAGGCGTCGGCAAACGAGAAACAGGACTTCCGCCATTGCGGCTGGTCTTAGTGGAAGAATCGGAGCATTCCGAAGAAAAGGAGCATGTGAATGGTATCTAGATTTGTTATACCGGTATTTCTGGCAGTTGTCATCGGAACATGCCTGGCAATACAACCAATTTTTAATACGACCGTTGCCAAATATACAGGCAGTATGTGGTATGCGGCATTATGTAGTTTATCCGTATCCATTACATTAGTATTATTTATTTGTTTTATTAGCGACCGATTTGAGACCTTGCGTCACGGTGGGGCGGCACACATTCCAAAGTATTTCATATTAGCGGGCATCTGCGGCATCCTGATTTTGGCCTTTACCGTATTTTGCATCACGAAAATAGGGCCCGTGCTCACAGCATCTATAACGGTAACGGTGCAGATGATCGTAGCCACATTAACCGCACATTATGGATGGTTTGGAATTGCACAGGAACCAATTAATATTATAAAAATAATTGGAATCATGTTATTGGTTGCCGGAGTCGTACTGGTCAAACTATCGATCAAGTGACAGAGGGGGAGCATAAAACCCATAGAAAGAGCCCGTGGAAGAGAAAGGCAACTCTTCCGATAATCATAATTTTCGGAAGAGTTAATACTAAAGACCGGGAAAAGCCCTAAATACTGCAATTAAAAGCCCTGGAGCTGTTTCAATGCTATTACTCCAGGGCTTTTAATATTTTGGATATTTATATATTTTTTATTCTTGGTTCTAATCCCTATCGATTTTTATAGGGTCCTTAAATCGTCGATTTAAGCGTTTTTTTTATGCCTCTTAATATAATGATACCTTTTATTTGGCGTTTGTATTAAAGATATTCTGTTAAAGATATTCTGTTAAAGATACTCTGGCACTTTAAGGATCATGCCTGGCTGTATATCTCCGGCCTTAATGTTGTTCTCCTTGCAGATCTCGAATATGACTTCTCGAGTATCCATATCTTTTGTCTTAACGTTTTCTGCAATGTCCCATAATGTATCACCAGCACAAACTTCGATTTCTGTGCAATCGTTCTTCGTGACAGCGGTTGTTGTATCGATACCTGTAATAAACCCAAATAATCCTACAAACAATCCCAATGCGATTACCAATGATGTGATGAAACGAAACTTCGATTTGATCCGATACTTCTTATGAACATTTCTGCTGATCTGATTCTGTTTAACCATTGTTGACACCTCTCTATTCTACCCTTTACCTTTTGGAACATTTGTTCGTACTGATAATATAACAGAATATTTGTTCGCTGTCAACAGAATAATGCAAACTTTTGTTCTTTTTTATAAATTGTTTGTTCGTCCGTTGAATTCGTTGGTTGAGATTACAGATTTTTCAGCTTATCGTAAGCTTTGTCAAAGAATGCGATGACCTTATTTCGGAACAACAACCCGAATAGAAACAGTATGGCTACAATGACGGCAATTACAATGGCGCTTGTATAATTGCCATTCATAACCTGCCGCCCTATTGCCAGACTGCACATCATGCCCGGTGACCTGGCAATGATCGACACGATCAGAAACGGTTTTAAATGTAGTTCTGACAGCCCTGCAGCGTAGGTGCAGAGATCTTTCGGGATTCCGGGGATCAGAAAGATGATAAAGACCAGAATCATGCCCTTTTTACTGTTCAGATTCCCCAGCATTTCATTGATCTTACGTTCTCCGAACAGAATTTGCATGGCATCATGGCCGAGCAGCCGGGCCAGATAAAAGACCGCGATGGATCCCAGGGTAGCTCCTATAATCGACAGAACCAGTCCGATCCAAAAGCCGTATAGATAACCGGCTGCGATCTGCAGCGCCTGACCTGGAATGATACAGATTATAATTTGTATGATCTGAGCGGCAATATAAATCAGAGCACCTTCTTTTTTATACTGCAAAAGCAAATGCTCCACATTTCGAATGTTTGACATATCTTCCAAGAGCTCGTGATGACAAAAGTATATATATAAAGGAATGGCGATGAGGATCATCGCCAGTACAGTCAGTTTCAATATGGAAGATATGATCTTTACCTTCTTTTGGTATTCTTGTTTATCTGTCTGTTTCAATGGATCGTCCAATCCGGTCTGGGGTATCTAACATCCCGCCAGGCCTTTGTTAAACAGCTCTTGTAATGCCATGATTACACCAAACTTGGAATGTTCGTACGTAAGTCCGCCTTGGAAATAAACGGTATACGGCTCCCGAACCGGAGCATCGCAGGAAAGCTCGATGGAAGAGCCCTGAATGAAGGACCCATCTGCACTAATGACTGGATCATCGTAGCCCGGCATTTCACAAGGTTCCGGAACAACATCCGATTCGATCGGTGCTGCAGACTGGATGCCTCTGCAAAAGGCTGAAAGCGCTTCCGGACTTCCCAGTTTTACGGCCTGAATAATATCGCTGCGGATATCTTCTGCCTTTGGACATACGTCAAATCCCAGTTTTTCGAATGCTTTTGCACAAAGAACGGCGCCTTTGACAGCCGCATTTACGGTTTTCGGAGCGATAAAGAGACCTTGCATCATCGTTCTTGTCTGTCCGAACATCAGACCGACTTCACCGCCCAGTCCCGGAGCTGTCATACGGTAAGAAACCTTTTCGATCAGATCCTGTCTGCCGACTACGTATCCGCCTGCATATGCGAGACCGCCGCCAGGGTTCTTGATCAGCGATCCGGCCATGACATCAGCCCCGACATCCGTCGGTTCCTTGACGTGGAGAAACTCTCCATAGCAGTTATCTACCATGCATACGATATCCGGATTGATGCTTTTTACAAAGGCAAAGCATTCCTCGATTTCTTCGATGGTGATGGCTTTGCGCCAGGCATAACCGGTGGCTCTCTGCAAAGTAACCATTTTCGTTTTGCTGTTGATGGCTTTTCCCAGGGCTTCCAGATCGATTTTGCCGTCTTCGGTCAATTCAACCTGATCATAGTCCACGCCGTAATCCTTTAAGGATCCATTTCCTTCACCGCGAATACCGATGACTTCTTCCAAGCTGTCGTATGGACCGCCGGTACAGTAAATAAGCTGGTCACCAGGCCGGAGAATTCCCATAAGCGTCAGGGTAAGCGCGTGGGTTCCGTTTGTAATGATTGGCCGAACCAGAGCCGCTTCGGTATGAAAAATATCCGAATAGAGACGTTCCAGAGCTTCCCGGCCAGCGTCATCATAACCATAGCCTGTGTTCCAGGAAAAGTGGCGGTCACGAATGCGGTTTTTCTGGAATGCGTCCAGAATTTTATACTGATTGAAAGCCATAATGTCATCCAGGCGCGCAAAATGCTCCTCGGTTTCTTTTTCGCTTTCGCTGATCAGATTCAAAACTTCATCGGATACATGAAAATTAGTTTTTAAAAAATCGTATGTATTATTTTGCATGATTGTTATACTCTCCTACTGCTCGGGATGTGAATTCATAATGGTTGAAATACATCATGATCGTATCCCCCGGTTGACTTTTTTTATTCTGCTGCAGCATGTATTCGTTCAGATCCTGCTGAACCTCGACCGGAACGCTACTCATATAGACGATTTCATCGTCTGAAAGCGGCTTTTGCCATGTCAGTACAGGCAAGCTCATGTTACCATATGCGCCGCTGCTGTCGGTCATATAATAGGGTCCCAGATTAACCGATCCGCTGATCAGCGAGCCTGTGGAGGTTACCGTAGTACCTCGGGTAATGTTGCGGCTCTTTCCGGAACTGTCTTCACCAATGCCGTATTTGCTGTTCTCGGTGGTGAAGTAATTGTTGGTGATATACGGATCATCTTTTGTCTTTGAAATATTGTCGTATTTGCCGATGACGCCGCCAGTCACATCGGAATTGCGGATCGTTCCTGTGGTGTAGCAATTGGTGATCTTCACACCTTTTGCACCAACGATTCCGGCAATACCGCCTGCATAGCCTTTGGCCTCACCCAGACCGCTGATGGATTTTGGATTGTTCACGGAAATATAGCCGACGTTATAACAGTTGCTGATCACGGCACCTTTCGTATTCGTGTAGCCGACGATACCACCGGTACCTTCTGTTTTGGATTCGATTCGGCCTTTGTTGAAGCAACGGTCGATTTTCGAAGCCGCCGAAACAGATCTACCTGCCACGCCACCGGTTCCGAAGGTGTTGATGCCTCTTTGGGTGGAAATCACATTTCCGCTGTTGAAACTGTTTACGATCTTGCTCCAGTTTTCTCCGGCAATACCACCAACTTTGATGGATCCGGTCACATCTCCCTTGTTCGTACAGTTCCAGATGGTTCCGGCACGATTGTATCCGGCGATGCCTCCGGTCTGTGCATGCGCCCGGACATTTGCTTCGGATACGCAGCGGATGATTTTCCCGTTCTCCGCCAGATAGCCGGTTATTCCGCCGCACATACCTCCGGTGGCTTTGACTTTGCCCTTGATGGTCAGATTCTTTACCGTGCCGCTGAGATAGCCGAACAATCCACCGTAATCCCCTGTAATATCCACATTGAGGCCACTGATGGTATGTCCCTTTCCATCAAAGGTGCCCTTGAAGGTAATGTGTTCGTCGGCCCCGATCGGTACCCAGTCCTGAGACAGCCGTATATCGTTCATCAGTGTAAAGGTCACGCCTTCAAAGGTCTCAAACCGATTGTCCTTCCACATGACCTGCTGTTCATTGACCAGACTGGCCAGCCCGAACAATTGTGCTTCGTTATAGATTTTGTATTCTTTCTTTGGATTGGTATAGTCAAACCATGAAGTATCCGGATACACGGCCATTGGTTCCGGACCTTCGATTTCATCATCGTCGTCGATGACCTGACCGTTTTCATCATAGTATTCGTACTGCGTACTGTCGCTGCCGTTGCCATAAGGAGCGCTAGGATCTTCATAATAGGTGGGCGCAGCGAAAGATGCCGCAGGAAAACACATGCCTGCAGCCATAATCACCCCAGCTGTCAAATAAATAAATCGTCGTTTCACTTTATTTCTTACCTTTTCTTTCTAATTCCCATTCCATGTCTTTGACCAGGTCTCGTTTGATGCCCATTTTATGACCTGCATAAAGCTGTGTCGTCGTGACCTGTTCGTGATCAAGCAATGCCTGGACATCGTAGATCGAGTTTCCCCTTCCAATCAAACTGGTCGCCGCTGTGGCCCTTAATTTATGCGGACTGAAGCCCGCTTTTCTGGACGTAGCAAGACCAATCGATGTGTATTTTTTTACCAGGTCTCTGATCTGCCGTTCGGTTAATCGTCTGCCCTGAAGTGACAGAAACAGCGCATCTTCATGGCCTTCTCTGACTTTTTCTTCCGGCATACGTTCGTTTTCAATGTAATCTTTCACAACATCTGTTACAGACTCGTTCAAAGGCATGACCGCTTCTTTCGCGCGCTTTCTGTAAATCTTGAACTCGCCTCTGTTGAAATTAAAGGATGAGACATTGAGCTGTTGCAGTTCAAACAATCTCAACCCATAAGTGAGAAAAAGGATCAGTATGGCTTTATCCCTCTTTTTCGTCTTTTCCCAATACTGATGTTCCTTTGGTGTCAGATGCGTTCCCGTGGAGACCGCATCCAGCATAATCATGACTTCATCGTCCTGAAGCGCCTTAATCTCACGTTCGCTGGCCTTTTGCACACGGATGGGGTCAAACCCATCGGTAATGTTCTTTTCCAAAAGCTCATCCCGATACAACTGTTTGAACAGAACGGACAGGGATGATTTCTTTCTGGCCAGTGTTTTGTTTGTGTTTTCGTAAACGATTATTTCGTTGTCTTTTTCGACTTCATACTGTCTGCAGTAATCGATGAAACGGTTGACATCGCTGGCCTTTATACGCCTGAAGTCATCCAGTTCAATGTCTTTGATCGTAGTTGCGCCGGTCAGTCCGGTTTGATCGATCAAATACTGACAGAAGAACTTCACGTCACGCAGATAGGAAAGCCGCGTCATAGGAAGCACATTGCCCCTGAGATAAGCAAAGTATCCCTTCATGAATCTGGGAAGCTGTTCTTCAACCTTCGAGCAGTCCGAAGCAACCTCGTGTTCCTGAAGAATGATGTTGTCCGGTTTATCGCTTCGATTATGAATTTTTATAGTCTTGTTCGCAGCCACTTGCTAAACTCTCCGAGAGCGGTTTCTTCACTTCCAAAAGCAGAAATATCGTACCACATAATTTTATCATATCTTCGGAACCACGTTAACTGTCTTTTGGCATAATGACGCGTGTTTTTTTGGATCAGTTCCACGGCTTCGTCAAGGCTGACCCGCCCTTCCAGACAATCGATCATTTCTTTATAACCGATTCCTTTCATGGCAATGTGATCCGCCGTCAGTCCCATGTCCAAAAGGCCTTGAACCTCCTCTGCAAGGCCTGCATCAATTAGCTGCAACACCCGCTGATTGATCCGGTCATAGAGTTCCTCCCGTTGCCGGGAAAGGCCCACAATCAGTGGATCGTAAGGTTCCCATTCTTGGTTCACGCTGCGAAACGGCTGGACGCTGCCTTCACCTAGATGCAGCCGTTCCAGTGCCCGAATCACCTTCTTCGTATTATTGACATGGATCTGGCTTGCCGCAGCTGAATCCAGTTGTTCCAGCATTTGGTGCAGATGCTCCGGACCCTGGGTATTTAGAATCTCCTGCAATTGCTTGCGGTAATCCTCGTCCTTTGGAGCACCGGCAAAATCCATATCATAGAGGATTGCATTCAAATACAGTCCAGTGCCTCCGGAAATAACGGGAAGCTTTCCTCTGGCCAGAATATCATCGATGGATGCCCGTGCCAGAGCTTGATATTTGGCCACCGAAAAATCCTCTCTCGGATCTGCGAAATCAACCAGATGATGTCTGGCTTGCCGCAGTTCTTCCGGCGTCGGCTTGGCGCTGCCGATATCCATGTATTTATAAAGCTGCATGGAATCACAGGAAACGATTTCCCCGTCAAAAGCCTGTGCAGCTTCAATGGCATATTTGGTTTTTCCTACGGCGGTAGGTCCGCAGATTACGAGTATTCTCTTCCCTTTCACCCGGTTCTCCTTTATGTTTAAGCCCGTTTGAACATGTGTTCGATTTCGTATTTTGTCATGCGGATGAACGTCGGCCTGCCATGAGGACAAGAAAACGGATTGACGCAGGCTTTCAGCTGTTCCAGCAAACTGCTGACTTCTTCCTCCGTCAATTTATCCCCGCCCTTTACGGCCGATTTGCAGGAGCGCATGATGATTTTATCAAGCACAGCCGGATCATACAATTTCGGTTCATCAGCAAATCCCTGGAACAAATCGTTCAAGAACTGCTCCGCCTCACCCAATTCCATAAACGCAGGTATTTCACGGACCAAATAGGTATTGTTGCCGAAGAATTCCGCACGATAGCCCATATCCATGATGATCGGCATCCAGGATTCTTCTGCGGACGTAATGTCTCCGGACACGTGAAACTGCAAAGGCATCATAAGCTGCTGGCTGTATTTCTCCGCCGCCTCGTACTGCTTTCGCAGCTTTTCGTAGAAAACGCGTTCGTGAGCGGCATGCTGATCGATCATATAAAAATTGTCTTCCGAATAGGCTAAAATGTACGTATCAAAGAGGATACCAATCAACTGAAGACCGTCAATATCAAAAGGCACCTGCATGGGAGCACGCAGAGGTGCCAGACCGCCGGTCGGTACGTTGGAAGGTACTTCCTGTGTAGCGGAATTCCTTTTCGGAACATCCGGCGTTGCTTCTTTTCGCATGGTTGACAATAAATCTTTTACGTCAATTTGCTTTCCCTGGTCCTGTTTTTCATTCAAAACCGGAATGTCCACCACGTCTTCCTTCACATGGTCGGCCCGGATCTCGGGAACCGCCTCCCGGACCCGCAATGCCTTTGAAATAGCCTCTGCCGTGAAGTCTTCGATCTCCGCATTGTTGTCAAACCGAATCTCTTTCTTCGTTGGATGGATGTTTACATCCAATTGATCCGGCGGCACCGCTAAAAACAGAAAGGCTGCCGGAAAACGGCCGGAAAACAGTCGTTCTTTATATCCCCGATCCACGGCTTTTTCCAGTACTTTGCTCGATACGACCCTTCCGTTGACACAGAAGATCTGCCGCATTCTGGATGTCATGGAGAAACCCGGATTGGAAACAAAGCCCCGAAGATGAAGATCTCCGAGATCCTCTTCTACGGGAACCAGTTCTCTGCCGATGTCCGATCCATACACGCTGATAATGTTATCCAGAATGCTGCCTTTGCTGCTGGTCTGGAACACGACTTTGGTCCCGTTGATCAGTCGAAAACGGATATCCGGATAGGCCAGCGCGATTCGCGAAACCAAATCGATGACACGTCTTGACTCAGCACCATCGGAACCGAGGAATTTGAGTCTGGCCGGCACATTATAAAACAAATCCCGGACGGTAATCGTTGTACCATCGGGGCATCCGATTGGCTCGTTGGCCATGATCCTGCTGCTGTCGCAAACCACCCTTCGGCCGGTTCTCGATGCAGCTGGCTTGGTGATGATTTCGACTCTGGAAACCGCGCAGATGCTGGCCAGCGCTTCGCCACGAAAACCAAGGGTCCGAATGGAATCCAGATCCCGCACCGCGCTGATCTTGCTCGTTGCGTGACGCTGGAAGGCAGTCTCGACTTCTTCCTCAGGAATGCCGCTTCCGTTATCGGTTACCCGGATGTATTCCTTGCCGCCGCTTTTGATTTCGACCGTAATGCTGTTTGCACCGGAATCGATCGAATTCTCTACTAATTCTTTGACAATGGAAACAGGTCGGTCCACGACCTCCCCCGCCGCGATCTTATCGGCGACGCTTTTATCAAGTACTCGAATATTTGCCATGACCCATTACTTTCCCTGCAGTGATTCCTGCAGTTCTTCCAGTATTTTCAGCGCCTGTGAAGGCGTTGTATCCATCAGATCCAAAGAGCGCAGCTTTTGCACGATGGGACTTGGTACCGCATCGAAGAAAGACAGCTGCATTTCCTGCTGCAACGGCGCTGCCGGTTCTTCGTTCACCTTGGCGGCTTCCTGGATGTCAGACTGAGAACGTCCGTTCTCTAATATTTCCAGGCGCTCGCGAGCATTTTGCAAAAGCTCCCGCGGCACACCGGCCAGTTTTGCCACGTGTATCCCGTAGCTTCGGCTTGCAGGCCCTTCTACGATTTTGTGAAGGAACACCACATTGCCGTTTTCTTCAGATACATCCACGTTATAGTTTTTAACGCCCTTCAAAGTCTCTTCCAGGGCGGTCATCTCATGATAATGTGTAGCAAACAAGGTCCGGATGTGACGTTCGCTTTGGCAAAGGTATTCCGCTGCGGACCAGGCAATGCTGAGACCGTCATAGGTGCTGGTCCCCCGCCCGATTTCATCTAAAATCACCAGGCTCTTTGGCGTAGCGCTGCTTAAGATGTAAGACAGCTCGCTCATTTCAACGAAAAAGGTACTCTGTCCCTGAGCCAGATTGTCCGAAGCCCCGATGCGGGTGAAGATCCGATCGCAAATTCCAATGCGCGCCCTCTCACATGGTACGAAACAGCCGGCCTGGGCCATCAGCACGATGAGCGCGGTCTGCCGCATGTAGGTGGATTTTCCGGACATATTCGGTCCCGTAATCAACAGCAGATTCTGATCCGTCCGGTCCAGATACACGTCATTGCTTACAAAAATGCCATCCCGGATGGTTTTCTCGATGACCGGATGACGTCCTTTTTCGATGGAAATCACATCCCCGTCGTTCACTTCCGGTTTGACATAATCGTTCTGCTGCGCGACGGTCGCAAAGGCTGCTAAGACGTCCAGCACGGAAATGGCTTTGGAGGTTGACTGGATCCGGTCGATGGATTCCTGCAGTTTCCCGCGGATTTCCGTAAACAGCTCGTATTCCAGCTTGTTGATTTCTGTTTCCGCACTTAGGACCAGACGCTCCGTTTCCTTAAGCTGCGGCGTGACAAACCGTTCGCTTCCCACCAGGGTCTGTTTGCGGATATAGTCTTCCGGGATCATATCGTAGTAAGACTTGGTGACTTCCAGATAATACCCAAAGACTTTATTGAATCCGACTTTTAGATTCTTGATGCCGGTTCGTTCCCGTTCGGACTGCTCCAGTGAAGCGATCCAGTTCTGAGCATCGCTGATAGACAGCTTCAGATCGTCCAGTTTCTCGGAATAGCCTTCTTTGATGAGTCCGCCTTCTTTTACGGTAAATGGCGGTTCTTCAACGATTCCGCGGTCAATGATCTCGAAGACCTCTTCCAGTTCATAGATGCTGTCATTCAGCTCCGCAAGCAGGCCGCCTGCGCCTTCCAGATCGTATTTGATATCCGGCAGAACACCACAGGAGTTCCTAAGTGCGATCATGTCTCTGCCGTTTGCCTTACCGGTTGCGATCCGGCCTGTAAGCCGTTCGAAATCGTAAATGCGTTTTAAGCTTTCCCGGATGTCATTTCGGCGGATTACATCTTCCGTAAGAACTTCCACGGCATCCAGACGCTTTTGGATTTTCTCGACGTCGTTCAGCGGCTCCTTCAGCCACTGTTTCATCCTTCTGGAGCCCATGGCCGTATGGGTTTTATCCAGAATCCCCAGAAGAGACCCCTGGAGTTTCTTTTCGTAGAGGGTCTCCGTCAGTTCCAGGTTCCGGATGGTTGCCTTGTCCAGCGACATATGCTGCCCGACGGAATAAAAGGACACGCTGCGGATGTGCTCCAGATCATTCTTTTGCATATCGAGGAGATACAAAAGCAGGGATCCCAAAGAGAGTTCCGTTGCCAGATGATCGTTCAGTCCAATGCCATATAAGGACGAGATCCGGAACTGTTTTTTGATAACGTCCTCTGCCGATGTTTTTCGGTAAAATTCATCGCCGAGAAGGTTGAAATACGCATCCAGAATCGGCTCCACCGATGGAACATCGATGATCTGTGCGGTGTGCTCATCGAGGAGCACTTCACGAGCGCCGATTTTTACGATTTCATTGATGACGGCTTCGATGCGTCCCTCCCCTTCGATGGATGTCATGTTTGCCTCGCCGGTTGAGATATCACAGTAAGCAAGACCGATGGCATCTTCTGTCGCATACACGGAAGCGATGTAATTGTTTTCTTTTTCGTTCAGCATGGAACTGCTGATCACCGTTCCGGGCGTTACGATCTGGACCACTTCACGGCTTACAATGCCTTTGGTCGTGGCCGGATCGCTGGTCTGCTCGCAAATGGCAACTTTATAACCCTTTTCTACCAACCGGGCAATATAAGTATCGGCCGAGTGGAACGGGACACCGCACATAGGCGCCCGCTCCTCCAGACCGCAGTTCTTTCCGGTCAATGTTAATTCCAGCTCTTTGGAAGCCAGTTTCGCATCGTCAAAAAACATCTCATAAAAATCACCAAGCCTGAAAAAAAGAATACAGTCCTGGTGATTTTCTTTTACATCAAGGTATTGCCGCATCATAGGCGACAGTTTTGATTTTGACATTCGTCTCTTACTTTCCTAATTTCTTGTTATATGCTTCGATACCGAGAGCGATCAGCTGAGCGCCTCTTCTCATCTTATCACGATCAAGAACGTAAGCGATTCTCATTTCATCTCTGCCAAGTCCAGGAGTCATGTAGAATCCTTCTGCAGGTGCGAACATAACGGTTTCGCCGTTGTCATCAAATTCCTTCAGCAGGAACATGAGAAAATCTTCTACATTGTCTACCGGCAGTTTGGCAGTCAGATAAAATGCGCCGCCAGGTTTCTGGCAAACAACACCAGGAATCTTCATCAGCTCTTCATAAGCTGCGTCTCTTCTAGCACAGTATTCCGCTTTCATTTCTTCATAGTAGGACTTATCCATTCTATAAAGGGCAGCTGCACCGATCTGCTCCAGTGTAGGAACACAAAGTCTTCCCTGTGCCAACTTCAGGATTCCGCTCATGAACTCTTCGTTCTTGGAAATAATGGCGCCGATTCTAGCACCGCATGCGGAGAATCTCTTTGATACGGAGTCAACCATGATGACTCTGTCCGCCAGATCTTCCAGCATACCGAAGGAAGTCACTTCTCTGCCATCATAAGCAAATTCTCTATATACTTCGTCGGAGATGATCCACAGGTCATGTTCCTTGGCGATCTCGCCGATGAGCTTCATTTCATCAAGGGTCAGAACTCTGCCTGTCGGGTTGCCCGGGCTGATGCAGCAAATTGCCTTTGTGTTCGGCGTAATGGCTGCTTCGATCAGGTCCTTCTTCGCCCATGCATAGCCGTCTTCTGCTTTTGTAGTCAGCGGAACCAGTTTGCCGTTTACCTGATTGCAGAATGTTCTGTAGTTCGTATAGAATGGTTCAGCGATCAAAGCTTCTTCACCAGGATTCAGCAGCGCTGTGAAGATCAGGGTCAGAGCTTCTGAACCGCCGTCTGTGATCAGAAGGTCTTTTCTTTCATAGTGCATGTCATACATTTTCATGTAGTCGATCATAGCATCCAACAGTTCCGTAACACCGCCGGATTCTGCATAAGCAATGACCTTCTTGTCATAATTGTTGATTGCTTCCTTAAAGCAGGCAGGTGTTTCAACGTCCGGCTGACCGATGTTCAATCTGTAGACCTTTTTACCTTCTGCCTCAGCTTCAAATGCATAGGTGTTGAACCGTCTGATTGGTGAAAATTGCATTGCTGCGACTCTCTTTGATACTTCCATTTTCCTTTTCTCCTTTAAATTACTCTAAAATTAACTCATCATGTGATGCGTTGACAACATCTTTTATGTCTATCCCATTATCGCACTTTTTCTTCTTCATGAAAAGCAAATATTCAATATTTCCCTTCGTTCCTTTTACTGGTGAAAACGTAAGACCATGGGAGTAGAGACCATTCTCTTCGCCATAGGCGATAACCTTTGCAATAACTTCTTCGTGCACCTTCGGATCCCGCACGATTCCTTTCTTTCCGACCTGCTCCCGTCCAGCTTCAAACTGGGGTTTTACCAGACAAACAAGGCTCCCCTCTTCGGACAAAAGCTCCGCCGCCACCGGCAGCACCAGTTTCAGCGAAATAAAGGACACGTCGATGCTGATAAAATCGATTTTCCGTTCAATCAAATTCGTGTCCAGATACCGGACGTTGCACTTTTCCATGTTGGTAACGCGGGAATCGTTGCGAAGCTTCCAGTCCAGCTGTCCGTATCCCACATCGATGCAATAAACATGGGAGGCACCGTTCTGCAGCATGCAGTCCGTGAATCCACCGGTGGAAGCCCCAATGTCCACCGCTGCTACCTGATTTAAGGAAAAATCAAAGGATTTAAGGGCTTTTTCCAGCTTTAACCCGCCTCTGCTCACATAAGGGCACAAATCCTCTCTCACGGTGATTTGAGCCGACTCAGACACAGGTGTGCCCGGTTTGTCGACCCGCAATCCGTCTACATTGACCAGTCCGGCCATAATCGAAGCTTTTGCTTTCTCCCGGGAAGGGAAAATCCCCTTTTCTGCTGCTAATACATCAAGTCTTTTCTTCAACGCGCTAAACCTTTCTTTATCGTATCCGCAATACCGGACGCATCCAAACCGTATTCGGCGAAAAGCCGGCTCTGGGAACCGTGCTGGATGAAGCGGTCCGGCCAGCCAATATTAATGATTTTCGTATCATGATCGGATAACATGGCTTTCATAGTCTCCCCGATGCCGCCAGCCACGACACCATCTTCCAGGGTCACGATCATCGGATACTCGGAAGCCGCCTTATACAGTCCGAATTTATCCAGTGGTTTGATAAACATCCCGTCAATGACACCGGCGTCAATGCCATCCTCAGCCAAAAGCTCTGCTGCGTCCAGTGCGTTTTGCACCATGGAACCGTAGGCCCAGAGAACAACGTCCTTCCCTTCTTTCAGTGGAATGGATTTGCCGATCTCCAGTCTGCGACCATCCCCTCTGCGTGCCGTTCCGCGTGGATAACGGATGGCGCACGGCGCATCAATGGATTGGGAGAGATCCAGAGCCTGCTCCAGCGTTTCGTCATCCGATGGCGCCATCATGGTCATGTTCGGCAGATTCTTCAAATAGGAAATATCGAATAGACCATGGTGGGTCTCTCCGTCTTCTCCAACAATGCCGGCGCGGTCAATGCAGAAGGTCACTGGCAGATTCTGCAGACACACGTCTTCCACGATCTGGTCGTATGCCCTCTGCAGGAAGGTGGAATAGATCGCCACAAAGGGTTTGAGCCCGCTGTTTGCCATACCTGCCGCGAAGGTAACCGCGTGTCCTTCCGCGATGCCCACATCAAAGAAACGGTTTTTGTATTTGGTTGCAAAAGCTTTGAGTCCGACGCCGTCGGCCATGGCTGCGCTTACCGTAACGATGCGCTTGTCTTTTGCCGCCAGATCCAGCATTTTCTTGCCGAACACGGCAGAATAGGAATCGCCTTTTGACTTGGAAACCGGTTTGCCGCTGTCCACATCAAAGGGTCCAATGCCGTGAAAGACGTTTGGATTCTGTTCGGCCTTTGAATAGCCTTTGCCCTTCTGTGTGACCGCATGAATAAAGACCGGACCCTTGATGCTCTTTGCGTGCTCCAGTGTCTCACAAAGGGCCTTGATATCGTGCCCGTCTACGGGACCGATGTATTTGCATCCAAGCTCTTCAAACAGAATGCCGTCAATGACCGCGTACTTGATGTTTTCTTTGGCATGATGAATGCCGGAAACAACGCTGTCACCAATGATTGGTACTTTGGAAAGCCCTTTCTTGATCTGGGTTTTTGTATGGATATATTTATCGGTGCTGGTGATCCGTCCCAAGGAACGGGACAGCCCGCCTGTATTCCGTGAAATGGACATTCCATTGTCATTCAGCAGGATAATCATATTTGTCCTGGAACTTCCCGCGTTGTTCAGTGCCTCAAAGGCCAGTCCGCCTGTCAGCGCACCGTCCCCGATGATGGATACGACGTGGAAATCTTCACCTTTGATGTCGCGGGCGGTCGCCATGCCAAGTCCAATGGAAATGGAATTGCTGCTGTGCCCTGTATCAAATGTATCGTACTCACTTTCGCTGGTCTTTGGGAATCCGCTGATGCCGCCAAACTGGCGGAGCGTTTCGAACTCCTGCAGTCTGCCCGTTAAAATCTTATGCACATAACTTTGGTGTCCCACATCCCAAATCAGTTTGTCAACCGGTGTTTGAAAGGATTTATGCAACGCCAGAGTGATTTCAACCACGCCAAGACTCGGCGCCAAATGGCCGCCGGTTTTAGATACCGACTGGATCAGGAAATCCCGCAGCTCATAGGAGAGCAGCTCCAGTTCATCATAGTCCATCTTGCGGAGATCTTCCGGGAAATGATGGTCAAAAAGATAATTGCTCATAATTAGTTGCCTCTGGTTTCAAGAACTTTCGCCAGATGGACGAACAGTTCTGCGTTGTCATAATAATCTTTCAATGCGTCAATGGCCATATCGGTCAGTTCTTCTAACCGGGCCTTTGATTCTTCCAGACCAAAGAGGGCTGGATACGTTGCCTTTTTGTTCTCGGCGTCGGCACCGGTCTTCTTGCCCAGTTCTTCTTCGGAACCAACGATGTCTAAAATGTCATCACAAATCTGGAAGGCCAGCCCCAGATTCTCAGCATAAACGGTCAGATCTTCCAGCGTATCGCTGTCTGCACCGCCCAGCTGTGCGCCGGCTCTGACTGCAGCAACAATCAGCGCCGCCGTTTTCGTAATATGGATGTAATCGAGCATCTCTCTGGAGCAGTTCTTGTCCGCGGCTTCCATGTCCGCAATCTGTCCTGCTACGATGCCCCGGCAGCCGGAGCCTTTGATAATTTCATAGCTGGCGCAGACCCTTCGTTTCAGGGCCTCTGCATCATCCAGATACAACAGCATATCCCGATTCATAGCCTCAAAGGCTGCAGCTTGCAGTCCATCACCTGCCAAAGTTGCTACGGCCTCCCCATAGACTTTGTGGTTGGTAGGGATTCCCCTACGCAAATCGTCATTGTCCATACAAGGCAGGTCATCGTGGATCAGGGAATAGGTATGGATATACTCGATGGCGCAGGCATAGGGCAGCGCTTCCTCGATATCGCCGCCGCAAAAGTCACAGGCAGCCAAAAGCAATACCGGTCGAATTCGCTTGCCTCCTGCAGAAACACTGTACTTCATCGACTCATAGAGCGTGATACTCTTATGATCGATGTCCGGAAGAAAATCAAGAAGATGTTTTTCAAACAATTCCCTGTACTGTTCAAAAGAATAATCTTTCATGTTATGCCTCCTGTTTCGTTAGGGTCTCTATTTTCTGAGCAGCGTGATCCAGGATCTCGCTGCATTCTTTATAATATTTTATACCGTCTTCATAGTATTGAATCGCTTCCTCCAAGGACGTGTCCTGGGACCTGAGCTTCTCGGAAGCCTCTTCCAGTTTTTTTAATGACTCTTCAAAGTTTGTTTTCTTTTCTTCCATGATCATTGCTCCTGTTTGATGCGGGTGATTTCAGCTTCGGCACGGCCTGAAGCGGTTTGAATATCAACCACTTCGCCCGGTGTCAAACCATCGGTGCTGTTTATAATCGTTCCATGGCTGTTATAGACAACCGAATAGCCTCTCGAAAGAATGGCGGTTGGATTCGCCGCCTCATTGAGTTTGCCAAGCATCATGACTTTCTCCCGCAGGGATTTGATCTTTCCCTCCATTTGATCCGTCATGCCGTCCATCAGCCGTTCTGTCGTCGCCTGTTCGTATGCGATCCGGTTCTTAATGCCGTTTGCAAAAGCTTCCGGATCCAAGGCGAAAAGCAGTTTTCGCTTATACTCCACCATTTGTTGCAAATCAGCGGATAAGGTTTCTTTTAAGCCTTTGATATATTCTCGGACTTCCCGAATATCCGGCGCCGCCGTTTCCGCGGCTGCCGTTGGAGTCGCCGCCCGTACATCGGCCACAAAGTCTGCAATGGTAAAATCCGTTTCATGACCCACACCGGAAATAACCGGTATGTGGGATGCAAAGATACTGCGTGCAACCACTTCTTCATTGAAAGCCCAAAGATCTTCCATGGATCCTCCGCCCCGGCCGGTAATGATCACATCAACATCCGGGCGCGCTGCATTCAGGAAGTCGATGGCTTTTGCGATATCTTCCGCGGCACCCGGTCCCTGCACCAATACGGGGACGATCAGAATGTCCACATAATCGTTCTTGTTCTTAATGGTTCGCGTAATGTCCGAAACCGCGGCTCCTGTGGGAGACGTCACAACGGCGATCTTCTCCGGAAATGCAGGAAGCGGTTTCTTATGGGATGCTGCAAAGAGCCCTTCCCTTTCCAGCTTTTGCTTCAGCATTTCAAACTGAACCGCAAGCTGTCCCGAACCGTTGATTTCGATGTCCTTCACCTGTAAGGAGTAATAGCCGCCAATCTCATAGACGGAAATGAATCCGGTCACGACGATTTCCATGCCCTCATCCAATGGACAGGAAAGTTCCTCTTTCTTATAACGGGACAGGAAGCACCGAACCGTACTCGCCTCGTCCTTCAGAGAAAAATACACATTGCCGGAGTTGTGATACTTCAGGTTTGATACTTCCCCGATTACGGAAACATTCCCCAGGATCGGATCGGTTTTGAGCACCCGGTTGATGTAATGATTCAGTTGGCTTACCCGTACAGGTTTTAATCCCATATGTATTTGCCTCCCAGAAGCGCGATGCCCACTGCATTGTCCGAGGAAAGATCCAGATCATCAAAATAGACGATCACCCCTTTTTCTTCCAATGCATCGCTTACGGCGCCTCGGATGTATTTGCTGGTTGAAACACCGCCGGACATAATCACATCGCAGATTCCCGTCCGCTCGCTGGCCTGCAGCAAAAGCTTGATGATTGCGTCGCTGAACCGGTCAAAGATTTCTCTGACCAGTCCATCCGGATCGGTGTCGTCCATATTGTTTTTGATCTGGGTATCGATGCCGGACAAATTGAACTGGCAATCGTTAACCTTGATCGGTGTTAGTATATTCGTTGCATGTGACGTTTTCATGGCGATTTCATCCAACGCGCTGCCACATGGGAATGGAATCCCCATCTGTACTCCGGCACGGTCCAGAACCTGTCCAAAGGAAATGTCCTTGGAACCTCCAATCAGTTCGATGTGATAGATGGTGTTTTCACCGTGAATCAGTTCAAAACTGTCTTCCAGGTCTTCCTGTACGCTTTCGTAGGAACGGTCCGGATCGGCCTGGCTGACCTGCAGCACCTCACAGGTTCCTCCTGAAAAGTGACAGGCAATAAAATCATCCAGATAGGACATTTCTGTGAACGCCTTGATGGCCTCGATATGCCCTTCCTGATGAGAAAAACTGATGGCCGGAACATCCAGAACGGCAGCCAAGGATCTGGCGAAGCCTTCACCGGCTAAAAAGCACGGCATATAAGAGCCTTCTACCGGTCTTGGTTTCGACGAATAAGCTACGGCGTCGATCTTCTCACCACGGATTTCTTCAAACAGTTCGGGAAGAATCTTGACATGCTGAAACAGAGCTTCCGATTGTCTGAGACCTCTTTCGCCCTGTTTTACTGTAAGAAATCTTCTTATGTCACATATGATTTCATCCCGGCTGATCAATGCGAGTGAAGTTTTGTAGTTGCTCGTATCAATCCCCAGAATATTTTTTTGAGATTGCTCCAAGTACTCCATGAATAAACTTTGCCGAATGATCGGTACTGTATTTCTTCGCAAGATTAATAGCTTCGTTAATGACGACTGCATGAGGAACGTCCTGGCTGTATTTCATTTCCCCAACTGCAAGTCGCATGATAGCCAGATCCACCTTTGGCATGCGAGCGGTTTTCCACTTGGTGCTGTTCACATTGATCTCTTCATCGATTTCATCCAGATTTTCAATGATCTGGTTGAACAGATCGGTGCACCGACTCACATGTCCGCCGGACATCCTCTCGCCAATAAGACGCACACCTTTGTCAGCAGCGTCCCCGTTTTCTATATCTTTTGCTGTTTCAAGCTCAAACAGCAGTTGCATCAATGTTTCTCTCGCTTCGTTTCTAGTCATTTGCTTTTACTCCTTGAACGTGGATATTGACGGCCTGTATCCTGTTTCCCGTCATGAATGCAATTTCCCGTTTGACGTTTTCCTGTATGTCCCATGCAACCGAAGGGATGTGACATCCGTATTCCGCGATGATATAAACATCCAGCTCCCTTTCGCCATCAACCTGACTGACCCGGACGCCTTTCGCGGCCAGCTCTCTTCCCAGGAGACTCTTGTTCAGCAAATCAGAAAACCCGCCTGCCATCTCGGCAACGCCATCGGTTCGCCGGGTGGCGTTTACGGCACAAATTGCTATGATCTCATCCGATACTTTTAATGATTCTTGTGCTTCAGTCATCGTTTTCCTCTACAGGCAGCACTTTCATGGTTACCTGTTCAATTCTTCTGTCTTTCACCGATTTGATCGTGAAAATATAGTTCTCGTAAAAAATTTCCTTACCGATATCATCTTCGTCCGGAATCTCACCGAACATATCGATAATCAAACCGCCAATGGTCTCCGAGTCCTCAGACTGCAAGTCGATACCCAGTTCCTCATCGATATCATCAATATCGGTGCTGCCCTCGATCACGTACAGATCTGGCGCAATCTTTCGGATTTCCTGTTCCTCTTCATCGTACTCGTCATCAATATCACCCATAACTTCTTCGATGATATCTTCCATCGTTACGATACCGCAAAAGCCTCCATACTCATCGATCAATATAGCAATATGCTGCTTGGTCTTCTGCAGTTCAAAGAACAACGAGTCAATGTTTTTCGTTTCAGGAACAAAGTAGGGCTTTCGCAGGATGGACCGGATGTCCACGTTGTCAAAGCCTTCTTCTCTGGCTTTGATCAGATAATCTTTTATGTAAAGTATTCCAATAATATTATCGCTATCGTCTTCATAGACTGGAATTCTGGAATACCGAAGTTCCATTAGTTCATCGATGTAGTCTTCCGCTGGATCGTTGATATCGATGGAAAACACATCGGTTCTCGGTGTCATGACCTCATAAGCCAGCGTATCGTCAAAGGCAAATACGCCGGTAATCATTTTCTTACCTTCTTCTTTTAATTCTCCGCTTTCGCTGCCCGCCTCCAGCATCTCAACGATATCCTCTTCGGAATATTCATTATCTTCCACATCTGTCCGCTGACGGAAAATGACAAGCAAAAGAATTGCGATTCCCTTGACAACGACCGTCATCGGTTTCATGACAATCGTCAAAAACCTGGCGGCGCCCAGGGTTTTGTTTGCAATGGATTCATCGTGAAGCAATGCAAGCCTTCTTGGGAACACTTCTCCAATGGCAAACATCAAAATGCCGTAAACCAGAAACAGAATCAGAAATGAGATCCAAAGGACGGTTTGCTCGGAGAACTGGCTGTTTGCTTTGATCAGATCGTTCAGGGACCCCAGATACGCCATCAGAATGCATGCTGCTCCAACGGTATAGCACAGCACGTTCAGCGCTCTCAGGGCCAACTCATATTCCGCCAGATGGTCACGCTTAGACACTTTGTTTACAGATCCGATCGCTCGAATGCTTGTAACAAAAAATCCATTGATTATGATAATCAGTAAAAATACAATTAATCCCCATAAGGGCCACGGGTCGGTTGACATGTAATTATTTCTCCTTTCTCAACATGTACGATTGACAAACCGGTTGATTCATTTTGATATATAGCATTTGCTGCGGATGAGGTGCGGAGAAAATGGACTCCCCTTCCTCATCGGTCATGGCTTCAATTTTCTGAGTGAAATATTCGCCGGTCGGACCAAAGACTTCTATTTCATCACCCACCGAAAACTTATTGCGCTGTTCAATGGTTGCAATGCCGGTGTCCGGATCATAGTCCTTTACAAGACCGACGAAACTATACTCTCTCGTATAGGCGCTGGTCAGATAATTCTGATCCTCGGCTCCCGGTTTATGAAAATAAAAACCGGTGGTGAATTCCCTGTGACTTGCCTTGCACATTTCCGAAAAGATGGCTTCATCAAAGACGTAGCCGTCCGGATCGGCGTAATAGGCATCCAACGCTCGCCGGTAAGCTTTGATGACGTGCGCAATGTAAAAAATGCTCTTCATTCTGCCTTCAATCTTGATGGAACAGATACCCGATTCCACAAGTTCCGGAATGTGCTGAATCATGCACAGGTCTTTGCTGTTGAAAATGTAAGTACCGCGATCATCTTCATCCACAGGCCAATACTCACCGGGACGTTTTTCTTCTTCCAACCGGTATTTGTATCGGCACGGATGGGCACAAGCTCCCCGGTTTGCATCCCGCCCGGTCATAAAATTGCTGAGCAGGCATCGTCCCGAATAAGAAATGCACATAGCGCCATGTCCAAAGGCCTCAAGCTCCAGATCCGATGGCGTATGCTCCCGGATTTCTTTGATTTCTTCCAAAGTCAGCTCTCTGGCAAGCACGATGCGCTTCACACCGAAATCGTGCCACAGGGAAGCCGTCATGTAATTGGTTGTGTTTGCCTGGGTCGAAAGATGGATCACTGCCTGGGGCATCTGTCTTTTGATGATACGGATGACCGATGGATCCGAAACGATGAAGGCGTCAATGGGTATGTCACGCAGGCTTTGAACGTATTCCTCCAAAGGTTTCAAATCCTCATTATGGGCGATGATATTGAGCGTCATGTGACACCGGACACCCCGCGCATGGGCGTATTCTACGCCTTCCTGTATTTCTGGCAAGCTCAGATTGCCGGCGCCGGCTCTCAGGGAAAACAATTCCCCGCCGAAGTAAACAGCGTCTGCTCCATAATCAACTGCAATTTTCAGTTTTTCTAAATCACCGGCCGGAGCCAGCAGTTCAATTTTGTTCATCTTTATGTATCATGCTCATGGATACACCGTCACCGACAGGCAAAACGATGGTATCCGCGTAATCCAGTCCGTTTATATATGCAATAAATTCTCTCATTCTGCGTATGCTCGTCTTATATCTCCCTCTGGTATCAAAGGAATCCGAAGCGGTCATGCCCTTCATCAAAACGTTATCGCAAATAATCAGAGCATCTTCCTTGCAAAGGGGCAATGAGAGGTCCCAGAATTCCCTGTAATGGCTTTTTGCTGCGTCAATGAAGACAATGTCAAAACAGCCCGTTTCCTTTGTCTGTAGCTGTTTCAATACATCGACGGCATCGCCTTCCAGCAGGGTGATTTTATCTGCAAAACCCATGGCCTCAATATTATTGACGGCCGATTCATAGGCGTCCGGATCAGATTCTATGGTAGTCACACTGCATCCGCAGCAATCCACAAAGAAGCTTGCCGAATAACCTATGGCAGTTCCGATTTCCAGTACCTGCTCCGGCCGTTTGAGTTTCATAATGGTCGCTAGCAGGCCCTCTGTATCTTTGAGGATAATGGGGACATGGTTGGTTTCCGCAAAGTCACGGAGTTCCTGCAGCTGTTCGTTTTCGTTATAATACAAATCATCGATAAACGCAGCGATGATTTCATTCGTAATATTCATCGTCGACATTTTATTGCTGATCCAGATCCTCCTCGGTCCAAGGATGCGCGTTCACATTCTTCTGATGCTCTTCATCGGTCTTTGCGTAATAAATGGTTCCATCCGGTCCTGCATAGAAGAACAAATCATCGGTATCCGATGCGTTCAAAACGCCGTCCATGGCCATGGTCGGAACGGTGCTGATCGGTCCCGGGATCATGCCGGCTGTCTTTCTGGAATTGTATGGTGAATCAGAGCTCAACTGGGAAACTTTCAAATCCACCCGGTCTTCATCGAAGATGTAGCAAACGGTAACATCACTTCCCAAAGACATGCCTTCCTTGAGTCTGTTTTTGAAGATACCAGCAATATGCTCGGCGTCTTCCTCTGTAGCACAGCCCTCTTTACAAACAATGGATCCAAGGGTGAGAAACTCGTGTACGCTGTGTCCGCTGGCTTCAATGCTTGACTTTCGCTGGGTCAATTCCGTGTCCATTTCATCCAGTGCCATCTCTGTGATACTCTGGATCGTCGGATCACTTTCTGTAATGAAATAGGTATCCGGGAATAAATACCCTTCCAGAGGATGCATAACCTTATCCCCCAGAACGTCGTCTGTCAGGAACCAGTACTTGCCGATCAGTTCCTTGACATATTCCGGATCGTCCCAGACATTCATGATTTCTTCTTTGCTAAAATCTGTGACTTCAGCCAGCGATTCGGCGCATTGGGTGAGTCGGTACCCTTCTTTTACTTCGAACCGTGTTTTGGACATATATTCGAAATCGCCTTTATTGATGGCACCCATCATTTCCGGCAGGGTCATGGATTTGTTAAATATATATGTGTTGGCCTGCAGGCTGTTGTAGCCGCCGATTCGGGCATTGATCTTAGCGCAGTTCATATTTTTGATCAATCCGTTATCATCCAGGATGTATATGATGGATGAAGCACCGCTTCCATTTGGAATCGTAACCGTAACATCACTCTTGTTCGAGGAATCCACCGCGCCGATCCCGTTTAAGTAATAGAGGAATCCACCAGTGAACACCCCAACGACGATCAAAACCAGAATCACAAGTCCTTTTAATGAAAGTTTGCCTTTTTTGGACATATGAGCCTCCTAAAAAAAGGGACACTGAAAAGCGTCCCTTTGCGTAATACATCTTATTTGGATCTTCCCAGATATTCTCCTGATCTCGTATCGATCTGAATCTTCTCGCCTTCTTCGATAAAGATAGGTACCTGTATTACAGCTCCTGTTTCAACTGTAGCAGCCTTTGTAACATTCGTTGCTGTGTCGCCCTTTACACCCGGTTCTGTGTCGGTAACAACCAGATCAACGAAGTTCGGTGCTTCTACGAGGAACGGATTGTCTTTATAGAACTTGATTGTCGCCTCATCATTTTCTCTAAGATATTTCATGGCTTCTTCAACCAAATCCGCTGTGATCGGAATCTGATCGTAGGTTTCAGGATCCATGAAATAGTAGAGTTCACCGTCATTGTAAAGGTACTGCATCGTCTTTGTCTCTATGTGAGCCTTCGGATATTTTGCATCCGGATTGAATGACTCTTCTTTGATTGCTCCTGTAAGAATATTTTTATGTTTTGTTCTAACAAAAGCCGCGCCCTTGCCAGGCTTAACGTGCTGGAAATCAAGAACTACATGTGGCTGTCCATCGATTTCAAATGTAATACCTTTTCTAAAATCGCCTGCGTAAATCATAAGTGTCGCCTTTCTTTGTATTTATGTTGTGAACAACTTATTAACGGATTTTACAGCGTTTATTATACCAAATTCTGTATGGATTAACAAGTACTACATACCTGTCATTTGATCGAGTCCAAAGTCTGCGACTTCACCAACAATCTTATAAACATCGCTCATCATCATACTGAATCGCATCTGATTCTGCAGATATTCTGCTGCCGTCGGATCCTGCATGAGAATCGTTGAAAGCTGCTGGAGCTGACCCATAACTTCCGGACTGATTTCCTCGCCCATCATCTGCTGTGCCTGCATCTCAAACTGCTTTTTCATGAAATCTTTCATGGCCTGGTCGAGCTGCGGGTTCGCTTCTAAGGCTTTCCGGCTGCTGTCATAGTGCTTGAATTCTTCGGATTCTTTGATTGCTGTGGCTAACTGGTGAGCCTGATCGTATACGTTCATCTTATACCTCCATAAATACCGGTAGAATAATCGGACTTCTACCTGTCTTACTGTAGATGTATTTTTTCAGACCTTCCCGAACTGCAGTTTTGATTCCGTTCCAGTCATTGATTTTCTTTGTAAGACAAAGTTCTATGATTTCTTCAGCCTTCATACAGGCTGCATCGATCAAATCTTCGTTTTCACGGACGTAGACAAATCCTCGGGATATAATATCCGGTCCGGAAACGATCTGTGCGTTTTGCTTGTCAATGGCTGTAATGACGATGATAAGTCCGGATTCTGAGAGGAGCCGTCGGTCTCTCAGTACAATGTTTCCCACATCACCGACACCAAGCCCATCTACGAAAATGCTTTCGGCTTCCGCTACATGCTCGGTAACACTGGCGCCTTTGGAGGATAATTCCAGACAATCACCATTGCTCAATATGAAGATGTTTTCCCTTGGCATGCCCAGTTCATTGGCAAGATCCGCATGGGTCTGCAAATGCCGGTATTCTCCATGTGCCGGCATGAAATACTTCGGCCGGATCAGAGAATGCATCAGCTTGAGTTCCTCTTTGCACGCGTGGCCGGATACATGGGTTTCTGCAATGTCTGAATAGATGACTTCCGCACCTTTTTCAATCAGTTGATTGACCACATTGGCCACGGTCAGCTCATTCCCCGGAACCGGTGTGGATGACAGTATGACCATGTCATTCTTCTTGATATTGATGGATTTGTGGTCGGATGAAGCCATTCTGGCCAGCGCCGACATAGGTTCTCCCTGGCTGCCCGTTGTGATAATGACCAGTTCCTTGTCGGGGATGTTGTTTGCCTTGTTCAGGTCCACTAACATTTTATCCGGAATCTTGATGTATCCCAGTTCTCTGGCCAGATCAAAGACATTCACCATGCTCCGTCCCGAGAAAGCCACCTTACGCTTACATAAAAGCGCGATGTCGATGATTTTCTGGATTCGATGGACATTGGACGAGAAGGTGGCGATGATAATTCGCTTGTTGGTTCCCCGGAAAATACCATCCAGTGTCCGTCCAACTACTTTCTCGGACTGTGTATAGCCATTTCGCATGACATTGGTGCTGTCCGCCAGCATCAGATCGACCCCTTCCATACCGATCTGTGCCAGTCTGGCAAAATCGATCGGATTTCCATCGACCGGTGTGTAGTCGATCTTGAAATCTCCCGTATGGAAGATCCGTCCGGCTGGTGTTTTAATGTTATAGCAAACCGCATCCGGAACGGAGTGTGTGATGCGCAGCGGTTCGATATTAAAATGTCTGCCTACACGGAATGTCTTGCCCGGCTGAATGATCCGCATATCCGCTGTGAGGCCATGCTCTTTTAGTTTGTTTGAAATCAGCCCCAGAGGGAATCGCAGACCATAAACGGGAACGTTGAATTCTTTTAACAGATATGGAACCGCGCCAATATGATCTTCGTGTCCATGGGTAATGATCAGGCCTTTGATTTTCTTGCCTTCTGTATGCAGATAATCAAAATCCGGAATGACCTTATCGATGCCAAACATGTCATCGTCAGGGAATGACAGCCCACAATCAACGAGGAGAATCTCGTTGTTGTATTCGATGGCCGTCATATTCTTTCCGATTTCACCAAGACCGCCGAGAGGAATCACCTTGACGGCGGCCGGTGGCTTTTTCGCCTGTGCTTTTATCTTTTTTTCAGACTTTTTTGCTGGTTTCTGTTGTTTTGGTTGTTTGGTTTGTTTCTGTTGTTTCCCTTTTTGGGGTTGTGCTTGGTTTCTGTTGTTTCCTGTTGTTTTACTCATTATGCTCCTTCCCAGGGGCCAGGGTGGTTACCCTTTTATAACAATGTTGATGAGTCTGCCAGGAACAGCGATCATCTTTACTACGTTCTTACCCTCAATAAGCCCCTTTATGATGTCATTTTCCTTAGCAATCTCGAGCATTTCATCTCTTGACAGTTCGCCAGGAATGTTGATTTTTTCTTTGTTTTTTCCATTGATCTGGATGACGATTTCAATCTCATCCTTTACCAGGGCACTTTCATCGTAGGACGGCCATGCCTGTGCATGAACCGATCCGCCGTAACCCAGGTTCTCCCAGATTTCTTCTGTAATATGTGGAACGAACGGCGCAAGCAGAATGATCATCGTCTTTACAGCAGTACTGTAAAGTGCATGGTTCACGTCGCCTTCCTTGTATTTGTACATTTCATTGACCAGTTCCATAACCGAACTGATGGCCGTGTTGAAATTGAAACGATCACGGATGTCTTCTGTTACTTTCTTAATGGCATAGTTCAGAAGATAAGCCAGCTTTTTATCCGCTTCGTTGCGGATCTCGTATTCACCTGGAACGTTATTGCCTTTTTCAATGAATTCTGCAACCAGTCTCCAAATTCGGTTCAGGAATCGGTAGCAGCCTTCCACGCCGCGGTCGGACCATTCCAGTTCTCTTTCTGGAGGAGCTGCAAACAGTATGAACATTCTGGCTGTATCCGCACCGTATTTTTCAATGATTTCTGCAGGTGATACTACATTGCCCAAAGACTTACTCATCTTCGCAATGATGTATTCATCCTTATCATTGTAATAGCCTTTGGTTACCATTCCCTGGGTCAGCAGGTTCTTGAACGGCTCTTCGTCCTTGACCAGTCCCAGATCGTGCAGCGCCATCTGGAAGAATCTCGCATACATCAGATGCATGATAGCGTGTTCCACACCGCCGATGTACTGGTCAACGTTCATCCAATAATCTGCCTTTTCCTTACTGAACACTTCCTCGTCATTTCTGGCATCGCAATATCTCAGAAAATACCAGGATGAATCCAGGAACGTATCCATGGTGTCCACTTCTCTCTTGGCCGGCTTGCCGCAAATCGGACAAACCGTATCCACGAAGGTTTTGCTTGTTACGATCGGTGATTCGCCTTTGCCTGTAAATTCAACATCCGTTGGAAGCAGAACCGGCAGGTTTTCTTCTTTTTCCGGAACCCAACCGCAGGTGTCACAGTGAATCATTGGAATCGGCGTTCCCCAGTATCTCTGTCTGGAAATCAGCCAGTCACGGAGTCGGTAGTTGATGGTCTTCTTACCAATGCCTCTTTCCTCTGCAACCTCAGCGATTTTCTGAATCGCTTCTTTATTGTCCATTCCACTGAATTCAGCCGAATTGATCAGTGTACCTTCTGCGGCGCAAGCTTCCTGCAGGTTGTTCAGATCAATGTCCGGATCATGTACGTCAATGACCGGGATGATATCGATGCCGAACTTTTTCGCAAAGTCAAAGTCACGCTGGTCATGTGCCGGTACACCCATAACGGCTCCGGTACCATAACCCATGAGTACATAGTCCGAGATATAAATCGGCATCTCCGCGCCCGAAAACGGATTGATGGCATATTTTCCAATGAATACACCGGTCTTTTCGTTCGTGGTGGATGTTCGTTCGATTTCATTCATATGAGCACAGCGGTCAATGTATGCTTTCACATCTGCTTCATATTCCGTGCCTTCTACCATCTTCAGTACGGATGGATATTCCGGTGCCAATACCATAAATGTAGTACCATAAATGGTGTCGACTCGGGTCGTGAATACAGTCAGCGTTTCGTCATAATCCTTGATCTGGAATGTAACTTCTGCACCGTGGGATTTGCCGATCCAGTTCCGCTGCATGGTTTTAACCTTTGTCGGCCATCCTTCCAGTTTATCCAGATTGTCCAGCAGTCTTTCCGCATAATCCGTGATTTTGAAATACCACTGTGACAGGTTTTTCTTGCCTACCGGGCTTCCGCATCGTTCACAGCAACCGTCTACGACCTGTTCGTTGGCCAGTACGGTCTGACAGCTTGGGCACCAGTTAACGGAACTTTCCTTCTTGTAAGCCAGTCCCTTCTTGAAAAACTGAATAAAGATCCACTGCATCCACCGATAGTATTTTGGATGCGCCGTTGCAACTTCACGGTCCCAATCATAGGACAGACCTAGTTCTCTGAGCTGCCGGTTCATTTCTGCAATGTTCCCCCAGGTCCATTCAGCCGGTTCAACATTGTGCTTGATGGCGGCGTTTTCTGCCGGAAGTCCAAAAGCATCGTAACCCATTGGATGGAGAACGTTGTAACCGTTCATCTTCTTGAATCTGGCAATAACATCACCGATGGAATAGTTTCTAACATGGCCCATGTGAAGTTTGCCGGATGGATACGGGAACATCTCCAACACGTAATACTTTTCCTTTTCAGGGTCTTCCTCGACCTTAAACGCATTGGTATCAGCCCATACGTCCTGCCACTTTTTTTCAATTTCTCTGAAATTATACTTGTCCTGCATGTTTTCCTCCAAATAAAACGTTATTCAATTTCTGTTATTTCACAATCTCCCCAAACTTTTTCGAGATTGTATCTTTCTCTCATTTCTACGGACATAATATTTACGACCACATCACCATAGTCCATCAGTATCCATCCGGATGACTTGCGTCCTTCCACGCTTTTCGGGAAAACACCCTGTGGTTCCATCAGATCCTCGACGTTTTCAACGAGAGCTGCAACTTGCCGGTCACTGCCGCCGGAAGCGATGACAAAATAATCGGCAAAACTGGCTTTTGGTGAAATATCAATAATTGCGACATCGATGCCCTTCTTGTCGTATAAGGTTTTTGCTATAAGTTCCGCTTTTTCTCTTTGTTCGTTCATGTTTGATGTTCTCCCTTTTTTTCTATCTCTTCTTCACAGAATTCCAATCCTTCTGCCGTGTCAGGATCCAGATATTCGCCCTTTGATTCGATAAATTCCTTGGTTCTTCGCAAGGAATAGGCGCAAGCCTGATCCAGATCCTGTTCGGTCAGTTCCCGGAGCTTTTCCACGCCGGGATACTCCCGTCCCGGTTCAGTCGCATCTGCCAGAAAGATGATTTTATCCAGCAGTGTCATGCCTCTGCGTCCAGTGGTGTGGTAAGCGACCGCATCCAAAAGCTCTCTGTCCTGGATGCCAAAATCCTGTTCCATAATCTCCACAGCCAGCTTGCTGTGGGAAAGATTTTTGTTGTTGATGTATCGTTCTTCCAATCCCAATCGTCGGATACGCCGATTCATTTCTTCCATGGGCAGATTTCTTGCGATGTCGTGCAGCAAAGCAGCGATTTCTGCTTTTTTAGGGTCTGCACCGTATTTATTTGCCAGCCTTATGGCTTCTTTCGCTACATTTCTGGTGTGTTCTGCCCTGCTTGGTTTCAAATCCGCATCGATGCGTTGCTGGCATTTTTGAACCAGGGCTTCATGTTCATCGATAGAGTTCATGCTCTTTCATATACCTTTCTACCTGCGGCGGGACCAGATCGCTTACCGGTTCTCCTGCCGCAAGACGTTCCCGTATCACCGTTGAGGAAATATCGAGCTGTTTGTTGCTGATTCGAATTGCCTTCGTTCCGAAGGTTTCCCGGAGCCTTTGCATACACTCCTTCACTTCCTCCTCCCGATAACCCGGCCGGTCACCGATGATGTAGGAATAGCTGCGCAAAAGCTCGTCAGCATTTTTCCAAGTATCGAGTTTCAGAAAACTATCGGCGCCACAGATAAAATAGAGTTCCGCTTGCGGATTTCTCTGCTGCATAGCCCGCATGGTTAAATAGGTGTAGGATACGCCTTCGTTTTCCAGTTCATAGCGGGAAACGGTGATTTTATCATCTTTTTCGGCAACCAACGCAAGCATACGAAACCGGTCTTCCCCGGAAGCCGTCTTTCGGTCCTGCTTAAAAGGCTGTATGCGAGCCGGAATCATGATGACTTCATTTAGGCCGGCCTGTCTGCAGGCATCTTCTGCCAAAGCAGCGTGCCCCAAATGTACCGGATCAAAGGATCCTCCAAAAATTCCGATTTTCATGGTTCAACCCACAGCCGCTCTAGTCGCCTTTCTCAGTGCGATTCCCAGTTCTTCGAGCTGCTCCTCGTCAACGATACCAGGAGCATCGCTGACCATACACTGGGCATTCTGGTTCTTTGGAAATGCAATGACTTCCCGAATGGATTTTTCGCCTGTAAGGAGCATAACCAGACGGTCCAGTCCATAGGCCAGTCCGCCATGAGGCGGAGCGCCGTACTTAAATGCTTCTACCAGGAATCCAAATTTGCCGTTGATTTCTTCTTCACCCATATTGAGGGCTTTGAACATGTCTTCCTGCATCTCCTGATCGTGAATTCGGATGCTGCCGCCGCCAAGTTCCACGCCGTTGAGAACGATGTCATAAGCGTTTGCCAGACAGGCGTGGGGATCCGTCTTTAACAGTTGGGCATGTTCTGCCTTTGGTGATGTAAACGGATGGTGCATTGCAGACCAGCGGTCTTCTTTCTCATCGTATTCAAACAGTGGGAAGTCAACGACCCAGAGGAAGTTGAACTGGTTGTCATCCAGCAATCCCATTTCACCGGCAATGTGTCTGCGCAGGAAACCCAGACTGTCAAATACGACCTTGTTTTTATCGGAGATGATCAGAATCAAATCCCCTGGCTTTGCGCCTAAGGAGTCCGCAATTTCACCAAGCTGCTCCGGTGCAAAGAATTTATTAACTGACGAAGATACGCCATCGGCTTTGACCTTCATCCATACCATGCCTTTGGCACCGTAACTCTTAACTGCTTCGGTCAGCTTGTCGATTTTCTTTCTCGTGTATGCTTCCGCTCCTCCACTAATGCAAATGGCCCGGACGCTGCCTCCGGCAGCGATGGCATCTGTGAATACCTTAAATTCGCAGTCTCTGACCTGATCGGTAATATCCTGCAGCTCAAATCCAAAACGGGTGTCTGGCTTATCGCTACCGTATCTTGTCATCGCCTCTTCCCAGGTCATTCTTGGGAATGGTGTTTCAATGTCGATGCCTTTCATTTCTTTCATGACCCGTTTCAGGAACCCTTCCTGGATTCCGATTACATCATCCACATCTACAAAGGACATTTCCAGGTCGATCTGAGTAAATTCCGGTTGCCGGTCAGCACGCAAGTCTTCGTCCCGGAAACACTTGACGATTTGGAAGTACCGGTCCGTTCCACCAACCATCAGAAGCTGCTTAAAGGTCTGTGGGGACTGCGGAAGCGCATAAAAATGTCCCTGATTGACCCGGCTTGGTACCAAATAGTCTCTGGCGCCTTCCGGAGTTGATTTGATAAGCATTGGCGTTTCCACTTCTGTAAATCCGCATTCAGCGAAATAATTTCTCGCCAAGGTGGTCAGATTTGCGCGGAACGTCAGATTGTCCTGCATTTTCTTTTTTCTCAGGTCTAAATAACGGTATTTCAATCTCAGATTGTCGTCCACATTATCATCGTCTTTGATGTAGATCGGCGGCGTGTCGGACTTGGAATAGATAACCAGATCATCAGCAATCACTTCGATATCACCCGTCGGCATGTCCGGATTTTTGGATTCTCTTTCCGCAACAACGCCTTTGACACCAACCACGTATTCACTTCTCAATGTGTCTGCACGGTTAAATAATTCTTCCGGAATCTGATCGTTAAACAATACCTGGGTGATTCCCGTCTTGTCGCGGATATCACAGAAAATGATGCCGCCCAGATTACGTCTTTTCTGGACCCAACCGTTCAGTACAACTCGTTCGCCGATATTCTCGCTTCTCAGCTGCCCGCACATATGCGTACGCTTATAAACCATCTGTCAATTCTCCTTCAAGTTATAGTCTTATTTCTCGATTATTTTGTCAGTTCCTCAATGATTTGATCGATTGGAACTTCTCTCTGTTCACCGGATTCCATATCCTTGATCTGCAGTTTGCCTTCGTTCAGTTCGTTTTCTCCGATGACTACTGTTTTCGCAGCGCCTACCCGGTTGGCGAACTTAAACTGATTCTTGAAGTTTCTGCCCATAACGTCCATCTGCACGGCAACACCGGCAAGTCTCAGATCGTGCATCAGTTTCAGCGCAAAGGCCTTTGCTTTATCGCCCATAAATGCGATAAACACTTCGGTGCCTTCCGGTTTCGGGATCTCAACGCCGCAGGCTTCCATGGTCATCAGGATACGTTCCTTACCCATGCCCCAGCCAACGCCAGGTGTGGACGGTCCGCCGATTTCTTCGATGAGCCCGTCATATCTGCCGCCGCCGCATACGGTGCCCTGTGCACCGATTTTCGTAGTGACGAATTCAAAGGCAGTCTTTGTATAATAGTCCAATCCACGAACGATTTTCGGGTTGACCGTATATTTGATTCCAAAAGCATCCAGATTTGCTTTCAGCTGTTCAAAGGCCTCTTTGCAGTCATCGCAGAGGAAATCCAACATCATTGGAGCATCCTTGACCAACTCCTGGTCGATTGGGGACTTGCAGTCCAGAATTCTCATCGGATTGGTGTGGAACCGTTCCTGACAAGTCGGACAAAGTTCATCGTACTTCGGTTCCAGGAATTTGCGCAGTGCGTCTCTGTGTTTGCTTCTGCATTCCGGACATCCCACACTGTTGATCTGCAGTTCAACATCGGTGATTCCCATTTCATTGATAAAGTCATATCCGATGGCGATGATTTCCGCATCAGCCATCATATTCATCGTGCCGAAGGTCTCAACACCAAACTGGTGGAATTCTCTCAGACGACCGGACTGTGGTTTTTCGTATCTGCAGCAAGGAATGTTGTAGTAAACCTTCGTCGGCTGCGGATCCGCATACGTCTTGTGTTCGCAAAGAGCTCTGCAAACCGGAGAAGTCCCTTCCGGTCTCAGTGTGATGCTGCGGTTTCCAAAGTCCTTAAAGGTATACATTTCTTTCTGCACGATGTCCGTAGTATCTCCAACACCTCTCTGAAACAGTTCTGTATGCTCAAAAATCGGCGTTCTGACTTCTGTGAAGCCGTATCTCCTGCATATTTCTGCGAATTTTTCTTCGATATAGTGCCACTTATAAACCTGATCCGGCATTACATCTTTTGTTCCTTTCGGTGCATTTGTCAACATGATACGATTCCTCCTGTTCTTTTTCTGTTTATCATTTCGTCAATGCGTTCTATATAAATCTGATAATTTGACACGTTTGCGATCCGCTCCAGACGGTTCTCCGCCGGATAATAGACCTTGCTGATTCCGCCGGCTCCAAGAGCCAGAATGGATTGCCCTTCTTCCATGATCCGGATATTGTAGACCGACACCTTATCATCCTTACAGAAACCGGTATTTTCCGTATTTCCCGAAGTGTGTTTCTGCCGGTACAGGTAATAAGGCTGGAATCCCTTGTCCCGCAAGGCTGCATGGGCATCTTTCAGCATTTCTTCCCTTAAAAGCTCATCCTTGTAATTAAAGTTTTCATCCCATTCTTTAAGTTTGGATGCCCGTTTTACGGCCAGTGTATGCAGTGTAATGTTATCGGCTCCCAGTTCCATGATTTCCCTGAGACTCGTCCGGAAATCTTCCAGGGATTCTCCCGGTAATCCTGCAATCAGGTCCGTATTGATGACCGGCACGCCGCATTTCTTCGCGATTTCAAAAGCCTTATACACATCTTGGACCGTATGTTTGCGTCCGATAATGTCTAGAGTCTCCTGCTTCGTGGTCTGCGGATTGATACTGATTCGATCCACGCCGTGATCCAGGAGCACCTTGACCTTATCCTCTGTAATGGTGTCCGGCCGTCCAGCTTCAACGGTATATTCTTTTAAGGGGCCTTGTGCTCCCACTGCGTCCTCTGGTATTCCAAAGGCTTTCGCCGTCTTTGTGAGCAACTCATCCAGTTGCTTTGCCGAAAGCGTGGTTGGCGTTCCTCCACCAAAATAAATGGTTTCGATTTCATAATGCTCCGGCCAATGAATCACTTCGCATCCTTCTGGTCGGTATCCTACGGCAGTGCATACATGGCTCGCTTGCCATCCTGCAGGTCTTCCTTCCCGGAGCATCTGTCCGCAGACCTCGATCTCGTGATGCAGTGCTTCCAGATACCGATCGATCTCACGATCCCCTACCTGATTGGAAGTAAAGGAACAATAGAGACAGCGGGTCGGACAGAATGGAATGCCAATGTAAATCGATAAGCTTCCCAGCTTTGGCTGACCGATCTGATCCCTCTGGTAGTCCAGTATTTCCTGTGTTAAACCAGCCTTGCTCTCATGGAGGTAATAGTCCTGTTTCAGGATTCCATTCACGTCTGCGGTCTGTTTGCGCAGTTCTCCGGCCAGTTTCACCGGACGGATTCCGGTTAGGATTCCCCATTTCGGACGTTTGCCCGTCACCTCCGTCAAATCGTCATAAATCTGGCGCTTGATGTCATCCTTGTCACCCTGAAAGGTGTAAGCAAAGTCGATCTCTGTATCGGTGTCTTTGCAGATTTCGTATTCGGATGGCTGGAGAAAGACCTTGATCAGCTCTTCGTATTGGTTTGTATTTTCGATGCCCTTAAATTGAAATCTATACACGATTCGTTTATCTATACAAATGGATTGTGTTCTTTTTCAAATCCGATCAATGTCGGTCCCATATGCCCTGGCAAGACTTGTGTGTCATCCGGCAATGTCCACAGTTTCTCATGGATCGCATCCGCCAAATCCTGGAAGGATGATCCAGGGAAGTCGGTTCTGCCAATGGATGCATGGAATAGCGTGTCGCCGCTGAATAAGGTGTTTTCGTTGGAAACGTAAACACACATTCCACCCGGTGAATGACCCGGTGTAAACAGGAATTCCAATTGCATGCCGCCGACTTGCAGGGTGTCACCATCTTTTACCCAGAGATCCGCTGTAATGGATGTAGGCTTGCCGAACTGGACACTCATGTTAAAGTGGGCGTCAGACAACATGGCGGCTTCCTTTTCATGGGCGACGACCTTGGCATCTGGAAAGTCCTTCAGGAAGTCCTTTACACCCATGATATGATCGGAGTGTCCATGGGTCAGAATGATGTATTCCAGCTGGACTCCCAGCTCTCTGATTTTATCGGAGAGCGCCGGTTTATAGTCGCCCGGATCGACGATAAAACCTTTTTTGGTCTCTTCGTCATAAGCAAAATATGTATTGGTTGCAATCACGGTGGTCGTTAAGCTGAGTACTTGCATGTGATTCTCCTTTTTTTAAAACTCCTTCTGACTATCCAGCAAGATGGTTACCGGACCGTCATTGGCAATGTCCACGAGCATTTCTGTTTGGAAGATGCCTTCTTCTACGTGCAAACCGTTGGCTTTGAGACGGTCAATGACGGACCGATACAACGCGTTGGCTTCCTCTGGGCCTGCAGCGTCGAAATAGCTGGGACGGTTGCCTTTGCGAACGTCTCCCAAAAGGGTAAATTGGGAAACGGCCAGAATTTCACCTCCGGCATCTTTGATGTTTACATTCATAACGCCGTTCTCATCGTCAAAGACGCGGAGGGCGGCAATTTTTCTAGCGATATAATCCGCATCCGCTTCGGTGTCACCTTTTTTCACTCCGATCAAGACCATCAGTCCCTGACCGATGCTGCCGGTTATCGTTCCGTCAACGGTGACTTTGCTGTTTTTTACTCTCTGTACAACTGCTCTCATAGCTTTTGGTTGGTCTTCTTGGTTACGTCCGGTTTCGATAGGCTTCCACGACGCCGGATATGTTTTTGAAGGAACGGCAGATTTTTTCTATCTGATCTTTGCTCTTAACCATCAGTTTCAGATCGATTTTATACGTTTCGTCCCGGTTCTCATGAGCGTTGAGTCCCATAATGCGCACGTCCATGTCTTCGCAGATTTTCGAAACGTTAGAGAGAATTCCCTTCTGGTCTCCAGCGATGAGACATACCTCGCCGGAAAATTCCGTTCCCATTTTTTCAGGATCCCAAATAACATCGATAAATCGATCCCGTTCTTCCGGAGGCATGGCCTTTATATTATCGCAATCCTTACGATGGACGGTAATGCCACGGCCCTTTGTAATGTATCCGATGATGTCATCACCGGGCACAGGACTGCAGCAGTTGGCCATCCGAATCATCAGATTGTCAACGCCTTCGACCATAACCCCGGAGTCGTCCTTACGGTATTTTTTCTCGTGCTCCGCACGTTTGCTTGTCTTTTCACTGATTTCATTCAGATCATCGATCAGGGACTTTTCTTCCTTATCTTCGATAATCTGATGTTCTTCATCATAATACTTCTTAAGCAGAGCTGCGACTTTTGTCTGGAAGTTACCTCCGTAACTAAGCTGGGTATACAGTTCGTCCGAACTCTTAAATTCCAGTTCCCGAAGCGCCTTGTTGATATAGGCGTTCTTGAGCATCAGCTTCGGATCATAGCCCTTCTTTCGCAGGTACTGATTGAACAGATCCTTGCCCTTATCGACCGAGTCGCTCTTGTTTTCTTTTTTCAGCCACTGACGGATCTTGTTTCTGGCAGAACTGCTCTTGGCGATTTTTAGCCAGTCAATGCTCGGCCCTGCAGAATTGGCTGAGGTTACGATCTCAATAATGTTCCCGTTCTCCAGTTCATGGTCAATGGTGACCATTTTACCGTTGACTTTGGCACCGACACATTTGCAACCAACGTCAGAGTGGATTTTAAAAGCAAAGTCCAAAGGCGTCGCGCCCGCCGGCAATTCGATGACATCACCCTGCGGCGTGAAAACGAACACCTGGTTAGAGAACAGATCCATTTTCAGAGATTCCATAAATTCCTTTGGATCTTTGACGTCCTTTTGCCATTCCAGCGCCTGACGCAGCCAGGAAAGTTTGACTTCTTCCTTGTCAGAGGCAATGCCTTCTTTGTATTTCCAGTGAGCCGCAATACCGTATTCAGCGATGCGGTGCATTTCGTAGGTTCGAATCTGGATTTCAAAAGGCTTACCGGAGTCACCGATGACCGTCGTATGAAGGGACTGGTACATGTTCGGTTTAGGCATGGCAATATAGTCTTTGAATCTTCCCGGAATCGGTTTCCAAAGGGTATGAACCAAACCCAATACCGCATAACAGTCACGCACGGTTTCCACGATGATACGAACCGCTAAAAGGTCGAAAATCTCATCGATGGTTTTATGCTGGTACCGCATTTTCTTATAAATGCTGTAGAAGTGTTTCGATCTGCCGTAAATTTCATGTTTGATGCCGATTTCATCCAAGGTCGCACGAATTTTATCGACGACGTGATCGATGACTTCTTCTCGTTCCTCTTTTCGTTCACTAACCTGTTCTGCCAGATCATAATATGCTTCCGGTTCCAGGAATTTGAGCGCGATGTCCTCCAGTTCCATCTTCATGGTGTAGATACCAAGTCTGGCTGCCAGAGGTGCGTAAATGTCCAGGGTTTCCTGACACTTCTCGATGATCTTGTCGTGGGTCATGTAGTTGATCGTACGCAGATTATGTAAACGGTCAGACAGTTTTATGATCAGAACTCTTATATCTTTGGACATGGCCAGAAACATCTTACGCAGGTTTTCGACCTGACGCACTTCATTGCTGGCCGATTTCAGAGTACCTAACTTCGTGACGCCGTCAACCAATAGCGTAATCTCATCGCCGAAATCATTTCGCAGTTCCTCTTTGGTATATGGTGTGTCTTCGACGACATCGTGAAGCAACCCGGCAACGATGGTTTCTTCATCCATGCCCAGGCCGGCAAGAATCTCAGCAACGGCCATCGGATGGATCAGGTAAGGTTCCCCCGATTTTCGCAGCTGTCCGCGGTGCATCTCTTCTGCAGTATCATAGGCTCTGGAGATGAGATCCATGTCATATTTAGGGTTTTGCTCTAAAATCGTCTTAAGAAATTCTGATTTTTTCTTCATATGTCTCCACTGCTAATTTCTGTTCTGATTGCCTTTGACGTATCGTTTGGAACGTTTCTTGTTGACGTTCGCTTTATTATTTGCAACTGGCTTAATCGGTTCTGCTTCCGTACTTTCAATAGCAGCGTCTCCATTTTCAGCAGCAACTTCTGCAGTTTCTACTGGTTCCGCAACCGGTTCCTTGATTGGCGTTTCTGTTTCCTTAATCGGTGTTTCGTTTACAGGAGTTTCCTTCAGATCTTCCTTCAGATTTTCTTTCTTATCGATTTTATCTTTCTTAGGGGCGCCAATGTATTTTTTCTTTTTCTTTGCTTTCTTTTCCGCTTCCTTGATCTGCTTTTGATATTCCGAAGTCCGGGTGCTTCTGCCCAATTCATAATAAAGTGGTGAGCAGACGCAGATCGAGGAATAGGTTCCGGCGATAACACCTACCATCAGAGGGAATACGAATTCCCGGATGGCTTCTCCTGCCAGAATGACCATTGGCACCATGACGATGATCGTCGTAATGGATGTCATGAGGGAACGACCGAAGGTCTGTGAAATACTCTGGTCGATGGTCTCCAGCAAAGTCCCCCTCTTCATGTATCTTATATTTTCACGTACCCGGTCAAAGATTACAATGGTATCGTTGATCGAGTAACCAACAACCGTCAGTACACCGGCAATAAACGGGTTGTTGACCGTAATGCCGAATATAGCGTAGAAGGAAATAACGATCAATACGTCATGCAAAACGCCCAGCATGGACGCGGCGCCGAATTTCCACTGACGGAATCGGATACGAATGTAGATCATCATACATATTGCAGCGATGATGATAGCCAAAATAGCATTGTTTCGAAGTTCCTTTCCAACTGATGGACCGAAGAATTCCTGCGCCAATACATCGTCATCCGTAGTTCCGAAGGTTTCGTTGATGGAATCAATTACTTCCTCCCTCTCTGCCTTTTCCAGGGATTCAATGGTACGAATTACAATCTGTGAATTATCACTGCCGGAATAAATGATTTCCGGATTCAGATCATATTTGGAAATTGCCTTTTCCACTTCAGAAATCTTAACCTGTTTTCCCATATCCATCTGGATCATGGTGCCGCCTGTAAAGTCGATACCATAGTTCAGACCACGTACCAGACCAAAGGCCAGTCCGATGATCAGAACGCCGGCGGAAATGCAGTAAAAGATCTTTCTCTTACTCATAAACGGCAGCGTTTTTTTCAAGCTGAAGATGGCACTGTTGTCCGCTCTGACCCCGAAGAAAATCTTCTTCTGCATGCTTTCCGTCTGGGAGAACAGTTTTACATACAACTGTGTGATAACAACCGCTGTAAAGATACTTACGATGATACTGATCATGAATGTGTAAGCAAAGCCCTTTACAGCACTCGTACCGATTTCATACAGGATAACCGCCGCGATCAGAGTTGTGATCTGGGAGTCGACGATTGTCGTCATGGCTCTCTTGGTTCCTGTTTCCGCGGCTACGCGAACCGTCCGCCCAAGCATGATTTCCTCACGTATTCGAGAGAATATGATAACGTTGGCGTCGACGGCCATACCAATACCGACGATAATACCGGCGATTCCAGGCAGAGTCAGTACGTTACCCATGTAGGACATAATGTTCAGAATCAGTACCACGTACAAAAGCAATGCAATGTCTGCTGCCATTCCAAGACCGCGATAGACGAATATCATCAAAAGCAATATCAAAACCAAACCGATCAGTCCGGCATAGACACTCATTTCCAAAGCTTTGTATCCGATGCTTGCAGACTGTACGGATGATGTAACTTCGTTCAGCGTAATCGGCAGCGAACCACCATTAATCTGGGCTGCCAAAAGCTGTGCTTCTTCCTGTGTGAAATCACCCGTAATAGAACACTTGCCTCCCAGAATCGGTTCATTGACATTCGGAGCAGAAATAATGTTGCCGTCCAGCATGATAGCGATCGCACCGCTGCCGACACCATCCATGGTTGAAGTCACCTCGCCGTTAAAGGCTTTGGTTGTCGCTTCTCCGAATTTATTTGCACCTTCGCTGTCAAATCTTAAATTTACCGCATAGCCGGTGGACTGGTCGTCACGGCCTGCTTCTGCATCTTTAACGTTATCCCCTTCCAGGACAACGGTTCCGTCTGCCAGCATAAACTGCAGTTTTGCAGTCGCGCCAATCAGTTCGATGGCCTCTTCCGGGTCTTCTACTTCAGGAATCTCAACCCTTAAACGGTTTTCTCCTTCTATTGTGATGGTCGGTTCACCCAGACCATTCGCATTAATACGGTTTTCGATAACGGTCTGGGTCTGTTCCATGACTTCCCGCAGCTCGTCATCATTCATTTTCTTAATGTCATTCTTGTCTGCTTCCATAACGACATAAACGCCGCCTTTGATATCGAGTCCCAAACTCATCCGGTCTTTGATCGATTCGATCGGGCCGATGCCTTTTACCGTAATTAACCATCCAAAAGCAATCACAAGAACGATAAAAATAGCCAATACCTGTCGTGTTCTGTAACTCATTCTTTCCTCCGATTTGTACAGAAATATCCATTAAATCATAATGTTAATTTTACTACGATATGCGTGTCTTTGCAATAAAAAAGACACGCTGCAAACGAATGTTACAGGTGTCTTTAAGATCATTTGTTAAGAAGCACTTAATTGCCTTATTCTGCTTTTTCCTCTGCAGCCTCTTCCACTACTTCTTCGGCTTCTTCAATGCCACTACTTCTTCGGCTTCTTCAATGACAGCCTCTTCTTTTTCTTCAACCGGCTCATCCTCTACGGCCGGAGCTGCTTTCTTAAGTCTCTTTGGCTTGGACTTTCTGACTTCTTTTTCTTCTGCTTCAGCAACTTCATCATAATCGTCCATTGATCTCTCGCCGTGGCGCGGTCCTTCCTTAACTACCTTTGAAACAGACCATCTCATCATTTCAAACTTGACCTTGTCAGCGCCAACCTGAACGACGATGGTTTCTTCCTTCGTCTTAACGACCTTTGCGCAAATGCCTCCAATCGTTACGATTTCGTCACCGACCTGAATGCCAGCTCTCATTGCGTTCGTTTCTTTTTCTCTCTTCTTCTGTGGTCTGATCATCAGGAAATACATTACGATCAGTAACAGAACCAGAATACCGATCGACATCATTGAACTTCCGCCCATAACTATAGATCCTCCTTATTTCAAATGATTTCTTTCATAAAAATGGTGCCGGCTGTGGGGGTCGAACCCACACGGTGTTGCCACCACGGGATTTTGAGTCCCGCACGTCTGCCAATTCCATCAAGCCGGCGTAACGAAGAAATTATAACATTAGACTGTCACTATTTCAAGCTCTTCGTCTTCGATTTTTTCCATATGTTTACGTGAAAAACGATTATACATAATCGGAACAATAAACAACGTCGTAACGGTTGCGTAAATAAATCCGCCTACACACGCGATGGCAACCGGCTGAACCATTTCCGCTCCGGTACCCAGACCAATTGCCAGCGGCAGCAGCCCCAGTATGGTTGTTGCAGCAGTCATGATAATCGGTCTCATTCGAACCGCTCCGGCCTGAATAATGGCTTCCCGTTTTTCCATTCCTTCCAGACGGAACCGGTTAATACAATCAACCAGTACGATACCGTTATTAACAATGATTCCCATCAACATGACAAATCCCATCATGGATACAATACTGAGCACCTGGTTCGTAATAAGCAGCGCAAGCATACCACCTGTAAAGGCCAGCGGAACGGTAAAGATAATGATAAATGGCGACCGCATGGACTGGAACTGGGCAACCATGATCAGATACACAAGCAGGAATCCAACGGCCAACATCAAAAGCATTTGCTTCATGGCTTTCATGATTTCCTCATTCTGTCCGCCGTAATCCACTTCAATTTCCGGTGGAACAAGACGGTCTTCATTTAAGGCACGCCGGATGCTGGAGGTCACTTTCGTAACGTTGTATCCATCTTTAAGGCTTGCTGTAACCGTGTAGGATCGTTTCTGGTCGGTATGGTCGATCTGTTTCAGCGTATAGTCATCCAAAACGTCTGCAATCTTGGTCAAACGGACTTTGTCCTTGCTCCCATCTTTCTTGTCGATGTGCAGAACCAGAGCCTCCAGCTCTTTGCGGGTAAGCTCATCTTTTGAGGAATGTCCGATGCTGACATCGATGGTTTTGCCGTCTTTCGTAATGGTGGTGGCATCCTTATCTTTGGACAGACGGTCCGCAATTTGCTGATAAACCTGGGCAACCGTCAATCCGTATTTCATGGCCTCATTTTTATCGACGGATACATGCAGTTCTTTGGTACTATTGTCCTTGATATCAGAGATCTGTTCCATGGACCCCATACTGCGCATCTTGTCTTCAACGCTGATGGCCGTAGTACGAAGCTCATCCAAATCGTCTCCATACAGGGTAATGCTGATTTCTGATTGTCCCATCATGGTAGACATGTCTGTATCGGCAGATGTGGTGATTTCGCAATTGTATTTTTTCGCAAAAGCATCCATCTTCTTTTTGATGAGAGCTCCCTGCTCCGCCTTATCCTCGTCAAGAACGATGTACATGGTCGTCTGCGTGTAGTCGTTTTCGACAGCAGAAGCACCCAAAACTCCCATCGTTTCGGAAGACAACATGGCGCCAACCGTCTGCACACCGTCCACTTTTCGAATCTCATTTGCGATGGCATCATTGACCCGCGCCGTTTCTTTTAACTCCGTATTTTCCGGCATTTGAATGGTCGCCGAAATCTGCGGCGTGCTCATGGCAGGCATAAACTCAAATCCCTTCACCAAAAGCAATGCTCCCGATGCCAATAGCAATACAAAAGCTCCGGCTACGACCAACTTGCCGTGGTCGAGGGCTTTGTTTACGAGGCCTTTGTACCGGCTGATCACTCTACCGTTCTGACTGAGAATCGTCTTCTTTGGTGTGTTCTTCATCAGGCCCTTGGACATGGCAGGTACCAAAGTCAACGCGATGATCAGACTTGCCAGTAAGGAGTATGTGACGGTCAGAGCTAGATCCGTAAAGATGTCTTTGGTCATGCCATCGACAAATACGATTGGAGCAAATACGCAAATCGTGGTCAGCGTAGATGCCGTAATGGCGCCTGCAACCTGAGATGCTCCAGAGACTGCAGCCTGTACCACACTGTACCCCAGGGACCGCAATCGATAGGTATTCTCGATGACTACAATGGAGTTATCCACCAACATACCAATTCCTATGGCAAGCCCTGACAGAGAAATCATATTCAGAGTGACGCCCGAAAAATACATGAGTGCCAATGCGAATATTACACTCATCGGGATGCTGACGGCAGTAATGATCGTCGGGCGGATATCCCGCAGGAAAAACAGCAGGATCAGAATGGCCAAAATGGCGCCAAGCAGCAGATTCTGCAATACCGACTTGATGACCACATGAATGTATTCGCCCTGATCCATGAGGGTCGTGAATTTGAGGCCGCTGTGTTTCTTTTCCAATTCACGGAATTTATCCTGCACGTTATCGGATACGGTGGCCGTCGCATAAGTGGACTGTTTTGTAAAACTGAGCAATACTCCGTTGTCACCGTCAATACGGGCATAGGTATCGGAATCATCCGCAATATACGTTACGCTTCCAATGTCATAGAGCCGAATCGGATCCACCCCTTCGATGTCCATATCGAAGAGAATCAGATTTCGAATTTCACTTTCGTCTTTGATTTTATCGCCAACGCTGACCAGCAGCGTGGCTTCATCATCGGTAACATAGCCGGCCGGCATGGAAAAATTCTGCGCATTCAATACTGCGGAAACGTTTTCCATAGTTAAAACGCCCGTCATATCTGCGCTGTCAATGGCCGCCTGTTTCGAGCCTTCCAGTTCGGACAGAGATTGCTGCAGTTGGCTAACAACCGAATCCAGCGTACTTTCTGAAGCAGCCAAATCGGCATACCCGGTTCCCAGGGTAAAGGAATCCGCATTGTTATCTTTCATCTGTTTCAGAGCATCGTCCACAGCAGCCAGCTGCCCATCGAGAGTCTGAAGCGCAGATTCCAATTCTACGATGTTGGCTTCCAGGTCTTCCGGCGTAAATCCGGAATCCGCAAGCATTTGTTCATAATAGGCAATCAGCTCCGGGTTCTTGGAGTCGACTGCTTGCGAATACCCTTCCATCAAAGCTTTTGCTTGGGCGTACTGTTCTTCCGTCGTTTCTTTGGCCTTTTCCAATTCTTGTTTGGAATCTTTCAGTTGCTCATACGTCGTTCCGAGTTTCGAAAGATTTTTCTTGCCTTTCTCGATTTTTTTCTTACCGCTTTTTGCTTTGGAAATCCCACTCTTAATCTTGTTTTCGCCTTTGTTGTATTCCCGTTCAATAGCAGCGGAAATTTCTTCATTGACCTGGTCAATTTTTTCCTGTGACAAGACGATGCGCATGCCATCATCAACCATGCCCATGGAAGTGACCGAAGCAACACCCGTAATTCCTTTTAACTTGGTTTCGAGATTCTCTCTGGTAAAATCAGAAACGTCCGCGTTGGACATATCTTTCATAGAAACGGCAGCCACCGTGACCGGCATCATGTTCATATCGATTTTCATGACAAGAGGCGTGCCGGCGCTTTCCGGCAGATTCCCCTTGATTTGATCGATTTTGTCGCGGATATCTACCGATGCGGCATCCATGTTTACATCATCGGTAAACTCCAATGCCACCATAGAATAATTGTCATAAGAATAAGATGTTACGTTTTTGATATTGTTCAGCGTCGCCAGCTGTTCTTCCATAGGATCCGTAATTTGTTTTTCCGCTTCCTCTGCAGTCGCCCCAGGATAGGTTGTCATAACCATCGCGTAGGGCGTGTCAATTTCCGGAAACAGATCCGGTGTCATTTTATATACTGCAACGAATCCAAAAACAGCGACGATAATCGCTGCAACAAATACAGTAAAAGGTTTCTTTACACTAAATTTTGGCATTTACGTTTCTCTCCCAAAAAACATTGTCTTCGTACCCCTGGATACCCTTATCGGTATCGGCCATTTCGAGTCTTTGTTCAGCAAAAATACAATATCGTTCATCCCGTTCGATGCCTAGATACTGTCTCCCCAATTTTTTTGCTGTCACACTCGTTGTTCCAGACCCTAAAAACGGATCAAAAACCACATCACCTTCGTTGGAACTCGCCAGAATCAGTTTCGCAATGAGCTTCTCCGGCTTTTGGGCAGGATGGGTGGTATTTTCTTTCATGGACCAAAATGGAACGGTCAAATCATCCCAGAAATTCGATGGGCATGTATCGCGAAACTTCCCTTCTTTGTTCTCGATCCAGTCCTTTGGTTTTCCTTCTATTTTGTAAGGCGCGATGACTCTCCGCCTTAATTTTACGTCATCTAAATTGAATGTATATTGATCAGAAACAGTAGCGAACCAGATGTCCTCCATGCTGTTCTTCCAGTTCGTCTTTGCACCTCTTCCCTTCTCACGCTGCCATGTGATCCGGTTCCGAACAATAAAATAGTCGCTCAGCAAATTGCCGATAATCAAACTGCTTTGCCAGTCGCAGCAAACATAAATGGACCCGGTATCTTTTAGCAGCGGTCGGAGACCACGCATCCACTGGCGCGTATACTCTGCGTAAGCTGCTTGTGTCATCTTGCCAAAGTACCGGCCGTTATAATCCTTGCCTAAATTGTAAGGCGGGTCCACAATTGCCAGATCCGCAAAAGCCTTAGGCAACGTCTCCATCACCTGAAAGCTATCGCCGTTGATGGTCCTGTCCAAAGGCGCAGTGTCCATCCTGCCGGTTGCTTCTGTCAAGTCCTTGCCTTTGATGCACCGGTTTAGATATTCTACGCCTTCACTGATATCCGTATCGATTGTCTTGTTTCTGCTGGACTTACTCATGTTGTCATTATACGTATTTTAGTGAAGTAAAGCAACTGAATTAGGATAGAAAAAAGACCTCTCAATAAATATGAAAGGTCCCTCCTCAACAAATGGTGCGGCCTGCCGGACTTGAACCGGCACGGTCTCCCACACGCCCCTCAAACGTGCGCGTCTGCCTATTCCGCCAAGGCCGCATATAAAGTGCCTGTCTTGCAGGCACTTTTATATTTTAGAGTCTCTGCTCACTTTTGTCAACAACAATCTTAACATTTGTAAATTCACTCTTTCTTCACAATGTATTATTATAATGCCGTAAGAAATGGAGGGAAATACTATGCAAAGTCTTTTATATAGCATCGTAATGCTGATTTCAAGAATCCACACTTATTTCCTGAGCTGGAACGACTCGATTGAAAACAGCTTCACCGATAAAGAGCTGCACTTCATTATCATCGGTCTCTTTGGTGTAGCCTTAATCTTGGCACTGCACCCACTGTTCCTGTGGCTGGCTAAGACGGGTCACACCATGGTCATCTCCTTCTTCTATGTGTTCACCGTTATTCTGGTCATCACCTTCGCCATCGAAATCGGTCAAGGCTATTATGGAACGGGAATCATGGAATTTGATGATGTGATTTATGGAATCAGCGGGTTCTTTGTGTTCTTCGCGATTTTCCTGACCATCCGCGGCATCATTCATCTCATTGCCCGGCTGGCCGGCTCCAAAGACGAATAACCTCACCGCATCAAATAAGAAAATACCATATATGCAGTCTTAAGTTCGTCATGACGAATGCTTCCATGATCGATCTTAATGACATCATCTGCAAGTAGTTCTACACCAAGTCTGTCTACGGTATCACGATCCAGATCCACGACAGACTTGTTTTCTTTTGTCTTATATACATCCGTAACTTCCAACCGGACACTTCCCGTATTGGCGAGAACCACGTCTACCCGGTGTTCCCCCAAATACCGGTTCAATACCTTAATGTGATTTCCTACCGTATATCCGTCGGTTTCCCCGGGCTGTGTCACCAGATTGGAAATGTACATGATCGGCGCCCGACTCTTATCCAGAGCCTTACGAATATCCGGCGCGATCAGATGGGGCAAAATGCTGGTATACAGACTTCCAGGGCTAAGAATGATCAGGTCCGCGTCCTGGATCTTGCCGATGATCTCTGAGGATACGCTGAACTGATGATCATAGATCAGGAAGTCGATGTTCTGAGCATTTTTGCCCACTTCTACTTCCCCATAGTATTCCTTGTCGCCGCTGTAGCCGATCAGTTCCACTTTTTCTTCTGTCAGAGGCAGTACAGACCCTTTGACTTTCAAAAGCTTCGACATGTACTTGGTCGCTTCTGTCAAATCCCCCTTCAGGTCGATCAACGCGGCCAGCATAATGTTTCTTACCGGATGGTTGTACAGGGATCCGCCTTTTTCAAACCGGTAGCTGAGCAGATCAATAAAATCGTCGTCCACATTGGCCATGGACAAAAGAACCTTACCTAGGTCCCCCACGGCTGGTATATCCAATTCTTCTTTTAAAACGCCGGTACTGCTGCCATCATCACTGACCGTGATCACCGCCGTTACATCAACAGGAAACAGCTTCAATCCGGATAAAAGACAGGACAGTCCCGTGCCGCCGCCAAATACGATTACTTTTTTCATACTATTTGTTTCAGGTAAATCAATCATAACTTATTGAGCCAACGTGGATTGGCTGATGTAATATCCTCGGTATGGATCAGAGGCGATCTCGTACCAACCATCATGCAAATTCGTGACCTGGACGACCGAACCGTTGTCCAGGCGGCCAACCACATCGTAATTGGTGCCGCGGCCATTTCGAACATTCGCGTATCCATCCGGTTCTGACACATAGCGCACCTCCGTTACCGCCATGTCCGGCTGCAGTTCAGACAGCATCGACTCATGAATGTAATATCCGCTAAAGATACCATAGTCGATCAGATACCAACCATCTTTCAAATGCGATACGTAAACCGCAGTACCGTTGTACAGCTTACCCCAAACCTGACTGTTGGAGCTACGTCCCATCCGGACATTTGCTTCCCCGTCCGAAGAGGAAACAAACATGCGCTTGCTGACTTCCTGCCTGGACCAGTCATCGGATAAGGTCGACTTGTGGATATAATATCCCGTAAACGATCCACTGGTAATCTGATACCACCCGTCTACCGGTCCGGTAACCGTTACAATATTTCCGTTTTTCACCATGCCGACCACATCGTAATTGGTGCCGGGGCCTTTGCGCACATTCGCGTATCCGTCATCCTGGTCCGCGTACATAATGTGCTGTGTGACGCTTGGCTCTTCGGCCTGGATCGATCCGAGAGCGCCAGCCAAAGACTTGGTATCCAGCTTACCCTGATTCGACTCTTCTGCCGTTGTTTCCTCTGCGGCAGCCGTTTCATTGGAGGCCGCTGTATCATCTCCAGCGTCTCCGGATCCGCATCCTGCAAAAGCAATCAAAAGAACCATGCACAGAAGTATTCTGAGCCATAATTTCAGCGAATTTTTCTTACAAAACATATTGGTCATCTCCACTTATACCCTATTCGATTTGGATTTTTTAATGATATAAATAGTATAATTAATAACCAAAATTACGTCTATAGCGATTTTGAAATATGTCCGGATATTCTTTCAATCCGATTGGACGATTCCAAAAAGAAAAGGCTCAAAACCGTCCTGTGGTCTTGAGCCTCTTGCTTGTTTTTCGAATTTATCCGAACTTTAGAATCTCTTGTAATCGTTACCAAACATAAGATATTCTGTTTCTTCCTTCGAAACTTTGCCATTCTTCGATGCCTTGTTGGCAATGAAGAAGATCACGCCCAGTACGATCCAGCCGCCGCACAGACCCCATTCAACACCAGTCAGTGGTGATGGGCTTCCCAATGCTGGCAGATACAGCCAGAAGAAGAACAGGGATACGAGCAAAGCGCCAACGCCGATTACAGGGCCGCCCTTCGTGTAGAATGGACGCTCCAAAGTTGGTTCCTTACTTCTCAGAATGAAGAAGGAAAGTGATACCATGAAGTATGCAACTACGGTACCGAATGCTGCTGCGTCAACCAGCCATACCAGAGCACCTCTGCCGAGCAGCGGTGAAAGAACTGTAAACAGTCCAACGAGCAGTACTGCTGCAACCGGTGAGCCATACTTCGGGTGAACCTTCGCGAATACGGATGGCAGCATCTTCGCTCTTGCCATGGAGAACAGTACTCGGGAAGCACCTACAACGAATCCGTTCCAGGACGTCAGAATACCGCACATAGCAGCGATGATCATCAGTTTACCAAAGATTGGATTGTTCATGCAGAAGGCGAAGCAGTTTGCAACTGGAACCGCTTCGGAGTCATTGACAAATCCGTTCAGTACATCGCCAGGAGTTGAAATCGCAACTGCGAAAATCATCAGGCAATACCAGAAAGCAGCCATGCAAATAGCGATGATCATTACTTTACCGATTTTGCCGAGAGGAATGTTCATTTCCTCAGCAGCCTGTGGAATAACGTCAAAACCTACAAACATAGCAGGTACTGCCAGCATTACAGCAACGAATCCTTTACCATCCGTAAACAGTGGAACAAAGTTGTCGATGGAACCGGTTGCCGTTCCGCAGATAGCAAATGAAATACCGCCGATTGCCATAGCAACGGTAGCAACCGTCTGGAATACAGCAGAAGCCTTTGCTCCTCTGTAGTTAACAACGGTCATTACGATTGCACCAACAATGGCGATAATCAGGAATGTAACGGTTACGTCAGAACCCTGGATCGTCCAGAGCGTTCCTCCAGTAGGCAGTACGCCTGCAAACAGGAAATTGATTGCATTGGCCAATGCCGGGCCTTCCCAGGCAGCTACGCCCAGATAAGCCAGTGTGATCATCCAGCCGGTAAACCATGCTGCATTGTATCCCATCGCACGATAGGAGAATACAAGCTCACCACCTGACAGCGGCAGTGCCGGTGTCAGCTCCGCGTAAGTCAGTCCTACGAAGATAGCCATCACGCCGCCAAGACCGAATGCGATCATTGCACCGATCGAGCCGCCGTTTCCTACCCAGGAGCCAGCCAGCATGATCCATCCCCATCCAATCATCGTACCAAACGCCAGGGCCAGTACGTCTTTCATGTTTAGGGATCGATGTAGTTCTTGTCTTTCTTGATTTTCCATAAAAATCCTTTCACCTCATAATAAGCAAAAAATAACGAGTCAAAAACGAGATGTCTCGATTATACATGATGCGCTTATTAATGTGAAGTAATTAACAAGAATTATTTAACAAAAATTTGATCTAATTTCATCCAATTTTTCGTATAAATTTTCAACCGTTCCATTGTTGTCGACGACAAAGTCGGCTAGTTTGGCTTTTATGTCATCATCGTACTGACTGTCGATCCTGCTTTGAATCTCCTTACGAGTCGCCTTATCCCTGATGGCTACACGGGTTATACGCTCTTCCATATCTGCGGTAATCAGAATGACCAGGTCGCAGAGTTCATTGGCCTCTGACTCAAATAGCAGCGGTGCATCGATCAGGATCCCATTGTATCCCCTCTCACCTCTGGCTTTCGCCTGATCATCTTCCTGTTCTATTTCGGCAATGCGTTTTTCGATGACCCGGATGATTTCAGCGAACATAATATTGTCAAATTTTTCACGAGTCATGTCATCGGCAAAGGCTACACGTGCCATGGCACGCCGGTTAAGTTTACCCGGAGCATCTAATATTTCAATATTATCCTTATTGTAATCGCTGCCAGGACCAAAGGTTTCCTGCAGCACATCAATAATCGGCATGCCCTCCGCCGTAATTTCATGTGCAATAAGATCTGCGTCGATATGGGCAAACCCTTTCTCGAGAAAGTATTCTGCAGCCGTGGATTTCCCGGAGCCAATTCCTCCTGTTAGTCCTATAATAAGCATGTGTCACCTGCCTGTTCTGTTCGTTGTTTATTTCAGCTCGTACCAGTTCGTTCCTTCGTTCAGCTCTGCTTTCAGTTCTACCGCCATCTCGTAGGCAGACTCCATGTTCTCAACCAAAAGCTTTTTCACGAGTTCCTTCTCCTCCGGATAGGTATTGATGATCAGTTCATCGTGGATCTGCAGAATCAGTTTGGACTTCAGCTTTTGCTCTTTGATTGCGTTGTAAACCTTGATCATGGCGATTTTGATGATATCCGCTGCACTTCCCTGTATCGGTGTGTTCATGGCGAGCCGTTCCCCCACCTGCCGAACCATAAACTGGGAGGCATGGATTTCCTTGATGTAACGTTTCCGTCCCATGAGCGTCGTAACGTATCCATTATCCTTGCAAAAGGCCACGGCTTCATCCATAAACGCCTTGACCTGCTGATGCTTAGCAAAATAGGCATCGATATAATCCGTCGCTTCTTTTCGTGTAATCTGCAGCTCCGAGGACAATCCAAAGGCGCTCATTCCGTAAATCACGCCGAAATTAACGGCCTTCGCACGGCTTCGCTCGTTTGGAGTGATCTGGTCTTCCGGAACGCCGAGAACGTGAGCCGCTGTTGCCCGGTGAATGTCCTCCCCGTTATTGAAGGCCCGAATCAAGGCCTCATCGCCGGACATATGAGCCAGCACCCGCAGCTCGATTTGGGAGTAATCCGCTCCCACGAGAACGCAGGATGCATCCTCCGGAACAAAGGCTTTACGCAGCTGTCTGCCTAATTCCTGACGGATCGGGATATTCTGAAGGTTTGGTTCCGTACAGCTGATCCGGCCCGTGGCTGTCACAGTCTGCTGGAAATGGGCCCGGATTTTGCTGTCTTCCGGATTGATCAACGGAATCAACCCGTCAACATAGGTGCTCTTAAGCTTACTCAGGGTTCGGTACTCCAGAATATTCGGCACAATTGGATGTTGATCCTTGATTTTTTCCAGAATGTCCGCGCTGGTGGAATATCCCCTCTTGGTTTTCTTGCCATGAGGCAGTTCCAGTTTTTCAAAGAGAATCTCTCCCAGTTGAATCGGGGAATTGATATTAAACTCTTCTCCCGCCAACATCTGGATCGTGGCTGCCAGTTCTTCAATTTTGGCGGACAGTTTTTCACCAAATTCTCCCAGGAATTCCTTGTCCGCCTTGAAGCCTTCCTTTTCCATGGAGGCCATCACTTCTACCAGCGGCAGTTCAATATCATAGAGCACATGCTCCAGACCTTCCTGCCGAATGGTTTCTGTCTGTTGTTTATAAATCCCATCAATGGCGGTGCAAATCTGAAGGCCCAACTCTGCCTGTTCAGCTTCCTGCGGCTCCTTTGGCAATTCCAAAGACGTGTGCAGATATTCATTAACCAAAGCCGACAAGTCGTAGTTGCTCCTGCTGGAATCGATGACGTATTGGGCAATGGCCGTATCAAAACAGGTATCCAATCGCTTCGTACCTTTGCAGAGGAGCATATAGTAATCGTCAATCAGATCGTGCCCGATAAACCGGATTTCCTGCTGATCCAACCAGCCAAAGAAATCGGTCGCATTAGAACAGTTGATATAGTAATAATCGTTTCCATTCAAAAGCCCCGCTCCGCTTACCAGCGGTTCGCCTACGTGGTTTCCGTCTCCGAATAGATGGAGCACGGTCTCACCGCGGAGTTTGATTTTTTCCAAACCTGCATTGGCGTAGATCGTATGCTGGCTGATGTGCTCCGTCCGGTCAGCGCCCATTGATGCAGCCTCTTCAACCCTTTCACTGGATGCGCCTTCTTCTGTCCCCGCTGGGCCAGATGCCGCTTCTGGTTTCTTGAGTTTGCTAAGGAACTTATTGAATTCCAGCATTTTATAAATTTCTACCAGAGTATCGTAATCCGTTTCACCGATTTTGAATCCGGCCATATCCGTATCGATCGGTGCATTGGTGTTGATGGTTGCCAGTTTTTTGCTCATCATAGCCGTCATGGCGTTTTCCGAGACCTTTTTCTGAAGTCCCGCTGGTTTGATCTCATCCACCTTCTGGATGATATTCTCCACGCTTCCGTATTCCTGAATCAGTTTCGTTGCCGTCTTTGCGCCGACGCCCGGAATGCCCGGGATATTGTCCGACGAATCGCCGGCAAGGCCTTTGTAATCGATGAACTGAAGCGGCGTAAACCCATACGCCTCGACAAAGGAATCATGATCGAATAAATCGAAATCGGAAACCCCTCGTTTCGTATAGATGATCTTGGTTACGTCCGTCGCCAGTTGCAGCTGGTCCCGGTCGCCGGTCACGATGAAAGGCTCCAGACCGTCGGCTTCGGCAGCCCGCGCAATGGTTCCTATAATATCATCGGCCTCAAATCCTTCTGTTTCCACACGGGCGATGTGCATGGCGTCCAGGATGTCTTTGAGAATCGGAATCTGCATGGCCAGTTCCGGCGGCATCTTCTTTCTACCCGCCTTATAGTCTTTGTATTCTTTATGACGGAAGGTAGGCGCCTTCATATCAAAGGCAACCGCCATGTAAGACGGTTTATAGGTCCGCCGAATCTTATCCATCATATTAATAAACCCAAAAATCGCATGGGTGTAAATGCCGTCGTTGGTGATCATCGGCTGCCGCATGGCGTAGTAGGCACGATTGATCAAACTGTTGCCATCGATTATGGCGATTCTTTCCATAACTATCTTTCCTCCTGTCCTTCTACGAACGCTCTAAAACAAACCCTTCCGGCAAAAGCGCCGTGAGCGGTCGCACCTTCAATTCGCCGCCATCCTCTGGACTTGCTTTTGTGATGACTTCGATTTCCGGTGAGAACTCATACATAAACTGCCGGCAGATTCCGCAAGGAACCGATTCTTCGTCCCCGGCAGATATGGCAATTTTAGCAAATTCCCGTTTCCCTTCGGAAATGGCTTTTACAAAGGCGACCCGCTCGGCGCAGATCGTCGCTCCATAAGATGAATTTTCGATATTGACGCCTGTGAACAGTTCCCCGTCCTTTGTCAAAAGCGCTGCGCCAACACAAAAATTCGAAAAAGGCGCGTAAGCATTCACTCTGGCACCTTCTGCGATTTCATATAATTTTTCGTTGGTAATGTTCATAATTTGATTCTCCACGGTTCCTTAAAGCAGCGTATCGGAAAGATCCCGCACGGCTTTTGCGCCATAGGCGGTCTCCGCACGGCGAACTGCATCGTTGATCGCCTTTGCCATCACGTATGCACCCAAATCTCCCAGGGCATCCTGATTGACACTGACGTCGCCCTTCGCTAAAAAGAAAATCGTATCGCCATCGGCACTGGTGTGCACCGGCTGAATGGCTCTGGCGTATCCGTCATGGGCCATGTCGGCAAGCTTATTGCACTGATCCTTGGTCAAAGCCGCATTGGTGATGAGGAATCCAATGGTCGTATTTCCTGTAAATACGTTTTTATCCCTTTGCACCGATTCCCACATGGCCTGACAAGTATTGTCAAAGGCCTTGCCGTCTTCCGTCAGCATTCCGGCAATTTCTTCTCCGGTGTCTGCATCAAAGACATCGCCCAGTGCATTCACAGCCACCACGGCGCCAATCTTTAGGTCTCCGGACTGAACCGCGTACGTCCCCAGTCCGCTCTTCATAAGGGTATCCAGACCCTTAAATTTACCCACCGTAGCACCGGTGCCCGCACCGATATTTCCGCCGCAGAACGGCTTCTCCGCCCATTGCTCGGAATCGATGCAAGCCTGATATCCCATTTCCGCATCCGGACGGCATTTGAAATCACCAATGACCAAATCGAACAGACACGCCGCCGGTACAATTGGCACGATTCCCATGCCAACGTCAAATCCAATGCCTTTGTCCTCTAAATATTTCATCACACCGGTTGCCGCGTCCAACCCATAGGCGCTGCCGCCGGAAAGACACAGGCCGAAGATCTCCTGAACCATTTTCTGTGGATCCAGCAGATCCGTTTCGCGGGTCGCCGGTCCGCCGCCTTTGACGGACACGCCGGCTCTAGCGCCACCTTCACAGACGACCACAGTACAACCCGTGGCGCCCTCCTTGTTCTGCGCATTGCCGATCCGAAATCCCGGTATTTCTGTGATATTGATCTCTTTCATGTTACTTGCCCCTTCTTCTACATAATCGACTGCACGGCTACGATCAAGGCGATGATAACGCCGGTGATTCCCTCGCCGCCAAGAAGTCCGGAAGCGATGATCGTTCCGGTGCCCTTTTCTTCAAACTTCGGATAAACTTTGTCCATGATCAGTCTCAAAGCACCGCCGATAAAGGCTGTCGCTGACATAAAGAACGGTAAATATACGCCCAGTCCCAAGGTCATGACCGGGAGCTTGAAGATGCTGAGCACGATACCGGCAATCAATCCGATAATAAAGGCCGGCATATGTGAAATGCCGCCTACCATTGCTGCAACCGCACCTGCCTGAGCCGCCGGGAACACTTCCGTTCCAAAACAGTCGCCGCCGTAAGCGCTGATGATGATCAACAGTACGCCAACTGCAACAAAGGCACCGAGCAGCCCGCCGATGCATTCTGCAATCCATTGTGCCTTCGGATCCGTATCCAAAAGCTGTCCGGCCTTAAAGTCGTTCATGACGTCACCGCAAAGGCCGCAGGCAACCGCAATGATGGCTGCTACAAAGAAGGCTTCGGTTCCTCCGATGGAGGAAACGGCCTTACATGCAATCAGAATGATGATACCGAAGATTTCCATCGGGTTGATACCTGTCTGTCCAACGCACTGGGCGGACATGGAAGTCGCCAGCCAAGCGCCGATAATCGTCAGAATGGAGGAAATCACGCCCATGTGAAGTACCGTCGTGCACAGCACTGCAATGGCTGCCATTGCGATTGGCGCCCAACGCATGGGAACGATCGTTTCACCCAGACTGTTTTTGCTGAACATGCCTTTGAACATGTCTTTGGCTTTTGGAAGAACTCCAAGAATAATGATTGCTACACCGGTACCGACCATGAGACCGATTCCGAGAGACTGTTTGATGGCGGCCGCCGTTACGCTGTCCCATAAGTCGGCTTCCACACCGCCGAACAGAATGCCGAAGTCACCGATGATGGCTCCGATGAACCAGACGATGACGTATGCCGATCCCAACAGATAGCCAACGCCTACCAGCATTGGGGAGACGTATACGCCAGCCATGGAACCGTAGGCAAGCATTTTCTGATTTAAGAGCGAAGCCGGTATTTTCATAAACCAGTCACGCAGGAAGGTAAAGATGGCAACCAGACCCATGGTGATGAAGAGGACTACGGCCTTGCTGCCGCCCTCATCGCCTGCGGTCAAGGTTTCCGCACAAGCCTCGCCCATCGGGTATTTCATGGTTTCTCTACAGTCGTCGATGTAGTACTTGCGAATCAGGGCCGTGAAAATCAGACCCAGAACCACGCCGCTTAAGGTCAGCAAAAGCAGCATGCCCCAGTGAACGTGTGCGTTCGGATCTAACATCCAGATGCCCGGAAGTGTAAAGGCCAAACCGCCGGCAACCATTGCGCCGGATGACATGGCGGTCTGTGTGACATTGATTTCCTTTAGGTTGGTATTGCCCATGGCTTTGAGGCAAAACATGGATACCAGTGCTACGAATATGATTGGCCATGGAAGCGAGCTTAACTTCAGTGCGATAAACATGGAACTGGTTGTGATGATGATGACTCCAATGGCACCGATCACCATACCTCGAACCGTTAACTGGTTATTCATTATCATTCTCCTTTTACGATATTGTATCTATTTCCACTTCTTCATGCAAAGCCAATAGGTTGTCCCGACAAAGAGGGATCCGCCTAGAATGTTTCCAATGGTTACTGGAAGAAGGTTTTTGATGAAGAAGGCATATACATTCAGTGCGCTGGTATCCAGATCCAGCAGGCTTACGTAATCCGGGTTTCCTGCTGCAATGATACCCGCAGGAATGAAATACATATTGGCAACACTGTGCTCAAACCCGGAAACAATGAACAGACCGATGCAAAACCAAATGGCAATCATTTTGCCGATCAATTCCCGGGACGCCGTCGCCATCCAGATTGCAAGGCAAACCATGACATTGCACAAAATGCCCAAAACCACTGCCCGTCCAAAACTCAGACTGCATTTGCCAATGGCCGTTTTGACCGTAACCGCACCAAGCAGTCCCGCACCAGAATCCCACAGTCCGGAATATGCAATGCAAAGAACGATCAACAGAGATCCGACCAGATTTCCGGCATAGACAATCACCCAGTTTCTCCAGATCTTAGACCAGGGGAATTTCTTTTCCAGCGCGCCCGTTACCATAAGGCAGTTGCCCGTGAAGAGCTCGGCTCCGCACAATACGACCAGCATCAGTCCTACCGGGAACACTGCTCCCATTACAACTTTGCCGATGCCAAATGTGGCTGGATCCGCCGTAAGGTTAAAGGATGCCATCAAAGACGCCTGGGCGCCAAATGCAATATAAGCACCTGCCAGGATGCCCATCACAAAAAGTTTGATGACGGACCCGCCGGCTTTTGCGATTCCGGAATCAGAAACTTTATCAAATACTTCAGCAGGGGTCATGGGGTTCATGGCTCCATCCTCCAATTTGTCCTCTAAAAAAAGATAATCCCGACATGCCGTCAAAGATATAATTCACGCCCTAGCTCACGCCAGGTGGGTGTCCTGCCTTTGCTTTCTGCCGTCCCGTCGGGCGGGCATGGCATACTACAAATGGACTTCGGACTCCCGTTCATAATCTGTAGGTTGAATTATAGTTCTCTTTGACGAACACTTCAGGATTATTACAACGAGTTGATTATTCGATCGATTCCAGGTCTACGCTGCAGTTGTGATGAACCTTCTGTACGTCATCATTGTCTTCCAGAATGTCGATCATTTTCTTGAGTTTCTTGAGATCTTTTTCATCCTTCGGTGCAGCTTCCATGGATGGAACGTATTCAACTTCGGATTCAACGAATTCATAACCGGCATCCGTCAATGCTCCGTGTACATCTGTGTAGCTGCCTGGCTCCGTCAGAATCTCAAAGCTGTCGTCGTTTGTAATCATGTCATCCGCTCCGGCATCGAGAGCAACTTCCATCAGTTCGTCTTCGTCGATGTCATCGGTCTTTTCGATGATGATGACGCCTTTGCGTTCGAACATGTAAGTTACGCATCCCGGTGTTCCCAGGTTTCCGCCGTGTTTGTCGAATGTGGACCGAACTGCGGACGTGGTCCGGTTCGTATTATCTGTAAGAGCTTCTACGATAACTGCAACTCCGCCTACTCCATAACCTTCGAAACTGAGTTCTGTGTATGTTTCGCCTTCGAGTTCGCCAGTACCCTTCTTAATGGCTCTCTTAATATTGTCGTTCGGCATGCCAATGGCTTTCGCCTTTTCGATGGCAACTCTCAAAGTAGCGTTGTATTCAGGATCGCCTCCCGCTTTTGCTGCTACAATGATCTGTCTTCCGTACTTTGTGAACATAGCCGCTCTTTTGGAATCCTGAGCTGCTTTTCTACCTGCAATTGTTCCGTGTCTTCCCATGGAGACACCTCCTATCCTGTTAAAATTTCCTGTATCATTATATACTAAACCGCGTGCCATATCAACACGCGGCTTTGTTTTGTTTGTATCAATTGCGAATTTCAGAGTCCTTACTGTGCCAGCTTTTCTTCCAGATTTTTGTGCGCTGTTGTCATCATCAGCTTGATTCGATTCAGCTGGTTTACGTGGGATGCACCCGGATCAAAGTCAATGGCTACGATATTCGCCTGTGGGCTGAACTTGCGCATGGCTTTCATCATGCCTTTCCCCGTTACGTGGTTCGGCAGGCAGGCAAACGGCTGCAGACACGCGATGTTCTCAACGCCATGACTGATCAGTTCCACCATTTCACCGGTCAAAAGCCATCCTTCTCCGCACTGGTTCCCGAGAGAAATCACCTGGGACGCTGCCTCGGCCGTTTCCTCGATGTGCGATGGTTCATGGAATCGAACGGACGCTTTCAATGCATCACGGGCAGGCTTCCGGAAGTGTTCCAGTGCCTTGATCGCCGCCATATTTCCGGCCATGGATTTCCAGGAGCCGGAAAGATGTTCGTAGTTGAATTTCTTGTTGTACATCCCATAGAGCAGGAAGTCGAGCAGATCCAGTACGACCGCCTCACCGCCTTCTTCTTCGATGACGCCAACGATATCGTTGTTCGCTGTTGGATGGTATTTAACCAGGATTTCTCCTACAACGCCAACTCTTGGTTTTTTGATATCTTTCAGCGGCAGCGCGTCAAAGTCATTGCAAATGCCTTTGCAGTTCTTGCGGAAGGTCTTCATGTCTCCGTCCATACAATTGACTTTGGCGATGTCGTTCCATTTTTCATACAGGGCATTGGCGCTGCCCGGTTCCACTTCGTACGGACGCGTCCGATACAGTACCCGCATAAACAGATCGCCGTAAACGACTGCCATCATGCCCTTCTTGATCAGCTCGTAGTCCATGAGCTTAAAGCCCGGATTGGATTCCAAGCCTGCAGCACTGACGGAAATAACCGGAATCTGCTGCATTTCAAGGTCCTTGAGCGCTTTCCGCAAAAGGGAAATATAGTTGGATGCTCTGCACTGACCGCCTGTCTGGGACATAAAGATGGCCGTATGATCCAAATCGTATTCTCCGGATTTCAAGGCTGCAATCGTTTGCCCTAAGGTTACGATGGTCGGATAACAAGCATCGTTGTTTACGTATTTTAACCCCTCTTCTACTGCATGCACGCTAACCGGCGGAAGCTGCTTCGCGTTGTATCCACAGGATTTCATCATGGCCTCCACCAGATCCCAATGGATTGGGGACATCTGCGGCATCATGATCGTGTATTTCTGCTCGCGCATTTCTTTCGTAAATACCGGACGCTCATAAGCCTTATTGACCGGCTCCGCCTTAATTTCATTCTTATCGCGTTCCAGCATGGCCGCCCGCAAGGAACGGATTCGGATTTTTGCCGCCCCCAGATTGGATCCTTCGTCGATTTTCAGTACGGTATAGAGTTTGTTGTTATTATGCAAAATCTCTGCAACCTGGTCCGTCGTGACGGCATCCAGTCCGCATCCAAAGGAGTTCAGCTGGATCAGTTCCACATCGTCCCTTTGTCCGGCAAAAATCGCGGCCCTGTAAAGTCTGGAGTGGTATACCCACTGGTCCAGAACGCGAATCGGCCGTTCCAGTTTGACCCGATGGGCAATGGCATCTTCCGTGAGCACGACCATGCCGAAGGATGTAATCATTTTGTCCATACCGTGGTTGATTTCCGGATCCACATGGTATGGTCTTCCCGAAAGCACGATGCACTTGGCACCATGTTTTTCGGCATAATCCAGCGCTTTGTCCCCTGCTCTGCGCACGTCCTCGTGGAAACGCTTGTCTTCCCGACGCGCCCACTTGACCGCATTCTTGATTTCTTTGCCCGTAATGCCTTTGTCCTCAAAGACTGACGTCAGTTCTTTGACCAGCCGGTTATCATCGTCATACGGCAGGAACGGATGCATGAATTCCACACCCTGTGCCTCGATGATTTCATCCATATTGTTGGCGATGACTTCCGGATACGTGGCAACGATCGGACAGTTATAATGGTTTGGTTGTTTCTCATCTTCGACCCGTTCGTAGTTAATGCTTGGGTAAAAGATGAATTTATATCCTTCGTTGATCAACGACTTAATGTGGCCGTGCACGATCTTGGCCGGATAGCATGCCGTATCCGACGAAATGGTATCCATTCCTAATTCATAAAGGGACTTCTTAGACTGCGGCGATATGATGACGCGGTATCCCAGCTGCGTAAAAAAAGTAAACCAGAACGGATAGTTTTCATACATATTCAGGACGCGCGGAATCGCCACGGTTCCACGGGTCGCCTGTTCTTCTGTCAGCGGTTCGTAATCAAACAGCCGATCATATTTATACTGATACAGGTTTGGCACATCGCTGGATTTTTCGATCTTGCCTTCCCCTTTTTCACAACGGTTTCCGGTAATCAGTCTTGTGCCATCCGCGAATTTGTTGATGGTCAGAAGACAGTTGTTTTCACAGCCTTTGCATCTTGTGGTGGATGTCTTGACGTCAAAGGACTCCAGCTGATCCCGCTTAAGAAGCGTGGACTCCTGCCCTTCTACGTAGTTTTCTTTGGCAATCAGAGCTGCTCCGAATGCTCCCATAAGCCCAGAAATATCCGGACGAACCACGTCCTTGCCCAGAATCTTCTCGATGCTCCGGAGAACGGCTTCGTTGAGGAAGGTACCGCCCTGCACGACGATTTTCTCCCCGGCGTCTTCCGGATTTCTCAGCTTGATTACTTTATACAGCGCATTCTTGATGACGGAATAAGAAAGTCCCGCCGAAATGTCGCCTATCGTTGCGCCCTCTTTCTGCGCCTGTTTTACCTTGGAGTTCATGAAGACGGTGCATCGGGTTCCCAGATCCACCGGTCCCTCTGCAAAGAGCGCCGCTTCCGCGAAATCCGGAACGCTCATCTGCACGGATTTTGCATAGGTCTCGATGAAAGAGCCGCACCCGGAGGAGCATGCTTCGTTGAGCATGATGTTGTAAATGGCATTGTTCTTGATTTCCATGCACTTCATGTCCTGACCGCCGATGTCAAGAATGAACTCGACGCCTGGCAGGAACTCTTCGGCTGCCTTGTAGTGAGCCATGGTTTCGATTTCGCCCATGTCACACTTAAAGGCCGTTTTGATCAGGTTTTCCCCGTAGCCGGTAACAGCCGTTCCGCCGATGTAACAGTCTTCCGGCATTTTGTCGTAAACGTCCTTGAGCATCTCAATGATCGGCGCGATCGGTTTGCCCCGGTTGCTCCGGTAGAATGTATAGAGAACGTTCTTGTCGTCGTCCATCAGTACGGATTTGGTTGTCGTCGATCCTGCGTCAATGCCAAGGAACAGACGGCCCTTTGCCTCTTCCAAAGGCTTTTTGGTAACCGTTGCCCGGTTATGACGCGCCTTAAATTCGTCGTATTCTTCCTGATTCCGGAACAGCGGATCCAAAATCGCCGTATCTCTGGCACTATCCTGATCGGCACTTTTGAGTTTCGTCAGAATCTCGTCCAGATCGGTCTCGTCGTATTTGTCTGCCAGAAAGGCCGCGCCCATTGCAACAAAAAGTCTGCCATTCTCAGGGAAAATGACATCTTCCGGTTTGATCTTCAAGGTTTCGATAAATCTCGCGCGCAGTTCCGACAGGAAAGAAAGCGGTCCGCCAAGAAACGCCACCTTGCCCGTGATCGGGTGTCCGCAAGCCAGTCCGCTGATGGTCTGGTCAACAACCGCCTGGAAGATGGAAGCCGCCAGGTCTTCGATCTTAGCGCCGTCATTGATCAGCGGCTGAATGTCGGTTTTTGCAAAAACTCCGCATCGCGCTGCGATTGGATAGATCAGTTCGTGTTTTTGGGATGCTTCATTAAGTCCATCCGCGTCTGTATTAAGCAGTACGGCCATCTGGTCGATGAACGCGCCGGTACCGCCTGCGCATGTACCGTTCATTCTCTGTTCAATCGTCTGACCGTAGAATGTTATCTTCGCATCCTCGCCGCCAAGTTCAATGGCTGTGTCCGTCTCAGGAATCAGTTTCTCCACTGCCCTGCTGCAGGCGATGACTTCCTGTTCGAATGGCACGCCTACAATTTTCGCTAAACTCAATCCGCCGGAACCTGTAATAACTGCCTTTAACTTCTGTGAGCCGAATTCCTTATGAGCTTCTTTCAACAATTCTTCAACTTTAAGAAAAACGTTGGACATATGTCTTTCATATCTGCTGTAGATGATCTGATCCTGATCATCCAGAAAGACAAGTTTTACTGTTGTTGATCCTACATCAATACCTAATCTCATTCTCGCAAACTTGCTCCTATATATATGTAGTTTTAAGTCAAAAATAAAAAACCTAGTCTATTTTATACTCTTTTTTCTCACAATTCAATCACTAATTATACTAAAATTGTCTATTTAATATAATCATACGAAAGTACTAGTTTTGTTTTTCGCAGAACACCCTTTGACGGACCGGTCTATGTGCGTTATCATATCACCTATGAACACAATCATTTCAAAGCGAACCTACCAGGCAATATACCGACTTCTTGACATGGTTAGCCCTGTCGATTTTGACTGCGGCACGTTATGCGGTGCCGCTTGCTGTGTTTGCGCCTACGAACCGGATGATGTTGACTTTCATGCAGAGGGCGATGAAAACGCAGACAACTATATGGGACTCTATCTCCTGCCAGGCGAAGACCAGATTTTTGATATGGATCCTTCCAGCAAGGACACGGATTGTGATTGGATCGACTGGGGCTATCTACAAGCAGAAGACTATGAATTTCCGGAAAGCTGGACCGGTAAAGTCTGCTTCATACAGTGCCGGACGGCACCGGTCTGCCGACGTAAGAAACGACCGATCCAGTGTCGGACCTTTCCTTTGGCGCCGCACATTGATGAGAACGGAATCTTTAATATGATTTTGCACTGCGATGAGCTACCTTATGAATGCCCTCTCGTTACCGGGTACAAAGATGGCAGCATTGCTTTAGAGGAACGTTTTATCCAGGCGACCTACACGGCGTGGAAGCATTTGCTTATGGATCCCCGGATCTATGATCTGGTGGAAATGGACTCCGAGCTACGCGTAGAAAACGGTTTCGACATCATCATTATCAAATAGTAAATTTGTGACAGAACTTCGAGGGAAATAATGAAAAAAAGATGGTTTTATTTAGGTTGGGGGAGCTATGACGCTCATCCCGACGTCTTTCGTAGCGACGCTATCCGGATTATTGCTAACAAAAACCGGCTCCTATGTGCCGGTGTTTGTTATGTTACTTATTTTCGCTGTGATTGGCGGTATCTCCCTGCTCGGCATTCGAGCCGATGAGCAAAGGTTGTAAAGCTGTTTGATTTTATTGGCTGAGTTGCTTGATTTCTTTCTTGTAAAGAATGATAAATGCAATAATCAGATATGCCGTTCCAATGATTTCTGCCAGTGGGAAGGAAAACCATACGGCGTTCAATCCGATCACTTTGCCCAGTATATAGGCCAGAGGCAGAACCCCAACCAACTGACGGATCAGAGAACTCCAAAGGCTCAAAAACCCATGTCCGGATGCCTGGAAAACGGCAGATGTCATAATACCGTAGGACGCTGGCAGGAAACAAATGCTGATGGCCCGAAATGCGGGAACACCGATGGAGTAGATTTCCGGATTTCCTTGAGAGTTGAACGCGCTGAGAAGTTGGTGCGGAAACAGCTGGAATACGATCAGGCCAAGGGACATGATGATAAAGGCTAAAAGAAATCCTTTCTTGTAGGCGTCCATGAAACGATCTTTGTTTTTCGCACCATAATTGTATCCGAGCACCGGCAGGACTCCCTGATTCAATCCGAAAACCGGCATGAAAATAAATGACTGAAGTCTGCCGTATACACCCATTACTGCAACGGCTGTTTCCGTAAAGGAATTGAGGATCATGTTCATGCCAAACTGCATGACGGATCCGATGCACTGCATCAAAATCGCAGGGCCCCCAACCGCATAAATATCTTTGATAATGCTCTTGTCCCACTTCCATCCGCGAATTTTAACATGGATGAGTTTATTGAATTTAAACAGCATAAACTGTCCCAGCACCATGGAGAACAACTGCCCGAAAATCGTTGCTATGGCTGCCCCGGTAATACCCATTTCCGGGAATGGACCCAAGCCGAAGATCAGAATCGGATCCAAAATAACATTGGTCACAGCTCCGGTGATCGTGCAAAGCATCGGCAATACCATGTTCCCGGTAGCCTGCAGGATCTTCTCCGTTGTAATCTGCACGAAAATAAACAGAGAGCCCATGAGGATGATTGTCAGGTACTTGGCCCCTTCGTTGACAATGTATTCGGTCTCCGTCATGACGGCAATGATCGGTTTGGAAAGGAACAGTCCTACCAAAAAGAAGAAGGCCCAGTTGATGAAGGAAAGCCGGTATCCGTGGCAGGCCGCCAGATCTGCCTCTTCGAACCGCTTTGCGCCCAGCCTTCTTGAAATCAGCGAATTGATTCCAACGCCGGTTCCAACGGCACAGGAAATCAACACCATCTGCACTGGGAAAATATATGTGATGGCAGCCAAAGCCGCCTCACTGATTTGTGAAACGAAATAGCTGTCGACGATATTGTACATAGCCTGCACCATCATGGATACGATAGCCGGCCAGGACATATTTATAATTAACCTACCAACGGGCATAACGCCCATCTTATTTTCTCGCATGAAATAACTCCTCTATGTAATATCCCAAGCACTTATATTACTCTCATATGTTTTGGTGTGTCAATAGGGACGGTTCATTTTGACACACTATCATGCAAAAAAGTAACCGCGTCATTTCGACGCGGAGTACTTTTCGCTTATCTTGATCAAATCGTTCTAGTCGAACATTTCATCTATTATTTTTCGCAAATGGTTGTCTTGTAAATGAACTTCGTGTTGCCGTCCATGTCGGATGGCAGTTCGGTGAATACCTTGTAGCCCTTTGTAGCATCCTTCATGTCGCTAAGGCCATTGGTCAGACCCTTCAGGTCATCTTTATAGAGATCTACAATCTTTTTGATGCCTTCATTGTAAAGCTTGCTCATGCCATTGCTGAGCTTCTTGGAGCCGGAATCCAACTGATCAACACCGTCTGCAAGTTTGCCGGAATTTGACTGCAAAGATTCCATACCGTCGGCAAGCTGCTTCGCTCCACCTTCCAGTTCTTTGGAGCCGCTTTCCACGGCACTGGTACCGCCGCTCAAATCATAAGCGCCTTTAATCAAAGTGTCCTTTGTTTTTTTGTCGCCAAGATTTGCCAGCACCGTATTGTTGATGGTTTCTGCGCCTTTGATGCCCTTTAACAGTTCACCATTGGCAGCTGCATCAACACCCTGTACGATTTTTGACAATAACCCAAGATTGTACAGCGCAGATGATTCCGTTGTTTCACTGCCAATCAGCGTCTGTGCACCGCTAATGGCACCCTGTGCAGTCTTAACATGGGTCAAATTTGTGGCAACGTTTGAATTAACAAAATCCTGCGCACCGGAAACATTTTCCTTCGCATTTTCTAACGTGCCAACCAACGCTTCCTTCTGTTCATTCGTTAATACAGGGTCTGCATTGATGGCTGCAATGTCATTATCGATTTCTTCGACAGCTCCGCTCAAATCGACCGTTTGCAGATCCACCTGTCCAAGCTCGCTCTGTGCTGCCGTAAGATAACTGTTTATTCCGTCGACTTGCTTTGTCAAACCTTCAACCAGCAGAACCGCATTGTCCATATTGCTTCCAATTGACGTGATTCCGCCCTCAACCTGTCCCAAAACATTTTTCAGGCCAGGATTCTTGGCTAAATTCTTTTTATCACCAGTGCCCAAAGCAACTTTAACGGCACAAATACCCTTGTATATAAGCGCGCTTCCATCCTTCAGCTGTTTCGCGCCGCTGTGCAAGCTTATGGAACCAGTGTGTACCTGATCCGCCCCGTTCTTCAGCTGGTCAACGCCGTCTTCCAGTTCCGGCATGTTGTTGCTCAGCTTCGTGATGCCTTTGTAAAGCTGGTTGCTGCCGTCTACCAAAGCCTTTGAGCCTTTGTCCAGTTCGTTGATTTCGTCGTCATAATCCATATCGTCGAACTTGCTGGTGTTGATGTCGTTAAATACGGAGTTGGTAACGATCGTCATCATATCTTCCACAGCAAAATCCTTCGCCTTGCCTTTGATGGTGACGGAATCACCCATGCCGATGTCTTCCCCTTCCAGATCCAGATCTTCCGTCAAGCCAGGGGCTGCCATGCCGACAACGATCTGCTTTTCTCCATCATCGATTACTTTGCCGTGATCAACGGTGATGTTCTTCATGCAGTCGTCTTCCACGATAAAGCCGGTCATGACGATGAATGGAACTTTCGTGCCGTTCACCGATGAATTGTTTTCGTATTTGATGCGGATGGTCACATTGCCACTTTTGCCGTCCAGCTCTTTGCCGCTGACTTCCTGACCGTCCAGATAGTACTTGACGTTTAAGGTTACCGGCACTTCTTTGGTCGTTTTGCCCTGATAATAAATATCGTTGCCGCCGGCATTCCAGGTCAGCTTTTCGCCGGACTGCTTGAAGGTTTCGTCCCCTTTGACGTTTTCAATGTCCTTCAGGTCCGACTTGTCCTCGATTTTATCAAGCTGCGGACCGTTTTTCAGATGATCGCTTACGATGACTTCATTCTGCGCTCCGGTAGAATCTGTAATAACGTATACCGACTCGTCCTTCTCGATCTCTGTATCTGCAAAAGCACTGGCCGTTGACAGCGTCATACAAACCATCGTTGCAAAAGCTGTCGCAAAGGCAATGGCCTTTCTTACTTTGAAGTGTCTGCTTCCCGTCCTTTTATACATCGATTGACTCCTCCTTCTCGGGACTTTGGTTTAACTTGTATTTATTGTAATGAAATGCTCCTTCTACCTGCTCAAAGCCTTTGGACGTTTTGATGATCACTTTGTCAAAGAGCATCAGCATTGACGGCAGAATGAACATTACGACCAGGCAGCTGACAATCGCGCCCCGGGCCATAAATAATGTCATAGAACTGATAATATCGATATTGGAATAAACGGAAACGCCAAAGGTCGCCGCGAAGAATCCAAGCGCGCTGACGCAGACCGATGACATGGATCTGGAGTGCGCGATGCGCATGGCTTCCCGTGGTACCAGTCCCGCGTTCCGCTCGCGTTTGTACCGCGTCGTCATAAGGATGGCATAATCCACGGTCGCCCCCAGCTGAATCGTACTGATGCAGATGGAATCAATGAAGGACATGACCGTTCCTGTATAGAACGGGATCCCCAAATTGATGAAAATGGCCAGTTCGATGCAGGCTACCAAAATGATCGGCAGCGTGATGGACTGTAATACGAAGAATATGATAAAGAAGATCGCGGCAACGGAAACCGCCGTAACGACCTTAAAGTCATGGTCTGTTACATCAATCAGGTCCTTCGTACATGGTCCTTCACCGATGAGCATAGCGTTTTTGTCATATTTCTTAATGATGCCGTGGATGGTATCGATCTGGTTGTTGAGTTCGTCTGTCGCAACGGAATATTCCGTGCCGACCATCATCAGCTCCCAGTTATCGCTCTTGACCATTCCGCTGAGAGATCCCGGGAGAATGGACTCCGGCACAGCAGGTCCAACACCGCTCTCAAGGCCAAGAGTCAGCACAACGCCGTCCACATTATTGATTTCCTCGATCATATTGCGAGATTCTTTCTCGGACAGCTTGGCATCCGAAAGAACCATCAGTTCCGTCTGGAGATTGAACTCATCACTCAACTTGTTGCTGGCGACCTTAAACGGCAACGTCTGCGGAACCCCTGAATCCAGATTATAATAGACATCCGTATGGGTATACCCAAAAAGGGCCGGTCCCAACAGCACCAGGAAAACAATGATCCAGATCGCCGGCCGCTTGGTGACCTTCTCGGACAGCTTATCAAAGGCCGGCATGAACGGTTTATGCTTCGTCCTCAGGATCGGTTTTTCAAAAGCAAGAATCAGAGCCGGAAGCAGCGTGACACTGCCAATTACACCGAGCAGTACGCCCTTTGCCATAACGATCCCAAGATTCAGCCCCAGCGTAAAAGTCATAAAGCAAAGGGCCAGGAATCCGGCAATCGTAGTAATCGAACTTCCCGCTACAGACGTAAGAGTCTTGGCAATTGCATTGGCCATAGCCTCTTCCCGTTCCATCTTCAATTCAAATCGATGTTCCTGATAGCTGTGCCATAGGAATATGGAATAGTCCATAGTGACCGCCAGCTGCAGCACCGCTGCAATGGCCTTTGTGATATAAGAAATATCGCCGAAGAACAGGTTGGATCCCATGTTATAAATAATGGTGATGCCGATTCCCATAACAAAGACGACAGAAATCATCCAGGAATCGAGAAGCAGGGCCATAATCAGAGTTGCTAAAACAACGGCAATGGCAACGTAGATCGGTTCTTCGGACTCCGCAATGTTTTTCAGGTCCAGTACAAAGGCACTCATGCCACTAACGAAGCACTGTTTGCCGCCGATTTCACGGATGTCCTCCACGGCTTCCAAGGACCCGTCATCCGACGTCGGTGAATCGAAGAAAACCGCCATGAGTGTGGTGTCGCCTTCATTGAAGGCATCATATACATCTTTTGGCAGGATCTCCATTGGTGTCGACAGATCCAGGACGCTATCGTACCAAACGACGCTGTCTACATGGTTGACCTTCTCGATCTTTGCTTTTGTTTTTGCCACGTCTTTTTTATCCATGCCGTCAAACATAACCATGGCAAAACCGCCCTTGTTGAATTCATCCAGCAGGATATCCTGTCCCCGGACTGTTTCCATAGTTTCCGGAAGATAAACGAGTACGTCAAAATTGACCCTCGTATTGATGTAGCCGATGATGGACGGGATCAACAATAACAAACAGATGACCAGAATGATTTTTCTTTTTCTTGTTACAGCTCTTCCGAACTTTAACATGTCGCTTACCTCGTGTTGATTAAATCTTTACTAGTTTGGTATAGTTTTAATACACAAACCTTTCATTATATTAACAAGAACCCTGAAACATTGCTATATACAATAAAAGAGACATGCACAATTTTTGTGCATGTCTTCTGTTTTGTTAAAGATTTCAGAATTTTGCTACTGAACAATTACTTGTTCGAAAACTGTTTGAGGGATTCATCGATACTCTTGAAAGTCTGTTCGATGGTTCCGTAAAACACATTGGTGTAGAGCGTCGCCATGTTCTCAGGATTCTCTTTCATTCCGTCTTTGATCCACTTGATGGTAGCTCCCAACAACACATTCGTATAGAAATCTGCAGTGATTTCTTTGACTTGAACCGAGTAATCCGTCTTCTTAAATTCCTTGCCGATGACCGTGAGCGCATACTTAAAGATAACCGAATCCAGGTAATCTCTCAGTTCACGACTATCTACAAAATTGTAGATGTGTTCGATCATGGTTTTATGATGATAGACGAATTCAAGACCTTCCAGAAATCCACCGGACCAATCTTCATCGTGTTCATATTTGACCAGCATTTTCTCGATTTCATTGGTAAAATAACAGTTTAATGCATCATAAACATCATGAAAATGATAATAGAAGGTATTTCTCGTCAACCCGCATTTATCCGTAATGTCCACAACGTTGATTTTATCTAACGGCCGCTCTTCCAACAGCTCCGTCAGCGCCTCCGTCAAAGCACGTTCTGTAATGTTCAGCATAATCCCCTCTTCTTCAGCCTAAAAATCTTCCAGGGAAATATCGCCTTCAATGTTTCCCCGATCAATGTTTCTCTGCAGTAAGGGCTTGGAAAATTCTTCCCACAGCACTTTCGAACCTTTGGCTGTCCTTTGCTGCCGCTCAATAGCCCAGGACAGTTTGACGCCTTTTTCTTTCCAGTCTCTTCCCTCCGATGCATCGTTGAGCATGATGGGCTGGACGTTATCCAATGCTTTTGCAAATCTGGCTTCCGGACTCTCGCCCGCTTCGAACTCTTCAAACAGTTCGTGCATGGCCTTTGCCTGATCCTCCGGCAAAATTCCAAAGATCCGTTCCGCGGCCTTTTGCTCGCGTTCCGCTTGGGTCTTGAGTCCTTCCACGTCGTAAGCGTAGGTGTCCCCCGCATCGATTTCGACGATGTCATGGATCAAAAGCATTTTGATCGTCTTGAGCACATCCACCTTCTCATTGGCGTATTCGTCGAGCAAAAAGGCCATGATTGCCATATGCCATGCGTGTTCCGCATCGTTTTCCCGTCGGCTACCGGAGCATAGAAACGACTGTCGGAACACTTCTTTTTCCTGGTCGATTTCTCTGCAGAAATCCATCTGTTTCTGCAGACGTTCGCCATCAAATCCATCCATATCGTGATCCTCCATAACGTTTCTCATTATATCATATTATTTTGCTTTGCTCTCACAATACTTGCAGCGGTAGACTTTATTTTTCCGGTCCGTCAGGCGGAATACCTGAGGCAGTTCCTGCTCGATGGTCGTGATGCAGCGTGGGTTCTTGCATTTGATGACATCAACGACTTCGTTTGGAAGTTCCAGATGTTTGCGTTTTGCCAGTTTCCCGGATTTGATGATGTTAACGGTGATGCCAGGATCCACAAATCCAACGGCGTCGATGTTCAGATCGATCAGCTTGTCGATTTTCAGAATGTCCTTGCGTCCCAGTTTTTCGCTCGGCGCGTTCTGGATCAGCGCTACTTCGCAATCCAGTTTGTCCAGATTCAAAATGTTATATAACCGCATTCCCTGACCTGCTTTGATGTGGTCCAGAACGATTCCGTCTTCAATTTTTCCTATAATCATGTATGTTCCTCCTTGTAATTGTGTTTGCCCTTTCCTATGCCTTTGCTTCTTCCAGAAGCTTCAGAATCAGTGCCATACGAATGAATTTACCATTGCGTACCTGTTCGAAATATCTGGCTCTCGGGTCGTCATCTACGGCAACAGAAATTTCGTTGACTCTTGGCAGCGGGTGCAGAATACTCAGATCTTCTTTCGCGTTTTCCAGCTTTTCCGGTGTCAGAATGTAGCTGTCCTTTAAGCGCAAGTAGTCCTGTTCATTGAAGAATCGTTCTCTCTGGACTCTGGTCATGTAGAGGATGTCCAGCTGCGGCATCGCATCTTCCAGATCGTCGGTTTCCACATATTCGATGTGCTGTTTTTCCAGGGTTTCGTACTTCAGGTATTCCGGAATCCGCAGTTCATCCGGTGAGATCAGGATGAATTTGTTCCCCGGATATCTGGACATGGCATTGATCAAGGAGTGTACCGTACGTCCGAATTTCAAGTCTCCGCAAAGGCCGATGGTCAGGCCTTCCAGCTTGCCCTTTTCACGGCTGATGGTGAGCAGGTCGGTCAAAGTCTGGGTCGGATGGTTGTGTCCGCCGTCTCCCGCATTGATCAAAGGTACGGTTGATCTGCGGATGCCAACGACCGGGGCGCCTTCCTTTGGATGACGCATGGCAATGATGTCCGCATAGGCGCCAACGGTCCGGACGGTGTCCGCAACGCTCTCGCCTTTTGCTGCAGAAGAACTCTGTGCTTCCGAGAATCCCAGCACGTTTCCACCAAGCTCATACATTGCAGCTTCAAAACTCAGTCTCGTTCTCGTGGATGGTTCGAAAAACAGGGTGGCCAGTTTTTTACCGTCACACTTATGCGCATACTGATCCGGGTGCGCGATGATATCCTTTGCCACTTCGATCATTTCGTCCAGTTCTTTTACGGACAGATCCATAATGTCAATCAAATGTCTCAATTCTAGTACCTCCAATAATTTTATTCAAACTTCATCATAAACTGTTTCGGAATTCCATCAGATAGTCGATATCTTCTGGTTTGATATAGCCCGTCTCCGCAGCTGCCTTGCAGGCGCTGTCAAAATCCGTCAGGCTGGTGTATTCAAAACCTGCTTCTGCAAAAGCATCCGCTGCCTTTTGCAGATTGTATGAGAAAATGCTCACTACGCCAATCACCTCAGCCCCTGCTTCTTCCAGTGCCTTGGCCGCGCTGATCACGCTGCCGCCTGTGGAAATCAGATCTTCGATGACGAGGACTTTTTGACCTGGAAGAACCCGGCCTTCAATGCGGTTTGTCCGTCCGTGGTCTTTGGCTCCGGAACGAACATATCCCATAGGCAGTCCCATGGCGTAACCACAGATAGCCGCATGGGGAATACCGGCCGTCGCCGTTCCGAACAAGGCCTCTGCCTGGGGGTAGTGTTCACGAATCAGCTCCATCAGGCCTTCTTCGATGACCTGCCGGTTCTCCGGATCCGTCAGTACCAACCGGTTGTCACAGTAAATGGGGCTTTGGATCCCGCTTGCCCATGTAAAAGGCTCCTCTGGGCGGAAGAACACCGCCTTAGCGTTAAGCAGTGCTTTTGCTGCCTTGATTTTCATAGAGTGTACTCCTTTCCTATCCGATGAATTCGCTGCAGCAGCGTTCGTAGGCTGCCACAGGATTTGCTGCCCCTGTAATGCTCCGGCCGACCACAATGTAATCGGAACCCAGTTCTTTCGCTTTGGCCGGGGTCGTGACTCTGGTCTGATCGGCTGCTGCATCTCCTGCAAGCCGCACCCCCGGTGTGATCGTCAGAAATTCACTGCCCAGCTGTTGATGCACGACGGGTGCCTCCAGTGGAGAACAGACAACGCCGTCAAGACCGGCCTGCTTGGTCAATGCTGCATAAGATGCAACGACCTCTTCCATAGACCGATGAATGAGCAGATCCTCTTCCAATTGCTTCTGGGACGTCGATGTCAGCTGGGTGACGGCTATCAGAAGCGGGCGCTGGGCCGGCGCAGCTGGACCGGCTTTTGCCGAGCCTTCGGTCAGCCCTTCCAGGGCGGCGCGCATCATTTTTTCCGTTCCGGCGGCATGCACGTTGCACATGTCCACCTGCAGTCTTCCCAGCACTTTCATGGCCTTGTTGACCGTGTTGGGAATATCATGGAGTTTCAGATCCAGGAATATTTTGTGGCCGCGTTCTTTTAACTGCCTGACCATGTCCGGTCCTTCCGCATAGAAGAGTTCCATGCCGATTTTCACGAAGGGCCGCTGCCTTCCAAATTGATTTAGAAATTCGTAGGTTTCTTTTGCGCTGCTAAAGTCGCAGGCGATGATTACATCTTTTCCCATTCGTTCTCCTCTTCTTTATTATTTCGATTTTCTTCGCGTCATCGTTGCAAGCTCAGGGATGCCGTATTCCTTCATGACCTCCGGCAAGTCCTCAACGATTCGTTTGCAGGCAAATGGATCGACTAAATTTGCCGAGCCTACTTGCACCGCCGTCGCACCGGCAAGGAGCATTTCTAAAACATCTTCTGCTGTCTGAATACCGCCGCATCCAATGACCGGAATATCTACACTGTTGCTGATTTGATACACGGACCGCAGGGCTACTGGAAATACCGCTGGTCCGGAGAATCCGCCCATTCCATTGGCCAGTACCGGTTTTCGCGTTCTCAAATCCATGCGCATGCCCAGCAGCGTGTTAATGGCCGTAATGCCATCGGCACCTGCATGTTCACATGCCTTTGCAATTTCGGTGATGTCTGTCACGTTGGGCGATAGTTTCGCAATAACCGGTTTCTTTGTCACCTTTCGCACCGCGCCAATGACCGATGCAGCTGCTTCCGGATCGGTTCCAAAAGCCATGCCTCCCCTTTTTACGTTGGGACAGGAAATATTGACTTCCATCCAGCCAATCTGCTCGCAATGGTCTAGCTTTTCCGCTACGATTGCGTAATCTTCTGGTGAACCGCCGCAAACATTGGCCATGACCGGCTTTTTGAAAATCTTTGCCAGATTCGGCATTTCTTCGCGGATGACTGCATCGACACCGGGATTTTGCAGACCCACACTGTTTAACATGCCTTCTGTACACTCTGCAATACGAGGCGTCGGGTTGCCGAATCGCGGTTCTGCAGTCGTTCCTTTGAATGAAAAACTTCCCAGTATATTGATGTCGTATAACTCGGCGAACTCCCGGCCATACCCAAAGGTTCCGCTGGCTGCCAGAACCGGATTGTCCAGTTCAATCCCGCACAGTGTAACTTTCGTATCGATGTTGTTTGCTTTCTCTGCTAATCCCATAGGATTTCGCTCCTTTCCAGAACAGGACCGTCTTTGCAGATTCGCTTGCTTCCATATTTCGTCTTGCAGGAGCATCCCATGCATGCTCCGAATCCACAGCCCATTCGTTCTTCAAAACTGAACTGCCCCGGAATCGATTCCG
>CADBJW010000009.1:115749-122378 GCA_902795135.1 uncultured Eubacteriales bacterium
CTTCCGGTCCGCATGCGTAAATCTTCCAGGGAGCATCTTCCTTTAGTACATCCCGGAGAACATCGGTCACAAACCCTTTTTCTCCGGCGCTTCCGTCTTCTGTAGCCAAACGGACGGTTATTCCAAAGTTTTCAAATTTTTCTTTATAGAACACCTCTGCGGCCTTTTTGAATCCCAGGATGACCACGGGCTCCTGCCCTACCTCCATCAGGTTCTTACAGAGTCCGTACATGGGCGGTACGCCAACGCCGCCGCCAATCAACACCGGACGATCTATTTTCACGTCCCTTTGCTCTGTACTGGTTTGTGTGTTCCGCTTTGGATTGAAGCCGTTCCCAAGGGGCCATAACAGATCCATTGTTTCTCCGGCTTTCTTAGCGCTCATCTGTTTCGTACCTGCGCCAACGGTTTTGTATACGATTGTGATTTCCCCGTCATTCCAGTCGCAGATGGAAATGGGCCGGCGAAGGTATTTCCCATGCAGTTTCAGATTGAGAAACTGGCCCGGTTTGATGGTTTCCAGCGGTTCTCTTTGAGGACGCTCCAGTTTCATTTCGTAAATATTGTCTGCAATCCGTTGATTGGACCGGATAATTGTAATGCTTTGTTTCATGACTCGTTCCTTATTCCTTGTGATAGATTTGCTTTCCATCAACGACGGTGGCAACGCATTTGCCATAGACTTCCCATCCTGCAAAAGGCGTGCTCTTGCCTTTGCTCTGGAAGGAATCCGGTTCGATCCGGTACGGTGTTTCCAGATCCCAAACCGTGTACGTCTCGTGTTCGTCTGTATCTTCGATGTGGAACCGGCGATTTGGTCCATCGGTCAATAGCTCGATCAGACGTTCCATGGGAAGAATTCCTTCCCGCACCAGTTTTGTATAGAGCACCGGAAATGCTGTTTCCAAACCTACAATCCCGTAGGCACTACCGGCAAAGCCTTTTGCCTTTTCTTCCGCGCTGTGTGGCGCGTGATCCGTCGCAAGCATATCCACCGTACCGTCAAGCAGAGCTTCGATCAGCGCATCACGGTCTTTTGCGTTCTTAATGGGCGGATTCATTTTGAAACGACCCTCATCCTCCAGTTCCTCCTTTGTCAGGGTGAGATAATGGGGCGCCGTCTCGCAAGTAACGTTCAGTCCGCAGGCTTTTGCCTCTCTTATAAGAGCCAGGGACTGTATGGTAGAAACGTGGCACATGTGATACGGGCACCCTGTCTGTGCGACAAGTTCCAGATCCCGTGCCAGCTGTTTGTACTCCGCTTCGCTGCTTTCCCGCGGATATCGTGTGTCTTCGCAGTGCGCTACAACGATGCTCCCGGCATTTTTAATGCGTTCCATGGCTTCCTTCATGAGACCGTCATCCATCACGCCTACGCCATCGTCCGAAAAGCCTTTGACCCGTGGTGCCAGACCCTCAATATCCGACAGCGCTTCTCCCTTTTCGCCGCAGGTAATCGACGCCAGTGGGTGCACATGTACAAAAGCATCCCTTTCAATGAGATCGGTTTGCACCTGCAGATGGGCTAAACTATCCGGAACGGGATTCAGATTCGGCATGGTGATCACATGGGTGAATCCGCCGGCAGCTGCTGCCATAGTCCCGGTTTTGATCGTTTCTTTATAAAAAAAACCCGGCTCTCTCAGATGAACATGTACATCTGTGAAACCGGGAAAAATAGAATATTGATCGGATACGCATCCAACAGACACGCCCGTCTTGTTTCGATTGCCTTCTTTCACATTACCTGCATTGATTTGATTGGTGGTTTTGAGTCGATTCATGAAGCCTCCATAGGGTTCCGTGGTTTGATTTGAAATTTACATCTTTGCGATTATGCCATAAACATTATAAAAGTGTCAAGGAGATTATGCATTTTGTTCGTCTTTTTTTTTACGGAATAAAAATAGCAGGCACCCCTGTATAGAGATGCCTGCCTGACTACCCGTCATTATTCAGCGCTCGATGGCTCCGGACGACCTGTCAACGTGATCTTAGACAGCTTCATGCTGTTCTTTTCGTAAGAAATCTTGACTTCGTCGTTTGCCTGTGGTGAATAGCCACTTGCGATATCAGCTCCGGAAGTGCTGAGTTTGATGACTTTGCCGCTATTGAGCTTGATGCTGCATTCACTGCCCCAGCTCTGAATGACGCCAGCATCGTCAACGTAAATTTCCGGTGGCTCTGTTGGCTCTGTTGGAGGCTCCGTTGGTGGCTCTGTTGGTGGTTCCGTTGGAGCTTCGGTCGTTGCCTCGGTTGTTGCCTCAGTCGTAGCTTCGGTCGTGGCTTCCGTTGTAGCTTCGGTTGTTGCTTCCGTTGTAGCTTCCGTTGTTGCCTCGGTTGTAGCTTCAGTTGTAGCTTCCGTTGTAGCTTCGGTGGTTGCTGTCGTTGACTCGGTGGTCGGTTCTGTAGGCTTGGTTGGCTCCGTAGGTTTTGTCGGATCCGTTGGCTTCGTCGGATCCGTTGGCTTCGTCGGATCGGTTGGTTTTGTCGGATTCGTTGGCTTCGGCATTGCCTTCCACTTGGCAACAACCTTCATGTCTGATACGACACATGAGTAATCTTTATCCCATCCCATGAATGCGTATCCTTCACGGCTTGGTGTTTTCGGTGCTTTTGCAGCTTTGCCCTTCTCTACAGTCTGTTTGCTCAGAACTTTACCCTGACCATCTTCAAAGGTTACCGTATATTTAACAGCTGGTGCAGGTGAAGTCTTCTTCCAAGTAGCATTAACGGTTAAATTGGACATAACTTTATCGTATTTCTTGTCCCATCCGATAAATTTATAGCCCTTTGCAGTTGGTGCTTTTGGAGCGGTCGCGGCTTTACCTTTTTCAACGGTTTGTGTGCTGAGGGTCTTGCCGAATCCGTCCTTAAACGTAACGGTATATTTGACAACTTCCTTTTGCTTTACGCAATAAATTTTAGTTGCCACTGCAATGCTATTCAAATCACCTGTGTACGTAATGGTTGCCTGAACACCTTGCACCGGTCTGGTTGTACCCGTATACTTCGTATTGTTATTTACGGCAAAGGTATGGATCTTTTTCCCCGTGTTCAGCTTTACCGTTGCGCCGGATACCTTTTCGATGGTTCCGCTAATAGTACGATTTTTCTCAGCTTCTGCTTTTTTCTGAATCGTTACGACTCTTGCCGTAGGGCTCTGGTCAATGTCTCCTGAATAAACGACTTTGACCTGATCGCCGATGGCAAGCTTGCCGTCTTGTCCTTCCACTCTTGTATCATCCATCAGAACGAAACGACGTGCTCCCGCGGAGTCTACGCTAACCAGAATACTGTCGCTGGAAAGATCCGATATGGTTCCGGTCGCCGTGTGAAGCGATTCGTCCTTCTTGTTTTCCACAATGTGGATTTCCGTTGCGTATGGACTTTCACTAATGTTTCCGAGATAGGTGATTTCAACAATATCATTTTCGGTGATACGTCCGTCAATTTTCGTACCGGTGTTGTAATAGAACTCCGCCGTCAAACTTCCGGACACGATCATGATGGTGGTGTCACCTAAATCCGTGACCTTACCCTGAATGGTCGTAACCTGACCATCACTATCCTTATGGTGCGTTACAGAAACACTGTCCGCAACCAGACTTCCCTTATTCTCATGGTACTGAACATTCAGTTCATCTCCGACATAGATTCCTTCTTCATCTTTGCCGAAGGTATACTCGGTCTTATCCGTTACAGAGAATACTTTTACTTCGGAACCATTCTTAATAACGAGCTGATTACCGCTCGAATCTGTAAGTGTTCCGGCATAAGCGTTCTCTGCAGCTGTCTTGCACCCGGACAATGAAATTGCCAATGCAAAGGCCATTGCCAGCAGCAGCAAGAGTCCTACTTTCTTCTTCATCTGCACTCCTCCTTCTATCTTTCTGCCTCATCCAACTTGTCGATTATTTTTTTACAAATGAAGTATGATACAGTCAAATCAAATGCGATCAAAGGCACATAAATGGCTGCGCACAACTTCACATGTTTTTTATAATTCCAGTTCGTCAGGTATTTTCTGAGGCCCCTTAAATCTGTGCCCCACTCCTGCGCCAGTTCTTCCTCGGCGATTTCATCCTGCTTAACCAGGATATCACAAAAACCATCGATCAATTTGTCCGTCTCACCGGATTGTTTTTTCTTCGGATCCTTAAAGGCCGCTTCCAGTTCAAAAGCATCGATTCCGATGAATGCTTTAAGCTTTTGCAGTGCCTTGTCTGCCCCGCCTCCTGCCTGACAGGCAAAGGCCGCCAGCTGCTTTCGCTTTAATTGCGCTTTGTGCTCTTCAACGAACGTACGGATCGGAGGCGCTATGTTGGAAGCCCAGACCGGAAAACCGATTATGATCCGGTCGTATTTGGCCAAATTGACATCGTAGTCCTCAAGCTTTGGCTTTTCGGCCATCATAGCACTTTTACCGCCCCAAAAGAATTTCTTCAGGCCTGTGCCGGTGAACTCCTTGACTGGTCGGAGTCTAAGTTTGTCCGCACCCAGCCGATTGGCAATCCTGGTAGCGGTATAGTCCGTATTTCCTTCCAGTGAATAGTATACGATCAGCGTTTTCATGTTCTTTTTCTCCATCGTTTAATCATTGGAAACGTCCCTTACAGATCCCATTCTTTCCAAAGCCCCGGACTGAGCTTTTGCAGTGAATCGATCACAACAACGCAATCTTCGTCCACATTCTGCATTACGACGATTAACTGATCCTTAGGAATTGCAACACATCCGCCTGTATATGGCTTCTGAGGTCCCAGACAGTGCAGGAAAATTGCGGAACCCTTTCCCGGCGTTCCATCTTCATTCCAGCTGATGTTCAGGCAGTACTGGTAATGGTATGGGTAATCCATAATGTGTTCGCTGTCTTCTTTATTCAGATCCGGCAGATCTTTGATGCTGACCATTTCATTGTAGTGATAGCCTTCTCTCTGATCACCGGACCAATAATCGTCATCGGTAACCTGCTGATATTCAAAGGCCTCACATCCAGGATCCTCATTGATTCCAAAGGCATAATTGAAATGATACGTTCCGGTCGGAGTCTTGGCGTCGCCTTCCTTCTCCTTATCCATGCCGTTCTTGCCGATGTATCCAGGTGTCGTAATAATCTGTTTCCAGTTGCCCTCTTCATCTTTCTGGTGCATGGAAACATAAGCGGTGGTTTTACCAACGGCTGCAACAACAAAAAGCTGCTCTGCATCCTTCGCCTGATCCAGCTGTGCAACCCATTCCGGAGAATCCTCTGCCGTAGTGATATCAAAGGCTTCGGCATCATCGCTTGCTCCGCAGCCACCCATCATGAGACACATCATAATCGCTATTGCGGCGGCCAATCCTACCAAAAAACGTTTCTTCATTTCTTGTCCTTTCTTACTTTTTTTCCCTTCTTTCTAGATATCATTTTATTCCTGTGTTCGTTCAACCGCAACTTGTTTTTTGCAAGTTCTTTGGATTGAGAATTGTACCCAATTTTGATCACATTTTTACACCAAAACGGATGAACATGGCAATCCCAATCATCACTAGCGCAAACAGAATCAGCGGTACCATGCCGTCGTAAAAAGCCGTCATGGGTTCAAGATCGTAGTATTTGAGATAGCAGATCATACTCGCGATTGCTGCGACAAGGACGATTGTCACAAGTATCCCAAAAGCTTTTGCACTGATGGCCCCGGTGCCGAACAATGCGTTACAGGCACACACTTCCATGCAGGCCCAAAAGACAATCAGCATCAGTTCCGTGGTGACCTGCCGGTGCATGAGCAGATTCGTAAGCAAAAGCAAAATGATGTATGCCGCAGCACTGGCGGCGATGATCCCAAGGTAATGCGTTCCTGGCTGGCTACCTTCCTGTGCGTCGGCACCTGCCAAACTGCAGCCTTGTATGATGATACTCAGACCAGCAACGCCGAGGGCGGCCGTAATAAAAAACAAGCCAAATTTGAGCGCTCCAGGCGCCGTGTATCCTGGCCGGAATGCAACACTCCACCAAAGGAGATATGCCACACAACAGGCTGCAAAAAGCAGATTGCCGGCGAATAGTTTGTTTACTAGTTCCGTGATCAATGGTTTTCGTCCTTTCTGTATCCTTTTCGTTCAATCTCGTTTTATTATAGCACTTTTATCCCAGGCCCGTTCGGGTTCGAATCCCTCCTTCTGTCAAAAAACCGAACAGGAGACCTTTTGGTCTCCCGTTCGGTTTTGGCGGAAGCGGTAGGATTTGCAATTCGCCAGATGCCTGCCACTGCTGCATCCCGGCTTTTCTTCGACAAATCATCCCACGTATTATCCCACGAAGAGATATTTTGTACGTGGTCTTTATATGTCCCTTCATCGTTTGGCGTTTAACTTCATCATTCTGTTTCTGAATCGTCTCTTTTAACTTCCGTAGCCTCGGAATTCTCCCTGATCAATTCTTCCACTACCTCTTTCAGTCGCGGGAGATCCTCGTCAATAACCTCCCAGACGATGTCATTCACGATCCCCTGATAGTCATGGAACAGTTTGTTTCTCATGCTTCTGATCTCGTTCGGATCAATATCCTCATACCTGTCAAACAAATGCGGTTCTGCCTCATAGATCCGACCCATCTGTTCGCCAATATGACCGATATGCGTAAT
>CADBJW010000010.1 GCA_902795135.1 uncultured Eubacteriales bacterium
GAAAACGTTAAAACCTAAAAAACGATCAGCATCGTCATGATACTGATCGTACAAAAATCTTATTTTGTTTCACTGTCCGCTTGACGGGGAGCAGTTCACTCGGGGAGTGGATGTGACGCTCTCTTATATGTGCTTTCAGTATGTACTGTATTACCGATTAATACAGGTTCTGGAAGATTTCAGCGATTTCTTCTTCTGAAAGTGGAACATAGTTGTTTCCAAGAAGTCTCTGCTGGTTGTCAACAGTTGACTTAGCAAATGCAGCAACCTGATCTTCTGTCATGCCATATTCCTTCAGCGGCTTCTTTTCGAGGATCTTGCCGAGGAATGCATCCAGTTCTTCGTAAACAACCGCTTCTTCGCAGCCCAGAACATCGCAGAACAGCTTGTTTGCTTCCTGGATCTTGCCGACCGGCTGTTTTCTCATGTACATCTTGAATACTTCTGTGAAGCAGATGAAGTTTGCTTCGCCATGAGGAATGTGGAATGCACCACCGTGTGCATAGGACAGAGCGTGTACTGCACCGCATCCTGCATTACCAAATGCGATACCAGCATAGTTTGCAGCCAGGATGAAGTCCTTCAGCAGGTCTGCTCTGTTTTCCTTTGTGTTGCCGCCTCTTTCAACGATCTTCTTGTATCCGCCCATAATCATTTCGATTGCCTTCTTAGAAAGAATCTCAGTCAGCGGTGAAGCCTTTGGTGACAGGAAGCTTTCTACAGCGTGGATCAGAGCGTCAACGGATGAAGTAGCGAATACCTTGTCAGGAAGTCCCTGCAGGGATTCTGGAATCAGAACTGCTTCATCAGCAAATGTATCCGGAGTTGCGATACCCTTCTTCAGACCGAGCTTTGGAAGTGATGCAACTGCTACGTTCGTAACTTCGGAACCGGTTCCGCAAGTAGTAGGAACTGCGATGAGCTTCTTGATCTTCTTGCAAGGATATTTGTCTGTATACAGATCAGCAACCTTATCAGGAATTTCACAAGCCAGAACCTTGCAGCAGTCAACGATTGTGCCGCCACCGAAAGCGATGATTCTGTCATATTCATACTGATCCATCTCAGCCTTCATAGCATCCATCATTTCGTCCGTTGGTTCGCCTGCTCCGAACTTTTCCTGATATACAACTGGCATATCAAGTCCGAGGCCTTCAACATAAGGCTTATACATCCATTCGTTTGTAACGAGGATGTCGCCCTTGCCGAGCTTGAATTCTTCAGCGAATTCTTTGAACGTATCGAAATAATGGATATCTGGTACTAATTTCAGTGCTAACATTCTATAACCTCCTTATGGTTAAATGATACAAATGCATTATTCGTCATACTTGTGGTGGAAGATTTCTTCCATTTCTTCCTTCAGCTGTGGTCTGAAGTCAGGATGCGCGATGTCGATCAGAGCTCTTGCTCTGTCTGCGTTGCTCTTGCCCCACAGGTCTGCGATACCGTACTCTGTTACAACGAATTCTGTATCATTTCTGGAATCAGTTACAACCTGCTTGTCAGCTAAGTGAGCAGTGATCTTGGAGATTTTAGTTCCATCCTTCTTGACAGCCATGGAAGGCATTGCGATGATACCTTTTCCTTCGCCGTCTCTTGCCATGGCTGCGCCACGGATGAAGTCAACCTGACCGCCTACGCCTGAGAACTGTACGTCGCCGCCCAATGTGTCAGAAGCTACCTGTCCATAGAGGTCACATCCCAGTGCTCCGTTGATGGCGATCATCTTTGAGCAATTCATAATGATTGTCGGGTCGTTTACATAGTCAACAGGCATGATCTTTACTGCATGGTTGTGATCGCAGAACTCGTAGAGTTCCTGAGTACCCATAACGAAGTTGGCAACCATGACGTCCTTATCAAAGGATTTCATTGTGTTGTCGATAACGCCTTCATAGTACAGATTCATTGCGCCATCACCAAGCATTTCTGAGTGAAGACCCAGATGCTTTTTGTTCTTCAGCTGTGCACATACAGCATCCGGAATGGATCCGATACCAAGCTGCAGTGTAGCACCATCATCGATCAGGCTTGCGCAGTACTTACCGATTTCTTCTTCAACAGGACCGATCTTGGAAGCAGGAATCGTAGGCAGATATTCATCATATTCAACGATTGCATCCGCATATTCCATCAGAGGGAATACAACATCGCCATAGGAGAACGGAACGTGTTCGTTAACCTGCGCGATGACAGTCTTCGCGGATTTGATGGCCTGAACAGTATAGTCTCCGGAAACGCCTGTGGAAACATAGCCGAGTTTGTCTGGCTTTGATACCTGAATCAGAACAACGTCTACCTTTACTCTGCCCTGTCTCATGAGCTCAGGGAGTTCATGGAAGAAGAAAGTTGTGTAATCGCCCCAATAATTACAAGCTTTTCTGGTCTGACCGGAAATAAACCACATGTTTGGATGGAAGTTTTCTTTGTATTCTTCCTTGCAGTAATCTCCAGGCCCCAGGGAGAACATATGGGAGATTTCAACATTCTTGTAGTTCTTAGCATTTCTTACCATGGCTCTAACCAGTTCCGCCGGCTCGCCTACATCATGCTGGAAGACTACTTTGTCGTTTGATTTGATAAGTTTGACAGCCTCATCTGAAGTCATCTTTTTGGAATCATATAATTCTTTCCAATTCTTCATTAATTCAATCCTCCGTTATAGCTTTTAGTTTATTTTTTATATTTTCAATGTGATCTTTATCCCACATCTTAAATACTTCATTCTTAACATCATACTGCTCATATGAAGCGCAGCAGGCGGTACAGCCGCCGATAACGAGCAGGTTATCGACCGGGACCCCTTCCTCTGCGTGAACGAATTCAATATTCTTCAGTTCATCTTTTATTTCTCTGTAAGCTGCTCCTCGGTCATATCTGGGGTTGCAGCCACCACAGAATTTAACGCCACACTTCATACAAACCTCATAATGTTAATTATTTAACTTGCTTCTGTAAAGGTTAGGCCGCTTTGTTCATCAAAGCGGCCTATAAACAAGCCTTTGTTTTTTATTTTTGATTCAATTATTCGATGCCTGCGATAGCCTTTGCGAGAGCCTTCTTGCCTTCGATGTTGCCCTGTCTCTGGATCATGATTCTCTGAGCCTGAGGGGAACCAGCACCGTGCATGGATTCTGTTCTGTAACCAACAGCTGCGGAACCAAGGCAAAGGTTTTCAACCAGTCTCATGATTCTCTGTCTCTGTTCAGTGTTGCAGGCAGCTTCGTTACCTACGAAGAACTTCTGGCAGAAGTCGCCAATTGTTTCACCGTTTCTACCAACAGCCAGGTCTGATTTGAAGTCTGTTTCGGATGGCATTGTTACCATAAGTCCGCCTGCGATGTCTTCTGCAAGTCTTACGATTTCGTAAGGGAATCTTGTAACGTTCTGCTTACATACGTTTGCCAGCAGCAGGTCGATCTGATAGTTACCAGCTTCTGTTGGGTATCCTTCTGCGGAGCATGCGATACCGCAGCAGTACAGAGTTTCGTTCAGGTGAGTCATTTCGATGAGCTTGTCCTTAATGTGGGAAGCTCTCTGAGCGCCATTGTATTCAGCAGCCAGAGCAGCAGCGCCGATCAGAACGTCACCAACGCCAACCTTGCAGCCGCCGTATGACTGTCTGTGATATCCAGCAAATCTTTCTACCAGCATTCCTGCGAAGTCATATTCGCCGCACATGAAGATGTATTCGTTTGGAATAAATACGTCGTCAAATACTACGAGGGCTTCCTGTCCGCCAAACTGAGCGTTACCCAGATCGATGTCAGCGCCTTCTTCCAGCTTTCTAGTGTCGCAGGACTGTCTGCCATATACCATGAACATGCCTTCTGCATCGGATGGGCAAGCAAATGCAACTGCATAGTCCTTATCTTCTTCTGTCATTGCCTGTGTAGGCATTACGATGTGCCAGTGTGAGTTGATGGAACCAGTCTGGTGAACCTTAGCGCCTCTTACTACGATACCATCTTCTCTCTTTTCCTTGATTCTTACGAACAGATCAGGGTCAACCTGCTGTGAAGGTCTCTTACCTCTGTTTCCCTTAGGGTCAGTCATAGCACCGTCTACTACCAGGTCTTTTTCCTGTACCATCTTCAGGAAGTTTACGAAGTTTTCATGATACTTTGTTCCATAAGCTTTGTCGATTTCGAAAGTTGTGGAGAAAGTAGCGTTGAAAGCGTCCATACCAACGCATCTCTGGAAGCAGCCAGCAGTCTTCTGTCCGCAAAGTCTCTGCATTTTAACCTTGTTTCTCAGGTCTTCTGTACTCTGATGCAGATGAGCAAATCTGTTGATTGTTTCGCCAGTCAGGTTTGACTTTACAGTCATAAGGTCTTTGTATTCAGGATCCTGTGCCAGATCATAAGTAACCTTAACGCAGTTGATGGAAGGTCTGATAATTGGATGGTCAACCCAGTTTTCAATCTTTTCACCAAACATGTAAACTCTTGTCTTTAACTGTCTTAAGCTTTCAACATACTGTTCGCCTGTCATTAACATAATAAAATCACTCCTTTTTAATGAACTTATAACGTATTTGAAACAGAATGACTGCCGTCTATCCTGTTAATCAACTTTAATTTTACCGCTCAGGATGCCCCGTGCCATATCCATCAGTTCGTCACTGACCGACGTGTCCAGAACCACATCCTTTACCTCCGGAACGCCACCCATGACGAAGTCCTTGACAACGCTTTCCAGAGTATCCTGGGCCGACGGACACTGGGCACACGCACCGGTCAATTTCACATACGCGATGCCATCTTCATACCTTGATAAAGATGATCCGCCAAAATGCCCGGAAAGTACGGGATCTACTTTCTCTTTTAAAATCTGTTTGATTTTCTCTTCCAACTTATACCTCTGTAAAATCGTCAAATTTTTAGCACTCTAATTATAGACTCTGCAATTTGATTTTTCAAGATAATATGCGCCATCAAATGAACATTTAATGCAAAAATGCAATTAATGGCCGGGGATTATTCTTGCAACCGCTTCGTGCCATCCTGAAATCAGTTTCTCACGCCTTTCTTCATCCATTTTAGGATGAAAAATACGGTCGATTTTCCAGTTGGAAACAATATCGTCTTTTGATTTCCAAAACCCTGTCGCCAGCCCTGCCAGATAGGCCGCTCCCAGGGACGTTGTTTCGATGCAGACCGGCCGGTAAACGTCCTGACCCAGAATGTCTGCCTGGAATTCCAAAAGGAAATCATTGGCTGCGGCACCACCGTCGACCTTGAAGTTTTGGATTGCCTGCCCCATGTCTTCTTCGATGGCCTTCAGAAGATCGTAGGTCTGGTATGCCATGGATTCTAGTGTGGCCCGAACAATATGGTTCCTGCTGGTTCCCCGGGTGATTCCTAAAATCCCGCCACGGGCGTAAGGATCCCAGTACGGCGCCCCAAGACCTGTAAAGGCAGGTACCACATACACGCCTGCGGTATCCTCTACCAGGCGGGCCATTCCATCCGTATCGGCTGCACTTTGGATGATGCCAAGCTCATCTCTCAGCCACTTGATGGCCGCTCCGGAAACAAATACCGAACCTTCCAGGGCATACTCCACGTGATCGCCGATGCCCCAGGCTATGGTGCTCAAAAGCCCGTTGCCGGAACGGACGATGTTGCTTCCCGTATTGACCAATACAAATCCACCGGTACCGAAGGTGTTTTTGGCGTCGCCTTCCCCAAAGCAAGTCTGTCCGAATAAGGCGGCCTGCTGGTCTCCGGCTGCTCCGCCAATGGCGATGGATCTACCAAAATACTCCGCGTCCGTTTCGCCGTATATACAACTTGATGGTCTGACTTCAGGGAGCATGGAAACCGGAATATTCAGCCTTTGCAAAATCTCCTCATCCCATTTTAGCGTCCGGATATTGAACATCATCGTTCTGGCCGCATTGGAGTAATCGGTAACGTGTACTCTGCCACCGGTCAGTTTCCAGATCAGCCAGGTTTCTATGGTTCCAAATAAAAGATCCCCGGATTCTGCCTTTGCTCTGGCATCCGGTACATGTTCCAGTATCCAGTTGAGTTTCGTGCCGCTAAAATAGGGGTCGATCAAAAGACCTGTTTTCTCCCGGTAGGAATCCATCAATCCTTCCGCTTTCAGATCCTCACAGAATCCGGCAGTCCGTCTGCACTGCCAGACAATGGCGTTATAGACGGGAAGCCCTGTACGTTTATCCCAAACGACCGTGGTTTCCCTTTGATTGGTGATACCGATCGAATCAATGTCATCCGCCTTTGCGTTAATATGACGCAGCGCTTCCAGTGCAACTTCCAGTTGTGTCGACCAGATTTCCATAGGGTCGTGCTCCACCCAGCCGGCTTCCGGAAAAATCTGCCGAAATTCCCGTTGTGCTGAGCTGATCTGCATTCCCTGTTTGTCATATATGATACATCTAGAACTGGTGGTTCCCTGATCGAGAGCCATGATATACTTTGCTGTCATTGATTCACTCCGGTTTGGTTTTATACGAACTCTGCCATAATGCGATTGGAAATATCTCTGCCTTTGTCCGTTAATTTCAAACGATTGTCTTCGTAATCCAAATACCCGAAATAGGTGTTGATCACCGTTGGATCATAAACCTTGAAGAACTCTCTGCCGAAAATATCTTCGAATTCTCCCAGATCGAGTCCTTCCTTTTTTCTGAGGGCCGTAAAGGTATAGATTCCCATTTCCTCACGCTTGGTATACTTCTCAATATCCTCCGGATTAACCGGTGATTTACCCTCTTTGATGTGGTTCAGATAGTCGATCATATTGCTGCAGTTTTTGTATCTGACGCCGCCAATGAAGGAACTGGCACCCAAACCAAGACCCATATATTCTTCGTAAGACCAGTATTTAAGATTGTGTTTGCTTTCAAAGCCCGGAAGTGCGGCATTGGAGATTTCGTATTGGTTATAGCCTGCATCTTCCAGCATGATCAGTGCATCGTGATACATCTTCCGATCAACCAGTTCGGATGGTTCGGAAAGGATATGGTCTTCGTAGACCATTTTGTAAAACTGGGTTCCTTCTTCCAGCTGGAGACTATACAGCGAGATATGCTGCGGTCTGAGGAAAATACACTGCCGAATCGAGTCACGCCACATTTTCATAGTCTGACCCGGAATTCCAAACATCAGATCCAGATTAATGTTTTTGAAGCCAGCTTTTTTGGCGCTTCGAACTGCCGTAAATGCGTCATTTTTATCGTGGGCTCTGCCCATCAATCTCAGCACCGAATTGTCCCAGGACTGGATGCCGATGCTGATCCGGTTGATGCCCGTTTCACGAAATGCCCGGAGCTTTTCTTCACTTGCCGTTGCAGGATTACACTCAATGGTAATCTCCGAATTCCGATCAACGTTAAAGTTGTCGTAGAGACTGCCCATAATGCGGGCGATGTTTTTCTCGGACAGCAGTGAAGGCGTGCCTCCGCCGATATAAATACTATCCGCAATCTTGTACGGCCATTCAGTGGATTTGATTTTGATTTCCCTGATTAAAGCTTCGGTGTATTCAGATAAGATATTCTCATCCGCGCATGCGAAAGACAGAAAATCGCAATACCGGCATTTTCTTAAGCAAAACGGAATATGAAGATACAGACCAATTTTATTTGTTATCGTCATATTTGAGCACCGCAGTGAATGCTTCCTGTGGTACTTCGACCGTACCAAACTGGCGCATTCGCTTCTTCCCTTCTTTTTGTTTTTCGAGCAGCTTCTTCTTTCTGGAAATGTCACCGCCATAGCACTTGGCTATAACGTCTTTTCTATAGGCCCTTACTGTCTCTCTGGCAATAATTTTCTGACCTATGCTGGCCTGGATCGGCACCTCAAACTGATGCTTCGGAATGATTTCCTTTAGCTTGGAGCACACAAACCGGCCCCGTGCATAAGCCTTTGATTCATGAACGATCATGCTAAACGCATCGACCATATCTTTATTCAAAAGGATATCGAGTTTTACAACCTTGGAAGGTTCATAGCGTGAAAACTCGTAATCCAGAGAACCGTAGCCTTTGGTCTTGGATTTGAGCGCGTCAAAGAAATCGTAGATTACTTCATTGAGAGGCATATCGTAGTGCAGGTTGACTCTCGTTTCGGTAATGTACTCCATGTTCTTGAGTTTGCCGCGCCGATCCTGACAGATTTCCATAATGCTTCCGACGTATTCCTTTGGAACCATGATATCGGCCTTGACCATTGGCTCCTCAATGTGATCGATTTCCATCGGATCCGGGAGATTGGACGGATTCTGCACCATCTCTATGGTGCCGTCTGTCTTTACGACCTTGTATATAACACTCGGGGACGTAGTAATGACCCCAAGATCAAATTCTCTCTCCAGACGCTCCACAATGATTTCCATATGCAAAAGCCCCAAAAATCCACAGCGGAAACCAAACCCGAGAGCCGTCGAAGTCTCCGGTTCAAAATGAAACGCTGCGTCATTGACCTGAAGCTTCTCAAGGGCGTCTTTTACATTTTCATATTTTTCGCCTTCTGCCGGGTAAATGCCGCAGTAGACCATGGACTGGACCTTCTTATACCCAGGCAAAGGCTCTTCCGTCGGATCGGATGCCAAAGTAATCGTGTCACCAACTCTGGCATCGGCAACCTGCTTGATGCTGGCGCAGATGTACCCTACTTCACCAGCTCGGAGGCGTTCGCACTCCACAGGTCCCGGCGAATAGGTCCCGACTTCTGTGACTTCGTAATTCTTGCCGGAATTCATCAGACGTATCACATCACCTTCTTTCACCGTGCCCTCGAACACGCGGGTATAAATGACCACGCCTTTGTAATTGTCGTAATACGAGTCAAAGATCAGGGCTTTCAGTTTCCCTTTGTCATCTCCTTCGGGAGCCGGAATGTCCGTGACGATCTTCTCCAGCAGTTCCTCGATTCCAATGCCTTCTTTCGCAGAAATCAATGGTGCCTCGGAGGCCTCTACGCCAATGACGTCTTCGATTTCTTCTTTGACTTCGTCCGGCCGGGCGCTTGCCAAATCGATTTTGTTCAGAACGGGCAGAATCTCCAGATCCTCATCCATCGCCAAATACACATTGGCCAGGGTCTGGGCTTCAACGCCCTGGGTCGCATCCACAACAAGGACGGCCCCCTCGCATGCAGCAAGGGAACGCGAAACTTCATAAGTAAAGTCAACATGACCCGGTGTGTCTATGAGATTGAACACGTATTCATTTCCATCCTTGGAATTGAATACTAATCGAGTCGTTTGGAGTTTTATGGTAATGCCCCGTTCCCGTTCCAGATCCATATTATCCAGAAACTGCTCACGCATATCCCGCTTGCTGACAAGGCCGGTTTTCTCAATGATTCGGTCCGCCAACGTCGACTTGCCGTGATCGATATGGGCAATGATGCTGAAATTCCTTATAAATTGTCTGTAGTCTTTCATTCTATCTATGTGATATCTTTCGTAATTATAGTATTGCAGTCTCCAGAGCCAGTTCCATCATATCGGTAAACTCGCGTTCTCTTTCCTGCGTAGTTGCTTTTTCTCCAGTAACGAAGTGGTCGCTGATGGTCATCATTGCAAGCGCATTCACTCCATGGAACGCAGCGTTCATGTACAAAGCCGCCGTTTCCATTTCTACTGCCATAACCCCCATGTTTTCCCAACGTTTCCACCAGTCTTCCTGGACCTCATAAAAGGTATCGCAGGACACGATGTTTCCGGCCTTAAAACGAATCCCGGACGCCTTGGATGCCTCATAAAGAGCAGCCATCAACCGGTAATTTACGCATGGTGCGTAGGTGCCCGGAAGATCAAATGTATGAGCGTAATTGGAATCTGTGGAAGCCGCTATGGCAACGACAATATCGCCAATCTTAATGTCTTCGTTAAAGGATCCTGCCGTTCCTATACGGATCAGATTCTCAACGCCATACTCCGTGATCAGTTCCCAGGAATAAATGCCCATAGACGGCATTCCCATACCTGTTCCCTGTACAGAAATAGGAACGCCCTTATAACTGCCGGTGTAGCCCAGCATATTTCTTATTTCTGAATAACAAACTGCGTTTTCCAGATAGTTCTCTGCGATGTATTTCGCTCTGAGGGGATCCCCCGGAAGAAGTACTGTGTTAGCTATTTGTCCTTTTTTTGCCGCATTAATATGAGTACTCATAATCACCTCTCCTTAATTGACCCAAAAACTCACAGTAATTATACCAAAAAATAGGCAAAAACACAAAGTAAAAACCACTCCGCTGAGACAATTCGGAGTGGTTACTCATCGCATTTAACTTATGCGCCGGTGGGGACGGGTGAGAATTAGGCGTTCGCCTTGTTGAATCTCTTTGTTAATCTTGACACTTTTCTGGATGCTGCGTTTTTGTGGATCGTTCCCTTAGCAGCGGCCTGCATGAGTTTCTTCTCAGCCTTTGCCAGTTCTTCCTTCGCTGCAGCCATGTCGCCAGCTTCGATTGCTGCATCAAAGTTCTTCAGGATCGCCTTCAGATGACCTTTGATTCTTCTGTTTCTAGCTGTCTTCTTGTCAATAACACGGATTCTTTTTTTTGCGGATTTAATATTAGCCATATTTACCCCACTTTCTTAATAAAAGCCTGTCGCTCGTGATTGAGACGACATAAATTCGCAAGAAATATTATATACACTTGTTTCATGGATTTCAACTGTTTTTTATGGCCTAATAATCCATGTACTCTTCATCTTCCCAGTCTTCTTCTTCGCTGGATACGTATTGCACCACGTCACCCTCCTTGAGACCGCTCTTGATTTCGATATTATTATCGTCGCTGATGCCGGTCGTGACCTCGACTTCTTCTATATCAGTCGGATCATCGCTCTTTTGAAGGGTGACATAGCTCGTGCCTTCATTTTCGATGACTGCATCCACCGGTACTGCAATGACATTTTCTGCTTTTGCTAAGGTGATGCTGGCCTTGCCGTTCATACCGAGTTTCAGGTCCCCGTCGTTGTCAAAGTTCACCCGAACCGTAAAGGAGGAGTCTCCGTCGGAATACTCTCCAATGTCGCTGATGTAAGAGACGACGCCTTTGTACTTCTTGCCTGTCGCATTGACCTTAATCGTAGCAGGGTTCCCTTTCTTGACTTCGAGAATCTTGTTCTCACTGACGGACAGTTCCATCATCAGCACGTGAGATCCGGCAATCTTTACATAGTGGTCGTTGGTGATCTTCTGTTTCAGATCCGGAAGATCCCACTCCAGCACAACGCAGTCGTAAGGTGCTTCCATGATTTGCCCGTTTGTATAGGTCAGAATCGCACTGCCCTCTTTGACCTCCTGTCCCTGCTGGACGTTGATCTTCTCCAGAACGTACTGGGCATGAGGAGTTTTCTTTTCTTCCAAAGCGCTTTTGATTTCTCCGGTGGACGTTTCCCGTTTGTAAATATCCATCCGTTCCGCGGTAGCCGTCATGACCTGGCTTCCTTCTTCTTCATAATTGCTGTCGCTGTTCTCCGCTCCACAGGAGTGAATGAGAAGTATGATAACAGCAATCAGCACCGCAAGGCCAATTCCCAGTAGTATCTTTTTCTTTTTTGACATTTCCTTGATTTGGATTTTCATTTCCATCTCCTGTTTAAGTCCTATTTATGTCTTACATAGATCGCGTACGTTCTCTTATCGCCATTCACCGCTCGTACATCGATGACGATTTTACCGTCGCCACCACTCAGGTTGTTGTTGCCGGCGATATCCACCCTTGCGCCTTTATCACACGGAACCGCGTTGACATCCAGACTGGACACATCCTCCGTAAGGTCGACGAAGTAAACCATTCTGGTCTTATGGAAGCTCTGGGTCAGTTCCTGACCGGAAACCGACAATTCTCTCAGGTAATTGTCGGAGGAACCATGATAGGCGTCCTTATCGTCTTCTTTCTCACCGCCGTCAAAACCGCCATGTTTCGGCTTGGACGGTTTCGTCGCTGCTGTAGTCGTCGTCGGCTCCGTTGGCTTGGCCGTAGAGGTTTCCGTCGGTTTCGTCGGTTCGGTGGTTGGCTCCGTTGGCTCTTCCTTTGGAATCAGTCTGAAGGTAAACCATTCCTCAAGAGCAGGAACGTCTTCGATCGCTGATTCTGGTCCGGCCAACACCTTTACATTCACCATATATAAATAGCTCTCGTCCTTTGCAAGCTCCAGATCATCATCTGCCATGGCAAAGAAGTTCAGTGCTTTTATATTTTCAACGCTGGTATATTTTGCGGAGTAAGTATCTTTAACGTAATTGGCTTCGATTTTTACGTTTTCTTTTACATCCCAGTACATTGGCGGAGCGTCTTCTTTTCGAACGACCTGATCTTCGGTACTTTTCTCCTCATCCACAGCAAAAACTTCGAAAACGATGGTGTAATTACCATACAGTTCCGGATCTTCTTCGGGAGTCAATTGCTCCAAATTCACAGAGAATTTAATCTTTTCCCCAGGCTGGATCTCTTTTCCTGTATTGCCCTTTGGACTCAAAAAATCATCCTCTGCTGCAAAGGCCATCAGAGCGAATACCGATAGGATCAAGATTAGTATTGTCGCTATTATAATTTTTCTATTCATATCTCAATGCCTCCACAGGTCTCAGACATGCCGCCCTGTAAGCCGGCAGGATTCCAAAGACCAATCCGACGGTAACGCTGACGCCGACCGATAGCAGAATCATACCGATACTCGGCGAAAAATACACATCCGGTATGATAGCCGCAATCCGTCCAAGCAGACATCCCGTTATGATTCCGATCAAGCCTCCCAGCATACTGAGCACCATGGACTCGATCAGGAATTGGTACATAATATCTTTTCTTCTGGCTCCCAAGGCCTTTCGGATACCGATTTCTCTCGTTCTCTCTGTTACAGAAACCAGCATGACATTCATGACTCCGATTCCGCCGACCAGCAGCGATATGGATGCAATGCCCCCAAGAACCAGCGCCATCATCCGGTTGAGTTCCGCCATGGCCTCCTGCTCCTGCTTTCCCGAAGATACCTCACAGGAGTCGGAGGACAAGCTCTTTTCCCTGCTCAGATAACTTTGGATGCTTTTGGTCGCCTCATCGACAACTTCATCGGATTCCGCTTTTACATATATTTCCGTGATCTTTGTACTTTCTCCCAGATAGCGGGCAGAAGTAAACGGGATGATCACCGTGTTATCCGCGTCGTTTCCAAAAGAACTGCCTTTGCTCTTGAGCACGCCGACAACCATATAATTGTCCCCGTTCAGTTTGATTTCGCTGCCGCACGGGTCGCTGTTCTTCCAGAGTTTCTCCGCAATTTTACTTCCCACAATGGCGGCTTTTGTACCATTATTGATGTCGATTCTGGAGAACCTCCGTCCGGACTGAAGCTCATAGCCCATAACGTCAATGCACCCTTCTCCGGCCGCATAGACGCTGGCATTGGACGCCTTAACCCCGCCTCTGCCAACCGATGCATCCACAGTCGCGTACGGCGTGGCATCGGTGATGTAGTCCAGACGTTTGATGGCGTTCATGTCCTCATACTGGAAGGAAAATGATTCATCATACGTATATACGGTGATGACATCGGTATTCAGGAAGGACAACTGGTCATTCATGCTTTTGGTCGCACCGTTGACGATACCAACCAGCAAAATCACCGACGCGATGCCGATGACAAGTCCCAAAATCGTCAGACCGGACCGCAGCCGGTTACCGACGATATTTTTCAGAGAAAGCTTGATGGTCAGTGATAGGTTCATTCCGCTTCCTCCTCTCTCAATCTGCCGTCTTCGATTCGGACGATGCGTTTTGCCTGGTGGGCGATAAAGTTATCGTGGGTAATGATGATAATGGTCTGTCCGCCGCGATTCAGCTCCTGCAAAAGCTTCAGGATTTCTTTACCCGTTGTCTGATCCAGTGCTCCCGTCGGTTCGTCGGCCAGAATCAGCTCCGGATTTCCAACCAGTGCTCTGGCGATGGCAACACGCTGCTGCTGACCACCCGAAAGCTCTTTTGGCAGGTGGTTCATTCGGTCCTCCAGACCCAGTTTCTTAAGTATTTCTGCGGCTCGTTCCCGGGCTTCCTTTTCGCTTACCCCTCGATATAGCAGTGGCACCATGACGTTTTCGATGGCATTGAGCTTTTGCAGCAGGAAAAAGCTTTGGAATACGAACCCGATTTTCTCGTTTCGAATGGCCGCCTGCTGGTTGTCTTCCAGACTGGTTACATCGATGCCGTCAAAGGTATAGATTCCCTCATCCGCCTTGTCCAAAAGGCCGATGATGTTCATCAGTGTCGATTTTCCTGAACCGGAAGGCCCGACGATTGCAATAAAATCACCCCGTTCCACGTGAAGTGAAACATGGTTGACCGCAACGATCGTTTCGTCACCCAATGTAAATGCTTTTACCAATGAATCAATATTTATCATATCTGATCTTATCGCCTTTCTTGAGTCCGCTTACGATTTCAGCGTTCATCGCGTCACTGCTTCCGATTTTAACGTATGTTTTCTCGCCTTCTTTGGCGTTCTCCATATATACAAAAGCCTTACCTGTTTCATCAAAATACACGGCCTGTACCGGAACGGACAAAACGTCGTCTCTGCTTTGAATGGAAATGGTACAGTAAGCGCTCATGCCTGGCTTGATCGTTCCATCGTTTTCAAATCGGATATTCACCGAATAGTAGGAAAGACTGCCACCTCCAGAGCCGTCCTCTTCACCGTCATCGCTCTCCACATCTTCTTCCGCGTCCAGATCCGGTGTATCCTCTTCACTATCCTCATCGCTGCTTTCCTCCTCATCGGAATCGTCTTCGGATTCTTCTTCGTCTTCACTCGAATCTTCTTTTTCATTTTCCTTTTTGTTGTTCTGAATTTCGGTCAGAAGGGTTGTCGACACATCTTTCTTTTCGATGATCTCACCGGAGTAAGTCTTATTCGGTCTGGCATTGATCGTGATTTGTGCCGTATCACCCTGTGATACATTGTTGATTTCATCCTCGGGCACGGTCACTTTCAGATACAGATCGTTGGTGTCACTGTAAGCGATAGAATGTGAATCGGTAATGGTTTCTCCATTTTTTGGCGCATGAATGCCGGTAATGATGCAATCTGTCGGCGCATCCGTATGGGTACCGTCCGTATAGTAAGCCAGTGCTTGTCCCCGCGCAACCGCCTCATTGGTACTGACGCTCAACGCCTTTAATTTCTTGCCTTTGGCCAGACTGACCGTCTGTTTTTCACCAGTCGTCACCTTGCCGGCTGCCGTAAGATTTCGTTCCATGTGCACTACATCGACGGTTGCGACCGCATACTCGGAATCCTTGTCGCCATTGCCGCTTCCATCTCCACTGCCTGCTCCGGTTGCGCTAGCAATCAGAAAAACAACAAAAGCAATAACCACCGCGGCAACGATGGCCGCGATGATTATTGCCATTTTTTTATTGTTTAAGATCTTATCGGTCAATCCCTTGGCAAACCCCATTCGTGCCCTCCTAAATTCAGCTTCCGACATTATAGCACAAATGATTTTATCTGTCACTAACGGGGCTATTCTTCTTCATAAAAGAGAAAGGTGTAGCCGCCGTAATCTCCTCCATCCGGATTCAGCAGGTAATAAGTATCTGCCTGTGCCGGTATCTCGTTGGAACCCGTTGACATCTTGATCCATTCGAGGTAAGCCTCCTCGAGGTCAGGAAGCGGATACCCCGGTTCAATCACCGTAACCGTAGAACCGCTTGACAGGGTTTCCAGTCCATAAGGCTCCGAATAAATGATGTGGGTACCATCCTGCACCGCATCCGTATCCGCTGGATGCTCCAGCTCGATATCTCCATCCAGCGTCATGGTGTATTCATGATCGCCGGTCTTCTTAACATCTTTGAATTTTCCTGAGAATTTGCATTCATAGATGGTCCCGTTTGGATAGGTTTCCATCTCCTCACCCATATTGCTGTCACGATAGATTCCAGAAAAGGATCCGTCCGGACCAAATTTTACATTGGTGGACCAGGCCCCCACTCCTGAAGCGAAGGTAAAGCCTCCTTGGCTCAATTTGCCAAACAAATCGTTAGCATTGGAGTCTGGTTTCTGACTCGTATCACTGGAAGCAGGTTCTTCCTGGACTGCTTCCGGTTTCAACTCCTGCATCATATCTTCGTAAGACATAGCAAGAATATCTTTTGATCCAGCGACATCCACGAACCTTTCGTACTCTTTCTTCTTATCCGTTCCATAGAGATTTGTCAAAAAGAGCACCTGATCCATATTGTCTAGCATGTCTTTTCGAAGATCCGCATATTCCCCATCAGAAATGCTGGAACCATTGTGGAAGTATTCCAGGACATAGGTTGCATCATCTCCATAGATATTCAAATTGGAATTGTAATCGATGACGTCTGTATTCTGGAAGGCACCATCGTCCCATTCGTATTTGTTAATCGTAATCAAAGTCGAATCATCAACAGCCTTGTTTACGATGGTGAACCCATTTTGGTCCTTCTCGGTAAATACCATATAATCGATTCCACCGCCGGCTTCTGCATAATGATATCCCTCATCGGTGTCTTTACCATTGCCATCCCATTGGAAAACCCATTCATATGGCAGCGGAACGGCTCCGGCATCACTGAAGGTGTAGATGATCAATTCCGCATTATACTCCCCAAAGGCAAAGAACATCAGCTCCGGCGTTCCATCCTGATTGAGGTCATACAGTGCGGTCGTATTATCCTGCCTTTTGGAATATTCGGTCGGTCCCTCCTGATACTTGTGTATTTCATAATCGTATTGGCTCAGAACTTCCCGATACGCCGTCTTCCAGTTGTTTGAATACACGGCTTCTGCCTGTTTGATCGGTTGCTTAAATACGTCATCCTTGCCTGTTTTTTCAAGGCCTTGTTTCAGAATCGTAACGGACTTGCGGTATTCTTTTTTCTGGATATACACATTTGACAGGGTCAAGTATGCCTGCGGCTCTTTTGGTCTCATTTCTATGGATTCGTTCAGGACCATTTCCGCACTGTCATAATCCCCATTGGCTATGAGATCATTGACCGTTTGCATATTGCCGTCGTATTTGGCCTTTTCCGCGTGGGAATGCCAAAGAAAACCACCAATCAGGCAAAGGGCAAGAAACAAAACCGCCGCAATGATAATGATCACCAGACGATTGTTTCCTGTAAATAAAGAATCCAGAGAACCTGATGAAGGTTTCCGTGGTTTTTTCGGGCGTTGCGGTTTCACCGGCCGTTTTTGTCCAGCCACTTCAACGGGCGTTCCGCAGTTTTCACAAAAGCGGCTTCCTTCTTTGATTTCTGCTCCGCAATTTTTGCAAATCATAACAATCTCATTCCCTCCGTAAATCCTATGAAGCACAAAAGAACTTTGTCTTTTTATATATTATACACATTAACGACTATGAATGTTACATTCTGCGCATAATTAACTGAAAAACCGTAATAAAGTGTTTGACATTATTATCCATTATATGTAAAATATTTACAAGTATTGGAGGTTAGAATTATGAATCTAAAAGAAATAATCAAGAACATGGATGTTTTCAGGAATGGCGAAAGACTCAAGAAGATCGCCATTCTCCTTTTATTGGTCTTGATCCTTGCTGCAGCCTTTGTCATAAAAGGCGGTGGCACGGACGATAGGCTGATCGATTCAGATGCACCGGAAATCGTGGCAGAATCCGGGGAAGACAACGAAACGCAAAGCAACGATAAGGCCGGAGAGCAAAGCTCCACCGGTACGATTTTTGTGGATATTGGCGGTGCTGTCCAAGAGCCAAAACTGGCGGAGCTTCCGGATGGCAGCCGTGTAGAGGATGCGATCATCGAAGCAGGCGGACTGACCGCTGATGCGGATCTGTCTGGCATCAACCGTGCTGAATTTCTGCAGGACGGGATGAAAATCTATATCCCGGAACAGTCCGATAATTCACAAATGGATGGGAATGCCGGTTCTGTATCCGGCACGGATGGGTCTTCGTCAGGAACTGGAGGCGTTTCCTCCGGAACCGGCGGTGTCTCGTCAGGAACCGGTACGGGCGGAAAAATCAACATCAATACGGCCGATGCCACGGAACTGCAACAGCTCAACGGGGTCGGCCCTGCTACCGCACAAAAGATCATCGATTACAGAAATTCCAACGGCCGGTTTCAATCCATTGAAGATCTCAAGAACGTCTCCGGCATCGGAGACAAAACCTTCGAAAAACTAAAGGATCACATCGGGATATAATCTGGACTGGATATCCTCCTTGAAAATCAAACGCTTTCTGGCAACGTTGATGTCCGACCGGCAGACCGGTAATTTCAGAAAGTCCAGCAGACTGGTGATCAAAAGTTCCGGACTTAAATTGGACTCACTTCCGGCATCCAGCAATGCGTTGATGTATAAGGTCTCGTTTAAGCATTGAAAGTCAAGGGTTTGGATCTTGGGTTTGATATCGATCAGGATCGGTTCTTTCTTTTTCTTTTGTTTTTTCAGGGTCTGTATTTGCGGCTGATCCATAAAAGTTTCCCAACGATCGTTCAAAGTCTGCACCGCCTCTGAACCCAGCGGGATCTCGATCATGTACTCTGCTGCGATGTTTTCTGCGGCCAGCGTTTTCTTTAGCCATGGTGCTTCCAGGATTCGTTTCAGTTCCAGTCCTTCCGGCATAATCGCGGAAAGAGCGGCAAGCAGATTCTCTGGATCCGCAGGATGAGCGTCTGCAGCCTGGGAATCCATATTCTCTTCTGCCGTTTCAAATTCCACGTATTCCTGCAAACCCCAATAACCCAAAGACAAAGGCTGTGCAAAGCCCATCTTTGGGTGGGGATTAAACCCTTGTGAATACGCAATATTGATCCCCGCCTTTTTGAATGCTCTCTTGAAGACTTTCATGATGTCCAGGTGGGACGTATAGCAAATGATTCCTGTTTTACTGAATTCGATGATATATTTCATTCTGTTGATTCCTAATTTATGAGCGCTCCATGTTTACGAAACATTCGGTGTGCTGATTCATACCACAGCCAACACAGCCTTCTCTGCAGTCATGGGTCGTTGTTTCACGAACCGCCTTCTGTGCTTCCGATTTGAAAAACTCCTTCGTGACAAAGGAATCGATTATGTCCCATGGCAGGATTTCATCTTCCCCAAACCGGCGGTAGTTAAAGAAGGCTTCCATGCTGCTGCCATTTTCAAATCCGGCACCGGAGGCAACCTTCTCAAAGGCCTCCGTCCATTTACCGGCATCAAAGTACTCTGTCCAGGCATCGAAACTGCAGCCAGATTTCCAGGCTTCTTCGATGACCCGACCAATCCTGCGGTCTCCCCTTGCCAGCACGCATTCCAGATTGCTGGTAAAGGTCTCATGGTAATTAAACGTAACCCCTTTGATCCGGAGTTTCCCCGATAGATAATTGTGCTTTTCGATAAACTCTTCCGGTCGGTTCTGGGGTTCCCACTGGAACGGCGTATGCGGCTTTGGCACGAAATTGGAAACGCTGACGGTGACTCTGAACCGGCCGCCTTTGCGGCCACGAATCTCGTAATTGATATTCATAATGTTCCGTGCGATTTCCGCGATGCCATCCAAATCCTCATAGGTTTCCGTCGGCAGACCGATCATAAAATACAGTTTGATATGCTCCCATCCAAGGCCGATGGCCTGACGGACGGCTCCATAGATGTCCTCTTCGGTGATGTTCTTGTTGATCACATCCCGAAGCCGCTGGGTGCCTGCTTCCGGCGCGAAGGTCAGACCGGATTTGCGGTATCCCTGAATCTCATTCAAAACGTTGAATGAGAATGAATCAAGCCGCAACGACGGCAGGGACAGTGCTACATTCTGTTTTTTGCAAAGGCCCATCAGTTCCGTTGCCATAGGCTCAAACCGCGAATAATCGCTGGTCGAAAGAGACAGCAGAGACAGTTCATCATGGCCTGTATTGCGAAGCTGCTCCTGGGCAAGTCCGATGATCGTTTCCGGTTTCCGCTCACGGACCGGCCGGTAGATCATGCCCGCCTGGCAAAAACGGCAGCCGCGGGTACAGCCGCGGAAGGTTTCTACCACCGCCCGGTCGTGGACCGTATCGATAAACGGCACAATGTTATGAACCGGGAATTCAGCTTGCTCAATATCTTTGACCAGAGCCCTGGGCACCGGCTGAGGAGCATGGGCTCTGTTTTTGGTATAACTCTTAATGGTGTTGTCCGGATTGTATGCTACGTCATAGAATTCCGGAATATACACACCGTCTATGTCGCAAAGGGACGACAAAAAAACCTCGCGCAGCTCTGTGCCGCCAGCTTCTGTTTCATCTGCAGCGCAGGCCGAAGCCTTTGCATCCCGGTACATCCGGCACACTTCCGGCAGGAGCTCTTCCCCGTCGCCAATGAGAAAGACGTCCACAAAGTCAGCCAGCGGTTCCGGATTATAGGCGCACGGGCCGCCTGCGATGACCAGTGGGTAATGGACCCCCTTCTCTTGCTGCTCCCGTACGCGGTCTTCCCGCCGTACCGGAATGCCGCCCAGATCCAACATGTTCAGAATGTTCGTATAGGACATTTCATACTGAAGTGTAACGGCAAAAAAATCCAGGTTGCTAATGGGCTCAAAGGTTTCCAAGGTAAACAGCCGTCTCCCCTGCTCCCGCATGATCTGCTCCATATCCTTGGCTGGCGCAAACACGCGCTCACAATAGATGTGCTCATCCTGGTTGAGGATATGATACAAAATCTGCAGGCCCATATAGGACATACCGATTTCATAAGTATCCGGGAACGCAAAACCAACCCTGACCATATCGCCGGCAGGGTCTTTGCGAACCATATTTACTTCACCGCCAATGTATCTTGCCGGCTTTTCTACGCGCTTTAATATGGCGTCAAGTTCTCGATCAATCATAATTTAGGTTTTCCATCAGTTCGTCGATGGAACCGATTCGTTTCTCTATTTCACTAAGCAGTACTTTTGTCTGCGCCTTCTTTTCTAAAATCCGTGGCTCGGCTTCCGGAAAGCCATTCTTAATGGCCTTCTGTATAATATAATCCATCCGTTTGTCGATGCCCGCATACCGGTCCTCAAGCGTCAGCCGGTCTCCCAGGCAAACCAAATCGATCTCCGTCAGGTGCTCCGCATCATTGGTAAATTCATAGCGCATGTGGCACCGAATTGCTTTTGCCTCTTCCAGATAGCCTTTCTCCACGCAAAAATCTGCTGCCACGTCCCAGTGGTTTTCATCCACTCTGGCCATATCATGCAAAAGCCCCGCCGCCTCAATCAATTCCAGATCAAAAGCCCGCGGCGGATAGACCTGGCCGTCTGCATCGGCCTGCCGATAATACTCCCGTGCTGCGTCTTCTTCCTGCACCAGTTTCTCGATGACGATATCACGGATCGGCGCTGCCTTTGTTCCGCCGGCCGCATTCAGTGCCTCCCCGAACTTATATGCAACGGCAGCAACGGATTTGCAATGTCCGACAACGTGAGCCGGTGTGCCGTATTCTTTTAGATAGTTCAGACATTCTTCTCGATTCGGATGAATCATATCAGTTCCTCGTCAATATAATCTTCGTCGTAGTATTCAAATTCCTGATCAAAGAGCTTGATCGTATCCCCTTCCTGCAATCCGATTTCCTTCAATGCATCGTAAGCACCGCTTTCTTCAATATACCGGAACAGGTATCTTCTCGACCCATGGTCATAGAAGTTGGTGGAATTATAAATCTGTTCAAGCTGTTTGCCCGTAATCGTATAGTTTTCTCCATCGAAATCAACGAATACTTTTTTGTAATCCGGATCCGCGTCATCCAGCTCAAAGTCGAAGTATTCATAGTACTCGTCAAAGTCGTCGTCACTGGTTTCATCCAAAAGCCGCGCGGCTTCCGCAATGACTTCCTGTATACCTTGACCTGCCGGCGCCGACATTGGAAATACCTTATAGCCTTTCGCCTCTACGTATGCTTTGAACTCGATGTATTCGTCGCAGATTTCCAGATCTTCCGGGTCAGCACTGCATCCAAGTACGTCGATTTTATTGGCCACGACGATTTGTGGTTTTTGTAAAAGTTTCTCGTTATATTTTAACAGTTCTTCATTGATTTTATCAAAATCTTCTTTCGGATCTCTGCCTTCGCACCCTGAAACATCGACCACATGAATCAGGACCTTGGTCCGTTCAATGTGCTTCAGGAAATAGTGTCCCAGGCCTGCCCCTTCATGGGCACCTTCGATGATGCCGGCAATATCGGCCATTACAAAGGCCTTGTCATAGTACTGAACCACACCCAGATTCGGATCAATGGTCGTGAAGTGGTAATTGGCGACTTTTGGTCTGGCACTGGTGCACGCGGTCAGAATCGATGACTTGCCCACATTGGGAAAGCCAACCAATCCAACATCCGCAATCAGTTTCATTTCAAGGATCACGTCTCGTTCTTTCGCAAAGCCTCCGGCCTGAGCGAAGTTCGGCGCCTGCCTTGTCGGCGTAGCAAACTTGGCGTTGCCCTTACCTCCCTTGCCACCTTTTGCCGCAATCAAAGTCTGTCCGTGCTCTTTCATGTCCATCATGACCTTGCCGGACTTTTCATCTATGATCATGGTCCCAACGGGAACCTTAATGATAAGGTCTTCCCCATTTTTGCCGAACCGCTTCTTTTTCATTCCGTTTTGGCCGCTTTCGGCTTCGTATTTTCTCTTGTATCGGAAGTCCATGAGGGTTCTCATGTTCTCATCGGCTTCAAACACAACATCGCCGCCCTTGCCGCCGTCTCCGCCATCGGGTCCGCCTTCGGGAACAAATGGTTCTCTGCGGAATGTTACAGCGCCATTACCGCCTTTTCCTGATTTGATTGTTATTTTCGCTCTGTCTACAAACATTTTACTACTTAATTGCCCATAAAAAACAAAGCCCCTATATTCCATAGGGGCTCAGAAAAACTTACGCTTCTTTTGGATATACGCTTACTTGCTTTCTCTTCTTGTCGTATCTTTCGAACTTTACAGCTCCGTCGATCTTAGCAAATAATGTATCATCTCCGCCTTTACCAACATTGTTGCCAGGGTGGAACTTGGTTCCTCTCTGTCTTACGAGAATGCTGCCGGCGCTAACGAATTCGCCATTGCCAGTCTTAACGCCTAAACGTTTGGACTCGGAATCACGACCGTTCTTCGAGCTACCTACACCTTTTTTACTTGCCATGGTATGCCTCCTTCTATACTAAATCCTAACTCTAAATTCCAAAATTATTTGATTGCAGCTTCGATTGTTTCAATCATTTCAGCGTTTGTTGCTTTCTCATCGAGTTCAATGCCGTTTTCCTTAGCGTATTCGATCAGTTCAGCCTTCTTCATGGACTTCAATGATTTTGCAGGAGCTACAACCTTCTTTTCTTCAGCAGCCTCTACCGGTGCTTCTTCTGCAGCAGGAGCTTCTTCCTTAACCGGAGCTTTTTCTCCAGCAACAGCAGTGATCTCTACGAGAGTGTACGGCTGTCTGTGTCCCTGCTTCTTTCTGTAATCCTTCTTAGCCTTGTACTTGAAGATAATAACCTTCTGGCCTTTTCCTGATTCTACGGCTTTGCCTTCAACAGTGATTCCTTCCAGGTAAGGAGTGCCAACCTTGATGTCAGCTCCTTCGCCTGCTGCGAGAACCTTATCAAATACAACTGCTGCGCCATCTTCAACGTTGAGCTTTTCAACCTTGATCTGATCGCCATTCTGTACTTTGTACTGTTTTCCGCCTGTTTCAATAATTGCGTACATTAATTATTTCCTCCTCTATCCAGTCTCGCCTAAAGGGGTAGAAACGCTGTCTTGCATTTCTTTCAAAACCCGGTTCGTGCGGCTCGTACCCAAATATAATACAACAATTGAAATTGCTTGTAAAGTACTATTTTTTATTCGATGATTACGCCATCTTCATCGATCATAACGCCATCAAAACCTTCTTCAGCTTCATTGTTTCGATCCGGATGACGTTCTGCATCCAGTTTATCCAGCAACATCTGCTGAACTTCTTCCAAAATGTCCGGGTTGTTCTTAAGATAGTCTTTAACGTTTTCTCTGCCCTGTCCGATTCGGTCTCCATTGAAGCTATACCAGGAACCGGCTTTTTCGATGATTTTGGCATCTACGGCACAATCCAGAACATCTCCTTCTTTGGAGATTCCCGTTCCGTACATAATATCAAACTCTGCTTGTTTAAATGGAGGCGCGACTTTGTTCTTTACGATTTTCGCTCTTGTCCGATTGCCAAGAACCTGATCTCCGGACTTAATGCTTTCGACCCGTCTGACATCGATTCGCATGGAGGAGAAGAACTTCAGTGCCCTGCCGCCGGTGGTTGTTTCCGGATTCCCGAACATAACGCCGATTTTTTCTCTCAGCTGATTGATGAAAATAATCGTCGTGTTCGTCTTGTTAATGACGCCGGCCAATTTCCGAAGAGCCTGTGACATTAACCTTGCCTGCATTCCTACCGTGGCCTCTCCCATAGCCCCGTCGATTTCGTGCTTGGGAACCAGTGCCGCAACGGAGTCGACAACCACTACATCGATGGCACCGCTGCGAACGAGCATTTCGGCGATTTCCAGAGCCTGTTCCCCGTAATCCGGCTGTGAAACCAGAAGTTCGTCTACATCAACGCCAAGATTTCTGGCATATTCCGGATCCAGCGCGTGCTCCGCGTCGATAAAGGCAGCCCTGCCGCCGTTCTTCTGCGCTTCCGCAATGATGTGAAGCGTCAAGGTCGTCTTACCAGATGATTCTGGTCCATAGATCTCAACGATTCGCCCTCTCGGAACGCCGCCGATTCCAGTGGCGATATCCAAGCTCATGGATCCCGTTGAAATCGCCTCTATGTTCAGCATAGCACTGTCATCGCCCAATTTCATAACGGCGCCTTTGCCAAAGGTTTTCTGTATATTATCCAGTGCGCTCTGAAGCGCTTTTTCCCTGTCGTCTTTGCTTGCTGGCTGCATGTTTTTATTACTACTATTTCTCGTTGCCATTTTATTAACCTCCATAGTGAACATTTGTTCTTTTTTATATAATACTCTAAGTATCGAATCCCGTCAATACCTTTTTATGTTTTCCATATTTTACCATTCAGGACGCCGCCCTTGCAAGTCTTTCTTCCCCAAATGTAACAAAAAACCCACTGCTGTTTCCATCGACCAGCAGTGAGTTCCACATTTCAATCTTGTTTCACCGTGTTTGGTTCTTATTTTCCTTCATGGCTGCGGTATACCTGGGGCACCATTTTGACGGTTCCGAGCGGATATTTTCCCTTTGGTGTTACCAAATAATCATATGCGTAGCCTTTTGATTCCCTGATATCCATCCGATACCCTTTCGCATTGGTAAACACGTCCGTCATCCTGACCTTCGTCTTGGTCTCTTTCTTTTTCTTGCCGGTGAGCGTCATTTTGTAATAATGAACGATAAAATCCCTGTAGTAAGTTGGATCCGGCTCATATTCCGTCGTATAGAGTTTCTTGCCTTTGATTACATACCAACCGGTATTGGTGATATGCTTTTTGCTCTTCCCGTTTGTCTTGATGCGAAACAGCATGGCTTCATCCGAATTGTTTTCTCCGGAAACAAAGTAGATATACTTTCCTTTTTTCTTCATCTTCCCAACGTTGGAATAACACCCATCCACGTCCGGTCCTCGGAATATGAGCTTCTTGCTTTTGACTTTTCCTTTCTTAAGCTTGACTTTGTAGAGTCCTGCCGCACCGGCGCAATAGACTGTATTCTTGCTTTTGAGGACATCGTTATAGGTCTTCATTTTTACCTTGTGTGCTGCAAAGGCTGCCGTCGGCATAAAGGCTACAGCCACCGCCAATACCAACATACATGCGATGATTTTCTTTCTCATAACTAGTTTCCCCCAATCTGCCATGTGTCATCTATCGATCATTGAGCTTCCGATTCAGCATATCGAACATGCTGAGCATAGCATACTGCCTGTTTCGGTTCCGTTCTTTAATGCGGCGATCGATCTTACGGCATTCTGTTTGGCCGTCGAAATCGAGACCGATATATACAAGACCCACCGGTTTTTCCGGCGTTCCGCCATCCGGTCCAGCGATGCCGGTCACAGAAATACCGATGTCCGTTCCGCTCACCCGGCGCACGCCTTTGGCCATTTCCAGTGCCGTTTCTTCGCTGACCGCACCAAAGGCATCCAGCGTCTCCTGTTTCACACCCAGTTCTTCGACTTTCGCGCGGTTGCTGTAGGTCACGATGCCCCGGTCAAAACACGCAGAGATCCCTGGAATGTCCGTCAATGCCGATGCAAACATCCCTCCTGTGCAGGACTCGGCGCAAGCGATGGTCAGGCCTTTTTCCTTAAGTTTTTCACCCACCACGTTTGCGATTTCTTGGTTGTCATAACTATATATACTGTCGCCAATAATCTTATCGACTTCTGCGATCATTTCATTGACGGCGCGTTCTGCTTCTTCCCGCGTCGGCCTTTTGGAAGCCACGCGTACGGAGCATTCACCGGATTTGGCGTAGGTAGCGATGGTCGGGTCCGTCTGCCCGTCGATCAAAGGCAGCAGTCTGGTCTCCAGATCCGATTCTCCGATTCCAAACACGCGCAGCTCTCTGAAGTACAGCACGCCGTCGCTCATAGACTCTAGCCACGGCCGAAGGGACTTCTCAAACATGCGCTTCATTTCCCGCGGAGGCCCAGGCATACAGGCAATAGACTGGGTCTTCTCTCCGCCCTCTTCTCCGGTAACGGTCCTGCCGAGTGCAAACCCCGGCGCCGTTCCTGCATCATTATGAAACACAAAGGCCCTCTTTGGCATCTCGGCCTGTTTGAGATTGTTCTCCGTCATGTGCGACTTATAGGCCAGCATGCGTTTCTTCAGTTCCTCAAGCAAGTCCTTCCGCATTTCCAGTTCATCACCCATAACCTGACAGGCGATTTCCTTGGTCATATCATCCTGCGTTGGACCCAAACCGCCGGTTGTTATGATCAGATCGCAGTCCTTGAATGCCATCTCAATCATTTCCGCCAGACGTTTCGGATTGTCCCCCACAGTGTAATGGTACATAACATCGATGCCCATCATATTCAGTTCCCGGGAAAGATATACCACGTTGGTATTGGTGATTTCCCCAAGCAAAAGCTCCGTTCCTACACTTAATAATGCTGCTCTCATGGTTCCCTACGCTTTGTTCTTCATAGAAAAAACTTCTTTGTTTTTAATAATGTATTCTGCTCCAGACCAAATGGTCATAACCAGTGCCGCCCAAAGAGCGATCTGATCCATCGGAATCACGACCGGAAGCAATGTAAACGGCCAATTGTTAAGCATGATCAGCGGAATGGCAACCATCTGGCAGACGGTCTTGATTTTACCGGACCAGCCTGCTGCGATAACGATACCTTCTGCAGCTGCAACCTGACGCATGCCGGTAATGATAAATTCACGTCCCAGAATCACGATAACCATCCATGCCGGCACGTCCCCCAAACCGACAAAGCAGATAAAGGCCGACATGGTCAACAGCTTATCCGCCAGCGGATCCATCAACTTTCCGAAATTGGTAACCAGATTGTATTTTCTGGCGATCTTTCCATCCAGCATATCCGTCAATGCAGCGGCGATAAATATAATGGTCGCTGTAACGCGGAATCCCATCATCAGCACGATGATAAACACAGGAATGGCAAAAATCCTCGCCATCGTAAGCTGGTTTGGTAAATTCTTATTTTTGATCGTTTTTACTTCATTTTCCATCATCAAACCGTCCTTGTTCCTATAAGATCATAATCAAAGGCATCTTCTATCAAAACGTTTACGAAATCTCCCGGCTGCAGACTGGTGCTTGCTCCACCATCTGAATCTGCCTGAAGATCTCTGAATATCACGGTGCCATCTATTTCCGGCGCATCGTACTGGGTCCTGCCGATCCATGCGCCTTCCTCATCCTGTCCATCCACGATCACTTCCAGAATCTTGCCAATCATGGTCTGGTTGTGTTCTCTGGATATTTCCACCTGCATCCGCATGATGGAATCCGCCCGGACATCCTTCACATCGTCATCGATCTGGTCTTCCATATCGCCGGCCACGGTTCCTTCCTCTCTGGAATAGGCAAAAACCCCAAGCCGTTCGAACTGGTATTCCTCTACGAAATCTGCCAGTTCTTCAAAATCCTCCTCCGTCTCTCCCGGAAATCCCGTAATAAACGTTGTTCGGATGTGAATATCCGGAATGGCTTTTCGCAGCCTTTGGATCGTATTGCGAATCGAAAGTGACGTGGATCTGCGCCGCATAGCCCGCAGCACATGGTCGGATATATGCTGCAAAGGAATGTCAATATAATTGCAGATCTTTTCTTCAGCGGCCATGACCTTGATCAGCTCATCGGTGATTTTATCTTCGTAGCAGTACATGAGCCGGATCCACCGGATGCCTTCCACCTTGCAAAGCTTTTGCAAAAGCTCCGGAAGTGCCAGCCGGCCATAGAGGTCGCGGCCGTATTCTGTTACATCCTGGGCAATCAGGATCAGTTCTTTGACGCCGGCAGATGCAAGGCTTTGTGCCTCCTGAAGGATGTTTTCCATGGGACGGCTTCGATATCCACCCCGAATCTGCGGAATCACGCAGTATGCGCAATGGTTGTTGCACCCTTCTGCAATACGCAGTGTCTCCGTGTAATGAGAGTCCGCCAGCTTCCGCGCGGTGAACTCCTCAAATTCATTGGGACAGGTGCTCAAGAAAACGCGTTGTTCCTTTGCCTGCTTGTACTGATCGATGATCTGAGGAAACTGCTCGTATTCGTTCACGCCCAAAAAGAGATCCACTTCCGGGATTTCTTCGGACAGTTCTTTGCCATACCTCTGACTCAGACATCCGCTTACCACGATGATTGGAAGGGTTCCCGTGTCATACCCGTCGAATTCCTCCCGAAATCGAATCATATCGAAGATCTTATCGATGGATTCCCGTTTCGCGTCGTTGATGAACCCGCAGGTATTGACCACGATCACGTCTGCATCTTTGATTTTCGTTGTTACCTGATGTCCTGCCGCTTCCCAAATGCCTGCTAAACCTTCCGAGTCATTAAAGTTCTTCGGACATCCCAGTGTTTCTATATACAATCTCATGATTCTTCCATGTCTCCTGTTGACCCTTTCATGACTTCCAGGTCTTCTTCCGTAATCAGAACCTGTCTCGGTCTGCTTCCGTCCTGCGGACCGACGATTTGCCGTTCTTCCATCATATCAATAATGCGTGCGGCCCGGTTGTATCCGATGCGGAACCTTCGTTGCAGCATCGATACGGAAGCCTGCCCGGCGCCGACAACCAATTCAATGGCATCCGGAAGGAGTTCATCCTCCCACTCGCTCTTATCGCCCTTCTCCGCATCCGGCAGATTCACATTCTTGATTCGGTCGAGCACATCGTTGGCCGCCTCTTCATCGGCCTTTCCCTGTGTTTTAACAAAATCGATCAGATTGTTGACTTCGGAATCGGATATGAAAGCGCCCTGAATTCTTGTCGGTTTACCGGTTCCAAGCGGATTAAAGAGCATATCGCCCCGGCCAACCAGTTTCTCGGCGCCGCCCATATCCAGAATCGTTCTGGAATCCACCTGTGAAGAAACTGCAAAGGCAATTCTGGACGGTACATTGGCCTTGATCAGACCAGTAATAACGTCGACCGACGGTCTCTGGGTTGCAACGATCAGATGCATGCCTGCTGCCCTGGCCTTTTGTGCCAATCTGCAGATGGATTCTTCGACCTGGGACGGCGCAGCCATCATCAGATCGGCCAACTCGTCGATGATAATGACCACCTGTGGCATCTTTGGTTCAAGGGCAACGTTTTCACTGTTCTCGTCCCCTGCTCCGGTCTGCGGATTGCGGCCGGCGGCCTTCAAAGCCTTTTGGTTTCTCTGTTCGATTTTCTTATTGAACCCGGAAAGATCGCGCACGTTCTCGTCGGCGAATTTCTTATACCGCTCGTCCATCTCTGCAACGGCCCAGTTCAAGGCCGCCGCTGCCTTTGACGGATCCGTTACGACCGGAATGAGAAGATGCGGAATCCCGTTATAATTGCTCAGTTCTACAACCTTCGGGTCAATCATGACCAGCTTGACTTCATCCGGTCTGGCCTTATACATGATGCTGGCAATGATGCTGTTGATGCAGACGGATTTACCGGAACCGGTAGAACCGGCAATCAACAGGTGTGGCATCTTCTTCAGATCTGCCACGATGGCCTTGCCTGCAATGTCTTTGCCCACCACGAAGCTCAGTCTGGACTGGGCGGACTTAAAGGCGTCGGAATCGATCATTTCCCGAATGGTAACCACGCTGATGTTGTCATTTTCGATTTCAATACCGACGGCCGGTTTGCCAGGAATCGGTGCCTCAATACGAATGCTTTTTGCTTCCATGTTAAGGGCAATGTCATCGGCCAGACTCTTAATGCCTTTGACTTTTACGCCGCTGTTCGGATGGACTTCATACCTAGTGACGGCAGGTCCCTGTGTCACATTGGTTACCGTCGCGTCTATATTGAAACTGCGGAGGGTTTCTTCCAACTTCATGGCCTTTTGCTTAAGGGAAGATGGTGTTTCTCCGGTAATATTTGTCTTGTTCTTTTTCAGCAGATCGATGGATGGGAACTGATAGTTCTCATTGGTGGTAGACTCAATAAAATCATCTGCATTGAGCTTTGCCGCCGCCGCTGTCTTATTATCCAGTGGAATCGTATCTTCGTCTGCTCCGATTGTGATAACTTTTTCCGGCTTGCCCAGCTTTTCGGTTTTTTTGCGGTCGCGAACCGGCTTTGGTGGTTTTTCTTTGGTCCCGGTATCGCCCGGTCCATCGCTTTCCATATACTGCATGATCTGCTTTTGCCCATCGGTAAGAGGCTGCGATACCGTAGGTGGACTCCAGCGTTCCCGATCTCTGGCCCGCTCCCGTTCTCTTTCACGTTCCAGTTCCTCTTCTGCTGCCCTTGCCTTTTCCCGTTCTTCGCGTTCGATCTGCTTTCTTCTTCTCTTAAGCTTGATATTCTCAAAGAATCTGGAAATCGGCGTGTTGACAAGCAAAAGCACGAAAATGATCAGCACCAGGAAGGATAAAATATACAGTCCCGATATGCCGATCCACTTGGTGATCAGCGATCCGACACCCATGCCGAATACGCCGGCACCATCCAGATTGATGCCGTCTGAGAAGGCTTTCGAAACGCCCTCAAAACTGCCGCCTTCTGAAATCGGCTTCATAAACCGTCCCGCATTGATGAGGGCGATCATAAAGAAGATGACCACCAGATAAATGATCGATTTCAGACTGGTGTGAATGGTCTTTTTCAAGAACAAAAGCACGCCATAGACGAGGAAATAATATGGCAGGAAAAATGCCACAAATCCAAAGCATCCTTTCAGGACATTGGAGATTCCTTCCCCTGCGATGCCTGTGGTTTGGGTCTGCAGTGCGAGAATCAGGAAAATGCCCAGCGCAATGATGATACAGGAAATGATCGTATCCTTTACGACGGCCTTTGATTCATCCATATTTTCCACGTCACGGACGTTCTTTTCGATGTTGGTTCTGCCTGACTTGCTGCCGGAGGAATTGCCGGAGGCTGTACGGCTATTTGACTTTTGCTTTGTCCGTGTACCGTTGTTTGTTTTTTTGTTTTTGCTGCCCGGAGGTCTTCCGGGTCCCCGTTTTGTTTGTGCCATCTCTAACCTCTTTGTTTATCCCGTAATCAGAACGTATGCAAACACTGCAATTGCTACGAGCCAAACGTAAATCGTAAATCCTATCAAACGTTTATTTGAAACGACGCGAATCATGGTTTTAATTGCAAATATACCCGAAAGGGCTGCTATGATCACGCCGGCAATAATCGGTCCTGCCAGTGACCCGTCGATGTCTTCTGCAAAGGCTTTTGGTGCTTCCAGCACAACGGATCCCAGAATGGATGGAATGGAAATCAGGAAGGCGAACTTGACCGCCAGTTTCCGCTCCAGTCCGGACATCAAACTTCCAAACAGCGTGGAGCCGGATCTGGATACGCCCGGGCAAATGGCAATGCCCTGCATAATGCCGACAAAAATGGCATGGCGGAATTTCATCTCCATAATGCCCTTATCTTCTTTGCCCGACCGCTCTGCGATCAGCAGTATAAATCCTGTGAAAACCAGACCCAGCGCAATGGACGCGATGGAGGAATACAAGCTCTCGAAGAAATCCTCAAAAAGCAATCCAATGATTGCCGTCGGAATGGTCGCCACGATGATCATAAAGCCAAGTCGTCTCGTAGGGCTGGAATTGATGCGAAGACCTTTGCCCGTGCACAGGTCTTTGATGGTGCGGAACAGCTCCACCACGAGTTCCACAATATCTTTCCAATAGATGATGAAAACGGATACCAATGTGCCCACGTGCAACAATACCGTAAACAGCAGCACACTGTCCGATTCAACGCCAAAAAACGCCTGCAAAAGGGCCAAATGTCCCGAGCTGCTGATTGGCAGAAACTCTGCCAGTCCCTGTACAAGTCCTAAAATAATTGCCTGAAAAAAACTCATAAATATATGTCTCCAAAAAAGTAATTCTGTATAAGCACGTTCTTATACAGAATACATTCTAACACAAAAGCACAATCAATGGTAGCCTTAACCATTAAAAACACACCATTTGGTGTGTTTTGTAAAAGGGAGCGCCCGCAGGTGTCGCAGGCTCCCTTTAGATGAAACGATCAAAATAAAAGACAGCCCAATCTAGTATTCCAGCACCTCCAGCCCTTGCAATTCCCCCGTTTGAGTTGTATAATTTCCGATGTATGTAAAAATTTTATTAGGAGGTCAGTAAAACAAAATGAAAAGAAAACCGAACATTGCAGTAGTAGGAGCTACAGGAGTTGTTGGTTCAACCTTCCTGAAGGTCCTCGAAGAGAGAGATTTCCCTTTTGAAAACATTTACATGATGGCATCTAAGAAGTCAGCCGGCAAGAAGCTGACCTTTAAGGGCAAAGAATACACCGTAGAAGAACTGACCGAGCATTCCTTTGATAAACCAATCGATATCGCTTTATTCTCTGCAGGCGGCAGCACAAGCGCCAAATTCGCTCCGATTGCGGCAGCGCATGGTGTTACCGTTGTTGACAACAGCAGCCAGTGGAGAATGGAAAAAGATGTTCCACTCGTAGTTCCGGAAGTAAATCCGCAGGACATTTCCTGGAATAACGGCATCATCGCCAATCCGAATTGCTCCACGATTCAGGCAATGGTAGCCCTGAAGCCTTTGCAGGATAAATACGGAATCAAGAGAGTTGTTTATTCGACTTATCAGGCTGTTTCCGGATCCGGTGTCAAAGGCATCAACGACCTTAAGAACGGACTGGCCGGCAATGACGAAGAACTTCAGGCTTATGCTCATCCAATCGCAGGCAACTGCCTTCCTCACATTGATGTATTCTTAGACAATGGATACACCAAGGAAGAAATGAAGATGATCAACGAAACCCATAAGATTCTTGGCGACGATAACATTAAAGTTACTGCTACGACCGTACGAGTTCCTGTTTTTGATTCCCACAGCGAATCCATCAACATCGAACTGGAGAAACCATTTGAACTGGAAGATATCGTTAAGCTATTCCAGGAATCTCCTGGAATTATCGTACAGGACGACGTAAAGAACAACGTATACCCTCTCGCCCGGGATGCTGCCGGAACCGACGAAGTATACATCGGTAGAATCCGTCGTGACTTCTCCGTAGAAAACGGTCTGAACATCTGGGTCGTTGCGGACAACATCCGCAAAGGCGCTGCTACAAACGCTGTCCAGATCGCCGAAAAGCTTTTGGAAGAAATGCCGGACTAATCGCAGGATTGGAACCAAAAAACGAAACACAAAAGGCGTATTGCAAACCGATTGCAACACGCCTTTTTGATTGCTTTTGCTGTGACTATTTATAGATTTCTTCAATGATCACCTTGTCGTCTTCTTTGTAAATATTCCGGTTCTTATTGTTCCGGTAGATCCACCAGAACATGATTGCGCCTGCCGCGATCATCAGGACGTAAACCAATACCCAAATGACAAAAGGCAGCGGTTTCATCCATGCCTGATGTCCCAAAACCGTCAGCTCGTCGATGGCGCTGATCCCAAGTCGCATGATCATAATCGTAATGGCTCCGTTGAGAACCAGGGATGCCCATCCGATGATCAGTACGTAGACATCCCGGATCATGATGAGCAGCAGGCATTCGATGATATGCATGGTCATAAACACAACGCATACAATAAAGAATCGCCGGAAAATCCAACTTACACTCTCATCCACGTGATCCGTAAACCCAGCCATTATGCCTTTGCATACGCTAAAACTGTACTGATCACATTGCATAAACCCGAAAAAACACCCTATGAGACCGATCACAATGAGACCGATCATCACATAACTGTAATTGGTGTAACTGATTGTAAGATACTTGTTAATAGTTGTTGTTCGATATTCTTTCATAGACACCACTTAAATCTGCCATTGCCTCTGCGGTTTCTGAATCAGACCGTCTCTGTGCTTCCGAATAATACTGGTAAAAGAGCGATCCGTTGTTTGTCCGGTTCTGGCCAATATCGATGGCTTCCGCCAAGGCCAACAGCCGGAAGTAGTAAAAGTCTTCTTTTCCCTGAAGCACTTCATTCTTTCTTCGTTCCGCGATTTCCCTGACTTGGGATGCTTGATTTTTTGCTACGTAACACTCTCCCAAATATTCATAATCGTCGGCATTGGCCTGTCCGGTACCGATGATCTGCTCGAAGCAGCGGATTGCTTCGTTATATTCCTTTGAACCGTAATCCCAGATTCCCAGATTGCGGTTTGCCGTGATCTGCCCGCCAAGCTGCAGATTCTCGACCGCATCCTGCATGAGTTTTTTGGCCTGCCCGGTATTCCCATGCTCCGCAAACATATAGGCTTCTGACATATACGTATTGCGCAAAAGGCTTTCTTCGGGACTGGTTCGGCTTTTGTTCTGTTTTAGGGTATGGATGCACCGGTCAAAGTACTTGGCTGCATCGCTGACGTTGCCTTCCGCTTTGCAGATTTCACCCCGGGTGTTGTCCGATTGGGGGCTGCCTTCGCCACCATCCTTTTGGTCGGCTTTATTCAACACGTCCCACGCCTCCTCATTTCTGCCGGTTCTAGCCAGAGCAACGGCGTATTGGCGATATTCATTGGAATCCATTTCCGGATAATGGCTAATGGCCTCATCAAAGGCTTTGACCGCCTCCTGATTGAATTTCGATTCGCCAATGGCCAAAAGCGCCGAGCCTTTTAATACATAGAGATCGGCGATTCCCTTGCGGCTATCGGAAGAGGAAGATTCTTTGATGAATTGGAAACTGTCTTCGACTTTTGCGATGCACTGCAAATAGTCTCCGCAGGAATAATCCGCATAAGCATGCCAGTAATAGGCTGTCGGTTCATGGGGTTTTTTCTCGACGGCCTGGGTGTAATAATCCACTTCACGGTCATAATTGCCATCCCGGATGCTGTTGCTCTGTTTCTCCACAAGTTGCGCATAGACACTGGATTGATGATGCTTGAAAAGAAGGATTCCTCCGGCAATGGCCGCAATGGCGAGAAGGACTGCAATGATAATTGCGGCTAGCTTCGCACCTGCAATGTGATTTTTGCGGTTGTGCTGCCTTCCCTTTTCGGGAACTGCCTGCAGCGCTTTGTACATATCGTAGGCACTTTGATACCGCCTTCTCGGATCGATTTCCATGGACTTCTGAATGACTTCCGCAAAAGCCGGACCGATCCGTTCGCTCAGAAGATCCATATCGATTTCCTGTTCGTACTCTCTAAGCTGCCCGGTTGCCAGATAATACAGGGTTGCGCCGATGCTGTAAATATCCGTTGTTTCATCCAGCACATAACCGGTTGGCAGGTGGTTTTTGCGATTTAAGACAGCCTGGTACTGCTCCGGTGAGGTGTATCCCCTCGTACAGCCCAATACCGTCTGTTCTTCCATGTACATGGATATGTTGAAATCGATAATGCAAATATTGCCCTCGGGCGTGAGCATAACGTTCGAAGGCTTAATGTCTCCATGAATGATTGGCTGCGAAAGCGTGTGTAGATAGTGGACCGCATTGCACATCTGCAAAGCCCACTTGAGCAGATCTTCTTTCGAAAAATCCCCGTCCCCATCCTGCATGATTTCCTTGAAAGACCTACCGGGAACGAAACTCATAACAGTAAAAACACCCGCATCGGTATTCAGAAAATCGATTACCTGCGGCAGGTATGTGTTATTCAGTTCTTTGAGAATATTGACTTCTCTGCGGTTGGCCTCCATGGACTGTTTCGGATTAATCAGTTTCTTGAGGACGACCATTTTCTGCAAGCGTTTGTGATAGGCTTTATAGATCGTACCTCCACTGCCTTGACCGATTTTGCCAACAATCTCGTAGGTATTTAGAATTTCGTTATCCATTTGCAGAATTTAAGATTCGATTTCAACAACAAACTCTTTGAGTCCGATTTTTATAACGTCACCCTGGTGGATCTCAACCCGATCCATTGGTGCGATTTTTTCATCGTTTAAGGTTACTCCGTTGGTGGAGTTCAGATCCGTTGCGTAATACACTCCATCCTCAAAGTCGATCTGCATATGTTTTTTGCTGACGCCTCGGGATTCCACAATATGATCCATATCTTCAGCTCTGCCTATGACATACGGCGTGGACGAAACGCTAAATGCTTCGCCTTCCTCATCTTTATCGCAGATTTCCGTCATCCGAAGGACTGGTCCGATGTTTACGGGTTCACCGACCAGAAGTTCGGTCACATCGTCCTGCAGGTCGGACAAATCATCCGTATCATCGGAAACACCAGCAGACAAGTCGTCGGTCGGCTCGTTCTGCTCTATATTCAGGCGTGATTTGTCCGTAATAATCGTTTCTTCCAGCTTGTGATTGTCTTGCATTGGCTCCACATATGGTTCCGGTTCGACATAAGGCTGATTTTCTGGTTCCTGGAGCTTCTGTTCCTGGAAAACTTCCTCTTCTAAGGACGGAAGCTTGTATTCTTCGATCTGTTTTGATGGTGCCACCGGTGATCCGCACTGTCTGCAGAATTTTGCGGTCTTGCTGATTTTGGCACCGCAATGTCCGCAGAACTTATAATCCCGTTCCGATTCCGGTTCTACATGAGGCCGCCTCCTGACTGCCTGCTCCCCAGCTCCGGCGCCATTGACCTGCACACCGGAAGCCGCCGCCGGATTCCCACCAGGGTTGATCTGCACGTTCGGAACTTTTTCCGGATCTACGTTATCGCCATAGTTGTAATTGTACTGATTGATGACAACCGTCTGACCGATCTGGCCATCCGGTCCAATGTATTCGCTGTCCCCAAATCCCAAAATAGGATAAAAAATATAAGGCAGGAAAAACAGTCCCAGGGCAAAACCATCGCTTTTGCCAAAGGCTCTTGCCAACTTAAACTGCACCATCAATAAAATGACAATGTCCACCGCCGGAACGAAAAGCAATAAACACATGATGCCGGTTCCCCAGGCGATTTCGAATAAGGTCCATACATTCAGAATCGGGATCAGGGACTTCCACCCTGCATGTCCCGCTTTGGTGAAGATTTTCCAATAACCTATGATGACCGTAATCGAAATGGCGATGGAAATAATCCAAATCATAATTATGGCAAAGCTGATTCCTGTTGAAACGCCATCATACATGCTGTCGTCGTACATCTTATTCCCTCCTGTTATGCTTCGTCTTTATTCTACCGCCAACTCCGTAAAGTCTTCGATGAATAACTTGTCGCCGGAAACATAGTCTTCATCACTGCCCCGTTTGATGCGGCAGATATGTTCCTGCGTTTCATCATCGCTATCAAATGACGGGAGATTGTTTTCGATCCCGCTGTGAACCGTGTTGACATCCGGAATGTCTCCATTGCACTCCAGTCCGGCATCACTGAGCTGAGAATTGATTTCGTCTGCCCACCAGCTCATGTCTTCCTTCACCTTCTGATTATCCAGCTGTCCGGAAGGCGTTTGGGCAGCGGCGTTGCTATCCCGCGTGTCTTCGTTGACCGTTAATTTGTATCCCACTGTTGATTCAACGGCTGCCGTGTCCAGTGTCTTTTCGAACTCACCGTCGATTTTGTAAAGCAAGCCGCCTTTTTCTCCTGCGTCAGTTCCAAGGATCCTGTCTCTCTGAATGTACAGATAGGTTTCTTCATCCTCGTTGGACTTGAGGAACAGATCATACTCACCTTTTGGATTGTCGGCATCATCAAAATCAACCGTTTCACTGTCCAGCTTGACGATTTCGTCTTCCTCATGTCCATACAGTTCCAGTTCCAAAACCATCTTTTTATTGTCTTTGCAGCTAACCGTCAGCAGTTCGTCTTCGCCGTCATTATCCATATCCCTGACAGACGCACTGACAAGTCCCACCTTACCGGTTGCAGCGCTGTACTCCTGATCCAAAAGCACTCGTCCCTGATTTTCTTTTTCCTTGACGATGTCCGCATAGGTTTTCTTCGGCTTAGCTGGCGTTGTTGCCGGCTGGGTTGGTTCCGTCTTACCTACATTGTTCGGTGTCTGGTCCGTACCCGTATTGGATCCGGTCTCCCTATTTGAAACCTCTACCGTAACATTGGTTTCCTTTTTCTTGGTAATGATTTCTATTTTTTCCGTATCACCGGTTTCCTGATATACTTTTTTGACCTTGTCATAGGCAACCGGAATGTTCGGTCGGATGTTTATGGCCTCATTAAAGGCCAGTTCCGCCTGTTCGTAATCCCCGTTCGCCAGGTACTGATCCCCTAAGGCAACGGATTTATTGTATTCCGCCGCTGTAACGTTCGCGTTTACGTTTATCGCCAGGCCTGCAATCATGACCCCCACAACCAGAACCGCTGCCAGCGAGGCAATCATGACCTTACGCTCTTTCGTATCCTTTGAAAACCGTTCCAAAAGCCCAGAAGGCCATTCTATTTTCCGCCTTTGTTTCTTAGAAGCCGTCTCCAATCTGGCGCCGCACTCTTCACAAAAACGAGTACCAGCCTCATTTTCATGTCCGCATTGTTCACAAAATAAACCCATATCTACCCTTCCTTTAATTCATCCGCCTTTTAACCACTGTATATTTTACCATACTGTCACGTACATTGCCATGCCTAACAGCGCGAGCCAGTGGTATTCCAATTGTATGTCATTCGTTGCGATTTTTGTGTTTGGGTTTTTGCAAAGGGCCGGCGGGGCCGTGCCCGTGCGAATCCGCAAGAGCTGTAGCAATCACCGGCGAAAGGAGCCAGGAGAATAGCAAAACGCCACCGACTGTTTGAGGGAGGTCGTCCCGAGTTTCGGTGGCGTTCTATTCTCCGCGAGTAAGCCGTAGGGATTGTCAGCGATGAGGACAACGCGCGGGCACGGTCCGCCGGCCCTTTGGCGAACTAATCAAACACAAAAAAACTGTCACACCAACCTTCGTCAATGTGACAGTTCCTCATTGTTTTAATTCTTAAGCTTCTTCAGCCATGATGTCTCTGCCGTCATAATAGTTGCAGTTCGGGCAAACTCTGTGTGGAAGCTTTGGTTCGTGGCACTGCGGGCAAATTGAAACGCCAGGTGCCTTCATCTTCATGTTTGCTGCCTTTCTCTGATGAGTCTTAGCCTTTGAAGTTTTTCTCTTAGGTACTGCCATTGTTACACCTCCTTCGTGCCATTTTCTAAAAGCACGCCTCCGCCGAATGGCATCGGCGACTGTATAATTCTTAAATTCGCAACATTGAAAGTATACACGTCCTTGACGGTATTTGTCAACAACTATTTACGCTTTCCTGTTACGATATTGTAAGTATCTCTTGCGATCATCAATTCTTCGTTCGTAGGGATCATGATCAGCTTGATCTTGGAATCGTCTCTGGAAATGATGGTTTCTTTTCCTCTTACTCTGTTTTTAACAACGTCGAGCTTGATTCCCAGGTTGCCAAGGTCGTTGCAGATGATGTCTCTCATGCCGATATCATTTTCACCAACGCCTGCCGTAAATACGATTGCATCGCAGCCGTTCATCTCAGCAATGTATGCGCCAATGTAGAATCTTACCTTATGTGCAAATACTTTCAGTGCCAGCTGAGCTCTTTCATTTCCTTCTTCGGCTGCTCTTTCCAGATCTCTGAAGTCACTGGAAACGCCTGAGATACCCAGAACACCGGATTTCTTATTGAGGATTTCGTTCGCAACACCCGCATCGAGATGTTCCACTTGTCTCATGTAAGTAACGATAGCCGGGTCGATGTCGCCGGATCTTGTTCCCATTACGAGACCTTCCAGTGGAGTAAATCCCATGGATGTATCGATGCACTTACCTCTCTTGATTGCGGATACGGATGCTCCGTTACCAAGGTGACATGTAATCAGCTTCAGGTCGTCCAGATTAACATTCAGAATATCGGCTGCTCTTTCAGCAACATACTTATGGGATGTTCCGTGGAAACCATATCTTCTGATTCCGTGCTTTGTATAGAACTCATAAGGAATCGCGTAAATAAATGATTCAGGAGGCATTGTCTGGTGGAATGCTGTATCGAATACACCAACCATCGGTGTTCCCGGCATCAGTTCCTGACATGCTGCGATACCAAGAAGGTTTGGCGGATTGTGCAGAGGTGCCAGCGGTGTACATTCTTCCAGAGCCTTGATAACTTCATCTGTAATCAAAACGGACTTCGCAAACTTTTCGCCTGCATGAACAACTCTGTGTCCTACAGCACCGATTTCGCTCATGTCTTTTACAACACCGTGTTCCGCATCCTGAATCGCATCCAGAACATGGCCAATGGCGTCCTTATGATTCTCCATCGGAGTGATCAGATGGAATTTGTCCTGTCCGATCTTTTCGTGGGTGATTTCGGAACCTTCCATGCCGATTCTTTCAACTAAGCCCTTACATTCCAGAACTTCATTGGTCATATCCAGAACCTGATACTTTAATGAAGAACTTCCGCAGTTGATAACTAAAACTTTCATTTAATGTCCTCCTGTATAATATTTATATTCCCAGCGCAAAACAGCGCCGCCATCGTACGTTCGCCAATCCATTATACCCCTGCAATAACGGTTTTTCAAGAATCAATATACGGCGTTCTGACGCGATCGGAATAATCATAGAGCCTCTTTCCATGAAGGGCATTGTACAAATCTGCCGCCTTTCCATCCAGCTCGATCATGTCACGCAAAAGCCCCGCTTCCGGCATCTGCCGGTTGATATTGGTTACTACTTCTGCCGCCTTCGTCTCATCCTTCTTTAAGAAGTGCAAATACTTCCGGCCCGGTCCACTAACTGCCAGGACCCGCAAGTACGACCTTGCCATGCCGCCCAGCAAACGGTCCCCATCCCTTCCCTTTAATCCCAGTGCAACGTAGGTCAGCATCCGATTTACGGCGGCCCTGGTATACCGCTTCGAAACAAGGGACGAAATCAAATCCTGCAGGTTTTCTGCCTTCGCAATCTCACTTTTGAATTTATGCTCCAGTCCTTCCCCTACACAGTAGATTCCTGCGATTTCTTCTGCCCCGCTGCGAATCAGGATGCCGCGCAGAATCTCAAAAAAGCGTTGCTCGGCCAGCCGGATCTCTCCGCTTAAAGACTCAATTGCTTCCCCCGAAAACCCATTCGAAGCAACGGTTTGAGGCATCAGCTTCCTTAAAATCCTGCAAAGTTCTTCGGCTTCCTCTGACGTCTGGACGGCACGGATCCGCTCCCGGATCCTGCCTGCTCCGGCATATCCTTCCGACTCATTCCATCCTTTGTAACCGGAACCCCTTCGGAGAATCGGAACGGCCTCTAGGGAAACGCCCTTCTGGTTCCACTCCATGATCCGCTTCATATATTCCACCGCCAGAATGTTATTGGGATGGAGCAGCAGGTCTGCCGGTCCGTCCCCCACGTGCTCCCGAACAGCTGCTTCATAAGCCTTTGCATAGGAGCGTCCTTCTTTTTTGATTTCCCCTGCGAGCTGCTCCAGCTGGGCGGCCTCGCGGTGCAGGGCCTTTGCAGTGTCCCAAAGGTCCTGCGGATTTCCGGCTTCACATCCAAAGGCAATGTGGGTGGCCCCGGCATGAACCAACAGGTCCACGCCTCCGGCCGCAAAGATCCTGGCCCGGTTGCACGCAAAAATAAACGGCAGCTCAAAGACCACATCGATACCATTGCATACGGCATATTTTGCCCGGGTCCATTTATCCATTAGTGCGATTTCCCCACGCTGGGTAAAATCCCCGCTCATCGCCGCAATGGTGTAATCCGCCTTGGTCTGTTCCAACGCCGCTTCAATGTGGTATCGGTGGCCGTTATGAAACGGATTGTATTCTGCTGTAATGCCTAAAACCTTTGTCATGGTTCCTTTCGTGCAAAAGGCCTTCTCAGACAGTGGATCCGTCTAAAAAGGCCCGTATTACTCGTTGGTTATAAAACTTATTCCATTTCGTCCATATCCGGAGGCAGAGGTTTTTCTTCCTGCTCAGGAATTTCTTCCTCAGAATCGATCTGCGCTCTGTATGCCATATCCTTAAGCTCATCTCTGTTTGCAGCCAGTGCTGAATTGATATCATCAAAGGCCTTCTCGATGCTTGAGAACATTTCGCCGAAGTAGATAGAACTGAGATGATCCATTTTACCCTGGAAATTGTAGAGGATGCCATCCAGATACTCATAGGTTCCGATCTTAAGCTTCTTTGCTGACTCCTCCGTCACCTTCATGAGTTCATCGGCTCTGAGCTTGGACTTAACGGTTATGTCGTTATTCTCGATAAGAGCATCTGCTTGCTGCTGAGCATCTTCGATCACACGTTCATACTCGTTTCTGGCTTCCTGCATGATTCGTTCTCTTTCATTCTTGATCCACTGTGCCTGCTGGATTTCATCAGGAAGCTCTGCTCTGATTTCTCTGACGATCTCGAGCAGTTCGCCTGAGTCGATCATGATCTTACCTGTAAGTGGAAATCCTGCGGCTGTATCAACGATTTCTTCAATTTCTTCCAGCAGTTCTAAAACTCTCATATTATCCTATCCTCCTATGTATCATGCGTTTCGTTTCATATATTCCAGAATCGTATCCGGAACCAACCCTTCAATGCTTCCGCCAAGCAAAAATACTTCTTTGATCACACTCGAGCTGATAAACGAATATTTCGGATCCGCCATCAGAAAAACCGTCTCGACCCCGTCCCGAAACAAGGTGTCATTCATTTGGGCCATCTGCAGTTCATATCCAAAGTCCGCTGCATTCCGAAGACCTCTTACGACGACATCATATCCGTTGTCATTGACATAATCCGCAGTCAATCCCGAAAAATGATCCACTTTAACATTCTCAATACTCTTGAGAGCCTCGATGAGCATTTGCTGCCGTTCTTCCAGCGTAAACATGGACTTCTTCTGGGGATTCACAATGATCCCGAGTGTCAGCTCATCATACAGCCTGGCAGCCCTTTTGATGATGTCCAAATGCCCATTTGTGAGCGGGTCGAATGATCCTGTGTATAGAGCTTTTGTTTTCACCTGCGCACCTCCCATAAAGTACGTCCATATTTTAACATAATATAAAAGCCATGGCAATAAAGCTATTTATAAATTGACAGCTTAACTATACCATATCTTCTGTCTTTTTCTTTGTGGTATCTACCTATTGTGTCAGGAAGCTCTTCTTCCTTCCGGTGCTCTGCGACGATGATCCCATCTTCCGCCAGGATATTTCCCTCCGAAATGAGCTGGATTGCATCCACCAAAAGGCCCTTATTATAAGGAGGATCCAGAAGTATGATCCCCGGAGGTTCTTCCAGCCCGTCCCCTATTTTTGCGGATAGATTGGCCAGTACCTTTCGGTAATCCCCAACCAGAACCTTTGTCTCCTCTTCCACGGCGCAGTGCTCCAAATTTGACTTGACCAGTTTCACCCCCGCCCTGGATGCATCGGCAAAGAGGCAGCGCCGTGCGCCGCGGCTTAATGCCTCGATTCCCAGGCTTCCCGTTCCGGCAAACAGATCCAGCACGCTACTGTCATAAATGTCCGCCGTCAGGATGCTGAACATGGCTTCCTTGACCTTGTCTGAGGTAGGTCTGATATCGTAATTGTCCGGTGAGTAGAGTTTCCTGCCTTTGTATTTTCCTGCTATGACTCTCATTTCCGGCCTCCTTCTTTTGCTCCATTACAACGTTAACGTCATATCTTCTCCAAACAGATCCGTCACACGCTCTTTGAGCTTTTGATTTTCATCCTTCGTAAGCTCCGGATCCTGCTCCAAAATCCGCACCGCTTCATTCCGCGCTCCGGAAAGCACGTCCATGTGTCTGGACATATCCGCGATTTTCATATCCGGAAGTCCATGCTGCCTGGTTCCGAATATTTCACCCGGTCCGCGAAGCTTCAAGTCTTCTTCGGCGATATAAAACCCGTCCGACGAATCCTCCATGATCTTTCCCCGCTTTCGGGCCAGTTCCGTATTATTTCCGATCATCAGAAAACAATAGGATTGGTGCTGTCCTCTGCCAACGCGTCCTCTAAGCTGGTGCAACTGAGCCAGCCCGAATCGTTCCGCGTTTTCGACGACCATCACCGTGGCGTTGGGAACATTGATTCCGACTTCGATCACAACGGTTGCAACGAGGATATCGATCTTGCCCTCCGCAAATGCCTCCATGATGCGGTCTTTTTCTTCCTGCTTCATGCTCCCGTGCAGCAAAGCCACCTTTTCAAATCGGACAGAGAGTTCCTCGTAGATTTCCGTAGCCGACCGTGCATCGATTGCCTCGGAATCATCGATCAGCGGCGCTACCACATAGGCCTGGCGGCCCGCTTTGATCTGCCGGTCAACAAAATCGTAGCACTTTTGCCGGAGCACTTCGGCACTGTTTTGTTTTCCGGGAACGGCACATCTGGTAATGATTTCTTTTCGTCCCGGTGGAAGTTCATCGATGATGGAAACATCAAGATCGCCATAGAGCACCACCGCCAGCGTCCGCGGAATCGGTGTTGCCGTCATCACCATGACGTTGATATTTTTGCCTTTGTTTTTTAACAGCACCCTCTGATTGACACCAAACCGGTGCTGCTCATCGGTGATCACAAGTCCCAGGTTGGCAAACTCCACCCCTTCCTGGATCACCGCATGGGTTCCGATCAATACGTCCAGGTCATGTCCGGCGATGCGTTCCAGCACCTGTCTCTTTTCGGACACCTTCATGGATCCAGACAGGAATCCGGTTTTGATTCCATGGGCCGCAAAGCTTTTGCGGATGCCCTCGTAATGCTGTCTGGCCAGAATCTCCGTTGGTGCCATCATGACGGCCTGATAGCCGTTTCGCACCGCTTTATACATGGCAATCTCGGCTACGGCAGTCTTTCCGGATCCCACATCGCCCTGCAAAAGCCGGTTCATCGCCCGCTGACTTTCCAGATCCGCCTTGATTTCTGCCACGCATCGCTGCTGGGCGGTCGTCAGCGTATAGGTTAATGATTCGATGTATTCCTGCTCCCAGTCGTTTTTTGCAAAGGCAATGCCCCCGGCTCCGCCGGTCCGGTTCTTTGCCGCCAGCAGTCCCAGTTCCAAAATCAGAAACTCGTCAAAGATAAGCCGGTATTTTGCCTCTTTGAGCTTTTGTCCGTCTTCCGGAAAATGCATGTTGTGAAGCGCGTATCCAATATCACAGAGATTGCTTCTGTCCATGGTCTGGGGCGGAAGATACTCCTCCAGCTCATCATAAAGAGGCCGGATCGACGCCTGAATGCGGCGCATTTCCCGCTGGGTGATTCCCTTTGTCAGAGGGTAAATCGGAACTATGCCCTGTTCGAAGTCCCCGGCTTTTGCAAAATCCGGGTGAATGACCTGCAAGACTCTGGTCCGGTTGCTTCTGGAGGGTCTTCCGTAAAAAGCATACTCTTTACCCGGTGTAAATGCCCGCTTCAGATAAGACGCATTAAAAAATACAACCTCCACAGAGCCTGTATCATCCGAAACAAGCAGCTTGAGGACCTGGCCGCGTCTGCCACGAAACCGGCTGGGAACGATGCGGTCCACCATGCCCTGAAAGACTGCTGCTTCTCCTTCTTTTAAGTTTTCGATGCTGACGGTGTCCCTTCTGTCTTCATAGCTTCTGGGAACGGTAAGCGCCAGATCTCTGAGCGTATGTATATCAAGCCGCCCGAAGGCTTCGGCTTTTTTTGGTCCAACGCCTTTGAGCGTTGTGATGCTGTCATGAAGGTTCATTGATCACACCCGGCATTCTGGAATCCATGCTGTACTCCAAATGTCTTCTGGCAATCTGGTTGGATTCCACACCTGTTACGATAACTCTAATGGTTGAAGCCTTTGCTCCCATAACCTTCTCTACGTTTTGGTCGATGTACTGAAGGATGCTGATACAGGAGCTTCGGATGCTGGTACCGAATTTGACGACGACGTAGACCGTAATATCCAGACCGACCTCATCGTCGCTGACTTCGATGCTTCCCGGATCGCCCCAATCACCATTGTATAAAGACATTCGCGAACCGATGCCGCTGACGGCATTCTGGTATTTCCCCTTATGGTGGTAGATGTATACCTTGCCATCCAATTCATGCACTGCATCCGTTACGATTTTTTTTATGACGTTTGTTGAAAAACGTATTTCTCCAAGGTCTGTCTTGATCTTAAGCATAAATGGATTATAACATAAAAAAAACACCTGCTCAACGGAACCATCCGGTTCTTGGCAGGTGCTGACTCACGAAGCATTACGCACGCTTAACTTTGCCAGATCTAAGGCATCTTGTGCAAACCTTAGCTTTTCTGACTGTGCCGTCTTCTTCGATTCTTACAGTCTGAATATTAGCATCCCACTTTCTTCTAGTGTGTCTATTTGAATGAGATACATTATTTCCGGAAACCTGTCCCTTTCCGCAAATTTCACATTTTCTTGACATTACTGCACCTCCTTACTTTCTGCGCTCGAACATCAAAGATTATAGCATAACCGAAAACCCATTACAAGAAGTTTTTTGCATTCTGATTTATTCTTGTTTCCACAGGGTCACGTGGCCTGTTTCCCGTGTTTTTTTCATGTCGATGACCCTCTGGTTTCGGCTCCCGCAAAAGGTCAGCGTAAGATCCCTCTGAGCAGCCACATAAGGACCATCGATGAGGATATCCGCAAGTTCCAGAAGTTCCAGGGTAGCCTTTCGCTGCTCCACATCCAGGTCTTTTCCGGACCCCTGTCCTTTGATACGGTCGATTAGCTGCTCCAGGGTATAACCGGAGTAGATGGTGATGTTCAGCCCACGCTCCTTGACCGCCTTCCCCAAAGCGCTAAAGGCCACCGGCTGGCACATGGGTTCCCCACCGGAAAAGGTTACCCCGGCCAGCATGGGATCCCGATCTATTTCTTCTAATAGTTTTTCTATACTGCAATCATATCCACCGGCAAAGTCATGAGTTTCCGGATTGTGACATCCCGGGCAATCATGGGGACAGCCCTGACAAAAGATCGCAAATCTAATGCCCGGGCCGTCAACGATAGATTCTCTCATAATACCGGCTATTCGAATCGAATCAGCCATTGATATCTCCTATTTGATTTATTGTATCTCTTCCATTTTTTCATCACCCAGACTATGCTTTACACGGTCCTTTTCTTCGGCCGTCTTCGCATCGTTCCAGTGATCCATCGTTCCTACCAGATACCCGGTGATTCTGCGAATTCTTTCAAAACCGACGTCGGAAGTGTCTTCGGTTCTGCCACAGCACGGGCATTCGTTATCGATGATTCCTGTATATCCGCAGATTGGGTCTCTGTCAACCGGGTGGTTGATGGAACCATATCCAATGCCGCTTTCCTTCATGCATCGTACGACCTGTTCAAAGGCATCCAGATTCTTCGTCGGGTCTCCATCCAGCTCGATGTAGCTGATATGACCTGCATTGGTCAGCGTATGATACGGTGCCTCGAGCTTGATCTTATCAAAGGCATTGATGTTATAGTAAACCGGAATGTGGAAGGAATTCGTATAGTATTCCCGATCGGTAACGCCTTCAATCTCTCCGTATCTTTCCTTGTCGATGCGAACGAACCGGCCGCTGAGTCCTTCTGCTGGAGTTGCCAGAAGTGTATAGTTGAACCCGGTTTTCTTAGACTGGTCGTCCAGTTTCTTTCGCATGTAACCGATGATTTCCAGTCCCAGGGTCTGGGCTTCATGGCTTTCTCCGTGATGCTTGCCGATGAGAGCTTTGAGTGTCTCAGCAAGTCCGATAAAGCCAACGCTTAGCGTACCATGCTTCAGGACTTCGCCAACGGTATCATCTTCTTTTAACTTATCGGAATCGATCCATACGCCCTGTCCCATCAGGAATGGATAGTTCCGGACTTTTTTCTGTGCCTGGATCTTATAGCGTTCCATCAGCTGATCCATGGCCAGTTCCATTTTGCGGTCAAGTTCTTCAAAGAACCAGTCGATATCGCCGTGTGCCTTGATGGCGATCCTTGGCAGGTTGATGGATGTAAAGCTCAGGTTACCTCTGCCTCCAACCACCTGTCTGGTAGGGTCATAAACGTTTCCGATGACTCTGGTTCTGCATCCCATATAAGCGATTTCCGTATTCGGGTCGCCCGGCTTGTAGAACTGCAGATTGAACGGCGCATCGATGAACGCAAAGTTCGGGAACAGTCTCTTCGCCGAAACGCGCATTGCCAGCTTAAACAGATCGTAGTTCGGATCTTCTGGATTGTAGTTGATGCCTTCCTTGACCTTGAAGATGCTTACCGGGAAGATCGCAGTCTCGCCGTTACCAAGACCTGCTTCGATGGAGAGCAGAATGTTCTTAATGACCAGTCTGCCTTCCGGAGATGTATCCGTTCCAAAGTTAATGGATGAGAACGGTACCTGGGCACCGGCTCTGGAATGCATGGTGTTCAGGTTATGTACAAAGGCTTCCATGGCCTGGAATGTAGCGCGGTCGATTTCTTCGAGGGCATACTTCGTTGCCTTTTGCTGAAGCGTCGGGATGTACTTTTCCCCGATCAGTTTCTTCAGATATTCTGCTTCCAGTTCCTTATAACCATTATCATCGGCCATGATCGGGTAGATCCCCTTTTCTTCCATGATCATCTTGCCGATTTCTTTGATTCTCTCAACGCCGTCTTCGATATCAAAGAGCAGATTGAGCATTTTTCCCATATTGGTCCAGTACAGTTTCCGGTAAGTCTTTACTACGCCATGAGCCATGCCGTAATCAAAATCCGGAATGCTCTGACCGCCGTGCTGGTCGTTCTGGTTTGACTGGATCGCAATACATGCCAGAGCTGCGTAACTTTGGATATCGTTGGGCTCTCTCAAATGACCGTGACCGGTTGAGAAACCGCCCTTGAATAATTTTTCGATATCGATTTGACAACAAGTCGTAGTAAGTGTCAGAAAGTCCATATCATGGATGTGGATATCGCCTTCTCTATGTGCCTTTGCATGCTCCGGCTTCAGAACAAACATTTCATAGAACTGTTTCGCACCTTCGGATCCATACTTGAGCATGGTGCCCATAGCTGTATCGCCATCGATATTCGCGTTCTCACGCTTGGTATCGTTATCCTTGGCATCTTTGAACGTCAGGTCTTCATAGGTCTTCATCAGACGGGTGTTCATATCCCTGACTCTGGTACGTTCTGCTCTATAAAGGATAAATTCCTTTGCTGTTCTGGCGTGTCCGTTTTTAATCAGTACCTTTTCTACTGCATCCTGGATCTGTTCTACAGAAGGAGTCTCGTTGTGACACACTTCCAATAAATATAATTCAACCTGTCTGGCCAGATAATTCGATGTATCCCTATCCTGTCCACCAAGAACCTCTGCTGCTTTGTAAATCGCATCGGAAATCTTGGAAATGTCAAAGTCTACGGTTCTACCATCTCTTTTTACAATTTGCTTGATTCCATCCATAATTCCTCACCTCTATATCTTGTGGTTATTCTCATATCCATTGAAGATTATACACCAAATATTCAACCCGTCAATAACAATTACACATATTTTATATTTATTTTTTTTAAGTATTTTTTTGCCATTTTTCCGGTTAAAACGAGCAAAACCATTGCAATTAAATAGCTCCATCCGACGGATGGAGCTACGTTGCTAAATTCTGTTTACATAAAATGTGCGATGTTAACTATTCTTCGCGTTATATTTTTCGAAGAATTCGCTTTTTAACATGGACATCAGATTCAGATCGTAGTACTTTCCATCTTTTTTCGTGGAATTTCTTGCCACGCCTTCATTCTTGAATCCGAGCTTTTCATACAGTGCGGAGGCTCGGTCATTCCCCGTATAGTAATCCAGACTTACCCGTTCCATATGCATAAAGATGAAACAGTACCGCAAGATCTCGATCATGACTTCTTTGGCAACGCCTTTGCCTCTGTAATCCTTGTCCCCGATATACAGTTTCGTTATGTCCAGAGAATCAGAATGACGATCGATTCTGGAGATGTATACACGTCCAATCGGTTTGTTCAGGTTCTTATCTACTATAGTATAGTCTATTTTCGTGTCGTCGCTTTTATTCGCATAGGCTTCGGCAACGACATCTTCATAGGTCCTTCCCTCATCGTAAGAAAGGAATTCGGTAACAGCCGGATCAATCTCCCACTTGGCAAAATATTCGTAATCACTGAATTGAGATTCCCTGATCAAATAGTTTTGTGTTTCCATTTTTCTCTCCTAAGCTTCATCTAATCTTTACATTCTTCCATTATATTGTAGTATAATGACGTTATCTTTATTATATAGCATTTACGTTTTTTAACAAGGAGTAATCATATTTATGAAACGACTGTTACCTGTTATACTTTCTTTTTTGCTTATTTCCATGACCATTATGACGGGATGTTCCGATACGAAAATCAATCGAAACGAAGAATTAAAAGATGCCTACGAGACGGCCTACGCAACCCTCAAAGAATCTTTTGAAGAGGATTCCTGCGACTACGATCTCATTTCTGACTTTCTCAAATCCTGGGCGGAAAGCAGCGGCGTTGAAGTAGAGGCTCAGGCCGACCACTATACGGTTCTTATGAATCCGGCCAGCGAAGGCAATTCCGCAAAACACACCACTGTTCTGCAGCTCTCTCTGGATACGGAAGATATCCAGCCGGACCTGAAGACCCTTTCTCTGGGACTTGCCAGCCTGCTTGGACCGGAGGAACACGACAACATACGGCTCATCGTTACAGAAATCCAGGACGGTAATTTCCTCGGAGCCAATGATGTCAGCGCCAAATACTTAAAGTGTGATGATTTCATCAACCTTTCCAAGTCCAGCAACTACTGTGTCTTTGTTTCCGGTTCGGATACTGCAACCGCCACGATCACCGAAAAAGCCGGCCGAAGAGCCCCAAAGTATTCCAAAGCCTTTGAAATCAGCATGAGCTTTAATAAATACGCGGATCCGTTCAAATTCGATAAGAATAACAATTATCCGGATCCAATCGATACGGTGGGCAATTTGCTGGCTACGGCCAAAAGCGCCGGCCGGTTGTTTGAGATTGCTTCCTTTAACAGCGAAGCCAACGACGGGTATATGCCATACAGCGTGAAGACGGTCATCGTCATTGACGAAAACAATATCGAAGGGTTCAAAAGCCGATTTGACAAATCCTACTCTTCCATCGAGTCCCGGTTTGATAAAATCGATAGCCCATTTGTTTATACCATGACGGAGACGGAACTTCCGGAAACCGTTTTCTCCGATTCCGCAACCAACGGTCTGATCAGTCTGATGTATACGCTGAACACAGGAATCTGTGAACAGGACGAGGATACCGGACTGATCAAGGCAGCATCCTATATCAAATCGGTCAATACGAAGAAAAACATCGAAGTACAGGTCGATATGCGTGCCAGAGATTCGGAAATACTATCCACTTTGATCAGTGACTACCAGACGACGTCCGGCCTTTGCAACATGAAATGTTCCATCTCGGATCCGTATTTGGTTTGGACATCCTCCGATGACAGCAATCTGGCCAATTATTTCTCCGGCATCGTACCTTTGGCGGAAAATGAGTCCAACATAATGCTCGCCCATAACGAGTTGGATCTTTTCGCAGCAAAGAATAAAAAACTCAATGCGATTTCCTACTGTTTCGTCAAAGACGTTTCCAAAAACACATTGAGAAATATTGTGAATTATATGGATAAGAGCAGATCAGAAGACTGATCTGCTCTCTTTTTTTTATTTCCTTTATTTATTCTTCAATTCTCATAATATTGGCACCGAGAGCCTTTAATTTGTCTACGAAATTCTCATAGCCCCGGTCGATATGATAGATCTGGGACACTTCTGTCGTCCCCTCTGCAACCAGTCCCGTCAGAACAACCGCTGCCCCGGCTCTCAGGTCGGTGGCAACCACCTGCGCTCCCTTGAGCTGTTTGCCTCCAGGAATGATGGCACACTTGCCTTCGATTTTAATATTCGCACCCATTCGATTGAATTCCGCTACATGCATAAACCGGTTTTCAAATACGGTTTCAATGACCACACTCGGCCCATCGGCCACCGTCAGCAGCGCCATGAACGGGGACTGCATATCCGTTGGAAATCCCGGATACGGCAATGTCTTAATATCTGTAGAAACGATCTTGTTGACACTTCCGTCTACGAGAACGCCTTCTTCCGTCATGGTAATTTCCACACCGCACTCCCGCAGCTTGGCGATGACTGCCTTCAGATGATCCGGCAGCATGTTCTTAACGAGGATCTTGCCGTGGGTAATCGCAGCGCTTACCATGAACGTTCCTGCTTCAATACGGTCCGGGATCACGTGATGTGATACACCATGCAGTTTTTCCACGCCTTCGATTTTGACTGTATCGGTTCCCGCGCCTTTGATCTTCGCTCCCATCTTGTTGAGGAAGTTGGCCAGATCGACGATCTCAGGTTCCTGGGCAGCGTTTTCCAGAATGGTCGTGCCCTCTGCAAGACAGGCAGCCATAATAATCACTTCTGTCGCTCCGACACTTGGAAAATCAAGATAGATGTCACTGCCCTTCAATTTTCCTGCCTTTGCATCTACAATCCCTTTCGCCAGCTGCGCCTGGTCAATGGTCGCACCCAATGCTTTTAAGCCCTTCAGATGCAGTTCCACCGGTCTCTCTCCGATGGCACAGCCGCCCGGCAAATGAATCAGGGCTCTGCCGGTTCTCAAAAGCAACGCACCGAGTACCAGAATCGAAGCTCGCATCATCTTTACGAGATCGAAAGGAGCTTCGCAGTTCACTTCGTTTTTCGCTGTTACTTCAACGATATTTTCATCCAGTTTTTTGGATACATCCGCACCAAGACTTACGAGAAGATCGCACATTACATCTACGTCCCGCAATGCCGGAACATCTTTGATCGTGCACTTTTCTTCTGTAAGAAGGGTCGCTGCCATAATCGGCAGAACCGCATTCTTTGATCCGCTTATTGATACTTCACCATGTAATGGCCCGCTTTTTTGTACAAGAAACTTTGCCACTGTTTACCCTCCGCTAAATTCCAGATGTTGATTTCATGCGTAAAAAAAGGGCAATAAATTGCTCCTTTTCTGTGTTTCGTTATACTATAATTCCTGAAGTTCTTTGACACATTTCGCACATACATTTTTGCCGTGTATTTGCTTGATGCCGTCGGAACTGCCGCAGAATATACATGCAGGCTGATACTTCTTCAGCATAATCGACTCGCCATCAACGTATATTTCCAACGGGTCTCTGATTTCAATATTCAGTGTTCTTCTAAGTTCAATTGGCAGAACAATCCTGCCAAGTTCATCCACTTTTCTAACAATGCCTGTAGCTTTCATGAATCGCTCAGCTCCTTTCAACGAATCTATTTTAACCAGTTTATATGGTTAATCCTCTTTTTTCTTATCAAATGCTCCTTTGATCGAAGCAATCGATTTGGCAAAACCCATAACGGCACTGATTGTGCTCTCATTCCCCTTTATCGCACCGGATATCTCAGAAACGGATCCGGAGACATTCTCGACGATGCCGTCGATATCCTTGCTTCGAGACGCTGCAATTTCGGATATCACCTCAATATCCTCCAGCACTGTATTCGCATGGTCTAACGTAACCATGAGCTTCCGAATCAGGAAGATTGCAAATACAATCAGTACGACCAAAGCAATCAGTACTAAAATGATCAGTAGTGTTTTTGCATCAATCATTTTGAACCTCCATCAATGTAATCATATTATTACATGAAATGGAAAAATTTTCAACCTGTTTTTTGGCATCTCGGCCCGATTTAACGCTCGTATACGCGGTTGATTTCAGATGTGTAGAGCCCATTGCTTTCCCGTACCGGGAGCTCTTTTCTGACCTGTAACTCTTTCCCTGCGCCCCGTATACAATGCAGCAGCAGAATATTCGGTTTTTCCCCTCTGTGTGGCGTGACCAGCTGCATGGTTTTTGGTTCCAGACCATACTTCCTGCAGTAATAGAACAGATCCGCCATGCGAGACGGCCGGTACACAATAAAGAAATGGCCTCGGTCCTTGAGCATACGCACTGCGGTTCTGATAAAACACTCCAGATCCGCCGTCGTTTCCTGTCTGGCTATATATTTGGGGCTCTCTGCATTTACGATCCCGCTCCCCGCTTCTACATAAGGGGGATTTGTGACTACGGCGTCAAAGGCATTGTCCAAATCTGCGTGCTCACCTTCCAGTTTGCTGATGTCGGCACGGATAAAATCCAGTCTCTCTTCCAGCCGGTTGAGGGCAACGCTCCGTTTCGCTGCTTCAATGGAACGGTCCTGCACATCGATGCCTGTAATCTTACAGCTTTTGTTTTTATGACTGATGATAAGGGGGATGATTCCATTGCCGGTTCCCAGATCTGCGATCCTCCGTGCTCTGGGAGCCAGACTGCACGCGAAATCGGCCAGCAGGACGGCATCAATGCCAAACTTGAAGCTGCCTTCATATTGGACCAGTTTCAATCCGCCAAAACCTATCTCTTCGATTCTTTCTCCCTGCTCGATTTGTTTCATCATCAGTCTTTCATCAGTTCTTCGATTTCTTTCAGAAGTTCACCGTCCAGTTTCTCGTATTCCGAATCCGAACTCGTTTCTTTTTTCTTACGGCCGTTGTTTTTCTTTCCAAACCGCTTGATTTCTTCTTTGCCGTAGGTATAGAACTCTGTGCTGAGTTTTTCTTCGTTCCCGTTGCTTTCGGAAGCCTCTTCAAGAACCAGCCGCGTTTTAACCAGATTTTCCAGAATATTGACATCCGTCACGATGCCGATGCCGTCCGGCGTACGGATTCGTTCGCCCGTATTTGGCATTCCCTTCTTCATCTGTGTGTAAATATCGTTTTCATACTTCAGGCAGCACATCAGCCGTCCGCAGATGCCGGATATTTTAGAAGGATTCAGGGAAAGATTCTGGATCTTCGCCATCTTGATCGAGACGGGTTCAAAATCTGTGAGCCAGGTATTGCAGCAAAGGCCTCTGCCGCAATTTCCCACGCCGCCAATCATTTTGGCTTCATCTCTGACACCGATCTGCCTGAGCTCGATTCGCATTCTGAAGACCGCTGCCAGATCCTTGACCAGTTCTCTGAAATCCACACGCCCATCCGCTGTGAAATAGAAAACAACCTTACTGTTATCAAAGGTGTACTCCACATCGATCAGCTTCATTTCGAGCTTATGTGCATCTATCTTTTGCTGGCAGATTCTTAAAGCTTCACTCTTTTTTGCCAGGTTGCTTTCATGTTTCTTTACGTCCTCCGGTGTAGCGATTCGGATAATGCTTTTCAGAGGCGCAACCAGAGAGGAGTCGTTGACCGTCGTTTCACCCATCGTAACGGTTCCGAATTCAATTCCCCGCGCTGTCTCAACGATCACATGATCCCCGGCTTTGGCTTTCACATTGCCGGGACTGAAATAATACATTTTACCGGCGTCTTTAAATTTTACGCCTACCACATTTGCCATTGTATATCCTCCAATTATCTATCTAATTTCAAAATCAGATTTCCAAGCGCATATTTCACAGACACATTGCTTCTGATTTCATTTTTTGTATGTTCAACGGTGTAAATTCCATCATACAACCGATCAAAATCGTAAAGCGGCACTTCTTCACTGCTGTTGTCAATAATAATATTTCTGTAAACCAATTCCATTTCATCCAACAGCTTGATGGCTTCCTCGTTAGAAAGCTTCCCCATGGGAATCAGGCTCCTGATTTTGTAATAGGGTTCTCCCCGAAGGCTCATATCGACGATATCCGCAGCTTTTGCTCTTAGGTTCGACGCTTTTCTTGACGACTTCCCGGTACCGCTGTTGATCCGGTATTTCACGCATCTGGACCGTATGGTGTCTACGAGATTCTCCATATTTTCGGCAAACAAAATCATGACCGCATTTCCCAAAGGTTCTTCCAACGTCTTCAGAAGCCGGTTCTGGGCCCGTAGTGTCATGGATCCGCTGTCAAAGATTACGGTAACATTCCGGTCCATCACCGGTTTTACTTTTAAGTGCTCCTGCATGGCAATGATCGCCTCATCTTTGATGGAGTTTCCGTCTTTGGCAATGTACAGAATATCTTCGTGATTGTCGTGGTCGATCTTGCTGCATAGTTCGCATCGGCCGCAGTTCTCTCCTCTCCCGTCCGGCGATAGCTCTGCAGGACACAAAATGCCCTTTACAAAGGCTTTTGCAAAAGCCATGGTATCTGTATTCGGCGAAGCCTCAAACAGATAGGCATGGGAAATACGTCCGTCCTGTACGGATTTTTCAAGCCGCTCGATCAGTTTTTTATTCTCGCTGCTCTCAGGAAAATTCATCGGTTTATAAGATCCTCTACTAAATCTCTGATTTGTTCTGCTATCCTATCGATTCCCTGGGAAGCATCGATGCCTTTGATCCGGTCCGAATCCATTGCTTCCAGATTGAGATAGCCTTCATATACTTTCCTGTGAAAATCATCTGAGGAAAGTTCAATTCTGTCCTGCTCCCTGCTTTTGATGCGCTTCATACCCTGCATCGGATCCAGCTTCAGCAGAATGGTCAGATCCGGCATATAATCGCCGACGGCATGCCGGTTGATATCCCATACAAGATCTCCCAGTCCTCTTCCCCATGCCTGGTAGGCAATGCTGGAATCCACAAACCGGTCGCAGATCACGATATCACCACCGTCCACTGCAGGCTTTATGACCTGCTGAACCAGCTGGGCCCGGGCCGCCGCATAGAGCATCGTTTCTGTCATATCACACATTTCAGCATTCTTCTTGTCCAGTATGATGTCTCTGATTTTTTCGCTGATGGCCGTGCCTCCCGGTTCCCGGGTCAAAAGAACGTGATAGCCTTGTTCCGTCAGGAAATCCTGTAGCAATTTGATTTGTGTCGATTTACCGGAGCCATCTCCGCCTTCAAACGTTATAAAATATCCGCGCTTCATAGTCCTTTTATTTCTTTCTCTTTCCATATAACGTATCGAAACCCTTTAAGGATGGTTTCCGGCCCTGATAAGCAGGTTTTGCAGAGTTGGAATAACGTGATTTGTTTTCCAGTTCTTCTCTGCGGCGTTTGTATTCTTCTATATAGGCCCTGCTGTTGTCCTGTACCGGCACATTGGCTGGTTCCGAATGACTGGAGGCGTATTGTCTGGAAGCCGCTTTCTGAGAAGCCGGATGTCTCGCAGCAGACCGGCGTTTCTTCTTTCGAGCAGTTTTCTTTGCTGTTTTTCGAGCCGTTTCCTGAGCGGTTTTCTTGGCTGTGCCTCCGACGGAGCGAATCATTTCCTGACGCTTCTTTCTCTTATCCGCTCTGCGTTTTTCTTCTTGCATCTCATCGATATCGATCGTATTATCACTCGCATCCTTCGAAAGATTATCTATCATAAACATCATTACAAATGCAATCGGCAATATTATTAAAATTACAAACAACAATTTCAGTAATGTCATCGATGTCCCTCCAGACCACAAAAAATCATTATATATTATACCATAGAATCATGGAACTGCGTGTCATGGATAGATAAAAAAGCCTTATCAAAGCAAAATAAAAAGGAGCACTCCAGCTCCCCGAAAAAATATACAAAAAAACAAATAAGCGGCAACGTCTTGCTTTCCCAGGCAGTCACCCGCCAAGTATCATCAGCGCAAAGGAGCTTAACTACTGTGTTCGGTATGGGAACAGGTGTGACCGCTATAGTCACCGCATATTTGTCTGTGAGTGTATGCACACTCAAAACTGAATAAAATCCATGATCCATCTGAATCATCTGTGTAAAGCAAAAGTCTTTTGCTTCCTTAAAAACCTCTCTGGTCAAGTATTCGACCTATTAGTATCGGTCAGCTAAATACATTACTGCACTTACACCTCCGACCTATCAACGTGATAGTCTCTCACGGGTCTTACCCAAAAGGGAGGAGATCTATTCTTGTGGGGGGCTTCGTACTTAGATGC
>CADBJW010000011.1 GCA_902795135.1 uncultured Eubacteriales bacterium
CGAGACCGCAGAGTATAAGGAAATGTACGATCATTTTATCCAGAGATTCGCGCCATATGATGACGGTCACTCGGCTTACAGAGTCGTTCGCGCCATCTTTGGCGAATCGAAGTAGTAATTGCATTGTTTATAAACTACAGTTATGGTACAATATATCGTGTTTGAAATGTTTAAAATGATAAAGTAGTAGTCAATATAAGTAAAATATTTGGAGGTAGATTATGCAAGCAATAATATTAGCTGCAGGTATGGGAAGACGTTTGAAAGAGCTTACTCAGAACAACACAAAATGTATGGTTAAAGTAAATGGTGTAGCGTTGATTGATAGAATGCTTCATCAAATTGATAGTCAGCATTTGTCAAGGATTATCATCGTGGTAGGATATGAGGGGCAGAAGCTAATTGATTACATAGAAACATTGGATATTAATACCCCTATTACATATATCAACAATCCAATTTATGACAAGACGAACAATATTTATTCATTAGCTTTGGCAAAAGATTGGTTATGTAAGGATAGTACACTTCTTTTTGAGTCAGATCTTATTTTTGAGGATTCGATTTTAGAAGATTTGGTTGCAGATCCTAGAGAAACTTTGGCATTGGTCGATAAATATGAATCATGGATGGATGGAACATGCGTCAAACTGTCCGATGAAGATGATATAGAGGCTTTTGTTCCGGGCAAGAAGTTTAAATTTAATGAGATAAAAGATTATTACAAAACTGTAAATATATATAAATTCAGCAGATCATTTTCAACTACACATTACGTTCCATTCTTGGAAGCTTATCAAGCAGCTTTGGGGCAGAATGAATATTACGAGCAGGTTTTAAGAGTCATTACCATGTTAGATGATCCTGAAATAAAAGCGAAAAGGCTTAATGGTCAGAAATGGTATGAAATTGATGATATTCAGGATCTCGATATTGCAGAATCCATATTCACGCCTGATGATAATGAAAAAGTTAAGCTTATGCAGGGCAGATATGGTGGCTACTGGAGATATCCTAAACTGATTGACTTTTCATATCTGGTAAACCCTTATTTTCCACCAGACAAGTTAAAGGATGAAATAAGAGCGAATTTTGATACATTGATGACGGAATACCCAAGCGGAATGAGGGTTAATTCGTTACTGGCTGCAAAGAATTTTGATGTACATCAGAGAAACATTATCGTTGGAAATGGTGCGGCTGAACTTATTAAATCACTAATGGAGTCTTTAGAAGGTAAAGTAGGATTCATTAGACCTACGTTTGACGAATACCCAAATAGATACGATGAGAGTAATTCAGTATTTTTCAAACCTGATAATGCAGATTACTCCTACACTGCAGATGATTTGATGGAATATTTTGACGATAAGGATATCAGGACTTTAATTGTCGTAAACCCGGATAATCCAAGTGGTAATTATATTGCGAAGAAAGACCTCCTTAGGTTGATTAGTTGGGCTGGAAAAAAAGGTCTTAAATTACTGATTGACGAATCCTTTGTTGATTTTGCCGATGAAATAGATAGTACATTAATAAAACAGGAAATACTTGACGCAAACAAACACTTGTTTGTAATGAAAAGTATTTCTAAATCGTATGGTGTTCCTGGTGTCAGGTTGGGCATTTTGGCGTCGGGAGATGAAGAAACGATTGAGGCGATGAAAAAAGATGTTTCGATTTGGAACATCAATTCGTTCGGCGAATTTTATATGCAGATTCAGGAAAAATACAAAAAAGATTATGCAATTGCATTAGAGGCAATTCGAAATGAAAGAGCAAGGTTCCAGTCTCAATTGGCAAAAATTGGCGGGATAAGGGTAATTCCGTCTCAAGCGAACTATGTTATGGTTGAACTTATTAATGGAGTTTTACCAGGGGAATTACTTAAGCGATTGCTTATTAAATACGATATACTGATTAAGGATTTATCAAAGAAGACTGGTGGTAAAAACTATTTGAGATTGGCAGTCAGAAATGAAGAGGATAATAATAAGCTGCTCGATGCATTACGTGCGGAGATAGATAGCTTTGAATAAAAAGAGGAGTAAACATTGAAAAAAGCGACGGAACGTGAAATATCAGAGATTGTAAAATATATTAAAGATGACGTAGTTAATTGCTTGTACATGTATATTGATATCAAAGTATATGGCACTTATGTGGATGTTTGGTATGACAAAGTAAATGAAAACTATGATCTTATTGCGATGAAGTATCATGATAGTTTCCAAGTATATTCTAGTTGCCCAGAAAGCGCAGATCTTACTGGTGTCATAGAACTGTTGAAGAACAATAAACCAGCAATGATTAATGCCAGAAAAGGGTTGATTGACCGTTTGGAGACAGCTTTCAAAGATACCTATACGAGAGATGGAGGTTTTATCTTACAGCTCAAACGATTTGTTTCTGTTGAGGATAATGAGTTTAATGTGGAAGTTGCTAGACTAGATGATGTGGATGAGATAGCCGAGCTGATTAGCAGTGATCCGTATTATTCAGACTCATATACCTTTGAAGAAATCAGAGCCCAGCTGAAAGATCGTATGACAACTAATATGGGAGTCAGCTTTATCATTAGAGAAAATGGTGTTATTATTGCGCATAATTCCATTACTGCACAAGTGGATGATATTTGTGTTGCGAGTATGCTAATTGTGCATCACGATTGGAGACAAACCAATGCAGCTATTGTGATTGAGAAGTTTATTATCGATTACGTCAATAGGCAAGGGAAAAAGTTGTTTGGATTTTCTACTGATAGGCGCCGTAGAAAGCAATTTGAAATGATGGGGAATCCAATTGTGGCGGAATATGGAAAGTTGATAAGAAAGACAAAGTGAATTTGGAGGGAAAAATGGACATTAAAGAAAAGATTGCAGTAATCGAAGAAATGATGGATCTGGATGAGGGAACGTTGGCAGAGAACACCGTCCTGAAAGATTTGGAAGAGTGGGATTCCATTACAAGACTCTCATTGATGATTTACTTTGAAGAAGAACAGGGCAAGAAAATTTCAGGAGATGAAATCAAAGCATTTACCACAGTAAAGGATATTACAGATCTGATTGATTAATAATGGGAAGGAACGATTATGAAAACATGTTCGATTGATTATTTTGAGGAAACGGTAAAGAAGTTCCCGGATAAGCTGGCGCTCGTATACAAAGACCAGAGGATCAGTTTCTCACAGTTGAGAGCTGCATGTCGCTCACTGGCGATTTCCATCCTGAATGCCAATCAGGACATGACACCGCATAGTCCGATCGGCGTTTTTATCGGTAAGTCTGCCAATGCGATCATCGGGGATGTCTCTGTCAGCTACACAGGGAATCCATACGTCAATCTTGATGTGACCATTCCTGCAGAGCGTATTGCATCCATCGTAAAGAAGATTTCACCGGTTTGCATTCTGGTAGAAGAAAGCAACAAAAGCAAACTGGAAGAAATCATCCGCATTGCAGAAAAAGAAAATGAAACCAGCATTCTGGTAATCGACCAGAACATGGATCATGCATTGAGTGAGGAAGAAGATCAGCTTCTGGCAGACATCCAGAAGGTTCAGATCGATGTGGATCCTTGCTGTATCATTACAACATCCGGTTCAACGGGAACGCCAAAAGGCATTGTCATGCCGCACAGAAATCTGGCTGACTACACCCAGTGGGCCGTAGACACCTTTGGATTCGATGAAAATACCATCGACGGAAACCTTTCGGCAACCGTATTCGACCACTTCGTTTACGAGACCTGGCTCATGATGTACACAGGGGCAACGCTGGTACTGCTGGACAGCGCCATGATGCTGTTCCCTGCAAAGCTGCTGGAAGTTCTCGAAAAAGAAAATGTAAACTACATCTTCTGGGTACCGTCCATGATGGTCAACGTAGCCAATATGGATCTGCTTTCGAAATTCGAATTGCCATACCTGAAGATGATTTGGTTTGCCGGCGAAGTCTTCCCGACGAAACAGTTCAATTACTGGAGAAGGCACTTCCCGGATGCAACCTTCGTCAACCTGTATGGACCTGCTGAAATCACCATCGACTGCACGTACTACGTTGCGAACAGAGAACTCTCTGATGATGAACCGATTCCAATCGGCAACGCTTGCAGGAATGCAGATGTTATGGTCTTAAACGATGACATGAAGATCTGCGGAGAGGGTGAGACCGGTGAAATCTACGTACGCTGCACAGGCGTGACCCACGGATATTACAACGATCCGGAGAAGACAGCCGGAGCGTTTGTACAAAATCCGCTCCACGATCATTATCCGGAAATCGTTTACAAGACCGGCGATCTGGGTCTGATCAATGAATATGGAGAAATCGTCTTCAAAGGCAGAAAAGACAGTCTGATCAAGCACATGGGAATTCGTATCGAGCTCAGCGAGATCGAACACGCTGTTATCAGCAGACTGAAGTTAGCAGAATATTGCTGCGTTGTATATAACCATGACAAGAAAGAAATCACGCTGTTCTATGAAGCCGACGAGGATATTAGCCCGGCAGAATTCCGCAAAGAGCTCATGAAGCTGCTGCCGAAATACATGATTCCGGTAAAATACATCCGCAAGGATATGCTGCCAAAGAACACAAACGGCAAAATCGACCGGAACGCACTGAACCAGGAGGTCAATCATGGCTAGTGAAAGACAGCGCGTCCTGATTACAGGCGCCTCGTCCGATATTGGTTCCACCATTGCGAAGGATTTGTCCAAGGATTACGATCTGGTGCTGAGCGACATTGATGAGAGTAAACTGCAGGACGTGAAAGCTGCCTGCGACGCAAGTGCGCAGATCGAAATCCTGGAATTGAAGCTGGATCAACTTGGTGAGATCGAAGGGACAATCGCCGGATTCATCAAAGACCATGAGGCATACATTCATAAATATGTTCATTGCGCCGGCATTGCGGCTCAGGTTCCACTGCGAATGATGAAGCCGGAGGCTTTGACCTTGTCCTTTAATGTAAACGTGGCTTCGGCCCTTTTGATTACAAAGGTACTGACATCGAGAAAAAACAAAAAATCTCTGAGCAGCAGTGTTCACATCGCAAGCTCAGCGGCAATTCGAGGGGTCAGTGCTTATACCGCTTACGGGTCAACAAAAGCAGCGATTCTCGGATTGGTCAGAAATCTGGCCATTGAGCTGGCACCGGACGTACGGGTCAATGCCATTTCACCAGGCGGTATCGAGACCAAAGCGACCAAAGAGATTTTCGATGCCAGGAGAGAAGAAATCGAAAGTAAGTACCCACTTGGCACGGGAAAACCGCAGTACCTGACCGGTACCGTTCGATTCCTGCTTTCCGATGAAGCATCCTGGATCACAGGACAGAACATCGTGGTAGATGGAGGAAGAACAATCGATGGAACGGACTAACATGAAATCAAGCGACATTTTTTCCAAGATATCATTAATCAAACGAGGTAAAAGGAATTATTACGATTCAAACGTTTTTTCCGTGCCGGAAGAAATCGACCATGTCATTTTTAATGAGCATGCCCTTGTGTACCTATGGAATGACAAGGGCGTGAGACGTGTCTACTTTGCGGCTAACGATGCGGAGGCCCTTCAGCCTTTGCTTAAAGAAATGCCGTCGAAATCTGGGATAGAGATAATTGGAAAGCAGCTAAATCACGAAACGGAAACCGTGATTCTAAATGCGGGGTACCGGTTGTTTGAAACCTACGCCAGAGCATCGATTTACAACTTGAGAGAGGATGTGTACAAAAATATCCCTGATAAATACAAGGGAATCGACATCTGGGATATCATACAGTATGCGGAACGGAAGCACGCGCAGGATATTTACGATCTGCTTTATGACACCTTTGATCCATTTACAAGTCACTTACCTTCTTTGGACCAGATCCTGGAGGACATTGATCACCGCAATGTGGTCGTTGTCATAGAAAACGGCCATGTTGCTGGATTCATTATCTTCAAAGTAATCGGCAGGAAAGTGTACATCGAACAGATCATCAATCGAGGCAGAAGCGTCTATATGCATGCGTTGTATATGGGCGTTCTGGAAAAGGCCATGGCAGATGGCATCAATATCGCCTATACTTGGGTAAAGGAAGGCAATGAACGCGCTTACGCATTGATGCGCAGATTTAACTATCAATGGGAAGGAATCAAAAACTTCGCATACCGTAAGGAACAATAAAGAACAGACAGGAGTAAACAAATCAGCTTTATTCCTGTTTCTTTTCGTAGAGAAAATCAAATGACCGAAAAACAGGCTTATCTCTTAAAACTCATCAAAGAATTCGACCAGATCTGTAGGGACAATGACATCCGTTATTCTCTGGCTGGTGGATCCATGCTTGGCGCCGTTCGTCATGGTGGATTCATCCCTTGGGATGATGACATGGATGTTTTCATGACCTTAGATCAATTCAATAAACTGAGAGCTTATTTTGAGGAACATCAAATTCCGGACAGGGCCTTTGTTCATTGCTGGAACAATGAACAGTACCCAATGCTGATCGCCCGCTATTACGCGACGGACAATACGGGCATTCAGCGCGCCACGGCATGGGGATATATGCCTGCCGGTCAATACATTGAAATTATGCTCATGATACCCGTCCCGTCCCAGCCGCAGCAGGAAAAGTATTTGCGGGCAATGTCCCTGTGTATCGAACTGACCAATGGGTTTTATGCGGATAACAAGTTTCGGGACAAGGCATTTATGCGCAGTTATCGCTTCTGGAAACTGGCGACGTCGATCCTTGGCAGGAAGAAGGTGCTGGAGCACTTACAAAAACAATTTCTAGGATATCCGGAGGAGCAGGCCGAATATTTCATGCTCTCCCATAATCTGGAAGCGGATCTGATTTACCAGCGGCATCTGGTGGATCAAGTCCAGTATGTGGATTTCGAAGACACACAGCTTCCGGTTCCCGATCACTATATGGAAATGTTTTGGAGAGGATATGGTTCCACATGGCGGAATCTGCCGCTAGAAGAAGACCGGGCAGAGCACCAGCTGTTTGATGATCTGGACCGGCCATATCAATTATATGAGCAGGACTATTTAAGATTCGTGGAGCTACAGGACGTGTTCAAGGCTTCGAAAAATTACAAAGAAAAGAGCCTGGTGGATGGACGAAAGCGCCGGGAAATCTATGAGCCTTTGACGAAATATCGCTGCGCCGTTTACGCGTTGGAATTTCTGGAAGATTTCCGGAAAAGCGGCCTTGACGTTTTGGACGAACTGAGGCGAGGTCATTACGAGGCGCTGTATCAGCTCTACGAGCCATATCTCCGCAAACAATTATCCAAGGATGTCCGGGGAAGAGGCGGGCTTATCGACGTTGGGGAGGATCACATCTTCGCAGCCTGCAGCCTTCTGATTCAGTATTTGGGTGAATACAACAGCGCGAAGAAGATCATTGCTCTTTACAAACAGAACCGGAAGGAGATCGATCCGCGCATCCAGCAGTTATCAGACCAGATCGAAGAAATCGTGGCCCTGTATCGCGCTCTGGATTTTGGAGAATGGGACACGGTCCGGACCATGGTCGAGGGAAAGAAAGACACCTTGCAGGCAGATTTCTGCCTTGGGGAGCTGGAACTGCTCACGGCGGAGGCGGAAACCCAGGAAGACTTCCAAACGCTTTTGCAACAGGCAAAAGAGGGAGCAGATCAATTCCCGCATCTTGCGGATGTTCAGTGGTACGTGGGATTTGCTTGTGAAAAGCTCGGCTTAACAGAAGAGGCGCGCGCTGCCTTTGAGGAGACGGCAGCCCACAGCCGTAACGGGGTATTGATGAGTGATGCGAAAAGGAAACTGGTAAATGGATAGAACGAATATAACGGTTTTAAAACAGCTCGTGGATGAGCTGATGACCATATGCAACGAAAACGGACTCGACCTGTTCGCGGTGACCGGCGATGCAGAAAGCCTGCTCAAAGGCACACTGAAGGATGAGCGGGTTTTTGCCGTCGACTTTGCCGTGTACGCCGAAGGTTATGACAAAGTCTTTCAGGCCCTCGGGCAAAGACCGGGCAGAGTCGCTGAGGACCTGCGGACAAACAGCGGTATGCGGGGAATTGGAATTCGTTATTCGGATATCGAAACGACTTTTTTTGATCCGGAACTTCCGGGCAGATATCTGTGCAACGGGCTGCACATCAATGTTTTGCCTATGATCCGCAGACCGAAGAAAACCATGGGCGACAAGATCCTCAACTACGAGGAACGGCTTTGGGAAGACAAGGCTGAAAAGGCGTTTGCCAGGGCCTTCTTTAAGGTGCTTGGAGAAAAGAGAATGGGCAGGAATCTTCTTGAGAAACAATTAAAGCGGTCTAAGTCCGCAAAAGGAAAGTACACCCTGCACTTTCCGGGGCAGGCGATCTGTGATATCGCAAAGGCCGATCTCAAAGAAGCGGAAACCATAGAATGCAATCAAAACTTCGTCAGCATTTTCCCGAAATCCTCGGCGGTTTATCAGCGGTATCACCGACACCACAATTTGGCGAAGAAGTATTCACTCATGAGTGCGAGAGTAGCATGGGATGATATGATGAAGCAGTGCGGAGGCACCTTCACCCTGCATGACAGGGGTATCCAAAAGGCCATTCAAAAAAGGGAAACCGGATATTTGCAGGCAAGGCGCGATGTGGAGAAGTATTGGAATCTGATTGAACTGACCTTTGACCGGTTCCGGTTTTACGATCGCTATTGCAAGGGAAGCGAGGAATCTGAGGAGAATCTTTCCGAATACCTGCAGGCCCTTGATTACTATTCCAGAAGAAATCTGGCTCTCTGCTTCGACCCGGACTATTTTGAACGAGCACTGAAGGCAATCAAAGAACAAAACGGACAGGGAATGGCCAAAAGGATTTTGGAAGAGGTCAAACTGGAACACCTGGAGTCAGTTGAAGAATACGAAAAGCGCATGGAAAAGGGAGAGCCTCTTTCCATGCAAATGTGTAAAGCACGGTACGAGGCAATTGACCGGAGTTTGGGGGAAGCGAAATGAACCAGCAACAACAAAAGCTACTACAGCTTTTATTGGAAGTCGATGAGATCTGCAAGGCAAATGACATCGAATACTACCTTGCTGCAGGCTGTTCCCTCGGTGCCATCCGGCAAGGGGGATTTATGCCCTGGGACGATGACGTGGATATATTCCTAACGCGGTCAAACTGGGAAAAACTGAAGACCGTTATGGAAACCGATTGTCCGAAGGGTCGAGAGCTGATCCATAACGACAACACGCCGTATTACAGAAATACAGTGGCGCGGTACGTGGATCTGACGACCATTTATCTCAATAAACTGATGATGCTGTCGCCAGAGGTCTGCTCGGTTGCGGTGGAATTTTTTATTCTCGATCCGTTCCCGAAAGATCCGGAAGAACAGAAAAACCACATTCGCAATCTCAAAGTCTATGCGGAACTTCTGTATTATCCATCGGTTCTGAATAAAGGACTTTCAAAATTGCGGGATGATTTTGATCTGGACCTTTACAGGGAATACGAGGATACCATCAGTACGCCGGAGGAAGTGACCATATTAGCAGCGCTTAAAAATGAATTTACAAAGACATCCGACGAGGACTGCGATACATATTGCATGCGATGGGGAAGGATTCCGTACCTGTTCCCGAAAGAGAACATGGAAGGTCATAGGATCATTACCTTTGAAGGGCATGTGTTTCCGATTTTGAAGTACACGGAGCGGTCTTTCCGTTCCGGATACGGGGATGATTGGATGTATTTGCCGGACGCACCGGATCAGCATTCCCATGCTGCAATTTATTTGGAGGACCAGGACGCAAAGGCCCGGTTCACCATGACCGAAGACGACAAGCAGCGAATCTTTGAGGCGTTTTGCAAGCGGAAGAAAATCAATCTTGAAAAATATGAATACGAAGGCAAACGGGACGAGCTTTTCGCAGGGGTTTGTGCGAAACTCACAGCAGGCAGACTTTGCAGACTCTGTGCGGATGTGGATCTGCAAAAGCTTTTGGAAGACAAACAGTTCGACGCCCTGAATCGTCTGTTCGAGGACTATTACAGGCTTCTTGGCAACCCGTATTTCAACGCCCACGGCATGGAACTGCAAATCCCGGATGATATCCGGTATGTCGCAGCAGAAAGTCTGGTGCTCCAGGGCAGATATTACAACGTCGGAAGCATTTCCGAGGACGAGCGCGTGCAGGAACAAATCGCGTTCTGCCGCAGTCTTTCAGCTGCTATCTACGATGAACGGGATCTGGAAATGGCAGAAAGTATTTTGGATACCGGCGGTGAGTACAGGGATCTGATCGATTACGCGAGAGGCAGATTGTGGTGCCTCTGCCAGCGGGCCACGGATCCGGAAGGTCGCGCCAAAGCTGAGGCTTTTGCAGAAGAAGCGATCGATACCTTTGGGCGGGACGGCGAACTGCTTTGCTATGAGGGACAGCTGCGGTTTGCGGACGGCGATGAAGTAGGCGCAAAAGCCCTCTTTGAAGAAGGCGTACGGAAGACCAGAAATGGATTTCTGCTGCGGGCTGCGGAGGAACTGTGCGACGTCACAAAACCGGCAGATGATTATTCTCTGCGTGGATATCACGGAAAGGGCGTTGGTCGATTGCTCAAGGCTTTTGACCGTTTCTGCAGGGAATGCGGCGCGGAGTATCAGATCACCGGCATTAGGGATCTGTCGGATATCGGTTCGGTTCTGGCCCTTTTGGAGCACGATCAGGTGGAAATCGCCATGTTTGGCGAGGATTTGCAGCGGCTTGAGAAGACGGTCAATGAAAATGGAACGGGATTTTTCCTGGAGCGTTTGGGCAACAATCCAAAGGCCATGGATTTCACCGTTCGGTTCTATGATCTGGGCTCCTGCGTGATCGATCTCAGAGATTATGAGACCCATTCCAGACACGGATTGTTTCTGTCCATCAACGAAATAGAAAAGAAAGGCGGCAAGGCGGAACGCGAAATGCTTGGCATCATGACAGACGCTTGGCTGAATGGCAGTATCCGCAAGTATATGAAACGCCGCAAAAAGACGAGGCTCAAGGCAAAGGCACTTCGCAGATTCGGCGCGGTTCTTTCCAGAAAATCAAAGGAAAGACGTCTGCTGGCATATAAGCAAAAGCATTTTGGTATTTCCAAACAGGAAGCAGCATCCGGCAGCGCCACGCTTCGCATCGGCGAGAACGAAGTGTCCGCTTCAGACCTGAATAAAACCTACGATTGCTATATCGAGCCGTGCGACATGCACGTGCCGGTTTCGCTGGTCTGCAGCAAAGGTCCGGCAAAGGCTCAGTTGCGCCTGCGGTATGAGAGAAGGTTCCGGACGGTCAACGAAAATGATCCGTTTGAAAAGGTTATGGATCAGGAAATCAAGTCCATGATTGAAAGCAGTCTGGAATACCATCACCAATTTGAGAAAAAGAGCAAACAGGTTGCCAAATACGCAGGCATCATCGAGAAGAAATGGCGCGAAATTAAGGATACCTATGGATTGCAAACACAGGGGTAATAAGGTAAAATAGTGGGATAAAGGAGGGATCAATTCCAATGAAAAAACTAGTTAGATTGCTTGCAGTAGTGATGACGATTTCCGTGCTGTTTTGGGGCATCGGTGATGACGTCAGCGCGGCCAAAAGCAAAGGACCGAGAATCAAAACCATTATCGCGACACAGAATTACGTAAAGCTCGAATGGAGTAAAACGAAAAAGGCGAAGGGCTATTATGTGTTCAAGAAAACAGGGAATGGCTCATACAAGCAGATTGCAGAATTAGGGCCAAAGACCAGAGGCTTTACGGACAAAAGCATAAAAGTCGGAACGACCTATAAATATCGCATCGCGGCCAAGAAAAAGGGTGGCAAGCTCAAGTACGGCAAGGCAAAGCAGATCACGCCAAAATACATCACGCCGTGCAAGCTGAAGACCTTGTCGAATTACTACGGATCTGCGAAGAAACGCTATTCAGTCATCACATGGAGCGGCAGTAAGAGCGGCTATTATTACTATATTTTTCGAAAGAGCGGCAGCGGCAGCTACGTCCATATCGGAACCGTAAAAGGAGTCAATGGGACGCAGAAGTATACGGATAAGGATATCGGTGACGGGACCAATTACACCTATACGGTACGAGCTGTCCAAAAGCTGAACAATAGCAAAAAAAAGAAAAAGAGCAAGAAGACAATCGTCGAATACTGGGGAAATTACGATAGCGCCGGAATCCGGACGATTTGCCAGAAAGTTAATGTTGACGGCAGCATCAAAAATTTCCAGAATCTCAAGACCTATGTAAAGTGGAAAGGTGTTTCCGGCGCAACGAATTACTACGTCTACCGGAAAAAGGGATTTGGCGGCAGCTATAAATTGCTCGCAACGACCGGAAGCGGAACGAGACAGTACATCGATGTGTACTCCAAAACGCTGAAGACGAAGGACGAAAAGAGCAACCTGTTTTCTGAGCACTTTGTCGATCCGGACCGAAATCCATATCACTACATGGTGCGGGCGGTCGTGAAGAAGAACGGCAAAATCAGTTATAGTGACTATTACCTGCACGGTGTCTTCTCACTATCTGAGCCGCAGATTATGACGGTGACCAAGGTCAAGGGAAACGAATACAAAGTTAAGTTCTGTGAAGTTTACAATGCTGAAAAATATGAAATTTATTCGGCAACGAAGAGTGGCAGCAAGTTTACCTGGCATAAGCTAAAGACGGTTGCACCGAATGGAAAGAACTCCCAGACGGTAACCGTTAAAAAACACGAAAAGGACACATACTTCAGCGTCAAAGCCATTTCGACCATGAAAGGGAGCACACTGAATAGTTCCTTCGAGACGGGATTTACCATCAAGAATCTGGGCAAGCTAAAGGGTAAGAAAATCCTTTACTATGGAGACAGCATTACCTATGGAAGTGGATACAGAGGCTTATATGCGTATCCGATCCGGGTTCAGCAAATGCTCGGCGGAGACTACTACAATCCATCCATTCCGGGTGCAACCTATTCGCAGAAGACTACGTCCAGATGGAATCTGCATCCGATGACGAAGCGGGATCGCATGTATGACCAGGTTGGTGTTCGGATCCGGGATGGAGAAGATGTCATCAAGTCCTATAATAACACGGTTCATATTCCTCTTCAGCCGAGCTGGGGAAGGACCTTTGATAAGTACGATGTAGTTATTTTTGCAGCCGGAACCAATGATTATCTGGACAATGCAGAAATCGGAGACATCAACAGCGCGGACCCGCATACCTTCTGCGGTGCCATCAATATGACCATGAAGTTCGTCCAGGATGGAAACGCGAAGCGAGTCAGCGCCGGCAAGGCACCGATCAAGGTAATTTTTCTGAATCTGTTCTACAGCGACCGGACTTACTACAAGAATTGGGGAAAGAGAACCAACCGGTTCAAGACCAAGAACGACATCGGTCTGACGCTGACCGATTACCAAGAGGCACAGAACGCTTTGGTAGCGAAGTATCAGAAGGGATACATCTTTGAACCAGATGCAAGTGGAAAGGAACTGACTGCGGACGATCAGGGAGCTTCCCTGGGAGCACCGACCAGCCAGGAACCATCGGCGAAGCTGCAAACCGAAGCATCGACAGCAGAGGTTGCAACAGAAACACCGGAAGAAGCAATCGCCGGAAGTGAATTAGAAAACGGAGACGGTGAGGATGCATTGAAGGCGCTCGAAGAACCGGCACAGGCGGACGAAGCAAATCCTGAGGAAGCGGCCGAAGAAGCGGAAGAGGCAGCGGATGAAGTCGCTGCGCCGGAAGCAGAGCAGGGGGCAGCTGGGGCAGCTGCAGATGCCGATGCGACTGGAGAAGTTGAAGCTGCAACGCCGTCTTCTGAGGTAACAACCGCAGAAACATCGGAAGAAGCACTGCCATCGGGAATTGAGGATGATGTGGTTGGTCTGTCCAATATTAAGAACGGCATGAAGATCTACAAAATGTCGACCAGCTTCATCAATCAGAGCAACTGTCCATACCTGATGCTGGACAACCTGCATCTTAGCAGAGTGGGCTCCGGCATAACCGGAAACGCCTTGGCAGAGTTTCTTGTAACAAAGGTTTATTAATTCGATAATAATAGGTACGTTAATAATAAAAGATGATTTTTATAGGAGGAAGAAATGTCAGAAATCAAAGCAATATTGTCTGAACTCAGACCAGAATTTAATTTTGATGACAGCAGTAACTTTATTGAGGATGGATATCTGGATTCCTTTGATATCATCTCTCTGATTTCAACCATTGAAGAAAAATACGGCGTAGTTGTTGACGGATTGGACATCGTACCGGAGAACTTCATCAGCTACGAAGCCATTGAAAACCTGATTAAAAAGAGCGGAGGAAATGCATGAAAACAGTCTTTAAGGGAAAAAGAGTCTCTTCCGTTTTAGGAATCCTTCCTGAAACCGTTTCCCACTTCGACGATGAGGTGGACAATTACACATTCCCACCGAAGCAGACGATGAAACTGAAGAGAGTCATGGGATATGATACCCATCGCATGTCCAAAGAAGACAGTTTCACGTCCGACTTTTGCAAGTTTGGTGTAAAGTACTTGCTTGACCATGATATCGTTCAGAAAGAAGAGGTAGGAGCGATCATCGTAGTATCCCTGTCACCAGATTACTTCCTGCCGCACATTTCCAATACGGTTCAGGGTGATCTGGGATTCGGACCGGACGTACTTTGCCTGGACATTGCCCAGGGGTGCTGCGGTTATCTGATCGGCCTGATGCAGGCCTTCCTGCTGCTGGATCACATGCCGGACAAGAAGGTGCTGGTCTGCAATGCAGATGTTCTGAGCAAAAAGGTTTCAAAACGCGATCGCAACGACTATCCTCTCGCTGGAGATGGCGGTTCCGTTTCAGTCGTCGAAAACGATCCGGATGCAACCGATATCCACTTTATCATGCATATGAACGGAGAGAAGCGGGACGTTCTCAGAATTCCGGCTGGCGGATTTAAGATGCCGAATACCCCGGAAACCGGAGAACTGAAGGATGTTGGCGACGGTAACCTGAGAGCCCTCGATCATATGCACATGGACGGTGCAGAAGTATTCAACTTCGTTCAGACCGAAGCGCCTCCATGCATCGAAGAAACATTGGAATTCGCTGGCCGGGATAAGGATAGTATCGAATATTATCTGTTCCACCAGCCGAATAAATTCATGGTACAAAAGCTGAGAGAGAAGATCGGCGTACCAGCCGAGAAAGTTCCGGATGATCTGGTCGTGAAATATGGAAACACAAGTGGAGCGACCATTCCAATGACCCTGACCGATCATTTTGCAAAGGAAATGGTGGAGGATGTACATCCTTGCTGTCTGTCTGCTTTTGGTTCCGGTCTCGCATGGGGTACGATGATTATCGATCTTGGCAAAATGGACTTTTGTGAACTTTTGGAGTCCGATTTATAGTGAATTTAAGTGAGAGAAATTAAGGACAATCATATTAGTTTCTTTTTGACCAATATGGTTACATGCAGAAAACCATCGAAGAGGGTTCCTTCTAAAAAACTATGAATGAGAAACAAGAATATTTGTTGAATTTGCTGATTGAATTTGACCAAATCTGCAGAAATAATGAAATAGAATATGCACTTGCAGGTGGAAGTATGCTCGGTGCAGTTAGACATGGAGGTTTTATCCCATGGGATGATGATATTGATGTTTTTGTCACTAAAAAAAATTTTGACAAACTCAAAGACTTTTTCAATCATCATCAACTAGAAAATAGAGCATTTGTTCATAAATGGAACAATGATAGGTATCCCATGATTATTGCTAGATATTATGTTACAAATAATACTTGCCTTCAACGAGCGACCGCATGGGATTTCATGCCTGCTGGACAGTACATTGACATTATGATTTTCTTTCCTATGCCTTTGGATGAGAAAAAGCATGAGCGTTTTCTTGAGGATATGGCTCTATATATAGAGTTGACCAATGAGTTCTATTCTGATGACATTTACCGAAGCAGAAGTTTCCTCAGGAGATATGACTTTTGGAATCGGCTCAAGAGGGCTTTTGGTAAGGATCATGTCCTGCAACATTTTGAGAAAAAATTGTTCAAATACAGTGAGGAGGAATGCGAATACTATGCAATATCACATTGCGTAATCTATCCACTTATGTATCCCAAATCAGTTGTTAAAAACACTGTATATGTTAACTTTGAGGGCACGAAGCTTCCAATTGTTAAGAAGTACATGGATTTACTTTGGTACGGATATGGTTCCAGTTGGAGAATGATGCCACCGAAAAGCAGTCAGGCAACTCATAGACTATTTGACGATTTTGAGCACCCATATAGATTGTATTTGGATGATTACATGAGATTTGTGGAGAAGAAGGATGTATTCCGGACACTTAAAAGATACAAAGATAGTGTGATTGAAGATGGCAAAGCTAGATATTATCTATACAAAACTCGACAGAAGTATAGAAGCGACATAAATGCGTTGCTTTTTGGACGTTCTGTCGTTGAAGATGAAATCGATCTCGATGAAGAATTCCGCAACCGAAACTATCAGGTTCTCAGCAATTATTTCCGGAAATACTACAATCTGCAGTTATCCTTTTCCTATCGACAATGGGATTCTTTCATTGACATAGGAGATCGCAATCTTTACATTGCCTGTTGGACGCTGATCTATTATAGCGGTCAGTATTTTGATGCGGCCAAATTGCTGCGTATGCGGCAGTCCCAGGCAAAGGAAATGACGCCGGAGCTTTTGGAACTGACAGTTCTGATCGAACAAATCGAGGGATTGTATCATGCCATGGATTTCGAAGGTATCGAGGGAGTACGAAAGCAGGTCGAAGCTTTTGATAACAAAGAGCACCTGCTGGATTATTGTTTAGCGGAAGTCATGCTGTTGGAGCATGATGCAAAAGACGAAGAGAGTATTGACCGGTTGATCAGCAAGTCCGAGGAGTACATCCTCATGTTCCCGTATTGTTGGGATTTCGTATATTATCTGGCGTCCGGATTCCGGAAAAAAGGCATGGATCAGGCCGCCGAAATCGCGGAGGATATGGTCGTTCGCAGTAGCAGAAACGGATTGTTGATCCGTAATATAGAACAGGCAAAAGGCGCATAACTATGAGGAGTAATGTTGAAGTTCTGGAACAATTATTTGACGAGCTAACGAGCACATGCAAAACCCTTGGAATCACATTGTTTGGCGTGACACGCGATGCCGAGAGACTGGCAGAAGGGATCCTGAAACGCAAGTATGTTTATGCTGTGGATTTTGCCGTGTATGCGGAGGATTTCGGCGAACTGCTGCATGCTTTGGAAGGAAGAGACAACTTTGCAGTGGAAAGTCTGGAAAACAATCCTCATATGCCGGGTATCGGGATTCGATTTACAGACAAGGATTCGTTGTATTATGACCCGACGGATGCGGGATCCTTTTGTTATAACGGAATTCATTTGAATATATGGCCATTGATTCGGAGACCGAAAAATGGATTTGCAAATAAAATTATCAATCTGAAAGAACGGTTTTGGGAGAAAAAAGAAACCTATGAATTAGAGCCTCGCAGTTTTGGTGACAAATGTAAGGAGGGTCTGATTCGTGTACTTTTCAAGTTGTTTGGAGAACAGCGAACGGGCAGGAGCCTGATGAAACGGTGCCTTTCCCGGTCGGCTGCGGCGAAGGGAAAATACACCTTCCATCTGCCGAATGGGGTCATCTGTGAGATGACGGCAAAGGAAATACGCAGTTATCCTTGTATTGAGACAAGAGGCATCATGATGAAATGCTTCCCAAGCGATTCGACGGTTCACCGGAAGTATTACCGACTACGGAGACTGACAAAGACCTTCGCAGTTTTCAGTTCGGACGTTCCTTGGGAGGATTTGGTTCAGTTTGATGGAATCGGGTCAGAGTCAAAGAGAAAGGACTTCATTAAGAACATTCGCAAACGGAATGAGAATTATATCGTTGCCTTGAACGATGCAATGGACTATTGGAAACTCATGGAGATGTCTTATGAGCGGGTACAGTTTTACCGGGATTTTTATCCGCAAAAGGACGCTCTGATGAACCTATACCATGAAAAAAGGTATGAGGAACTATCCGATGCACTGGATTTGTACATCAAAGCGCTGACCCGGTACAACAAAAAGAATCTAACACTGTGCTTTGATGTGGATTTCTTCGAGATGGCTATGGCTGTGCTTGTGTACAAAGACCGGCCGGAACGGGCGGCGAAACTGCTCCGCAATGTGAAACTCGAACACATGGAATCCGTAGGAGAATATCTCCAGCGGGAAGAAATGGGTCTTGTGCTTGACATGGAGATGTGCCGGAAAAGACAGGCTTACCTGGAAGAAATGCTGGGATTCATGGAACAGGAAATCAGCATTCGGGATAACAGCATCAAAGATACGGATCCGGATAGCGCCGAAGACAGTCAGGACAAACCGCCATTTGAACGAACAGAACAGGGCGGCAAGATCCATATCTATATCTACGCACGAAATCTGGAATGCGAACCGGAAAATCTGGGCAAGACCGGGGAACAGGAAATTATCGTCAATGGACCATCCATTGATGAACTGAATACCGAAGTGGAGTATAACAACATTCATTTTATCGTTGATGCGGAAATCACAAAGACTCCAGTTTGGCAGAGTACGCTGACATTTTCCTTTGAGGGACTCGAAGAGAATGAGCGGCTGGAGTATGTAGGATATGGAAGTGTCAATTATTACCGCGATAAAATGGCGCTTTGTTATTTAATGCAACTCAATTAATGTCTAGAGGAGCATCATTACAATGAGTATTTTATTGACCGGCGGGGTGGGATTTATTGGTTCTCACACCGCCGTTGAACTAATGAATCAAGGAATCGACGTTGTAATTGCGGACAATCTGTCCAACAGCGAAGCATCCGCAATCGACGGAATCGAGCAGATCACCGGCAGAAGACCGGTCTTTTATCCCATCGATGTGGCGGATCCGGAATTGCTGGACGATTTGTTTTGCGAGCAGTCCATCGATGGGGTCATCCATTTCGCCGGCTACAAGTCCGTTGGGGAATCCGTTGCAAAGCCTTTGCAGTATTACCGCAACAATCTGGATACGACGCTGACGCTTCTTGAAACCATGCAAAAGCATAAGGTCAAGACGCTGATCTTCAGTTCGTCGGCAACAGTGTACAGTGCCTGCGAGCAGGTGCCTTTTACGGAGGAGTCGCAACCTCTGGGCTGCAGCAATCCGTACGGCTGGACGAAGTATATGATCGAGCAGATCCTAAAGGACCTTTGTGTTTCCGATGCGGATCTGTCCGTGGTTTTGTTGCGGTATTTTAATCCGGTTGGCGCTCATGCATCCGGGTTGATCGGCGAAAAACCAAGTGGCATCCCGAACAATCTTATGCCGTATATCACCCAGGTCGCCAGTGGGATTCTGCCGAAACTACATGTTTTTGGCGATGATTATCCGACTCCTGACGGGACCGGCATCCGGGATTACATCCACGTTGTGGATCTGGCCAAAGGCCATGTGGCTGCCTTGGCGTACGCGGACAGGCACCAGGGCTGCGAAGTGTTCAATCTGGGCACTGGCAAAGGGTACAGTGTATTGGATGTGGTCCGGGCTTTTGAACAGGCAAATGACCTTTCCATTCCATACGAAATCGCACCGAGACGCGCCGGAGATATTGCAGTCTGCTACGCGAACACACAAAAGGCAGAAGCGGTTTTGGGTTGGAAGGCGGAAAAGAGCCTCGCAGAAATGTGTAGAGATTCCTGGAGATGGCAGAAATCTCAGGAAAGGGAATAAGGAGCAATGAAAAAGGGTCGATTGTGCGACTCTTTTTTGATATAATAGTCTATGTGCGTTAAGAAATAGATTTTAGGAGAGAACTGTTGTTATTTTCTAGTTTAATTTTCGTATTTGTGTTTCTGCCGATCGTACTGATCGGGCATCAACTGCTAAAAGGGACAAAGAGAAATTACTTTCTCCTTATTGCAAGTTTGACGTTTTATGCATGGGGAGAGCCTAAGTTCGTAATTGTAATGGCTTCATCCATTGTGATGAACTACTGTTTCGGGCTTTTACTCGGTATCCATGACAATCCGAAAAACCGAAAACTCCTGCTGGTGCTTGCCATTATCGGCAACATGAGCATTCTGTTTATATTTAAGTATCTGAATTTTGCGATCAGCAATATCGACCGGATTTTCGCCGACCTGATTCCGCAGACCCACATTGTGCTGCCGATTGGCGTGTCCTTCTTTACCTTCCAGGCCATGTCCTACGTCATCGACGTGTATCGGGGACATGCTCATGTTCAGAAGAATCCGTGCTTTTTGGGACTGTATATTTCCTTGTTCCCACAGCTGATCGCGGGACCGATCGTCCGTTACACGGAAATCGAAAAAAACATTTATGAGCGGCACGTTTCTCTGGATGACTTCGGAGAAGGCGCCCGCCGGTTTATGATTGGATTCAGCAAGAAGATCCTCATCGCCAACAACCTGGCCCTGATTACGGACTGGGCCTTTGGAAGCGTTGCGGACGGTACGATCTCCACCGTTGGAGCCTGGCTTGGTGCGATTTGCTATGCCATGCAGATTTATTTCGATTTCGGCGGCTATTCCGATATGGCCATCGGCCTGGGCCGCATGCTGGGATTCCATTTCTCTGAGAACTTTATCTATCCATACAGCAAGGCATCCATGAAAGGGTTCTGGACCGAGAACCACGTTTCACTGTGCAACTGGTTCAGAGATTACATCTACTTCCCACTGGGCGGATCCAAATGTTCCACAATCAAAACCATCCGGAATATGCTGGTCGTCTGGGGCATCACCGGTATCTGGCACGGCGCCAGCTGGACCTTCCTGATTTGGGGTCTGGTATATTTCGTCATTTTGGTTGCCGAAAAATACCTGCACATGCCGGAGCGGTTCAAGACGAAGATCGGCCGCATTTTGTACCGGTGCTTCATCCTGCTGATGCTGGTGCTTTTGAACGGCGTGCTGTTCCGGAACATCGGCTTTGCACCGACCATGGAATACATCGGATCCATGTTTATGCTGACGGGCTGCCCGATGGCGACGCCGCGGCTGTTTTATTTCGTTCACAGTTACGGAATCATCGTTGTGGTCGGTCTGATTTACGCCACCTCCTTTTTCAGGGCGGCGAAGAACTGGATCGTCAAAGACAAGTCCGATCAGTTTCTGAACCTGTTTACGACCGTATCCACTGTTGTTTACGGAATCCTGTTCCTCGTTTCGATTTCCTATATCGTAATGGGCAGTTACAATCCGTTTATTTACTTTAACTTTTAGGAGGGCAATCGTGAAAACAAAGCCATTAGCAATTGTGTTTCTGGTAATTGTATTTGCAATTGCCATCGTCAATATACCGAACTTCGCAAAAGCTCTGGGCACCGTCCCGGGGGCGGATACGATCCGCGATAAAATAAACAGCATCGATGGATCCTACAACGATCAGTTTGCGACGAAATACCGGTTTGTCGAGATCAACGGCGTCACCTGCAAAGTCCTGCAGAACGAGCAGATCAACGGAACCGTCATGCTGAAAAACGGCTATCTTTCCTATCGGTTTAAGGAATCCGATGTAGCGCCAAAGGCAGAGAAAGTGGCCCAGCTCAGCGAGTACTTAAAGAGCAAGGACATCAAGTTCTCATACATTGCCATTCCATATAAGAACAGTCCTTACGATGATCAGGTGCCATTCGGGATCTACGATTACGGCAATGAGAATCAGGACGCCATGATGAAAGCCCTGCAGGAAAAGGGCGTGGCGACCTACGACCTGACGCCTTTGCTCCACGAAAAAACGGGCGATGACTGGTACGGGGCCTATTTTAAGACTGACCACCACTGGAAACCGGAGACCGCCTTCTGGGCACATACGGAGGTGGCGAAGTATTTAAGTGAGACCTATGGCTATAAGACCAATGCAAAAGCCATGGACATGGCAAACTACGATACAGACGTCTATAAAGACTGGTTTCTGGGAAGCCAGGGAAAGAAGACCGGCCGGTTTGTAGCGGGGCTGGATGACATGACCCTGATCTATCCGAAGTGGGATACGAAGGTCACACTGACCAAGCCAACGGCCGATGAAGTACGATCTGGAAGCTTCAAAGAAGCTATATTTGATAAAAAGTGTCTGGAAAAAGACTATTACATCGTGAACTCATTTGCGGCGTACCTTGGAAACATGCTGGATCTTTGTACCATCCAGAATAAGGAAGGCGTCAATCACGGGAAAGTGCTTGTCATCAAGGATTCCTTCTCCATTGCCATGGTGCCGTATTTATCCTTTATGTTTGACGAAGTCGATGTAATAGACATGAGATATTACAAAGCCGGAACGCTGAAAGAGTACATCGATGAAACGAAACCGGAGCTGGTTATCATGCCGTACTCTTCGTCAGTGTTTGGAAGCAAAGGAGCGTTTGATTTTGGATTCTAAAAAAATCGATTTTAAGAAGATCAGTTACAAAAAGCTCATTCTGATTTTATTGCTTTTGGCTTTCCTTGTCTTCGCGTACATGCAGAAGAGCGATTTCATCAAAAGCGATGGCTATTTCTGCGGAGTGAAGTGCGATAAGGAATTTGAGCTGGAAATTGACGGGTATATTCCGCTTCAGGGTTCTGCTTCGTGTGAGCAGCAGTTTGTCGCTTCGCATAAGGATCTTGATACGGTGGGCATCAGCTTCCGAAATCCTAAGATGTACGAGGCCAGCGGAACGGTAAATGTAGCCATCAAGGATTCAGAGGGCAAGAAGGTCTGCGACGTATCCATCGATGCCAACAAGGTTACGAACAAGGATGTTTTTCTGTTTGAATTTACCGGCAAGATGGCGCAGCTGAACGCGTCCAAGATTCTGGATGATTATCAGAACACAACCGATAACAAGGAAAAGATCAGCCTGGAAAAGGGCGAAACATATACTGTAGTCATTACAACGGACAATGTAAAGTCGCCGGGAAAATTCGGCGTCAACACATGTAACAATACCGGGACCGATGGATTCAGCTGCAAGGACGCAAATAAGACTTATGAAGGCAGGAGCCTTTCTATGGTCGTGTCCTTCTGGCGTTTCCTGTATCCTGTCTTTGGGGTGTTCATATTCTTTACGCTGCTCGGCATTGCGATCATCTGCATACCGGACAAGCGCATCCCTGACGTAATCGTTACGCGGGTAATGTTCTTCCTGACACCGGCAGTCGGATATACGATTCTGGCCAAGATCGCCGGCGACACGCTGACGAGAACCATCCGACATTTCTTCACACTGGACGGACTGCTGACGCTGTTCATTATCGGACTGCTCTGGTGGCTGATCTACGTCATTTCCAACCGCGTGAAAATCACGACGATTGCCACAACGGTCATTGTATTCCTCTTCGGACTTGCCTGCTACCTGATGTATCTGTTCCGGGGATCTCAGCTCACGGCAGGAGATTTCTACAATATCCAAACGGGCTTGAGCGTTATCGGTACATACAGTCCGACCTTTGACAAAGCCGCTTTGTGGGCCATTATGATTACACTGATCTGGATCTGTCTGGCCATCAATTTCAAAGGCCACAAAGGCATGACGCTAAAGCAGAGGCTCATTCCTCTGGTGATCTTAGCGGTTTGGGGTCTGTCGTTCAATATGGTATTCTTCAGCAGCAATTTCCTGAAGCACCATTTATACCGCGTCAGCTCTTTCGCGCCGGATCATCACTACAGGACCTACGGATACGCACTGGCATTTACGATCACTGCTTCCGCAATGAGAATCGAAAAACCGGAAGAATACGATGTAGCAGCCGTAGAGAAAGTGGCGGAGAAATACGTTTCCGATAAAGCAGAGCCTGCCAAGGAGCCTACGGAGACGACACCGAATGTAATCGGTATTATGAACGAATCCTTTGCGGACATGTCCGTCTTCAAGGGTTTTGAAACGAATAAAGATCCAATGCCGTTCACACGCAGTCTTAAGGAAAACACGGTCAAAGGCACCATGCATTCCTCTGTATTCGGTGCGCGTACTGCAAACTCCGAGTTCGAGTTCCTGACGGGATTCACGACGGCATTCCTGCCATATGGTTCCATGGCCTATAACGGCCACGTCAAGGAGGGCACGCCAAACCTGACGACCCTTTTGAAGCAGCAGGATTACTGCGGCATCACCGCATTCCATCCGGGCAAGAGAGATTCCTACAGCCGAGATGTGGTTTATCCGAATCTGGGATTCGATACCCATGTCGCTCTTGAAGATCTGAAGGATCCGGAACTGCTCAGAGCCTATGTTTCCGATTCCTACGATTACAAGTTCATAAGAGAGGATTACGAGAAGTGTAGACAGGCCGGCTCGAAAATGCCATATTATATGTTCAACGTTACGATCCAGAATCATGCGAATTACACATCGGCAGAAGGCAAAGTCGATGAAGGCATCGACGTGCTGACCGAGAGCATCAAATACGCAAATCCGGTGAATTACGAGAATCTGATCAAGTGCAGTGATGATGCGTTCAAGGAACTGATAGAGTATTTCCAGACGGTCGATGAACCTACGGTCATTGTGCTCTTCGGAGACCATCAGCCGCAGTTCAATACGAATTTCTATCAGACGCTGATTGGAAAGAGCGAGGACAAATGGAATCTGGAAGAAATGGATACGAAGTACAGGGTACCATTCGTCATCTGGGCAAATTACGATATCGAGGAGGAAGAAGGCGTTGAAATCAGTGCCAACTACATCTCATCGTACATGCTGAGCGCTACCCACAGCAAGATGACCGGCTACGATAAGTATCTGATGGATCTGCACAAAACCTTACCTGTGATTTCCCAAATCAGTTACATGGATAAGGACGGCAAATTCTACAGTTATGAAGAGGATTCGAAGTACAGCGACCTGATCAACCAGTACCAGTGCATCCAGTACAACGGTTTAGTCGATATAGACAACCGGATCGATGACTTCTTCAATCTGAAATAGGTTCGGTGGAGCACAGAAAAGCACATCCATTTCAAATCGATTTCAACTTGGAACTCTAATGACAGAGGCGGGGTTTTCCTTAACAAAAATTAGGAGAATCCCGCTCTTTTCATATGTTAAAATCTTCCTTAGGAGGATAGAAGCATGAAAAAGAGTGTGATTGCGATCATCACTGCGGTTATGATGACCCTCGCTTTTCCTGTTGCTGGTTTTGCAACGGAGACGCCTTCTACGGAAGGGGATGCTGCAGAAGCGGAACAGGTCATCAATGCGACGGATGAAGAGGATGCATTAACTCTGCAGGATACAAATACCGACGAGGCAGTTTCAGAGGAGACACAGCAGGATACGACGGCAGAACCATCTGCGACTGAACCAAGCGATGCGGCTCTTTCAGGAGCGGCCAAAGAAGATGAAAATGACGAGGAGCTGGATGCAAAGGCTCTCGCAGCCAGAATTCCGAAAACCAAGTACAAAGGCGCTCAGCCGGCATTTCCGAACGCCATTGCCCAGCAGGCAATCAAAATCGCGTTCAAATATGGAACGGCAAAGTCAAAGATGACCTACCCGGGCGCGTCGGCGAAACCGGAATTCCAGAAGGCGATCCAGCAGGCCTATGGGGCCCGCAAAGGCTGGGGAAAGCAGACCAGGGCAGGAGCCAGCTGCGATGTTTTTGTGGGAACCGTTGTCCGGTCTTGCGGTTATGATACAAAGTTCCCGAGAGGGTTGGAAGAAGACCTGAAATATCTGCCGAACTCCAAGTTTACGGAGCTTGGGATCACGAAGAAAAAGGAATTCCAGCCAGGGGACATCATTCTGTATAACAACAAAGGCTCCGGCGGTCATATTGCCATTTATGTGGAAATTGCAGGCAAAGGCTATCTGGCGGAAGCCAGCTATTCCTGGAAGCGTTACGGCAGGATTACCAAGGCCCACGACTGGACGCCGTCCCATTACAAATCCTATGGCGTGTTCCGGCCGAACAAGGCTTGCATGGGTCCGATCCAGTACGGGGATTACAACTCCGGCGTCAAGGCTCTGCAGCAGTTCCTGAATTGGGCAGGATTTGACTGCGGTACACCGGACGGTGACTTTGGCAAGAAGACCGAAGAAGCTGTGAAGCTGTTCCAGAAATCCCAGGGTCTTGAAGCGGATGGAGAGTTCGGTTCCAAGAGCTACGCCGCCGCCCAGAAGTATACCAACTGGGGTGCCAGAAAAATGCTGAAGGGCACGAATCCAATCGTGACCAAGAAGCCGGTTGCCAACAACGCGCATGCGGTAGCGGCGAAATCAGCGAAGAAGACCTCCACAACGACAGCAAAAGCTCCAGCAAAGAAAGCTTACACAGGAGCGCTTCCGACCAAGACCATCAAGTATAAGAGCAAGAAAAAAGGTGAAGTCAAGAAGTGGCAGAAGTTCCTCAAGTGGTACGGATATCCGGTCAAAGTCGACGGTAAATTCGGCAAAGGAACAAAGAAATATACGAAGAAGTTCCAAAAGAAAGTAGGACTGAAGGCCACCGGTAAAGTTGGCAAGAAAACCGTCGCCAAAGCAAAGGCTGTGAAGAAATAGCCCTTTGGCGAAGAGCATATGTCGTAAACAGGCTGCTTACACGCAATTCGTGGAGCAGTCTTTTTATGTTCCTTCTGGGCCGCCCATGGCGGCCTAGCGCTTGTCCTCGCCGCAGGCGGTCCGTCACGCTCGGTCGCCGAGAATCGAGACCTGGACAAACTCGCTCCGCTCAGACAGTGTCCAGGTCTCTGCGATTCTCATAGCTCCCTTCGCTTCGGACCGCTGCTGCGTCTGCGGAATGCGCCCGGCCGCCATGGGCGGCCCGCAGGAACAAAAAGTGCTCGCCACTAGTTTGCGAAGCATTTCTTGATTCAGGGGAAGAGCAATTTGCACATTTTTTGAGATGATGCTGTGGGGTGTGCCGACGCGTTTCCGCATGAGCAGATGCGGTCAGACGTGAAATGAGTAAAGCGAATCGTTAAACCCCGAACATGTCTGAGCATCGCGAGTTTGTTCGGGGTTCGATTCGTTGCGAAGGAACGTTGCTGACCGCCTGCGAAGAGGACGACCCGCCGGCACATCCCACAGCATCAGTATATGAAATAATGTGTAAAAAAGAACCGCCCCTTTTGGCACATTAGGTGTTTATTTTAGGGACGCTTTTGGTATAATTATAAGGTAATGATAAAATAGGAAAGGAATCCGTTAATGTTGAAACGTATTGGTGCGATCGTGATCAGCATCGCAGTCGCACTGTCTATGATGCCATCCATTGCGTTTGCGGCAAAGAGTGGCGCGAATATCAATATCTATGCCATTTACATGAAACGCGACAGCGGCAGAGCTGTGTCATCAGACCGGTATGGAGATGCTGTGCTGATTGAATCCAATGGCAAATATCTATTGATGGATACCGGAGCCAATGCACCGATAAAAGGGAAAACCACGGAGCACCGGTCCACCCTTGTCAGAACGCTAAAATCCATTGGCGTTAAGAATCTGGATGTCTATATCAGCCATGTGCATGGGGATCATACAGGCGGCCTTCTGGATGTTCTTGAAAACTTCAAGGTCAACAAGGTCTATCTGCCGGATACGGCACTGGCGCCGGAATATAAGACACCAAACGCGGAGATCACCATTAACGAACTCAATCAGGATCTGGCGGCTCTGTCCAGAAGTTTTGGGGCACAAGTCGTCTATTTGTCGCCTTCCTTCCGCTATCATAAGCAAAAAACGGTCAGCGCCTTCAAAGTTGGCGCGGCCACATGCAAAGTTCTGGGGCCGGTAGGCAATTACAAGTTAAGCCAGTTTGCATCGCAGGATGGCATTGTTGGAACGAAGGAAGGACACTACCTGAATAACTACTCCCTGACGACGATGATTACCTGCGGGAAATTCAAATACCTGTCCACCGGGGATGCCGAGGAACAGGAAGAAGGGAATCTGGTCAGAAAGTATGGCATCTTATTGGATGCAGATGCCATGAAGGTTGGGCATCACGGCCTTCGGACATCCAACCGGGAGGATTTTATTCAGAAGGTCACGCCGAAATGGTCCTTTGAGCAAGACCACGGATATTCCGACGGGGCATCGGATGAGTCCATATCCCGGCTGCAGGATTACGGATACAACTACTCCGTTGCGGGGAACAAGGCCAACTTTATCATTCAGGCAAACAACGGAATCGTCAAGATTTACAAAGACCGAAACAACAATGGCCGCAAGGACGAATCACCGTACAAAGGCTGGATTGCTGTGAAAGACCGATTTCAATACTACTCGGGGACCGGTTCCAATGTGAAGGGCTTTTGGATGGTTAACGGTAAGATGTATTACATGAGCCACTTTAGCGGATTCCGTGTCACGGGCACCCATATGATCAAAGGCACGGAGTGTAAATTCAATGAATACGGAGTGCTGACAAGCCCGACGTATCCGGGCAAAACGAAGCTAAAATCCATCAAGGCCTATAAGAAAAAAGGAAAGAAGCGGCACCTGATAAAACTGACCTGGAAGAAAGCCAAGAACGCCAGTGGATATGAGATCTACCGGTCCACTTCCAAGACAACCGGCTTCAAAAAAATCGCAACCGTATCCAAGAAGAAGAGAACCTATCGAAACTGGAATTTGAAAAAAGGAAAACGATATTATTACAAGGTTCGTGCTTACAGGAGCTTTTCCGGCACAAGGATCTTCGGACCTTATTCCAAAGTTAAATCCATCAAGGCAAAATAACAGTAAGGAGAAATAATAAATGGCAAACGTGAACATGACAGCAGATATGAATGTTTTCAAAGGAAGCAGTGATTACGTCGTAACAGAAGAACTGATGAATGCAGTAAATGTCAGCATTGCACTCAGGAAGCCTTTGCTGATCAAAGGGGAACCGGGAACCGGGAAAACCATGCTGGCACAGGCAATCGCAGATTCCATGGATATGGAGCTGATCATCTGGAGCATCAAGTCTACCACAAAGGCACAGGACGGACTGTATGTTTACGATACGGTTCAGCGTCTTTATGATTCCCAGTTCGGAGAAGGGGACGTAAAAGACATCGGAAAGTACATCAAGCTGGGTAAGCTGGGAGAAGCCTTCACATCAGATAAACAGGTGGTATTGCTGATTGACGAAATCGATAAGGCGGACCTGGAGTTTCCGAACGACCTTTTGTGGGAACTGGACAAGATGGAATTCTATATCAATGAAACCAAGGAAACGATCAAGACAAAACACAGACCGATCGTCATCATCACATCCAACGCCGAAAAAGAACTGCCAGACGCCTTCCTGAGAAGATGCATCTTCCACTACATTGAATTCCCGACGGCAGAAAAGATGGAAGAAATCATTCATGTTCACTATGGTGACATCGATAAGAAACTCGTTACGAATGCACTGGAAGCCTTTTACAAGATTCGCGACATGAAAGACCTGCAGAAAAAGCCAAGCACGTCCGAACTGCTTGACTGGATCCAGGCGCTCATGATCAGCGGTGTCAGCATAGAAAATCTGTATGAAGACCTGCCGTTTTTGGGCGTCCTGCTCAAGAAGAATCAGGACGTAGACGTCCTCAACGACATCAAGACAAAAGGATACTCACTGAGAAACTGGTAGGCGGTAGCAAAATATGTTTTTGGAATTCTTTTATCTGCTTCGTTTGCGGGGCCTAGAGGTTTCCATCAATGAATGGATGACGCTGGTCGAGGCTTTGGACAAAGGCCTTGCCAATTCTTCGCTGATGGGGTTTTACCGGCTCTGCAGAAGCATATTGATAAAAACTGAATCAGATTACGATAAATTCGACCAGGTCTTTGCAGAGTATTTCCGGAACGTAGAGACCCCGGAAGTACTCCCGGAGGAATTCTGGAAGTGGCTTTCCGAAAGTGAACGGGAAAGGGCGCTGGATGATCTGGGCGATCAGGATCTCTTTGCCAGAGAACTGGATGAACTCCTGAAGATGTTTGAGGAGAGAATCAAAGAGCAGAAAGAAAAGCACGATGGCGGAACCTACTGGATCGGCACCGGCGGCACATCTCCAATGGGCCGTGGTGGGTACAATCCGTCTGGCATTCGTGTAGGCGGCAAAAGCCGTCATAAGACAGCCCTGCAGGTTGCAGGCGAACGAAACTTCAAGGACTTCCGGGAAGACACGATCCTGGATATCCGGCAGTTCCAGATGGCTTTCCGAAAACTGCGGCAGTACTCCTCCCGCGTGGATGGAGAAGAACGGGAACTGGATATCGACAAGACCATCGATGAAACCTGCGACAATGGCGGTATGCTCCGGCTGGCTTACGAAAAGCCGAGAAAAAATACGGTCAAAGTGCTTTTGCTCATCGATTCAGATGGTTCGATGCTGCCTTACAGCAGGCTCTGTAACCGGCTGTTCCAGGCAGTCAGCAGATCCAATCATTTTAAGGATCTGAAGATATACTATTTTCACAATGCGATCTATGATAATCTGTATACGACGCCGCACTGCAAGATGCGGGATTCCGTGGAAACAGAATGGGTGTTTAACCGACTGGATCAGGAATACAAGGTGATCTTTGTCGGTGACGCGGCCATGGCGCCGAGCGAACTGTACCGCAAAGGCGGGAATGCTATCATAGGCCTGTTTAATAAGGAAACGGGCATGGAGTGGTTCCTGAAATTCAAGAAACGGTTCAAGAAGCAGATCTGGCTCAATCCAATCGCCAAGGAAAGCTGGGAGTACACCTATGGATCGCAAACCATTCAGGACATTGGAGAAGTGTTCCCAATGTTTGAACTGACTTTGGACGGACTGGAAGCCGGCATTAAGAAGCTGCTGGTCCGGTAACCAAGGACGATCGGTTTCGATCATGATCCGTGGACGGCAAACCGAATCAATAAAGGAAGACACAAATGAAACAAGAAATAGGCGGATATCTGGAATTTGAACATTTCACAGGCAAAAGCTACCACGAAGGAGCGTATGCTTTTAACCTGGGCCGGACGGCCCTGGCGTGGCTTTTGGAAAAACTGAACTGCAGCAAACTGTACGCCCCGTACTACAACTGCGATTCCGTGGCCAATACGGCCATGGCGGCAGGGTTTGACGTGGAGTTTTTTCACATTGATGAAGACCTGAGGCCGGTCTTTGACGAGGGCTTTTGTCTGGGGGAAAACGAGTGGATCTATCTGATCAACTACTACGGACAGCTGACGGCAGATGAGATCCGCGACTATCAGAAACGCTTTGGCCGAATCATCGTGGACAATGCCCAGGGCTATTTCGATCAACCACTTGACGGCATTCATACGCTGTATTCCTGCCGGAAATTTCTGGGGGTCAGCGATGGGGCTTATCTCTACACGGACCTGGACTTTGATGAGACCCTGCCGCGGGACATGTCGGGAGAGCGGGTACGGTATCTGTTTGGACGGCTGGAAGAAAACGCCAGAACCTATTATTCACAGATGCTGGCGGAATCAGATAAATTTGCCCATGCAAAACCAATGAAAATGTCTCTCCTTACAGAAAACATTCTCAGGGGCATCGATGATGAAGCGGTCCGGACACGGCGTCTTGCCAATTACCGGACACTGGCGGAGCTTTTGCCTTCGGACAACCCGTTTACGAAGAAAGAGCCTTTTGGGCCTTTTGCTTATCCGTTCTACCATGAAAACGGTGTGGAATTGAGAAAGAAATTGGCCGCAGAAAATATATTTATTCCGACCAACTGGTCCTACCTGCTGAAAACCATGCCGGAGGACAGTCTGGAATACCAGTGGTCGGCAAACATCCTGCCGCTTCCGGTGGATCAGAGATATACGGACGAAGAAATGACTTACTTAGCGAATAGAATAAAGAGGTTTTGATTCATGTTAGTTTCGATTGTTATCCCGTGTTACTATTCAGAAAATACAATACGTAAAGAAGTCGAGATGATTCTGGACGAATTCAGCAGACACGATGGTTACGAGTGCGAGTTGGTGCTTGCCAACGACGGATCCAAAGACGGAACCTTTGCGGAAATCACGTCTTTGGCCGCAGACTATCCGAATGTGCACGGCCTTGATCTGATGAGAAACTTCGGTCAGCACAACGCCCTGATGGCGGCGCTCAACTATGCCAAGGGGGATTTGATCATGGGCATGGACGATGACCTTCAGACCCATCCGTCCCAGATGTTCAAGCTGATCGATCGGATTCAGGAAGGATTTGATTTGGTTTATGGCATCTATCCGGAAGTCAAGAATTCAGCTCTCAAAAATCTGACTAGTAAACTCAACCGCAAAACATCCAGACTGATGCTTAACCGGCCGAAGGATATCGAATCCAGCAACTTCTGGATCATTACAAAAGCCGTGCGGGATGAAGTCATTAAACATACCGCGTTCAATCCTTACGTGGACGCGATTTTCTACCGGGTAACCCATAACATCGGTATGGTTCCTGTAGAGCATTTCAAGCGCGATTACGGCAGCTCCGGATACACATTCCGAAAGCTCTTGCGGCTTTGGGTAACCTACTGGAACTTCTCCGTGGTTCCGCTCCGGATTTCCTTTATTCTGGGGTTGGTGGCCTCTCTGGGAGGCCTTGCACTCGTCATTCTGATTATCATCAACAAACTGCTGAATCCTGACATGATCGTCGGTTGGTCATCCATGATGTGTGTCATGATCCTGCTGTTTGGAGCAGTGCTCATGGTCATCGGCATCGTAGGGGAATATTTGGGGAAGATTATTTTGATTTTGAATGATACACCTCAGTTTATCGTTAGAAATACAGTGAATATCAACAAGGAGAAAGATTCCTAATGAGATTCGTTGAAAAGAAGCTTTTGATTTTGGGTGCCAGTGTCTATCAGGTACCGCTCATAAAGGCAGCAAACAGAGTAGGACTGCATACGATCGTTTCCAGCATACCGGGTGATTACCCTGGTTTTGGTGTTGCGAAAGAAACCCTTGAAATCAATACGATCGACAAGGAAGCGATTTACGAGGTAGCCAAAGAAAAAGGAATCGACGGCATTACGACGACGGGCACGGATGTGGCCGTTGTCACCATCGGCTATGTGAACGAGCGGATGGGTCTTTCCGGCGTTTCCGAGGAGGGCGCTCGCAAAACCACCGACAAGGCGCTGATGAAGGAAGCCTTCCGCAGCGGCGGCGTCAGTGCCTCTGCGTTCCACCGGGTTTCTTCCCTGGAAGATGCAAAAGCAGCGGCGCTGAATATCGGCTATCCAGTCGTCGTAAAATGTGTGGATAGCTCCGGAAGCCGCGGCATCACAACGGTTCAGAAGGAAGAAGATCTTCCGGCTGCTTTTGAGGCAGCCATGAATGTGACCCGAAAGGACTATGTTCTGGTGGAGGAAATGCTGAAAGGACAGGAAATCGGCGTGGACGCCATCGTGTCCGGCGGAGAATTGATTTTCTTTGCACCCCATTTGAAATTCACCTATCCGAACGGTGGCATTACGATTACCGCAGGGCACGCCTTTCCGTACCGCTGCAGTGACGCAGTAACGGCAGAACTGCGGAAGCAAATTGAACTGGCGGTCAAGGCCCTTGGAATCGATAACTGTGCTTTGAATGCAGACGTGTTTGTGGATGGCGAGAAAGTAGCGATCATAGAAATCGGCGCCCGGGCAGGGGCTACCTGTATTCCGGAACTGATTACGAATTGCTACGGATTCGATTATTACCAGGCAATTATCGACTGCGCGCTGGGCGAGGATCCGGCAATTCCAAAGACACTTCCGGAACGCCCATGCATTGCCAAGCTTTTGATGAGTCCGGTGGACGGTACAATCACCGGAATCGATGAAGCGGGGCTGGAGGCACTCCGCGACAAGGGCATTACGGTCGCACTGGATTTCGGTGTGGGCCACGAAGTCGAGGCGATGATCAACGGAACGACCCGAATCGGTCACGTCATTGCTTTTGCAGAAGAAGAACAGGAATTTGACGAGATCATGAAGCTCGTTTATCGCAATATTTACGTCAACGATCAATCACTTGAGGCTCTATGGGAAATTTAAGCAGGTACATGCTGCTGCATTTGGCGGTCATGGTGTTTTCCTTCACCAGCGTATTCGCAAAGGCAGCGGCCAATTCATATAACGACGGCGGACTGATGAACAGGATGTTTCTCCTGTTCAGTGTTTTGATGGTTCTGAACTGCGTCGTCTACGCCTTTTTCTGGCAAATCGTCATTAAAAAAATCCCACTGAATGTGGGATATGCCAATCGAAGCGTTTATCTGATCTGGAGCCAGATCTGGGCCGTTTCGATTTTTAATGAGCACCTTGACCTGAAAAATATCATCGGCCTCGTTATCGTCATGGTTGGTGTTATCGTAGTCTCCCTCAGTACGGAAAACGACGATTCCGCGTCCAAACCAGAAGGGGACTCCGAAGATAAACTGCCGGTTGGACCTACCGACGAATTGTCAGGCGCTTCCGCAGAACTCCATGATGGCGAAAGGAGGATGCAACAATGATATACATGATGATTCTCTTTATTGCAACCTTCTTCTCCGCGTTCTCACAGGTGCTTTTGAAGCAAAGCGCTATGCGGGAGCACAAAAGCTTTATCTTTGAGTATCTCAACTGGCGCGTAATCACGGCTTACTTCATTGCCTTTGCCGTGCTCTTTGCAAACACTTACGCATTTACAGGTGTCGACATGCGGTACGGCGCCGTTATCGATACGTTTACGTATGTCTTTGTCATGCTGCTGTCCTTCTTCCTCTTGAAGGAAAAATTCAACAAAGGCCAGCTCATCGGCAATCTGATTATTATCTCAGGCGTCATCGTCTATACGATTTGACACAACTGCGATTTGGAAGCACTGGTTTCGGACCCGTGCTTTTTATTTTGCCTCTAAAACCGGCAGGGTCGATCCGCCGTACGGCATCACGATGACCGATGCCTGATCGCCGTGTTTTGCAAAAGCATCGTTCACGGCCTTTTGCAAATCGTCGTACGGTTCCATAAAAATGGAACGGACGGTGTCATCATCCATTTCGGAAACGAGCTTGATGTCGGCCTTTTGCTGGACCAAAGCAATGGCCGCGGCCTTGTGACCGCCAAGCTGGAAGTGCTCGTGGACACGTTGAATCAGATCCGATGGCTTTTGCGCATTCGTGATCCATTCTTCAAATATCTTATTCCCGAACCGCTCGCGGCAGGAGCCGACTAGAATAATGGTTCCGCCGTCCTTTACCGCGTGCTTGGAATTGTCCAAAGCCTTTTGCGTCTGATACAGGTTCAAATCTTTAGGGGCGCCGCCCTGAGAGACGAGGACGATGTCCGCCTTGGCCGGAATGGGCACCTGATAGAGTTTGTCGAGGAATTCACATCCGCGGCGGTGGGCCTCAATGACATCACCAGCCACCGTGTAGATGATTTCTTTCTTTTCGTTGAGGACGACGTTGACAATGAAATCCGTCGGGCAGATGGCAATGGCCTCTTCCAGATCGTCTCGGACCGGATTGCCATCCAGGTTGCCGGTACATGCTTTTTCATTCGTCATCATGGAATGGTTGGCCTGGATTGCCTCTGGTGTGGAGCACCCAGGGAAAATAGCCTTGATCCCGCCGGAATAGCCGGCGAAGTAGTGATACTCGATGTTTCCCAGGCTGATGCGCCGGTCGGCTTCCGCAACGACGCGGGTAATGTCGATTGGGGTGCCGTGGATTGTGGTTCCCAGGTGAATGCAGTCGTTGGGATCGCTGTCGATGCAAAGGATTTTGCCGCTAGTGTCGTTGGCTTGGCCGCTGGCTGCGCTGCCGACTTGGCTGCCTTTGCCGTATACGCAGTCGCCTGCGAGCCGCATCCGTTCTTCGTCCGTGTGCGGCCGATGGCTTCCGAGAGCGAGAACGAGGGTCACATCTTCAGCATGGACACCTGCTGCAAACAGTTCTTCCAAAAGCACTGGCAAAACGACCTTTGTTGGCATAGGCCGCGTGATGTCACTGCTGATGATGACGATTTTCTCACCGGGTTTTACGATTTCACCCAGTCGCGGGGTCCCAATTGGATTGGCAAGGGCTTCACGCACGGAGTCTGCCCCTGTGTTGGTACTTGCTTCCACGTGGTTAGGTGATAATGTTTTTATGATGTTTTCTTCGGGCACTTCTGCGGACTGTGTCCCGGTGCCGTATCCTAAATTGATCTTCATGATGAAATCATAACATTCTAAATGTGAAAAGTAAACCGACTGGAGGCAGTCGTTGATACAGAGTGTTTTTTTGGACACCTTATTCCTTAAACTAGACTCAAGAGGGGAATTCATATAGATTAAATCGCAAGATGCACGAAACGTACTGAAGACGCGCAGTGAAGAATGCGCGGAGAAAGAGGGTGTTCCATGATGGGGTGGATTTTAGTAATATGGTTATTATCTCATTGGTACATCACATTGCCACTAATGGTAATCATCCCGACGGCACTATATTGCTTGGATGAGTGGCTGAAAAGATTTTAGGGTGGGGTGCGTTCACTTCAAGGGAGAAAACGAATAATTGTCCAAAAACCCCACCAAGCAGATTTTTTTTCGCGCTTTCAGCTGACACGGAGGGGTCTCGGATCGATCTAGGCACAATGGCAACCCCGCCAAAAGCTATGCACGACACAAATTAGAGGGGTTTTATATGGGAAAATGGGCATAACGTGCAGAATCGTAAAGACGAAAAAGGACTCTGTTGGCAGCTAACAAGAAAGGACACCCCACTGCAACCGTGCAACTGTTGAAAAAAGACGACGTCGGAGGGGCTTTTGAGGCATTATTCGATTCAGCTGTTGAATGACCTTCCGAAAACAACACCGGATAATACAAAAATGGCAGAGCCGAAAAGGCCCTGCCTTAAAATCTATTTTTACAGTCTCAGTTCTTATTCGTCCTCCCAATCGTTTTCTAGATAAACTCGTCCCAGATAGAACTTCCCTTTAGGGGTGATCAAGAAGTCCTGAACATAATTCCCTTTGATCCTTGAATACACTTTGTAACCAGATTTGTTGCTCCTTTTTGTCTTGAGTACATAATCCTTTGAGGTTTTTTTCTTTGATTTGCCGTTAAGCTTCATAACGCGATTGTACGACTTTAGATGCTCTTCCCCATCTGTACAGTATATTTTATTCCCCTTAATGGCATAATCATATGTAAAGGCCAAAAATTTCTTGCTTTTACCCGAAGTTTTGACACGGTATAATAGATTGTCCACACCTGTTATCCGCAAGAAATAGATGTACTTGCCCTTTTTCTTCATTGCTCCAATTTGACTTCCATCAAACCAGGTTCTGCCTGTGCTGTACAACACTTTGACTTTTTTTACTTTGCCTTTTTTGAGCGTTACTTTGTACAGTCCGCGAGCACCTGCGCAGTAAGCGGTTTTGCCAGACACGTAAACCTGATCATATCCTGTCATTTTTACCTTCGATCCTGCAAAGGCCGATGTCGGCATGAATGATACGGCTATCGCCAACGCCATGATGCATGCCATTATTTTCTTTCTCACTTGATTTACCTCCTTACCGTTCTAGTTTTTTTGATTATATCAAGGAATTGACAAGAAAAATGCGAGATGTAACAACCAACCGATAATATGTATCAAATAAATAGTAAATACTCCAAGGATGCTTTTTTACAGGCACTAGATTTCAACCGTAATCACATCCGACAATTCAATGAGTCCGTTCAGTTCCACTCCGGTGACCTGACCGGATTCTTTGGTTATTTCCGTAAATAGCGTGCCGGCCGGCTGCTGGAAGGCCATCTTGTGGACCCCGTCAGGCATTGACAGGGATGCAGCAAAGGACGTGGCCGTCGTTCCCGATGCACAGCTTCCTTCAAAGTAGGTAGTCGCAACTTCGTGTACGTAAACCACCGGCGTCAGAATCTCGGATTTTGTGTTATAAAACATCACGCCAAAAGCAGGGAAGTTGGTCAGCGCATCGCCGGTGTCGCTGTCCGGGTAAAACTTCTCCTTGATCTCTTCGAAAATTTCAGGGCTGGCGTCAACGTCTTTGAGCACCAGATGGAAAATGCCGTCCATGTCGACCAAAATCCCATCTGCCATATCCGGATAGCGGTCCGCGATACCGAGCTGCTGGGCGCTGTACGTTGCAGCCAGCTTCGGGAGGGGCATCTGAATTTTCGAGTCTTTGCTCGGGACATCGATGGTTGCAGTCAGCGGTTCGTCGCAACCACTGACGCTGATTCGGATCGTCTCGGGAACTGGATCCATCGTAACTGCTTTATAAAATGCAAAAGCTCTGGAGGCGTTGCCGCAGAACTCGAGGCCGGACATATTCATGGCCGGAAGTCCTTGTGGCGTGTCCGGGAGCACGAACCCCAGTTGTTCTCCTTTGATTTCGTTTGCGTAAATATCTTCCATAAAGGCACCTTCTGCAAAGGCACCGCCGAAGCCTGTTTTGAAGTCAATGTCCAGCAGTTTGCCTGTGACCTCCTGATAGCGGTCCAAAGGCACTGGCGTTAAAACAAATATAGTCGTATTTCCAGCAGGATTCGCAATGATAACATCCATTTTTTCTGACATCATGCATTCTCCTTTACTATGCCATTTATTACGTCACCCTAATCATACCACTTTCCAGAGAATGTATGAATCGGAAAATTTGTTCGCAAACAAATGTTTACTTTTTGGAGACGGTGTGATAATATGTTCGTAGTAGAAGAGTCAATCGGTCTTATATATTTGAACGGTTCAAATTGTGATAAATGAAGGGATCCTATTATGAAAGAACGTGAAAAGAAAATTCTCGAATTTATGAAAACAGAAATTCGGGAGAAGGGCTATCCGCCGACGGTCAGAGAGATTTGTGCCGCAATTGGAATCAAGTCCACATCGACGGCACATAAGGACATCGCCAGTCTTGAAAAACAGGGATACCTTAAGAAGGACCCGGCCAGACCAAGGGCATATCTGATCGTAGATGATGATTTTGATCAGATGGAAGCAGTACATTCTGCGTCAGGCATGGGGCAGGGGAGACTGGATGGTGCAGAACATACACCGGTCATCGAAGTTCCTCTCGTCGGGCGCATTGCGGCTGGAACACCGATTTTAGCAGAGCAGAACATTGAAGACAGTTTTCCGGTTCCGGCAAGATTCGTCGGCAATCAAACGACGTTCATGCTTACCGTACGTGGGGAGAGCATGATTGAAGCGGGAATCATGGATGGTGATTATATCTTAGTCGAGCAATGCAACACCGCCAGAAACGGTGATATTGTCGTAGCCATGGTCGATGGCTTCGAAAGCGAAGCAACAGTTAAAACATTTTACAAAGAGGCAGATCACATTCGACTGCAGCCAGAGAATTCAACCATGAGCCCGATCATTGTCAATGACGTTAAGATTTTAGGCAAGGTGAAAGGCGTATTTCGGTACTTCTAGGTTGGCCGCAGGAGCAGAACCAATCGTAATTTATCGAAACTGAAACAAAGAAATTTATCGAAGCAGAAACAAAAGAAGTCGTTCCTGTCAAATGAACGACTTCTTTTATCTTATTATCTTATTTTCTATGGAACCGGAATTCGCTCTTTGGTCCGGTAGAGATGGTCTTTGTTGGTGCCTTTGGTGTTCATCAGGATGACCAAATATCCATCATCGACAACGCAGCTTTCGATTTCGCCGAAGGATACGTCATAACTTCCCAGGTAGGCTCCATCGGACGCCCGGTACAAGTCTACGAAACTCTTGTTGCCTTTGATCCAAGTGGAAACCATGACAACGCCGTTGTAGCCGCTGATATCCTGTGCGTGGTTGTAACGAGCTGTTTTCTTGATGTATTTTTCAACGTTAAAATCGCTGTCACAAACGTAGAGATCCCGGCCTTTGGACAGGTAGTATTTGTTGTTGCTGATGTCATAGGCAATCCCTGATGTAATCTTAGGGAGTTCAAAGCCGCCTACATACTTTCTCGTTGTTCCATCAAATACTTCGCAGTCTGCAGATTTGATTTTGCTGTGGGTCCTTACGACATAAAACTTATTGGTATTTGGGTTGTATGTACTGCCATTGCCGTGGCCCATTCCTGTATTCGGGACATCGGAAACGCAGACACCATCGCTTTTGCGGTAGGAAATCAGGCTGCCGACGGTACCGGTGTCGTTGGAATAAATGACGACGTAACAATCATCGGTCATGCTGAGGGATTGCGGAACCGTTGCGCCCTTGGTACCGTATATTTCCGCTACCAAATCCAAATCTCCACGTCGGAAGGACCGGATGGTCTTGCCAGAAGAATAAGACTGTGCGGATTCCGCGATGCCTTTGATTTCAACCGGATCGGACATCGGACCCTCGATGGTTCTGCCTTTGAACAGCGCAAACGGTTTGATGGCGTAATCGCCATTGTCCCGGTTTATCTCAAAGGAGAGGTCATCTTCTTCATTTTTGATCTCATCCAAAAGCTCATACTTGCCGGTCGCGACATTCTTCTTGAAAATCTGATATTTATTGGCAAAGTCTACCGACGCCCAAACGATGTCGGCACGGCTGGAGTTCTTGTTTACGACAGATGGTTTCAACGGTTTATCCAGTTCTTCCGGACAAATATTGAGTGTGACCAGATCGTTGGTCTCGTCATAGACGCCGTTTCCCGTAGCAGAAATATATATGGCGGAGTGGCCGCTGCCTTTGATGGTTACCTTGCCCTTTTGACTTACGTAGGCGATTTTCTTATTGGCCGCAGAGAAGGAGATATCCCCGTGAGCCTTTGCCTTGATGGTAACTTTGTCACCGATAAAACCATCGTAATTCATGATGTTTAAGTCGATGGTCTGCGGGAGTTTGGCAATTCTGATTTCAGAATTGAATTTCTTATTTTTCCCGTTTTTATCTTTGGCATTGACGGTAATACGGTAGACCCGATCCAGAGCAACGTTACGGAAGGTATAATGATTCTCCTTGACAGGAACCATAACCAGACCTTGCGGGCCTTTGATCGTAACGTAATAGCTGTCGCAATCGACCTTATCCCAGGAGGCTTTGATGTTGAACCCTTCCTGTTCCAGCGTCAGGCCGGAATCGGTTTCCGCAGTATCGGTAGTCTCTACATCGGTGGTATCCAATGTGAAGCTTGGGCCTTTGACGAGTAGCAGAAATCCTGCCATTGTCAGACAGACCATAAGCAGAATCAGAATCAGTATAATCAGTGATTTATTTTTTCTTTTTCCTTGTTTTTTCGGCTCACGAATGAACCGGTCTTTTATAAGATTACTTGTCGAATCTTTTGACCATTTGGTCTATTAGATCATTGCATCAACTGCATCCAGAACTTTGTCAACCTTGGCCATTTCTTCCTTCAACTGCTCTTCAGTGATGATGAGTGGAGGAGTTACTACGAACATATTTTCATGTGAATATGTCCAGAAGCCGTCAGCCTTGAGCATGCCGATGATCTTAGGCATGATGCCTTCAGGGTCCTTACCAAATGGAACCAGTGGTTCTCTAGTTTCCTTATCCTTAACCAGTTCGATTGCTGAGAACAGACCGATGTGTCTAACCTGTCCTACGCAAGGGTGCTTTTCAACATAGCTGTCAAGAGTGTCAGCCAGCAGTTTGCTTGTAGCCTTCATCTTGTTTTCGATGTCGAGATCCTTGTATTCCTTGATTGTAGCTACTGCAGCAGCACAACCCATTGGATGAGCTGAGTAAGTCAGTCCGCAACCCATTACGCTTTCGTCGAAGTGCTTAGCAATCTTAGGGGATACTACAACACCGCCGAGAGGAACATAACCGCAAGTTACGCCCTTAGCGAATGTGATCATGTCTGGCTGATATTCGAAGTTCATGTAAGCGAACGCTTTACCAGTTCTGAACCATCCAGCCATAACTTCGTCAGCTACCATGAGGATTTCATACTTGTCGCAGAGAGCTCTTACGCCCTGATACCACTTCTTAGGAGCGATCAGAACGCCGTTTGAACCTACTACGGATTCGAGCCAGATTGCTGCGATCTGTTCAGGTCCTTCATACAGGATCTGGTTTTCCAGCAGTTCGAGGTAGAAATCAGCTACGTCGTCTTCGTTTTCGAACTTGCAAGCCTTAGGAGCTCTGTAAGCATAAGGTCCATCATACTTAACGAATCCAGGGCCACCTGGTTCGTTGAAGAAGTGTCTAGGTTCACCAGTCAGCATACCAGCGCCTGCGGATGAACCGTGGTAGCATCTGTACTGTGAGAAGATCTTCCACTTGCCAGTGTACTGACGAGCGATCTTAATAGCGTTTTCGTTAGCTTCTGCACCAGCATTTGTGAAGAATACTTTTGATCCTTCTGGGAATCCCGAGATTTTAACAACTGCTTCAGCAGCGTTTGCTCTGCAGTCCATAGCGAATGCAGGTCCCATGAACGGAATCTTCTGAGCCTGTTCTACGATAGCGTCAACGATAGCCTTGTTTCCATGTCCCAGGTTTGAGTTAACCAGCTGTGAAGACATGTCTGCATACTTTTTGCCATCTTCGTCCCAGAAGTAAATGCCTTCAGCCTTGGTAACAACGATAGGGTCCAGTTTGCCCTGTGCTGACCATGAGTGAAGATTATACTTTAAATCTTTATCTTTAATTGCTGACATTTTATATTCTCCTTTACTACTTACTTAAACCAATTATGCGTCAACCTTTGCGATTACATCTGCATCGATGAAGTCTTCAACCTTTTCTGGCTTCCAGTTAGGAATAGCTTCGGATACATAAGTGTAGTTGAGCAGATCTTTGTAAGTTGCGTTGTGGGATACACTGTTGCCGCCCCAAGTTGCACAACCCAGAGTCATGGATACAGGGAATCCAGTGTTCCAACCACCTGAGTTAGTCAGGCACTGTGGCTGGTTAACAGCAATCTTAGTTACAGGGAGTACTTCTGCGATCTTCTTAACATCTTCAGGATCGTTAGTGTGGATACCAGCACTGTGGCCCTTGCCCTGATAGTTCAGGATGTCCTGAATGAGATCGATTGCTTCGTCCAGATCCTTAACTTTCTGTACGCCGGATACAGGTGACAGTTTTTCGCCTGCGAATGGGTGATCCAGTCCAGCGCCTTCTTCCATAGCCATCAGAACTGTAGTTCCAGCAGGAACCTTGATGCCAGCCAGATCAGCGATCTTTTCAGCGTTCTGTGCTACGATAGCTCTGTTCAGTACGTGATCGTTAGGAGTGTTCGGCCACATGCAAACCTTCAGCTTTTCGCCTTCTTCAGCGGTGCACATGTAAGCTCCGTGAGCTTCCATTTCCTTAACGAATTCGTCGAAGCAGTCTTCGAATACGATGATGTTGTTTTCTGTGGAGCATGAAGTAGCGTTATCATACTTCTTGGATGTTACGATCATGTCAGCAACTTCAGCCATAGGAGTCTTGCCTGTTACGATGGAGCAGCAGTTACCAACGCCTACGCCGATTGCTGGAGTACCGGATGAGTAAGCAGTTTCTACCAGTGCTTCGCCGCCTGTTGCCAGGATGAAGTCACACTGCTTCATCAGTTCCTGTGAAGTTTCCAGGTTTACGTGTTCAGGATCGCAAGTCTGTACCAGATCTTCTGGATATCCAAGCTTCTTCAGAGTAGCTCTGATTTCGTTAACGATTTCAACGTTCAGCTTCTTGCACTTAGGGTGTGGTGCGAGGATGATAGCGTTTCTAGTCTTAAGAGCCATGTTTGACTTAACGATTGGAGTAGCTTCGCCGTTTGTTACAGGCATGATTCCTGCTATAACGCCCATTGGCTTAGCATAAGCAGTGATTCCAGGGCCACCGGATGGAGCATCGTCAACTTTGCCAACTGACTTCTTGTCCTTCATCTTAATGTAGGAACCCCAAACCTTACCATAGATCTTGCCAACCTTATCTTCAGCAATACCCATGCCGGATTCCTCTACGAGCATTTCTGCATACTTCTTAGCCTTTTCTGGCTTTGTGAGGTTGTAAGTTACAGCAGCAGTAATCAGGTCAACGTCTTCCTGAGTGAACTTTTCAGCAACTGCCTGAGCAACCTTTGCCTTTTCTACTAATCCTGCAACGTACTTTTCTGCTTCAACTCTGCGAGCAGCTCTTTCTTCTGGTGTTGATGCCATTTTAAAATATCCTCCTTTAAAGAAATAACTTTAATTAAATGACTTTAATTAGTGACAACTTATAGTACAACTTTTCGGTTGCGCCCATATATTATGCAACCTTTGTGCCAAGTTGATGAAGGAAACGTGTCGTTATTGTAAAACCGGTTTCAAAATCCCAAAAGCATTGAAAATTCAAGGGATACTGCCAAAACAGATTTGTTGCAAAAAAGAATCGACCAAAACAGGCAAAAATAAAAAAGCGATACAAAAATGAATCGCTTTTTGACAAACCATTAACGACGGCTAAAAAACCGTTGAAATCAACACCCAAAAGCCGATTGATACAAAAATGAATCGCTGATTCAATAATGTATCAACCATACTATAACGCAATGAAGTGAATGGGTTCAGGGCTTGCGGGTTATTTGACCAACCCGTATTTGTTCAGCTTTCGAACGATCGTTGGCTGACTGACCTGCAGGACTTTTGCAATGGCGCGGGTTGACTTGTAGTTTTCAAGTGCCTGCTCCAGTATTTCCTTTTCGGCCTTTTCCATTGCCGCAGCCAATGAAAGATCCACGGAGATGGATGTGTTTTCTTTTGCTGCCTGTTTAATGAATTCAAAAATATCGTCGGAACTGATGATATCGTGAGAGGTCGTGATCAGCAGACGTTCCACAATGTTCTGCAGTTCTCTGGTATTGCCCGGCCACGGATATTTGATTAATATGGAAAGCGCATCGGAACTGATCGTTTTATTCTCGTTCAGGTTTCGATTGCACTTTGCCAGATTAAGCTGTATGAGCGGAAGGATATCGTCGTGACGCTCCCGGAGCGGAGGGACGTAGAGAGGAACTACATTTAGTCTGTAATAAAGGTCTTCTCGGAATTTGCCTTCCTTTACCAGGGTTTCCAGATCCCGGTTGGTAGCCGATATGATGCGAACATCGATCGGGATGGATTCCGTGGAACCGACCGGAGTGATTTGCCGTTCCTGGATCACCTGCAATAGTTTTACTTGAAGATTCAGCGGAAGTTCCGATATTTCGTCGAGAAAGATCGTTCCGTTCTGCGCTGCTTCAAAGAGACCCTTTTTGCCGCCGGACCGGGAACCGGTAAAGGCACCGGCCACATATCCGAACAGTTCCGATTCGATCAGGTTTTCGGGAATCGCGCCGCAATTGACCGTCACAAAAGGCTCTTTCCAGCGGTTGCCTTCTTCGTGCAGTGTTTTTGCGATGAGTCCCTTGCCGACTCCGGATTCACCGGTGATTAGAACGGTGGTATTTACGGAGGCCAGTCGCTTTGCCAGCATCATGACGTGTTTCATGGCCTCGCTCGTCGCGACGATCTTACTGTCTTCCAAATCGAACTGCCGCATATTGGAAATCTTTTTCGCATTGAGCAGGGCGTTTGCAACATTGGATTTTTCACTTGTGATGGAAAGCTGCGTGATATCCCGGGAAGTGGTAATGACCATGGAGATTTTGGCGGGGCGGGTTCCGGGTTCAAAAATCGGCGTACCCGTTGTTAGCAGCATCTTGCCATACCTGTTTTTGTGTATGATGGTCAGTTCACGCTTTTCATCGAGAACACGTTTTGTAACAGACGGACTGAAAATGCCTTTGCTTTCCAGCTCATCCACCGTTTTCCCCTGAATCTCCTCCATGGTTGTGTTGTAGAGGTCTTCGCATGCGTCGTTGCACCACTGGCAGATACCGTTGGCGTCGTCGATAAACACGGCGTCGGTAATGCCCTCAAAAATCGGGAGCAGTTCTTTCGTTGTGATTGTGGTTTCAAGTTCCTTCATAATATGTTCCGTATCTTTATATATTATCCGTTTCTATCTATCTATCGGTGTCTTCCTTTTGCTGCGGATTGCGCTTGGGAAAAGCCCGAAAGGCAAACAGTCGCTGCCCGAGATAATTGAAGCCGACGAAGAGGCACATGCCGACCAGCATGGCCACGTTTTCCTGCAGCGTCTTTGATCCGGGCAATAGGGCAAGCACGAGAGGTTTGGCAATTCCGTATGCCAGAAGATAACAAACCGCAATGTTGATTGCAAAACGCAGCGCGCTTCCCAACACATCGCCTTTGTAGTTGAAGGTGTAGTATTTGTTCAGGCAAAAGCTCAGGATGCTGCCGACGATATAGTTGGCGGCCGAGGAAACCCAATAGGAACAGCCGGCAAGGTTGTATAGTCCGAACATAACTGCTGTGCCGACGATCGTATTGATGATACCGACGATAATGAACCGCCCCAGTTTTTTATCTACATATTTTATAGCCATAGTTTTGACGTTGTCCTATATCTGATACAAGAATGCATCACTGAAATTATATCATCCACCATGGCTTGTTTCCAACATTTTTTGTGCTTGACTATGTTTTCAAATAATAGCAAAATAATAGTATCTGAAAGTTAGGGAGTTTTGTGCAATGGGTGAAGTTATTCTGGTTGCTTCCGGCAAAGGAGGCACAGGCAAAACAATGTTTTCAGTTAATATGGGAGCCATACTTTCCAAGTACGGCTATCGTGTGATGCTGATTGACATGGATATGGGCCTGAGAAATATGGATCTTTATCTGGGAATGGAAGATAAAGTGATTTACAACTTGATGGATGTTCTTACCGGAATGTGCAGGATCAATAAGGCCATGATTAAGGTTGCCGGATTTGAGTCTTTGTATTTCATGGCGGCCTCTCCGAGAAAGGAAGACCGGGATATTACACAGCTTCACATGAAAGTGCTTTGCGATAAACTGAAGAAGATTTTTGACTATATTATCATTGACTGTCCTGCGGGAACCGGTGAAATGCTCGATGTATCCATGGCGCCTGCGGATAAGGCGGTCATCGTTACGGAACCGGAAATCGCGGCGGTCAGAGATGCGGATATCACGGAACGGTACATCATTGAAAACGGAATTGCGGATACCAGAGTCGTTCTCAATAAGGTGAATGTGGATCTGATGAACAAAGGCCTGCTTCCGGACGTAAATGTAGTGGCGGAGATTTTCACGGGTCCGCTTGTCGGAATCATTCAGGATGACGACAACATTCGAATCTCAACGAACAAAGGCATACCGATCGTTATAAAGCGCGGCACTTACATCGAAAAAAATTTCAAAAGCATCGTCAGCAGAATCATTTCCAAAGCGGCTTATTAATCGAGCCAAGACGTTGTGTCAGAATTTGGAATCAATCATTGACTTGAAACACAAAAAAGCATACAATAATCGTGTATGCTTTTAACTTTTTAAAACCACTTTTTTTAGTTTTAAGATAGATTGTGAATCTTGAAAACAGAATATTGAAATGAAGGAGGAATGTCTGAATGGCACACGTCATATTACCGGTAGTGATATGTCTGGCAGCCCTTGTAATCGGACTGCTGGTTGGATATATATTGCGGAAGTCAATTGGTGAGAAAACCATCGGTAACGCGGAAGCAAAAGCCGCAAACATGCTCTTAGACGCAGAGAAGAACGCCGAAAACATTAAAAAAGAGCTGATTCTGGAGGCAAAGGAGGAATCCCAGAGACAGCGGAACGAAGTAGAAAAAGAAATTCGTGAACGTAGAAATGAAATCTCCAAAGCGGAGAGAAGATTAAACCAGAAAGAAGATTCCATAGATAGAAAACTTGAAAATATAGAGAAAAAAGAAGAAAGCATTACAAACAAAGAAAGAAGTATTACGAACAAACAACAGGAAGCCGACAGGCTGGTGAAGAAGCAGCTTGCGGAATTAGAAAAAATCTCAGGCTATACGGTCGACGAAGCCAGAGAAATCATACTCCAGAAGGTGGAAGCCGAGGCGAGAAGTGACGCAGCGGTTCTCTACAAGGAAATCGAAACAAAAGCTAAGGAAGAAGCGGATAAAAAGGCAAAAGAAATCATAACCGGCGCCATCCAGAGATGCGCAGCAGATCACGTCGCGGAATCGACCGTTTCGGTCGTTCCTCTCCCGAACGATGAAATGAAGGGAAGGATCATTGGACGTGAAGGTAGAAATATCCGAGCAATTGAAAACGCCACAGGCATTGATCTGATCATCGATGACACACCGGAAGCAGTCATCCTTTCCGGCTTTGATCCTGTCCGCCGGGAAGTTGCCAGAATCGCATTGGAAAAACTCATTGTTGACGGCAGAATCCACCCGGCCAGAATCGAAGAAATGGTCGAAAAGGCGGAGCGGGAAGTCAACGCGATCATCAAAGAAGAAGGGGAACAGGCAACTTTCGATGTTGGTATCCACAATCTGCATCCGGAACTGGTCAAGCTCCTTGGCAGACTGAAGTACAGAACATCTTATGGCCAGAATGTGCTTAAGCATTCCGTTGAAGTGGCACACCTTGCCGGATTGATGGCAGGAGAACTGGGACTGGACGTGACCCTGGCGAAGAGAGCCGGATTGCTGCATGATATCGGCAAAGCTCTGGACCACGAAAGAGAAGGTACCCATGTTGATATCGGTATGGAAGTCCTGAAGAAATACAAGGAATCCGAAGCGGTCATCAACGGCATGGCAGCGCACCACGGTGACTACGAACCGAAGTCCATCGAAGCGGTTCTCATCGCAGCGGCAGACGCACTCAGCGCAGCCAGACCTGGAGCCAGAAGAGAAACTCTGGAAAGCTATATCAAGAGACTTCAGAAGCTTGAAGAAATCGCAAACACAACGACAGGCGTTGAATCGTCCTTCGCGATCCAGGCAGGTAGGGAAATCAGAGTCATTGCCAAACCGGATGAGGTCGGCGATGACGCCATCGCACTGCTGGCTCGTGATATTTCAAAGAAGATCGAATCAGAACTTGAATATCCGGGACAGATCAAGGTCAATGTCGTCCGTGAAACAAGAGCGATCGATTATGCGAAATAGAATTTGCAGGCCCGAAGGCTTGCAGCCTAATCAAAGACATAAAAGGGGCAGCGTTTTGCGTTGCCCTTTCAAATATTATCAGAACAATTAACCATTTGGTTTTCACTTAGAACAATGATTTATCTAGACAACAGCGCGACAACAAAACAGCATCCACAAGTCACAGAAGTCATGGTGAGGTGCATGGAAGAGGAGTTTGGGAACCCATCCTCCCTCTACCAGCTTGGCGTGGACAGTGAAAAGCGGATCAAGAATGCGAGAAAGAGTCTCTTGCAGGAGCATCCGAATCACCGCCTCATCTTCACTTCCGGCGGTACGGAAGCAGACAACATGGCGATTTTAGGTACTGCAAAGGCTTTGCGGCGCAGCGGGAACCGGATCGTAACGACGGCCGTCGAACATCCAGCCGTTCTTGAGTGCTGCAAAAGCTTAGAGAAGCAGGGGTATGAAGTCATCTATGTTGGCGTGGACAAAAAATGCAGGCTGGATCTGGAACAGCTGGAGAGGGCCATCAACGATCAAACCATTCTTGTGACGATGATGCACGTCAACAATGAAATCGGAACAATCATGCCGGTGGAGAAAGTCAAGCATCTGATGGAACAAAAACATGCTCCCGGCCTGTTTCACTGCGATGCAGTGCAGAGTTTTGGTAAGATGCCTTTACCGGGCGGTGCCGATTTGATTTCGGTTAGTGGACATAAAATCTATGGGCCAAAGGGATCCGGTGCTCTTTTTATCCGAAAAGGCAAGTTGCCTTCCGGGAAAAACATCGATGTTCCGCCATTGATTCTGGGAGGCGGACAGGAATCCGGATACCGTTCCGGCACAGAAAATGTAGCGGCCATTGCAGGACTTGGCAAGGCAGCTGAACTCATGACCGCCGGTGGAGATGACGAAATCAAACGACTGGGACAGCTGCGGGAGCTTTTGCGAAAACGCCTGGAAGAAGGACTGGAAGATATAACAATCAACAGTCCGGAGGAAATCGGCGCCCAGGCCGGCATGTGCTGTCCGGTGCTTTTGAACGTGACCTTTAAGGGAACGCGGGGAGAGGTACTTTTGCATACCCTCGAACAGGACGGGATTTATGTGTCGACAGGATCTGCGTGCTCTTCGAACAAGAAAGGGCAGAGCCACGTGCTAAAGGCCATGGGACTGGCGGATAAGGACATCGAAGGGACCATCCGATTCAGTCTGGGAATATATAATAGCGAAGAAGATATTGAAACGGCTGCCGCGAAGACCATCGAAGCGGTAAAACGATTCAGGAGGCTGGGAAGTTTCAGATGAGCGAAGAAATCAAAAAAGAAATGAATAGCGAACACATCTTCATTGTGAGATGTGGGGAAGTTGCCCTGAAGGGCATGAACAAGCCATATTTTGAGCGGATGCTGCTGGACCGCATTAAGAAACTGCTCAAGAAGTTTGATGGGGTACGCGCCTATCGGCACGAAGGGCTGATTTTTGTTCGGGCGGACAAAAGCCTGGATAAGAACGCCATCATCAAGGAAATCGGCAAAGTGTTCGGCGTAGCGTCCATCAGTCCGGCCATGGAGTGCGACAGTAACATGGAAGCCATCGGCAAAACCGCCGTGGATTATATGATGGAGGCCATTGAGGAGCGGGGCGTTAAGACGTTTAAGGTCGAGGCCAAGCGGGCGGACAAGAACTTTCCGGTGAAGTCGCCGGATATCGGCCGGCAAATCGGTGCCGCGGTACTCAAAGGCTGCAAAGTCCTGAAGGTCGATGTACATGATCCGGACTGCAGGCTCTTTGTGGATGTGCGCCATGATTGTTCGTACATTTACCAGGATAAGATTCCGGGATATGGCGGACTGCCTCTTGGAACAAACGGCAAGGGCATGACCCTGCTCAGCGGCGGGATCGATTCTCCGGTCGCCACGTGGATGATGGCCAAACGGGGCATGCTGATCGAAGCAGTGCATTTCCATTCCTATCCGTATACGAGCCAAAGGGCACAGGAGAAGGTGGAGGAGCTGGCCAGTCTTGTAGCTACTTACTGCGGCAGATTTAAGATGCACGTAATCAATCTCCTTCCGATTCAGGAGCAGATCGTTCAAAACTGTCCGGAAGAAGAAACCACGATTCTGGTTCGGCGGTTTATGATGCGCATTGCAGAGAAACTGGCCCAGCAGACCGGCTGCAACATGCTGATTACCGGGGAGAACCTGGGACAGGTTGCCAGCCAGACGGCGGAGGCTCTGGTGGTTACCGATGCCTCTGTGAAAATGCCTGTCATGAGGCCTTTGATCGGTTTGGATAAAGTAGACATTATGGATCTGGCCAAAGAAATCGGGACCTATGAGAAATCCATTGAGCCGTATGAAGATTGCTGTACAGTATTCTTGCCGAAGCACCCGACAACGAAGCCAAAACTGGAACGGATTCTCATGTCCGAATCGAAACTGGATTGCGAAGCTTTGATCGATGCAGCGGTTGCGTCGGAAGAGGTTATAGAAATACGGCCGGCATAATGAGGGATTGAACGAAGCGGTAAATAGAGAAATTTGTAATTATATATAGGAAAACAACAAAAAATATACGATTATATTGTTGTTGAATCACAAATAATGTTGACAACCACAAACGCGAGTGGTAATCTGAATTCGTAGTGATTAAGAAAGAGAGAAGTGAAATGACGAAACGTATTATGCTGGGAAACGAGGCTTTTGCGCGGGGCGCCTATGAGGCCGGTGTAAAGGTCGTCAGTTCCTATCCAGGGACTCCAAGCACAGAGGTAACAGAAGCTGCAGCGAAGTATGATGAGATCTACGTCGAATGGGCGCCAAATGAAAAGGTTGGCGTGGAGGTCGCTATGGGCGCTTCCGTCGGCGGCGTAAGGTCCCTTTCCTGCATGAAGCATGTTGGGCTGAACGTAGCGGCAGACCCGTTTTTTACGGCTGCCTATACGGGAGTGAATGGGGGAATGGTTGTTTTGGTTGCCGATGATAACGGCTGTCATTCCTCGCAGAATGAACAGGACTCCAGATATCATGGCAGATCGGCTGGTGTTCCGGTTCTGGAACCGGCGGATTCCCAGGAATGTAAGGACTATATGAAGCTGGCTTATGAAATCAGCGAGAAATATGATACGGTCGTACTTATGAGAAGCAGTACCCGAATTTCCCATTCCAGAGGAATTGTGACTTTCGGGGAATGCGTAGAACGCGAAAAAATTCCGTATGTCAAGAACATGATGAAGTATGTAGCCATGCCAGCTATGGCCAGAAAGCTCCATGTTGCGCAGGAAAAGCGTCTGAATATGATCGAGGAAGATGCCGCGGATTTCATCGCCGGAGAAGAACAGTACGAAAGATACCTGAACCGCGTGGAACTCGGAGATAGCAAAATCGGCATCGTAACCAGCGGAATCTGTTATCAGTACGTTCGGGAAGCACTTCCAAATGCCAGCATTTTGAAGCTGGGAATGGTCAATCCGCTTCCAAAGAAAATGATTGCGGATTTTGCCAATGAAGTTGAGAAGTTATACGTCATCGAAGAAGGAACCCCGTTCCTTGAGGAACAGATCCGGGCAATGGGTGTTCCGGTCTATGGCGGCAAGGATATGTTTACTATACAGGGCGAATACAGCGCCCGCATGATTCGTGAAGCCTTTGGTGTTGAACGGGAGCACAGCGCTTTGGAAGAAGCTACCGGCAAGACAGACCTGGAGGATGCTCCGGGCCGGCCGCCGCTTCTGTGCGCAGGATGCCCGCACAAAGGGCTGTTTTATGTGCTGAGCAAGCTGAAGACCACGGTTCTGGGAGACATTGGATGCTATACGCTGGCTGCGTTGCCGCCGACCTCGGCTATGGATACGACGCTTTGCATGGGAGCATCCATCAGCATGGCCCACGGTTTTGAGAAAGCCATGGGAGCATCCCAAAACACCGTTGCGGTTCTGGGCGATTCGACCTTTATCCATTCAGGAATCACAGGTCTGATCAACATGTACTACAACCAGTCCCATGGAACGGTCATCGTTCTCGATAACCGGATCACCGGCATGACCGGTCATCAGGACAATCCGGCAAGCGGCCGGAATGCCAAGGGAGAACCGGCCCCGGCCATTGATATCGCAACCCTCGTAAAGGCAATCGGTATCCAGCACGTAGTGGAAATTGATCCGTTCGATGTGAAGAATTTAGAGCAGGTCATTAAAGAAGAGACTGCCCGGGAGGAGCTTTCGGTCATCATTACGAAGCGCCCTTGCGCTATGATCGTAAAGCAGACGAATATTCCGAGACTGGTAAGCGACCGATGCAAAAACTGCAGACAGTGCATGAAAATCGGATGTCCGGCTATCGAAGAAGAAGACGGCAGACCGTTTGTCGTAGCAGACCGGTGCGTAGGCTGCGGCCTTTGTCAGAGAGTATGTCCTTTTGATGCGATTGAAAGTGAGGAGCAGTAAATGGATAAGAATATATTGATCGTCGGAGTTGGCGGACAGGGGACGCTTCTCGCCAGCGTACTTCTGGGAAATCTGGCTCTTGCAAAGGGCTATGATGTGAAACTCAGCGAGGTTCATGGAATGAGCCAAAGAGGCGGGGACGTGGTAACACACGTTAAAATCAGTGATCATAGTGTCAAATCACCGCTGATCGAAAAAGGTGAAGCGGATATTATCATAGGATTTGAAAAACTGGAGGCGTACAGATGGCTTCCGCAGTTGAAAAAAGGCGGCGCCATGTTTGTGAATGCGCAGGAAATTCTGCCGATGCCGGTTGTAATGGGGCAGGCAGAGTATCCGGAGAACATTGACCAGACCATTGCGGAGACAGCCGGCAGCGTCAAAGAATTCGACGCCATGGCAATCGCATCATCATGCGGCAGCACCAAGGCGGTGAATGTGGTTCTGCTGGGTGCAGCATCGAAAGCGCTTCCGTTTGAAGAAGACGAGTGGATGAAAGTTATAGAGGAGAATGTTAAGCCTAAGTTTGTTGAGTTGAACAAGAAAGCCTTTACAATGGGCCAAGGGGCATAAGCCTTTTGACCCGGGAATTCTTGTGGTAAGTTATTCGGTCAGCTCGGAAAGCAGTCTTTGTGATTGCCGGAATTGAATTTGTGCCTTTCGGGCTGGCGTTCAAACGAAAAGGAGTTAACATGATTTGGAACAAAGAAATGGAATGCGCGGATCGTGAAACGATGCGCGCGCTACAGCTGGAAAAGCTGAAATCGTCCGTTGCGTATGAGTACGAACACGTACCGTATTATGCGGCGAAAATGGATGAAGTGGGAGTTAAGCCGGAAGACATTCAAACACTTGAAGACATTTCATTTCTACCTTTTTTGACGAAAGAAGATCTGGCAGTCAATTATCCAATGGGACTTTTGGCGGCACCTATGAAGGACATTGTCCGGATCCAGTCTTCATCGGGGACTACAGGCAAGCCTAAGATCATGGGATTCACACAAAACGACCTGGATATCTGGGGTGAAGCAGTGGCCAGAGGAATCACCATGTGCGGTATTGGGGACAATGATGTGGTCCACGTTTCCTATGGATACGGCCTGTTTACAGGCGGACTTGGCGCTCATTTAGGAGCGGAAACGGTGGGCGCGACGGTATTGCCAATGAGTACGGGAAATACGGCGAGACAGATCATGTTCATGCAGGACATGAAAAGCGATTTGCTTTGTTGCACACCTTCCTATGCGCTGACCATTGCGGAAGCCGTTGCAAAAGCTGGAATCAAGCCGGAACAGCTGCAGCTCAGAGCGGGTCTATTCGGTGCGGAACCATGGACCCAGAGCATGCGTGATAAAATCGAAGAGGGCCTCGGTATCAAGGCCCATGACATTTATGGACTTACGGAAATTACCGGACCGGGCGTTGCCACGAGCTGTGAAATGAATGATGGCATGCATATCCAGGAGGACTTGTTCTATCCTGAAATCATAGATCCGGATACTTTGAAGCCTTTGCCGGACGGGGAAACCGGGGAACTGGTCTTCACAACACTTGGCAAGACCGGGACACCGATGATTCGTTACCGGACCCGTGATATCTGCTATTTGAAGCGGGGAAAATGCCTTTGCGGCAGAACGACAGTCCGCATGAGCCGTGTATTCGGCAGAACGGACGACATGCTCATCGTTAAGGGCGTCAACGTATTCCCATCGCAGTTTGAAACAGTCATTGATAAGTTTGAAGAACTGACGCTGAATTACAAAATCATCGTTGACAGAAAGCATAATTCCGATACCATTGAATTGATGGTAGAGCTTGCGGAAGGACTGGAATTTGATGATATCGATTTTGTTGAAAATCTGAAAGACCGGATTGAACGCACGCTCAGAGATATTCTGCAGATCGGATGTAAGGTCAGATTGCTCAATTCGCAAACGCTGCCACGAAGCGAAGGTAAAGCAGTGAGAGTTGAAGACAGGAGGAAGTTCGAATGATAGTGAAACAGGTATCGGTTTTCGTTGAGAACGAAACGGGAAGACTTGCAAAGCTGATGCAAGTACTGGAAGATAACGGTGTGGATCTGAATGCGGCGACCATTGCCGAAACAGGCGAGTATGGTATCCTGAGATGTATCGTTCAGAATCCTGATGAGACTGTGGAAATTCTGAAAAAGAATAATTTCCTGGCCAGCATTACAAATGTAATCGCGGTTACGATCGAGAACAGACCGGGCGGATTGAATGCTGTACTGAAGATTCTGGCCGCTGCCGGAATTTCCGTGAAATACATTTATTCCACGATCCAGTCCCTGAGCGGGGAGGCGGTCATCATGATGAAAGTGGATGATGCGGAGAAAGCAGCCAAGCTTTTGACCTCCAAAGGCGTAAAGCTGTTCTGTCTGGAAGACTTGAAATAAAAGTATGCGTTTTTGCGGCGCGGCCGATGTTATGATCGGCTGCGTCGCTGTATGTTGTGATGGTTTGTAAGAGGGAGAGTATTTTGGTTAGAAAAATTCTTATTGTAATCTGCCTGATTGTGTTTGTTGGGTCAGGCGCCTATGTAGCCAAATATGTACTGGAAAATCTGCATGCTGAGAAGACGGTTAAGCAGGTTGCAGAGTCCAGATCGAGAGGATTGGCAGAGGTTTATGCACAGAATAACGATTTGGTAGGGTGGATCGAAATCAAAGGCACCAAAATCAACTATCCGGTTATGCAGACCGGTGAAGGGACCAATGAACCAGATCCTGAGTTTTACCTGCACCGGGACTTTAACAAAGAAGCTTCCGAATCGGGGACACCGTTTGTGGATTCCTTCAGTTCGATTGCCGGGGCGACCCGCGTGCTGGATGAATCAGATGGTTCCGTCTCCATTGCCAGTGATTCTACCTGGAACTGGCTGATCTATGGACACCACATGAAATTTGGAACCATGTTCCACGATTTGATGAACTATGAAGAGAAATCCTTCTGGGAGGATCATAAGACCTTCCGGTTTGACCGGATCATGATTGACGACGACGGGAACGTGGATGAAATCGATGAGGACTACGAAATCATCGCGGCAGCCTATTCCCAGATCTATCCGGATACATCCAACGCTTTCAAATACTACGCTTATGCAGGTTACTATGATGAAGAATCGTTCAATGAATTCCTAAACGGCATCAAAGCAGAATCCTGTTACGATACTGGTATTGATGCATCTTACGGAGACCAGCTTGTCACTCTCTCCACCTGCGCCTACCATACGGAAAACGGCCGCTTCTACATCGTCGGAAAACGCGTGCAGTAATGTGCCAATGGTAAACACAAATTTAAAATTGGATAAGACAATTTTAAATTGGACAAGAGAATAAATGGTACATTTTTCCATACAATTAAAAGTTGGACAGAACCAGTTGACTAATTGACACGCACCATTTTTTCGCAACAAAAACAAGCACCTTCTCCAGATACAGAGAGGGTGCTTTACGTTCATATGAAAGGTGATTATTTTTATTAGAATCGCATATCATCTCAAATTACCATATATTGATTATCATTGTTTTTTACTCCTTCTCAAATATCTTAAACCTTGTTATAATCAAAGAAGAATAAGAGCTTTGTAAAAACTCTTATTCTTCTCTGTATTTCATTTCTAACCGTTGGAAATATACTCAAGGCAATCTCTTTCGGTAGCACACGGCGTATAGTCATCGATTGCTTCTACCCAACCGCAATAGCCGCAATCAATTGGATAGCCGTATTATAATAGGTGTGCGACATGGATAATTTTAAGTTAAAATCGAATCTCTTTTTTGGTGCGAATTCGCTGTGCGCGCTGGATGATATCGATGATGCGAATGTCATCATCGTCTGTGACGGTTTTGTTAAGCAATCAGGTATGGTAGAAAAGATCATGGAACATCTCGAACGCTGTACCGTTCATATTTACGACAAAGTCGTACCGGATCCTCCAACAGAGATTATATCGGATGGCATCAATTTTTTGTCACAATGTCAGGCTGATTATATGATTGCATTGGGCGGGGGCTCTGTAATTGATGCAGCCAAAGGCATTGCATACATGGCATGGAAATCCGGACGTCATACAGTCAAATGTTTCTATGCAGTGCCGACTACGAGTGGAACTGGGTCGGAAGTCACGAAATTTTCTGTTATTACAAATGCAGAGCAGGGAATCAAATATCCTTTGGTCGATGAAGCTCTTCAGCCCCATGTGGCGATTCTTGATCCGGAGCTTGTTAAATCGATGCCCCCTAATATCACCGCAGACACAGGCATGGACGCGCTGACACACGCAATTGAATCGTATCTGTCGACGAAATCCAATGATTTTACCGATGCCTTGGCAGAAAAGTCCGTGACTTTACTGATGCGGTTTCTTCCATATGCATATGCACACGGAGATGACATGGAAGCAAGAGAGAAGGTCCATAACGCGGCATGTCTTTCCGGAATGTCATTCAATATGGTAGGCCTTGGAATAAACCATAGTATCGCCCATGCCATCGGTGCGAAGTTCCACATCCCGCATGGCAGGGCCAATGCATTACTCTTACCTCATGTGATCGAATTCAATGCCTTTCTGGAGAGCGGCACAGAGACCGTTGCAGCGAGAAAGATTCAGCGCCTTTCCAAACTGATCGGACTTCCGTATTCGAGTGTTCCGCTAGCCGTCAGCAGCCTTTGCAGCAAAGTCAGGGATATGAATCGATTGTTTGGAATTCCAGATACGCTCGCCAAAATGGACATCAACGCGAGTCAGGTGGATGCAATCAGAAGGGAGATGGCGGAGACCGCCATGGCCGACGTATGTACGAAGACAAATCCAAGGAAACCTGATTTAATGGATATAGAGAACATTATCAAACGGGTTACAGGAGTATAATAAACGGATTATACTCCTTGTTCCTTTCGCCTGTGATTGCTGCGGCTCCTGCGGAATTCGCGCCGGCACTGTCCTGCCCAGCCTTTGTCAAAAATCCACATCTCCATCAAGAAAAAACTCTAAAAATTGAGCACTTCTCATCATGGGAAGTGCTCTTTTCGGAGTTTTCCGGAGTTCTTTAATTTTTTTTGTAACATAGCGTCTCCTTAGGGGTTATATAGGTAAAAGGGGTCAGATAATACAACCAAGGAGGATCTAAAATGAAGACGATTAATTTTACATGGAGAAAGATATATGCAAATGTTGCAGGCATAGCACTGTGCTTCCTGCTCATTTGGCTGACAGCATTTATAGGTATGAGTGTTGAAAAGATTTTTCGAATTGAAAGTGTAGAAGGCGATTTTATTCTTTGTCTGACCGCTTTTGTGCTGATGGGTGGATGCATTATTTTTTCAATTGTAATGTCAAGGCGGTTCAATCACATGATGATGTCAAAAGCTGTGAAGAACCAGCAGGTAATTTGCGAGTATCTAAATGGCGCATATGAAGATAAAATTCCAGCCAGGATGAAAACGGCGGAAGGCAGACAGTGAATTCTCAATTATCTTGTCAGTGGCAAGGCCACATCCGTTACGGGAGCCGTATGGATGGCGCGTAAGAAGAAAGCAGATAAAGTAGTATTCGGCGGATTGTTCGCGATCTTCGGATTTGTATTCCGCGCAGTAGATAAGATGATCAGTGAAGAGTTTGAAGCTTGCGGGCATGCGATTGGCGGAGCAATCGGTAATGTTACAGGAAGCATTTCCTCAGGCACAGTGTTTGACAACATCGGATCAGGAGCGTCTGTAACCGAAGATAATACGTGGAAGATCACTAGGGAAAAGAACAGGGCTGTTGCTATGAGAACACAGGCACAAAACGCAGCTATGGCCGCACCGGGTTCCTACAACGCGCAAAGACAGGCAGAACTCGCAAACCAGCAGCGCATAAAAGCAAACAATATGTGGAAACAGAACTTCTAAGTGACGACGTAAGGTGATACAATAACTATAACAACTCGACAGGATCATAATACTAATCAAGGAGGAACTTCAAAATGAGAAAGAAGATAATAGCATGTATCATGGCACTTGCTATTGCAGTTGCATTCATGCCGACATCAGCCTTTGCTGCATCGAAGGTAAAAATGACAGGATACGACCAGGTTTATATGACCGGCAATACGGCATACTGTGCCGGAACAAAGGGAATCTATAAGGTAACCTTAAGTAATGGGGCAGTAACTTCCAAAAAACTGATTTTTAAGGAGAACGATATTTGGGGTGGACCGAGTGTTTTTGCTATGCATAAAAAAGGCAATTATATTTATTTTCTGGAAGAAGCAGATGAATACAACCCGTTCCTTATTCGTGTAAATATTTCCGGAAAAAACGAAAAGTTATTGGCTAAAGATGTTACAAAATATGCGATCAAAGGCAAGAAAATATACTATAGATATCAAGAATATTACTCAGGCAAAGTAAAAAAACGCGTTATGAAGCTGAATGGAAAATCGAAGAAAAGGACATCGAAGAAGGTCAAAATGAAAAGGGTAAAGAGCAATGTGTCAGGATATTCAATGAAGTGTGTACACAAAGAATATTCGGAAAAGAAACAAGAAGAAATGGGAATTTACGGTGGTGGTTACAACTATGATTACCTCAAGACACCTAGGGGAACATATTTCCTTGGAGGTGTTGAAGATACTTTTTAATAATAACGAAACAACCGACGAACACCTTTTACAGACTGGGGGAGGATCTTTATTATGAGAAAGAAAATAATAGCATGTATCATGGCACTGGCGATAGCCGTATCATTCATGCCGACATCAGCCTTTGCAGGATCGAAGATTAAGATGACAGCTTACGATCAGGTCTATGTGACCGGCAATACGGCATACTGTGCTGGTGCGCGGGGACTGTACAAGGCAACGCTCAAAAAAGGCAAAGTAAAAAAAGTCAAAGTGCTGTTTAGTGCGGGCAGAGCCGAATATCCGGAGGCTCAGGTTTTTTCTATGAAGAAAAAAGGAAAGTATATCTACTTCCTTCGGATGATGAATGATGGCACATGGTTGTACCGCGTCAATACCTCAGGTAAAAATAAAAAGTTGCTTGTTTACCAATGCTGTGATTATGCCATCAAGGGTAAAAAGATTTACTATGAGCAGTACTGGGAAGATTATAATAAAAAATATGTGATGAAACTTAATGGGAAAAATAAGAAGCGGACTTCGACCTATGCAAGGCTCAAGACAAAGAGGAGCAACAAATCCGGTTACAAAATGTATTCAAGAGTGAAAGGTAGTTATGTTCAGGACTTTCTGATTACTCCTAAGGGGAAATTTTATCTTGGCAGAGTTTATTTGATGGACGATTGGGACGACGAATAAAATATTAAGAAACGAACCATCAAGCACCTCTGATATGAACAGAGAGAATAGCAAAGCTCCACCGACTGCTCGAGTTCAAATCCCGAGTTTCGGTGGAGTTTGATTCGTTGTGAGCCGTTGTGATCGTCAGCGGCGAGGACAGCGCGCGGGCACGGTCCCGCCGGCCGGTTGCTCAATGCTCATGCACTCAAACGTGAAAAGCATCAGTCTTTTATAAAGCCTTTTGCACGCTTTGACTGGTGGATGATCTGAAGAATTTCATCTTCATCGAAATGCTTGATATATTTATCTTCAATTTCCTGAATTTCTTCTTCTGTCATGGCCTTTGCGAGAAGATCCTGGAGCAGTTCTTTTGCCAGATGGTCTTCTGATTTTGGTGATAACATTTCGTCTGATGCGTCTTCGATCTCATGAATCAAATCTTTGATAGACATAGTGCGTCCCCCTTTCACCTAAAATTCTGCATCTATTGTATCACGTTCTTTCACTTTTTCTTCAAAAAATGCTCCGCAAATTCATATTCACCCATTGGATCCTGGGGATGTGACGCCAGATACTTCAAGTAAGCCTTTTCCATTTTCATGAGCTTGCGGTCTTTTGGGAATGATATGCCACAATACTGGCATTATATGCTACAATAAAATGTATGCAATACTTCAGCACGGAGAATAGATATGAAAAGAGATAAAAATAAAGTATTGGCCACTGTGATTGGCATCATAGTTGTCCTCATTATTTTCATTGCAGGAACCATTTGGATGGGTCATTCCGCACAGGAAGATACCGATAAAGCCATTCGAACGGTCAGCACACTCTATTTGGATGAATTGGCTGGCAGAAGAGAACAAGTTGTTGCTTCGAATCTTCAGGATAATATCGAGACGATCCGCATCGCCGTTGATTTGATGACCGCGCAGGATCTCAGCGATGACGCCCACCGCCAGGCATATCAACAAAGAATGAAGGCTCTGTACCAATTGGATCGTTTTGCTTTTGTTGGGGAGAGCGGGACAATATACCTGTCGACCGGTACAAGCGATTGGGGTTCGGAATACGCGTTTGATTATCGAAACATGACAGAACCGGATATTTCTGTAAAGAATCTTGAAAGTGACGAGAAGAAAGTTGTCATTGCGGTTCCGATTTCTCCGAAGAAGTTTAAAGATGATACGCTGATTGTCTGCTTTATGGAAATTGACATGAAGCAGATGCTCCATGGAGTTTCCATGAGTTCCAACAAAAACGACTCCACTTTTTGTAACCTCTACAGTCAAAGCGGAGTTGCCCTAACGGATGCCGTATTGGGCGAGCAGGCTCAGGGTGCCAATCTATTGGAAACCCTTCAGCGCGTTGAATTTGATAAAGGCTATTCTCTGGACAAAATTGAGAAAGACTTCCAAGAAGGAAAGAGTGGCGAAATATCATTTACATATAAAAACAACCACGAAACATTGAGTTATATTCCAGTCGAAGGAACCGACTGGGTTTTGACCTATCTCATTAAAGAAAGCGTCATCAGCGAAAAGATCAGCTCGATCACCAGGGGAATCCTTGTGAAGAGCGTGATCCAGTCCCTGCTCACGATGCTGGCTCTGGTCGTAATGTTTATCATTATCATCCACCAGAACCGTAAGAATGCAAAAGCTTTGGCCAAGCGAGAAGCGGCAGAGGCTGAGGCGAGAGCCAAACAGGAAGAAATGGAGCAAAGGCTTCAGCTCCAGGAACAGCTTTTGCAGCAGCAGGAACAGGGCGAGCAACAGGAGAAGCTGATTACAGCCTTGTCCTCCGATTACCGAAGTGTCTATTATCTGGAATTGGATAAGGATATGGGAATCTGTTACCAGTCCCGATCGGATATCCATGGATTAAAGGATGGAGAACAGTTCCGTTATCTGGAATCGGTTACTGCGTATTGCAATCAGTATGTCACGGAGGCTTACCGAAAAGAATTTCTGGAATTCATACAGCCGGACTCCGTCTGTGAGGCCCTCATGGACAACCCGGTTATTTCCTACCGGTACATGATCAATGTGGATGGCAAGGAATCTTGGGAAGTTGTGAAGTTTGCCAGTGTTCATCACTTAGACGAACAGGAAAATCAGCCGACCCATAATGTAGGAGCATGCTTCGCCGATGTGGATGCCGAAACACGGTCCTCATTAGAGCAGCAGCAGGCTTTGAGTGATGCGCTAGAAACAGCGGAAGAGGCGAATCGAGCAAAGACCGCCTTCTTGTCAAATATGAGCCATGAGATCCGGACCCCGATGAACGCCATCATCGGTTTGGACAATATTGCCATGAATGATCCGGAGACGACACCAAAGACCAAAGAATATCTAGCGAAAATTGGTGACTCTGCAGAGCATTTGCTGAATTTGATCAATGATATTTTAGATATGAGCCGAATCGAATCGGGACGACTTACTCTGCGAAACGAAGAGTTTTCATTCTCCAAACTGCTAGAATACATCAACAACATGTTTAGCGGACAGTGCGCTGAAAATGGTCTGAAATACCACTGTCATATAAACGGGCAGGTGGATCAATACTACATTGGCGATAACATGAAATTGCGTCAGGTTCTGATTAATATTTTGGGCAATGCGGTGAAGTTTACACCGGAAGGTGGAAAGGTTGAGATGACCGTAGAGCGCATTGCCGAATTTGAGAATCAGAGTACCTTGCAGTTTAAGATTTCCGATACGGGTATCGGTATGAGCAAAGAATTTCTGCCACGGATATTTGGAACATTTGAGCAGGAAGACTCCTCAATGACAAATAAATATGGAAGTTCAGGCCTCGGCCTTGCAATTACGAAAAGCATTGTTGAAATGATGAATGGCAATATCCAGGTAGAAAGCGAGAAAGGTAAAGGCAGTACATTTACTTTCACGGTGACACTGATGAATGCCGCCAGTCATATGGATGTGGAGAAAGAGATTCGGCCGGACGAAATGACGGTTCTCGTCATCGATGACGATGAGGTAGCTTGCGAACATGCCAAGCTGATTCTGGAACAGGCAGGAATTGCGGCAGAACTGGCCCGATCCGGTAAAGAAGCCATTGAAATGGTCAAGCTTCGTCACGCCAGACGTTCTCCATACAATTTAATTTTGGTTGATTGGCAGATGCCGGAGATGGATGGCATTGAAACAACGCGAAAAATGCGTGAAATCATTGGACATGAATCTGCAATCATCATTCTGACAGCATATCGCTGGGACGACGTGTTGGAGGAAGCCCTGAACGCCGGTGTGGACAGCTTTATTTCAAAACCGCTGTTTGTAGATACGGTTATAGAAGAGTTCAAATCCGCCGCCAATCGAAAACAGATTTCGAAAAAGGATGCTATCACAAAGGTCGAGCTGAAAGGACGCCGCATTCTTCTTGCAGAGGACGTTCAAATCAATGCAGAAATCATGACAATGGTTCTGCAGTCGCGGGGAATGGAAGTGGAGCTTGCCGTCAATGGTAAGATCGCGGTGGATATGTTCCAGTCTCATGAATCGGGCTACTACGATGCCATTTTAATGGATATGCGTATGCCGGAAATGGATGGTTTGGAAGCGACGCGGACCATCCGAGCAATGGATCGGCCGGACGCGGATTCCATCCCGATCATCGCTCTGACCGCAAATGCCTTTGACGAAGATGTACAGCGAAGTCTGCAGGCAGGATTGAACGCACACTTATCCAAACCGGTACAGCCGGAAACATTGTACGAGACTTTAGAAAGTCTGATTCAGGAGTAAAGGATGTTAAAGAATTATGTTAGCGCCATGGACAATTGGCAGGGAAGAGTAGACAGCGAAGACGATTACGATACATTCCGGTGGCACCAGTGGATCAGGCCGCTGGATCTGAACGACGATCCGGAACCTTTCGAAGGAAAGCTGGGATTCGCAATCATTGGATTTTGCAGTGAACAGGGTGTTCGTAGAAACAAAGGCCGCGTAGGGACGGCATTGGCCCCGGACTTTATCCGGAAGCAGATGTCCAATCTGCCGTGTACCTTCGATCAAAGTGTCAAACTGTTTGATGCGGGGGACGTTCTGTGCCAGGAAATATCCATGGAAGAAGGCCAGGCGATTTTAGCTGAGGCAGTGAATAAAATATTGAATCTGAACTTATTTCCCATCGTTCTGGGAGGCGGCCATGAGACCACATTCGGCCATTACTGCGGGCATCTGAAGCACGCAGATGAAGCGGGAGAGACGCTGGATCTGGGGATCGTTAATTTCGATGCCCACTTCGATATGCGGCCTTATGACAAAGGCAGTTCTTCCGGTTCCATGTTCCGGCAAATTGCGGATATCTGCAGTGAACGCGGCATGAACTACGGCTATTTGCCAATGGGAATACAAAAGCACAGCAACACGGTCAGCCTTTTTAAGACAGCGGATAAGCTGGGGGTGAAATATGTCCTGGCAAAAGACATGAGCATCGGGTCCTATGCTTCGGTTCTGGAAAAGGTCGATACGTTTTTGTTTAATCATGAGAAGGCATATCTGACGATTTGCTCCGACGTGTTCTCGTCGGCTTTTGCGCCTGGCGTAAGCGCCACACAATCCATTGGGCTTGACCCTGAAGTCGTCCTGCCAATCATCAAACACATACTGCGGACCAGAAAGGTCGTTGGTTTTGATATATGCGAAATATCGCCGCGGTTTGACCAGGACGATACGACGGCAAGTTTAGGTGCAGTCATAATTTTTTCCGTCGTCAATACGATCTGTAAGATCAACAATCTGGCAGTGATCACCGAAACCGATTATTTCGGATGACAATAAAGAGAGGCAAACGATGAGCATAAAAAACGTAATATTCGATATTGGAAGAGTATTGGTAGGGTATGAATGGATGGATTTCGTTCATGCCCTGTTTGATGAAGAAACTGCGGAGGCTGTCACCAGAGCGGTCTGGAGAACAGGGTACTGGCATGAACTGGACAAAGCGGTGCTTTCCGACGAGGAAATTCTCAACCTGTTCTACAGCGCAGAGCCAAAATACAAAGAAGAAATCAAGCTTGCCTTTGACAACGTGGGACAGTGCGTGCTGCGAAGAGACTATGCTGGCGAGTGGATCGATTCCGTGAAAGAAAAAGGCTATCGGGTATATTATCTCTCCAACTATTCGCATCATCTGATGCAGGCGAATCCAGATGCGCTGTATTTTCTGGAGCGCATGGAGGGCGGCGTTTTTTCCTGTGATGTAAAATCCATCAAACCGGACCATACCATCTACGAGAAATTGTTCGATCGGTACAGTCTTACTCCGGAGGAGTGTCTGTTTATCGACGATCAGGAACCGAATATTCAGGCAGCCCGGCAGCTGGGCATGAACGCCGTGCAGTATATTGACTATGAGCAGGCGCGTGCAGAGACAGACCGGTTGCCGCAAATCGCAGAGAACAACAAGGAGTAACCATGAGATACCACTATTGTCCGCAATGTGGCAGTCAATTAATCGAGCGGGAAGCCGGTGACGACGGCAAAGTCCCATATTGTGAAAAGTGCGAGAAATATTGGTTCGACACCTTCGCAAGCTGCGTGATCATTATGGTGATCAACCAATATGAAGAAATCGTGCTGTTGGAACAAAGCTACATGTCCGGCGAGTACCGAAACTTTATTTCCGGATTCATGACGCCGGGGGAGAACGCAGAAGAAGCAGCACTGCGCGAGGTAAAAGAGGAAATCGGCGTGGAACTGGAGCGGCTGGAATCTTCCGGAACCTGGTGGTTCGAGGAGGGCGATATGCTCATGCACGGGTTCATTGGATATGCGTCGAAACAGGAATTGACTCTGTCTTCGGAAGTCGATTCGGCAGAATGGGTTCCCCTTGCAAAAGCACCGGAACTCATGTATCCAGACAGCCCGGGCAACGCCCAGTACGGCACTTACCGGGTGTATTGCGAGAGAAGAACATGACAGGAGAGTGGATGGAATCATGATTTATACAACTTGTTTTGTAATAGCGATTCTGTTTTTAATCGCCGGGATCCTTCTGGCAAAGCGTCCGGGAAAAGGAAGCGGCTCCGTGTTGATTCGGCCGAGAAACTGGATGATTATGGGGGTTTTTGCATCCGCCACATCTCTTTTTATTCCGATTTACGCGCAGGTTTTTAGCGGATCCTTTTCTGGGCTAAAGACACTGCTCATTTCATTTCACAATGCCATTCGGCTCTTTATCGTAGACGGGGAGTTCAATATCATTCAGGATTCTATCACGGAGGATGTTGGCGGGATTTGGGTGCCTTATTCGATTCTCGCCGCGATTTTGTACGTGTTGGCACCGATTCTGACATTCAGTCTGATCCTCTCACTGATCCGAAACGCACACGCCTACATCACATATCTTTTCGCATATTTCAAAGACGTGTACATTTTTTCCGAACTCAACGACGAATCGATCGCACTGGCAAAAAGTCTCAAGGCAAATCACAAACACGCCGCCATCGTCTATACGGATGTATTTGAGACCAACGATGAAAAGTCTTACGAGTTGATGCAAAAGGTCAGACGCCTGATGGGGATCACCTTCAAGAGCGACGTGGAACTGATCAATTTCAGGGTGCACAGTAAAAACCGGAAACTCACGTTTATTCTCATCGGTCACGATGAAGCGGAGAACATCCGCCAGTCCATGACGCTGATCGATAAATACAGAGGCAGGGAGCATACAGAGCTGTATGTTTTTTCGGATATGCCTGAAGGCGAGCTGTTGATTTCCGGTATGGACAAAGGCAACATCAAAGTCCGGAGAATCAACGGAACCAGCACTTTGATCAACCGGTATTTGTATGAACACGGAACGGCTCTGTTTGATGAGGCCATCGAAGGAGCAAATGCCAAACACATCAACGCTTTGATTCTTGGCGTAGGCCAGTATGGGAAAGAAATGCTCCGCGCTCTGCCGTGGTTCTGTCAGATGGATGGCTATCGGGTCTACATCGATGCATACGATGCGCAGAAGGACATGGCGGAGAAGTTTGAAGCGGACTATCCGGAGCTCATGAGTGCAGAGCACAACGGTGCCTTTGATCCGGAAGACGCAGAATATGAAATTTCTCTTCACCCGGGAATGGATGCAGATACTGTGACGTTTATAAACTCTCTGACCGAACGCATCATCCTGGGAGATTGCAGAGATACGACCTTTGCTTTTGTTGCCACAGGTGACGACAATGAAAACGTGCGCATTGCGACCAAATTGAGAACGTTCTTTGAGCGCAAAGGCATTCATCCCAGAATTGTTACCATCGTTCAAAACAGCCATGTGAACAAAGGCCTAAAAGACATCCGTAATTACAGCGGACAGCCTTACGACATTCAATTTATCGGTTCCATGGAGGAAGTGTATTCCGAAGAGTCCGTCATGAATTCAGAACTGGAACAGGATGCCCTGAGCCGCCATTTGAGATGGGGCAATGAGGAGGATTTCTGGCGGTATGAATATAACTATCGGTCTTCCGTCGCGACGACACTGCACGCCCGTGTGAAGAAGCACTGTCAAATGCCGGGATTGGACAAGAGGGAAGAGGAACTGACCCCAGAAGAACGAGCTGCCTTGGAACGGTTGGAACACCGGAGATGGAATGCATACATGCGGGCAGAGGGGTATGTGTTCAGCGGAAGCAAAGACCCAGCCAGCAGAAATGACCTAGGGAAAATGCATCACGATCTGATCCCGTACAAGTATCTTTCGGAGGAAGAAAAAAGAAAAGACAGCAAAGTGACTACATTTTGATACGGGCCTGGTTTCATGGTATAATCTAATCCCACACGACGTAAGGAAATGAATGACAGAAATAGCTTTTTTGGTAGGGGGAATATGTTCAAGCAAGTTAGAACGAAAGTATTAGTCGGATATATGTCGTTGGTCATTGCGATGGCATATTTTTGTGTGCCTTTTGACGCAAAGGCAGCAGAGCTGACCGGATCAACCGTAGAACCGACCAGAACGATCAATCTCGTCTATGATGATTCTACAAGTATGATTCAGTCTGACTCCAGCAAACAGTTTGTGGACACCTGGTGCCAGGCCAAGTACGCAGTAGAAGTATTTGCAGCCATGCTGGGGGACACCGATGCACTGAACGTGTACGTCATGAGTGACTACAATCACCCCATGGCGTTATCCGGAAAAGATGGCTCCGAGAACTGTGTCAAAAAAGTGCATGACATGAAAACGGATGCCGGCATGACGCCTTTTGAATCCGTGGAAAAAGCCATGAGCGACCTGAAAAAATCCGGGGATGACGAAAAATGGCTGGTCGTTTTGACAGACGGTGTGTTCCAGAAAAACGGCAAGTCCATGAAGAAGGCAGACGTAGACAAATTTTTTGCCCAAAAGCCGGACGATGTGAAAGTCATGTTTCTGGGAATGGGACCGGATGCAGGGGCCATTCAGGAAAACGAGGACCGGAACATCTATTATAGGAAAGCAAAAAACAACACGGATATTCTGAATAACCTGACGGAAATCGGGCAGACCGTATTTAACCGGGCGAAATTGAAGGTCAATGAAAAGGGACAGATTTCCTTCGACGTTCCTATGAAGGAACTGGTTGTTTTCGCACAGGGAAAAGAAGTTGCCGTCAAAACCATCAGCAACAAGAATAAGAAATCCGTCAAGAGCAAGCAATCGACCACGGTACGATATACCGAAAGCAAGAACGCTAGCCAGAACAAAAAGACCCGTTTCGATGTGAGCAAGATCAAGGAAGACAGCTCGCTCTGGGGAAACGTAGCCACGTTCCGGGGCAAGTTCAATGGCGGGAAGTACAACATCGGGATCGATGGCAAAGAAAACCTTAAGACCATCGAAGTATATTACAAACCGGACGTAGATGTAGATGCCTTCCTGAAAGATAAAAATACAGGAAAACGGGTAAAAGGGAATGATCTTAAAGCCGGTGAATATGTCATAGATTTCGCATTGGTAAAAAGCGGCACCAAAGAAAAAGTCGACTCCAATCTTCTCGGGGATATTACCTATGAGGCAGAGGTTACAAGCAACGGTACAAAGCATGATCAGGTATATCAACCGGGTGACAAAGTCAAGATCGGCGAAGGCGATCTGCACATCGATGCGAAAGCAACCTATCTGAACCGGTACACCGTAAGTACCGCTCTCGACAAATCCATTTACAAGAACAAGACCGTCGCGTTCACCGTAGCAAACGATCCGGGACGTTCCGTCAAAGGCGGCGCGTTCACATCCGATGCACCGATGCAGGTGCAGTGCACGCTGGATGGAAACGATTTTTCCGACGGGGACTGGGCCCAGTTCAATGAACAGAAGGTGCAGGTCTATCCGTCCGATGAGCCGCCATTTAAGATGGGAGACTTCAAGGTCGAAAAATCCGATGAAACCGGAATCCTGAATGTGTATCCGACCCTCCCGGAAAAGCTGAGCGGTAAAGAGTACCAGGATCTGAATCTGGACGTGATGTACAAACAGCAAATGCCAAATAAAGGCGTCTGGAAGGGTTCCAATGTGGTCACCATGAAACTGGGGGATGACCGGTCCATATTCGAAAAATACAGAGACCTGATCATCCGAAGCCTTTTGGGGCTTTTGGCCCTGATTCTGCTTCTCGGTTATCTGCTGAAGAAGCGGCTTCCAAAACGTCTCAAAAAGAGCCCGACCATCACGGCGGTACCGACCGCCATCGGGTACACGGGCGGTACCTATCCGGGGAAATTTACAAAGGATACAGCATCGGTAATTCTGCCATTCGTAGCTGAGAAAGGAACCATTCGATTCGTTCCGAAGACCGTACGCGGGATCCCGGCACTGAAAGTAAAGGGCGCAGGCGGTAGGAAAATGAACATTATGAACATCCAAAGCTACGCGGGCAAAGATCATATTACATTTAACGGCAACCCAATTCCGGAAGGAACGAAGAAGCCGCTCAAAGTTGGCGGAGGACTTCTCGTAGAAGTTGCTACAGCCGGCAAACGATATTCCTGTCAGACAAATCAGTAATTAGGAGGATTAGTAATGAATGCACCTACTTTGATCGTAGGACTTGGGGGGACCGGGTCCAGCATCGTAAACAAAGTTTCTCAAATGGTCAGTGAAGAGGAACGTCAGCGCATCGGTTTCGCTGTATTTGATACAGATGCCAATGAAATGAAGGAAATCCGTGAGAACAATCCTTCCATCGCAACGATTCAGACTTCTACGAACCTTTCGGTTGGAGAGTATCTGAACATCGATACTCACTCCAGAGATACGTGGTTCCCAGTCAATGCCATTCTGAACAGCAAAGCGCTTACAGAGGGCGCAGGACAAGTTCGCTCCATTTCAAGACTTGCCTTTGAGACAGCGGTCAGCGCCGGCAAAATGGAACCGCTGCATAAAGCCATCGAAGATTTGTACAAGCTGGAAGGCAGCGAGTACGAACAGGCACTGCGAATCATCATCGTAAGTTCTCTGGCCGGTGGTACCGGTTCTGGACTGATTCTGCCGGTTGCTTTGTATATCAAAAACTATCTGGCTACCAGATTCCGTCAGAGCACGAATATTACCAGAGGATTCTTCCTGCTTCCGGAAGTCTTTTACGGCGTCATTCCTGGACAGGCGGAACGAAACAACCTCAAATGCAATGCCTATGCGGCACTGCGTGAACTGGACGCATTCCTGATGAAGGGCGACAGAACTCTTCCGGAAAAATACAAGGAATCCGTCCGGATCCAGATTCCACAGGTTGAATCGGAGGAATACGAAGAATACGATATCCGGCCGTATGATTTTTGCTTCTTATTCGATGCACAGAACTCAGACGGCAGGAAACTCAACTCCTTTAGCCAGTACATCGATCACGCGGCCAACTGCATTTATGCCCAGTCCATCGGACCGATGAATAAGAGGAGCAATTCATCCGAAGACAACACCATCCTGAAGCTGACCAAGGAAAAGGGCAGAAACAGATATGCAGGTGCCGGCACATCCATGCTGATCTATCCGATGAGGGACGTTAAAGAATATATTTCTCTGCAGTGGGCCAAGTCCTGCGTATCGGATCAGTGGATGGTCTTTGATCGCATGCTGAAACAGAGAAGCATCGAAAACGACCGTCGGAGAAGAGAAGGATTAAAAGTCATCGATATCAAGCCGGAACGCCACTATATCGAAACCGTGGAGCAGATGGCAAACAACAAGGATGCCTTTGCTTCAGCGATCGTGAATTCCTGCCTGTTATATGACGAAGAAGGCAACATCCGCACCATCGAAGACGAAACCGGCGCGGCCGTACGCCTTTGCAGATGGGATCAATACATTTCCAGTCTGCGGAATAAAATCGAGCGCGAAAACTCCGTTGGAAGCAACGCCGAAATCGACGGTGCCAGAAGCAGAGCCAACGGTGATATCAGCGTTCTCGACGAACCAGAGGGCAAGAGCAAGAGCGATTTGTGGGAACCGTTTGTAAACGCTTATCACAGCATCGTTTCCTATAAGAGAAAGGTGCTCCGTTTCACAGAAGATACGGCACCAAACATTGCTTACACCATGTTCAAGGCGCCGAATGATTCCATTACGTCCGATATGTTCGATTTCCAGATCGAAACCTACATGCGGTCCGACGATACCAACGAATTCATTCATCCAAACGCCATTCGGTACTTCCTCTATAAGTCAATGGAACAGATGAAGCGGGAGAGAGCTCTCGTCGAGTCAAAGTGCAAAGCGCACATTGATTTCTTTGACAACTTCGAATCCAACAACTTCGATGATAAGGATACGGAAGACGTTGAGGAAACCGTTGACGATCTCGCTGCAACGAAGAAAGTCGGCCTGATCGACAAGATCCGCAGAAGAATGAGCAGCGATCAGGAAGACCTGAGAAACGCATATACCAACTACATGAAGCACATCGATGCCTACAGGACCGAAGCTATTTATCTGGCCGTTCTGGACTCCGGCATTGAATATATTACCAATCTCGCAAAAGCATTCCAGAGCTTCTTCCTGTCCTTCGACGATAAGATCGTGGAAATGGATCGCAAAATCAGAGACCTGGAGAAAAAGAGAAACTCCGTCAAGGGAACGGCAGCCAGATACGTCTGCGCATCCGAAAAGTGCCTGCGGGAGATGTCAAAGAATATGCCATATACCGGCAGCTACATTACCATTGATGGGAAGCTGTCGGAACAGATTTACTTAAATGTTCGTGAATACGCCATGATGGAAACGCAACCGGAAAACACCGAATTCTTCGGGAAACTGTTTAGAGAAGGAATTCTGGGATACTACGAGCGTGCCGTTATGGAAACCTACAACGATTCCATCGACATGGATATCCTGACCGCCATTGAGAAGGAAGCTCTTTTCGAAGAAGGTATTTACGATGTGGATAAGGTGCAGCATTACATCAAGCACGTCATCGATGAAACGAAGATCCTTTCGGCTCCGTTTATCGAAAAGCCTTTGGGCGAAGAGCTGGATCCGATTCCTTCCTGTACGTATAACACGAAGCTGAATCCAAAGGACGGTTCACCGAAATCCCTGTTGATCGATAGCGAACTGGAACAGTTTGGCGGGAAACCGGACCCGGATATCCCGATGAACCGGGTGCTGTTCTACAAATCGTTCTACGGACTCAGAGCAACGGATCTGAGCAAGTTCGCGCCGCCTGAAAAGGGTGAGACTTACAGCAGATCCAGTGGCGAATATTTTAAGGCGTACTTTGACCGGATCGGAACGATCCATCCAAATCCGCTGATCAGCAGATCCATTACGCCGCACATTGACCGGTGGTGGCACAATGCCTCCAAGATGCCGGATCTGGATGACGCACATCAGGAAGAAATGGAACAGGAAATCAACTGCGCATTCTTCTGGAGTCTGGTCAATGGATATGTTGAGTTGTTCGATAACGGACTGAACAACAGAACTTACAAACTCCAGCCAGAAGAACTGGATATGGAAAAGGATTCTGAAGATACAGAACTGATCGTTTCCAACATGACGCCGTGTGATTGCCTGTATGAAGTACTGGATGCCCTCCAGATTTATCCGAAACTGGTAACCCATGTAAACAAGAAGATTTGCAGCATCCTCAAGAAAGAAGTGGATCAGAACGGCAAACTGGAACAGAGCAAGCTTTATGACAGGATCCAGACCTTCAAGGTCAAAGAATTCCCTCTTGGTGAAGAGAACGAAGTCAGAAGTATCTTTGATCTGCCTTTGCTGATGAAACGTTCTGTACCAGCGGACATCTTCTATGAAGAAGACGCGATTTCCATTCTGCATGCTGAGATTAAGGCCATCAAAGACTTTACGGCCAGACTGTGCTCCGATGACGAAGCACCGTTCGCGGCAGGCAGAATGTTAAGACAGCAGTTCGACAAATTGCTGCAAGACATCGAAAAAGAAAAGCAGTACTGGCCAAACATCTATCACGAAGAATTGTTTAGCAGAATCTGCTCAACCATACGTAAAGCTCTGGAAGGGCTCGGCTTGAGTGACCAGGCAGAATATGTTGAGAAAAGGGCATTTGATTTATCAAGAAGCTAAAGGCGGTGATTGAAATTTATACTGTTCTTATTCAGTCCCGGGCAGCGCTTGACTTGTTCTCTGAATACCGATCCATTTTTATGGACGACCTGAAGAAGGGCAATGTCGGCATTTGCCAGTGGGTGGAATCCGGAACAACTATAGATACTGCTTTACCTGATCTTCACAGTCTGACGGATAATAAAAAAGAATGGCGTGCCATTATTATCAGAACCGAAGCGGACATCGCGAAGAGCGGGATGCCTTTAGATACCCAAAATCCGTATGATTTCGAGTCCGTGGATGCCTTCCAGGAAAATGAAAACGGGGAAAATCAGAACGATTTGATCCGTTTGACCCAGCTTCTCGGAGGCGTGCCATCGGTAGAAAAGCGATTTGAACCGGTCGTTGAAGAGCGGGACGATGACTCCGGGCTCGTGCCGAATGTCATTTTCAAGCCAGCAAAAAATACGGAGGAAGAGGATCGTACGATCCGGTTGCAAAAGCAATATGAATTTGACGGCGTCGCACCTTCTTCCATCATCCTGATCACCGTTCGGCTGGGGCACCAATACGATGACCGCGACAAGGACCGTCTGATTCGAGATGAGCACGAAAGCTCCCGGTTCTGGCAGAGAAACAAGTATCCGGGCATTTGCAGGTTCGTTGTCTTTGACTACAAAAAGCAGGGACCATTCCGCAGAGAGGCGGACCGATTCCGTTTCTGGATGTCGATTTACCTGCTGACCATAAACGAACCGGATCCGGCGTTTTTGCAGGCGTATAGACTGTACAACGTTGACGTTCAGTTTGACGAACAGGAAATGCGGCACGCATTCCAGTCAACCATCAACCGGCTGAACTCAGAGCGATTGTCACTGCAGCATGCCAATGAGCGTGACCGGAAGCGAAACTTGCAGTCCGATACAGAACTTCCGGATTATCGACTGGAAATTCCGGTGACCTTCCAGCCACCAAAAGTCTCAAAGAGTCAGATCCGGATCAAGCAGTTCGGCATGATGAGCAAAAGCAGCGGTTCTGAAATCTCCCGATGGGCCAAAGGCCGCGGAGACGTTGACAAGACCCTTGAAAAGAGCATCAAAATCGCAGATCGCGCCCTCGACAAAACGGCAGATCACTTCCGTTCGGACTATATCTATGATGAAAATTCCGTAGAATGTCTGGATAAGTATCAACGGGAAGATTTGGTTGAGGAAACAGACGCCCTCTACGAAACGATCATAGACTTACAGGGAAAACTTCCGACGAAAAAGGAATTTGCAAGTGAGGAAATGGATGCCTTTGACAGAAAGGTGCGTTCCGAATTAAAAGGCAGGGTGCAGATCAAACCGGCGATCTATGCGATGATCATCGGACTGGTTTTGATTGCCGGTGTACAGGTTCCGGGATTTTTTACCCAGCATCATCACAGAGGGTTGGCGACAGAAATGGTGATTATAGATGTTATCGTTCTGCTTGCCGTTCTCTTTGCGTGCGGCGTTGGCGTGCTTGTTTTCCAGAAGGGAAAAATCGACGGAGAAATCAGAAACTTTAACCGAAAAATGTTGGATTATTTCCGCCGGATCTCATCCAATGTGGAAGACTACGGGAAGTATCTGACGGCAGTCTTTTCTCATGCGAGAGGTCGAACCTACATCGATGCGTCCGACCGAAAGGACCGGAACATGACAGGTATCCGGAAGCTTCGGCAAAGACACATCGAGGCAATCGACACGTTCCTGGCGCGATTGGAACGTTGGAATGATGCATTCCATTTGGATGCGAATTTTGATAAGCCTGCAGCGACCAGAAGCGCGCAGCTTGATATCTTCAAAGCGCCCGCCGAAAACAGCATGTATCAGCTGGACGCAGAGCCGGGTAACGAAGCAGAGATCAACAGTTCCGGGATGAACGTTATGACACCATATGCGTTCGTTAGCCGTTTGATACTAGATAGAGAAGAAGTATTCGAAAAGGATAATAATAATGGGGATTAATAGCATTTCCATCAGTGCGGTCTTAGTGATTCTGATCGTACTGCAAAACAGAATATTTCCAAGAAAAAGCAATCGGGCCAAAATGGCGTTGTTGATTCCGATCTCCATTCTTTATGTAATCGCAGGGACCATTGTGCTTACGAAACTGTTCCCGTACCTGATTGGAACCGCCTATTTGATTTCCGGCACCGTGACGGCAATCAATGTCAGGTATCATGTTGTGGCCTTGGCAAACGCCATCCTGGTCGCAGGGTATATCGTAATCAAATTCATCGTTGCGGGATTACTCAGAAGAATACGGAATAACAGCAGCCTCATTGAGCAGACCGCCTCAACCGTATACGAATACAGTGAAGTGTATGACAGCTGGTTTCTGCAAAAGGATTGGACGAATTTCAGAAGCCTGGTAAACATATTGAAGTGGGGCTTTACCTTGGCGTCTCTTGTGCTGCTCAACTATTTTGCCCACATGAGTTATGTGGAATATACGACCCACTATCCGTATCACAATATTATTACCCACAGTCCCTTTGCCCTCGTGTTCCCGATCGCTCTCGCAGTGATCTTCAGTGAGATACATTATTTCATCAATGGGGTGACAAAGGAAGAATTCGAACACACCATTGGCGGTACGGAAGCCGATGCCAGAAGGCTGGGGCAGTATTTCCGCATGCGCGAAATATTCGAAAAGATTTTGCCGGATGCCCTGTTATCAGGACAGACCGGTTTCGAACTGCAGGGAAGATCCACATCGGAAGACTACCTGAAGCGGCTCAAAGAATCCGACATCAAATCGGACCGTCTTACGGCGAATTATTTTCTGGCCAATGACCGGTATATGAATACGGAAACCGACCTTGTGAAAGCCGTTGCTGACATCATGCGCCGGCAGAACACGGTCATCTTCAATCCGTTTTATCGGGATCTGGATGTTTACATGACACTTCCGATGACAGCGACCTTGTTCGCAGGCCGCAAATGCATTGTCATAACCGGCAGACTCTCCTCCAAAGACGATGTCAACGATTGGATTACGGAGATGCTGTCCGACTACACGCACATGCCATCTCTATGGCGAATCAGCAGTCTTTCTTCACGGGAGGAGGATTGCGAAGTAGGAATTCTCAGTTTCCAGGATCTATACAACAGCGAAATCATTAAAAACAATCAGAAATTCCTCAGAGATGTGGATTTGGTTTTGATGCTGGAACCATCAGCGATTCTCAGCACCGGGCAGATTGCCTTGAACATCCTGGCCGGGGAGATGGAGCGCGACAGCGAAAAACCGGTCTATATCATTTGCGATCGAATGGTGGACGGCCTGGTGGATTCCGTTTCCCATTTGCTGCAGACCAATTTTACAGAAGTGACCGCGGCGCCGGTACCAAGATGTATCTACACCGGTATGTCCTGGGCTTCAGAAGGGGATTACAAACGCCAGCAAATGTTTGGCCGGCAAACCAAATACCTGGGGAACGGAATCGAGCTATCGGCCATAGCGCTCAAGAACCAGATTCCAAAAACCTGCTGGTACAGTGAACGGAAAATGCCGCTGAAGGATATCCGGTGGATCGCAGGACAATATTATCCGGCCATTTGCCAGTATACAAATCAGACCGCAAGTCAAACGGCTCTCTATGATAAGATGGACTTCGTTTCCAATCTTTGGAGCCGTCCGCAGACAAAGGAACAATTTGCTATCGTAGAAGATGAATTCAACAACATCTTCACGATGATGCGGACCTTCCTCAATCGGGGCAGGGATCAGTCCTTTGTCAATGTCATGTCGGATCACTATTTGCTGCGCGATTACATGCGGTTCAATCAACAGATGTTCCTTTCGGATCCGAACGCAGTCCCGTCCCTTGTGCCGGACTACGCGAAGACAGAAAGAAACACACTCTTTAGGCTTTTGCTTACCATGGTCCGAAGACCGATCAAGGAAAAGGAACTGATCGACGCCTTCCATCTGGTGGGATGTGACGGGGACGATGCCTTTGATCTGCTCACAGAACAGATGGCAAGATACACCGGGGTCAGCAATGCGATCATCAGCGTGGAGCGGGTCAACGAAGAGCAGGACGATCTGACCACCGTTGTGCGTGAGCAGTACCGTATTTCCGAGAAAGATTTCCAGAAACATTTCGCAACGAATCTCGCAAAAGCTTACTACATACTTGAGGAAGAAGAGGAAGAAAAGAGTTACGTAGACGCCCGATTCTTCGGTCATGTCATGCAAAATGTCTTGCCGGGACAGTTTGTGACTTACGACGGCAAATATTATATCGTCCGCCATCTTTCACCGCAGTCGGGAGTGGTTCTGCGCAGAGCCTCCGATTTGATGGATGGCAGGAAGTTTTACAGACAGTCCAGAAGCTATCATCTGGAGATGATCGACGAAGGGCTTGTAAACAGCAGGAAAATCGACCAGACCGTGGTTTCGGTCGTGCGCAGCCATATTACGGTGGATACGGACGGATACCTGGAAATGACCGATCTGCACGATTTGAGCACGGCGAAAAAGATTGATTTGTCGGAGGATCCGGCAGCAATCTACTTCCACCGCGCTTATCGCAACAAGAATGTGCTGCAGATTCACCTGCCAGAGGCCAGTAACGAAGTGCGATTCACTCTGTGTATGCTTCTGAGCGAACTCTTCCGGACCGTTTTCCCGGATGGCCATCAGTATCTTTGTGTTTCAACGCCGTATGATAGAGATGCCTTAGAACCGGAGGAACTGAAATACATTGTCAGCCCGATTTCCGGAGCAAACGATCCGGATGCCATTTACGTCATTGAAGACAGTGACATCGATCTCGGACTGATCGAAACCATTGAAAAGAATCTTCCGCGCCTTATGGGAATCCTCGCAGATTTTCTGGATTGGCACGGGGAAAAGATTCTGGAGCCAAAGGTCAAAAAGGACACTCCGAATTTTGATTTCGGGGAACTTACAATCAACAAAGACGACGATGCAGAAACCGTCGCCAGGAAAACCGGAATCCGCGCTTTGCTCGAGGCCCTCAGCCAGCTGTTCCATAAAAAGAAAGAACAGCCGCCGGCAATGAAGCAGGCAGAAGATGTGCCGCCAAGCGATGGGGAAAGCGTTCCGCCAGGCGATGCTCCTGACCCAGCGGACGATTCAGAGCGGGAAGAACAACCGGATGCTCCGAACGAGGATGCCCAAGGCGATGCTCCGGACGAGGATGTCCAAGGCGATGCTCCGGACGAACCGGAAAAGCCGGCGATTCCGTCCGATCCGGAAGAGCAGACGCGCTACCAGAAAGAATGCTTCATGAAACTGGGTTACGAATCCATACCGGAGCTTTTGGAACTGGATCAAACCTTAGATTTGCTCACGAAACTTGGCTGGAAGAATGAAGATCTTAAAAAAGCTCGTACATGCGATCAGTTCGCGTCTACCGACATCGATATCGACGCCATCGTTGAGTGCGACTTCTGTGGAAGACCGTTGAGCGGTGTCAGCTATCAGCTGATGAACGACGGTCGTATCCGTTGCAATGATTGTGCAGTGACGGCAATCGAAACCGTCGATGAGTTCAAGAAACTGTTCCATCAGGTAACGGAACTGATGGAAGCTTTCTATGGAATCAAGTTCCGTGTACCAATTACCGTTGCAACGGCAGATGCTAAAACCGTGGCCAGAGGTCTTGGAAGCGTATTCCGTCCGTCGGCCGGATACGACGCCAGAACGGTTGGTTACGCGCAGAAAATCAAAGATAACTACAAACTGATCATCGAAAACGGCAGCCCGCGTCTGTCATCCATTGAGACCATGTCCCATGAACTGACGCACATCTGGCAGTATCTGAACTGGAAGGATAGTGAGTTCGACCGGATTTACCATATGGGTGATAAGAGGGCAAATTCAGTTGCGAAACTGCTGGTTTATGAAGGAATGGCTGTATGGACGGCAATACAGTATCTCTACCAGATTGGAGAGACGAAATTCGCCTCCGAAATGGAACAGATTTACCTGAACCGCCGCGATGAATACGGCGTCGGATTCATTCTGTTCTGTGAGCAGTATCCACTGGTAAAAGACGGATCACTCCTTCATTATTCGCCGTTTAGAAACTTCCCACCAATTGACCCGGCGAGAGTTCGAGAAGTTATGTTTGGATAGGAGACCAGTATGAATATTTCAAAAATCGTTATCACCGGCGGCCCTTGTGCCGGCAAAACCACCGGCATGAGCTGGATTCAGAATGCGTTTGTGCGGAGAGGCTATGTTGTCCTGTTTGTTCCGGAAACGGCCACAGAACTGATCAATGGGGGAATTGCCCCATGGACATGCGGCTCCAACGGAGAGTTCCAGAAGTGTCTGGTAAAACTGCAGTTGGATAAGGAAAAGGCCTTTGAAACCGCTGCCAAAACCATGGATGCGGAGAAGATCCTGATTGTTTGTGACCGTGGTGCCATGGATAACAAGGCGTACATGAACGACGAAGAATTTCGGGCGGTCATGGATTACGTAGATAAGAATGAAGTGGAACTGCGGGATGGTTACGACGCGGTGTTCCATATGGTGACAGCAGCCAAAGGGGCAGAAGAGTTCTATACGACGGCGAACAATGAGGCCCGTACAGAAACGCCGCAGGAAGCGGCTGAGATCGATGACAAACTCATAGCGGTCTGGACAGGACATCCGCATCTTAGAATCATTGATAACTCTTTTGATTTCGAAGGGAAGATGAAAAAGCTAATTTCGGAGATCGCGTCGTTCTTAGGAGAGCCGGAGCCATTTGAGGTCGAGCGGAAGTTCCTGATCGATTATCCGGATACGGAGGGTCTGCAAAAGCTTCCGAACTGCGAAAAGGTCAATATCATACAGACTTATCTGCAATCCAAAGACGACGAAGAGATGCGGGTCAGACAGCGGGGCGTGGATGGAAATTACATCTATTACGAAACGATCAAAAAACCGGTCAGCGATAGGAAGCGCATCGAAGTCGAACGCCGTTTGACAAAGGACGAATATCTGGAAAAGCTGATGGAGGCGGATCCGATGAGCAAGCCGATTCGAAAAGACCGCTACTGTCTATCCGAGGGCAACCAGTATTTCGAAATTGACGTCTATCCGTTTTGGGACGATAAGGCAATTCTGGAAATCGAACTCTGTGATCCCGAGGAAGAGATTCATATTCCGGAAATGGTCAATGTCATCAAAGAAGTGACGGGTGATGAAAAATATAAAAATGCTTCGCTGGCGAAACGAGAACTAAAAAAAGAAAACTAAAATGATAACGAAATAATACGGACATCCGATCGAGGTGGTAAGCCTCAAAAGGATGTCCGTTATTTTTGTTTAGTCTCCTACATAAGGCGTGTTGAACCGTTCCTCAAAGGCTTTGGACAGTTCGTCTACCTGCGACGGGTGCGCAATGCTGATCAGGGCGCGGGCACGCTCCCTAAGGGTTTTGCCCTTCATGCGTGCAATGCCGTATTCGGTTATGATGTAGTCCACATCGTAGCGGTTTGTGGTAACCGCGGCACCATTATCAATGTATGGTACGATCTTTGAGATGACTGTACCGTCTTTTTTGACCGTAATGGATGGCATGGCGATGATGGAAATGCCTTTGCCATCTTCGGCTCTGGAAGCACCCCGAACGAAGTCGACCTGGCCGCCTACACCGGAGAACTGCTTCGTGCCAATGCTCGCCGCAACGACCTGTCCCATGAAGTCGACCTGCAGAGCGGAGTTGATGGAAACCATCTTGTTGTTTTTTGCAATGACCGTTGGGTCGTTGACGTAATCGACCGGCCGGAGCATCAGCATTGGATTGCGATCCGCGAAATCGTAAAGCCGTTTGGTTCCCATGAGGAAGGTGACGACGATTTGGCCTTTGTGAAGGGTCTTTTCGGAACAGTCGATGACACCGGCTTCCACCAGATCCAGAACGCCATCGGCAATCATTTCGGAGTGGATGCCAAGGTGTTTGTGATTTTTCAAAGAAGCCAGTACGGCATCTGGAATGGCGCCAATTCCAAGCTGCAGTGTTGAACCGTCCTCAATGAGTGAGGCGCAGTACTGACCGATTGCCATTTCCACATCGCCAACGGCTGGCGGTTGGGATTCCATGAGTGGCATGTTCATTTCAACGATCGCGTCCAGCTGGCTGACGTGTACATGGGTATCTCCGTAGGCAAACGGCATGTTCTCATTGACCTGCGCAATGACGAGTTTCGAAGACCGAATCGCCTGGAAGGTGTAACCGGACTCTACGCCAAGATTGCAGTATCCCCATTGGTCCGGAGGAGAAACCATGACCAGACAAACATCGAAATTCAGGATCCCCCGCCGCATCCAAATCGGCAGTTCCGAGAAGTAGACCGGTATGACATCTCCATTGCCATGGGCGATGCTGTTTCTCGTTCCGGCACCAAAGAAAATACCATCAAAGGTAAAGTTATCTTTGTACTTAGGATTGGTGTATTCGCCCTTGCCGAGGGAAACCATGTGGGTGATATGGACCCCGCGGTAGGCATCGTGATTCGCGACCATGGCGTCAATCAGACCGGTCGGCTCACAGATGCAGTGACCGAAGATCACGTGGTCGTGGGACTTGATCAGCTTGACCGCTTCCTCCGCAGTGGTGAGTTTTTCCTTATATGCATCCCGCCAATTCATTACGGTTGTCTTTATTTCTGCCATTGATTGTTCCTCCTGTTCTCTTGATTCGTCCGCCGGATCGTTTCGGCAGGCTCCAGGTAAAATTCTTGTTCTCATTTTAATACAAAAGCCATAGCACAAAAAGCAATTTTACCGCTTTAGACGGGTAAAATATGCAAAATTGCATTGATGCTTTTGTGACATACTCTCATGGAGGGAATCAGTAGCTCTTTGAAAACCCACTACGCCTATGGTAAAATCAAAACACAAGCATTGAAACTAGAGAGGGGAGCGAGAAACATGTATTGCCCAAATTGCGGATTTAATAATGACGACAACTGTAACTTTTGCGTGAACTGTGGAACACCGCTGGGTGCAGCGCCGCAGGAGGAACCAGCTCGCAGCGGAGGTCATCCTCACGTGGAACGGGAAGATTATTACGAGCAGGACGAAGGAGAATCAAAAAAGAACAATGTTCCATTTATCATTGCAGTAGTGGGAATCGCGTTGGTTCTCGGTGCTGCGGCTTTTGGAATCGTACACTTCCTGTTGGGATCGCACAGTTCGCCAAGTGAACCCCCGATTGTAACAGAAACGGAACCTGACATTTCGACGGAGCCTTCGACACAGGATTGGGGAGGCGGTGGATCCGATAGCGACAGCAACGGCGGGTCAGCCGGCAGCAGCTACTCCAGCAATGACTACATCATTCCGGATAGTGACAGCAGACGGTTGACAAATAGCGACGTAAGCGGTCTTTCCCAGCGTGAAATACAGTATGCGATCAATGAGATATATGCCCGTCACGGCGCAGAATTTACGGATCCGGACGTACAGGCCTATTTCAACAGCAAGGATTGGTATTACGCCTATCAGAGTAAAGACGCGGCACAAGACGATTTCAGCCAGATCGAACTGGACAACGTGGACCTTCTCTCAGAATACAGACAGTAACCGACTATGACAAAAAAGCAAATCCTAATCGTAGTATTGGCCTTCGTCTGTGTGGTTGCAGCTTTTGCAACAACGCTTTTCGTAACGATGGTTAATAACAAGAAAGAAGAAGAGAAGGCTGCAAGGGCCACAGCCCAGTCGGAACTCCAACCACTGGAACCAACGGAGCAAAAGCCAAAGGAATACGACTATCACGTCTGCATCGAAACCGGTCATGGCATCGATGCACAGGGCAAGTGGGATACTGGCTGCACGTGGAATGGCTACGAGGAAGCCAAGCTTATGATTCCGATTACCCAGGCTATGAGCGATTACCTGACCGCCCACAACGTGGACGTGTACACCGATGCCTTCTCAGAAAATGACCGCAACCTGGATGTGACGCTGGATTATCTCGACACCCACGAAGAAATCGATGCCTTTGTCAATGTGCATTGCGATTACGGCAACGCCGCATCCGGAACGATGCCTTTGTACAATACCGACGAACAGAAAAAACTGGCAGAGTGTCTGAATCAGGCGGTCCACGAGGCAATCGACATTCCAGACCGCGGGCTGCAGTACCGGACCGATCTGGAGACCTTGTGCAACCCGAAAGTGCACTGTACATCCTGTTTGTTTGAAACCGGCAGCATCAGCTCGGACAACGAAATACTGACCAATCAGGCAAAAGCTTACGGCGAAGCCCTCGCCAAAGGGCTTCTCAATTATTTGAACCAACAGCACACTGCGCAGTAAATGTGCCAAAAGGGACAGCTCTTTTTGAAACATTTTGAGTGCTCACTCGCAGAAAATGGCAATCCACCGAAACGCGGGACCATGTCCTCAAACAATCGGTGGATTTTTTCATTCTCATTTCTCCTTTCGCTTGTGATCGTTCCAGCTCCTGCAGAATCCGCACAGGCACGGTCTCGCCAACCCTCTTTGCCCATGCCCCATACACGCAAATGTGGAAAGAAGAACTTTATGTTACAATTTCCAAATATTGGTTGACAAATATTGGAAATTAGTGGAATAATGATATTACAAGAGATTAATATATTAGGAGGATAAAACTATGAAAAATGCAGCTAATATCATTAACTACACAAAAAGAAACTATGAGTATCCGTTCACCCATAAGCTGGTATTCGCCATTGTGATGAAGGATGAAAGATTTTGCAAAGACATACTGGAACGCATCTTTCCGGACCGACATGTTAGGAATATCCGGTTGCACGGGACGGAAGTTTCTCTGATTCCGGCTGTGGATGCCAAATCGGTTCGTCTAGACGTGCAGTTTGATGATGGAGACAACTGGTATGACATAGAAATGCAAAACGCCGACGAAGGCAATCTGCCAAGACGGACCCGCTACATCCATAGCGCCATGGATATCGAGGCACTTGACCGAGGAGAGCGGTTCGACAAGCTTCCAGAGTCATTCGTGATCTTTCTCTGCAGATTTGACTATCTGGGCGCCAATAAAGCGGTATATTCATTCAAAACTTTCGATGAAAAAAACGGCTTGAAACTGGATGATGGAGTGCATACAATTATAGTGAACAGCAGATCGACAGAGCCGAATCTGCCGTCTGGATTAAAGAATCTGTTTTCGTATATGAACGATATGATCATTCCGGAAGGCGACGACGGCCTGACTGCTCTCGACGAAGCCGTTATGCGATGTAATTCGGAAGAGAGGCGAAGGGAAATGTGGACATTAGATCAGGAATTCAAAATGTTAGAAGCACGTGCCAGGGCCGAAGCGGAATTTGAAGGACGCAATAAGGGGATGAGAGAGGGCCTCGCGAAGGGCATGGAAGAAGGTCTCGCGAAGGGCATGGAAGAAGGACGCGTGAAGGGCATGGAAGAAGGACGCGTGAAGGGCATGGAAGAAGGTCTCGCGAAGGGCATGGAAGAAGGACGCGTGAAGGGCATGGAAGAAGGACGTGTGAAAGGCATGGAAGAAGGTCGTGTGAAAGGCATGGAAGAAGGGCGCGTGAAGGGCATGGAAGAAGGACGACTGCAAATGCTGCACCAGCTGGTGGAAGAAGGAAAACTTGATCAAAAGGTTGCAGCGGAATATGCGAATATGTCTGAAGTACAATTTCTATCTAGTAATGAATAATCCACCATAATCAATAACCATTTTGACGAATCAATTCCTTTGGTTCGTCATTTTTTTCGTCAATTTCGTCCATATTTTTTTAAAAAGCTGTAACTTATTCTGCAGTTGCGTGTTTCATAAGTAAAAGGACAACTTAGGAGGACGGCCAAATGAAATACTTAAAACGAATCGCATGGAGGACATCTTTGGCGATGAATCAGCTTTTGCTGCAGACCCGGAGAACGACTCAATGCAAAGACCAGACGATGGAACCGATGAAATCGCAAAGCAAATCAACCGTTCCATACGAAAGGCCTTTATAAAAACCGGTGTCATAGCGACGATCATCGCTTTGATTCTGACGCTGTTTATCGTGTTTGCACTGCCGCATATCGTTTCGGCGTTCTACTACGATCCAAGCAAAAGCATTGCCGATGACAACCAGTACAATCAGATTGCCCGGGACATGAGTGTCTATTCGGAACTTCAGATGCCGGAGATGGGCCCTGAACTTACCGTCGGAACAGATAGCTACGGATATGGAAATTACAGTTACGCAATCGATTCCCAGTTTCAGGTCCAGCCGGATTCTGACAGTGTCAACTCGATCAGCAAAGTCTACACAGGGAACATCAAGAGAAACATTGTCGAATGCTATAACTACAGCGACATCAATGATTTGAATGTAAAGAACGGCTATTTCAATGACGAATGCGGGGAAGAAACCGGCTTGGAAAAAATGAATGACACCGATCTTTACTATACTTATGTTTCGCTTGATAAAGACATACCCTATGAACAGTTTTTTGCGGACTATGTAGATAATGACGCCTATGGCACAAATGGCAGTTGGGTATGGTGCGGCATCAAAGTCGCCGAGGAAGACAATAGCAGCAATCACTACAACCAGGGATTTTACGCTTCGACATTCGTCAATAAAGCCAGCTATGAGTACGATGAAAACAAATATCCCGGCTTGATCTATGACACATCCGACGCGAACGGCATAAAGTCCGAAGAAGATGCCGTTCAGCATTTCAGCAGTATGGTCAGCTATTTGGAAGACAGCAATAAGTTTCTGGACCTTGATGAGATCAGTGAAGATCTGTACTTTGACGGAGACGAGGCAGGATACGTTTCCGATAACGGCTTAAAAGTATACGGCTTCATCTTTATCAGTGATAAAGGGCACATAGACAACATCGTGAAAGACAAGAACGTAAAAAGAGTCATCGTAAGAGAAGCTGAATAAAGTGCGGTAATACTTTATTGCGATGAAATTCCGAACTATGATACAATTAACGAAAACAAGTATCTAAGTTATTGCGAATTGCAGTTTATTGTATTATGAGAGGAGGTCAACATGAAAAGGTTTGCGCTCATTTTGGTTGCGCTCGTGGTCGCTGTGATGTTCATACCGCAGCCCGCGTCAGCTGCAACGAAATCGATGAAGGCTTATGATCAGGTAATCAAGTCCAAGAAGACCGTATTTTGCTCGGATGGCCAGAACATTTTCCAGGTCAGCCTCAAAACAGGTAAAGTAAAACAGTTGACGGCAAGGGCCGAATATGATGGGGATATGCCAATCAGAGCAATGAAACTTAAGGGCAAATACATTTACTACGCTGAAATCAGCAATGGTACGACACAAGCCTCGATTTCACGTGTCAAAAAAGGAAAGTGGTATTCCAATCAGCAACTTGCATATACGGATGCCTTGGAGAAATATGCGGTAAAAGGCAAGAAGATTTACTATATCGCATCTGGTGAAAAGAGAGTCATGAATCTAAACGGTTCGAAGAATAAGGCTACAAAGCATAAAGCGAAATGGAAAATCAAAAAATCAAATACGAAGAAGTATAAAATCATCGTCGCAAACGATGGAACATTCTTTAAGTCATGGTTAAAGACACCAAAGAAGAAGATTCCGCTCGAGACCATGCCAGTAGGATATTATGATGATCTGTAAGCTAGACAAGTGATGATTATGAAATCAAACAAAGGGGTCCGGATAATTCCGGACCCCTCACACTATTTCATGACTGCGCCGTGGGCAGCGGAGTCAACATATCTTTGATACCGAACCAGCCAGCCGCTCGTGACGGTCGGTTCCGGTGCAACGTACTCAGCACGTCTTGCGTCGAATTCTTCGTCGGTTACACGGGCGTTGATCTTTGCGTTAGGAATGTCGATATCGATGATATCCCCTTCCTTGAGCAGACCGATGTTTCCGCCCATTGCAGCCTCCGGACAAACGTGTCCGATGGATGCTCCCCTGGATGCTCCGCTGAATCTGCCGTCTGTGATCAGCGCAACGGTTTTGTCCAGTTTCATGCCGGCCAGAGCGCTGGTCGGATTGAGCATTTCCCGCATGCCAGGGCCGCCCTTAGGGCCTTCGTAGCGGATAACGACAACGTCGCCATCAACGATTTTACCATCATAGATTGCGGAGATGGCTTCCTCTTCGCAGTTAAAGACACGGGCCGGACCGCTGTGAGCGAGCATTTCCGGAGCCACAGCACTTCTCTTGACAACGCAGCCATCCTGAGCGATGTTGCCCCACATAATCGCGATGCCGCCGGTTTCGCTATACGGATCCGTAACGGGACGAATGCAGGACGTATCTTTAATGTGTGCGCCCTGAATGTTTTCGGCAACTGTCTTGCCCGTTGCTGTGATCAGACTCGTATCGATCACGCCGATTTTATCCAGTTCTGCCAATACAGCCGGAAGTCCGCCGGCGTTGTTCAGATCGTGCATGTGGGTGCCGCCGGCAGGTGCCAGATGGCAAAGGTTCGGAACCTTGCCGCTGTACTCGTTGAACAGCTTCAGGTCGAAATCGACGCCGGCTTCATTGGCAATGGCCAAAAGATGGAGCACCGTATTGGAGGAACATCCCAGAGCCATGTCACATGCCAGTGCATTTCGCAGTGACTTTTCGTTGATGATGTCACGCGCCTTAATGTCCTGTTCTACCAGATTCATGATCGCCATGCCTGCGTGCTTGGCCAGATGAATTCTGCCGGAGTGAACCGCAGGGATCGTACCGTTACCAGGAAGGGCAATACCAACCGCTTCTGCCAGACAGTTAATGCTGTTTGCAGTGTACATTCCGGAACAGGAGCCGCAGCCTGGACAAACGTTTTCTTCGTATTCCTGCAGACCGTCTTCATCGATGATGCCGGCTTTGTAAGCGCCAACGGCTTCAAACATCTTTGAAAGGCTCGTCTCTTCACCGCCGACGAGACCGGACATCATTGGACCGCCGGAGCAGACTACGGCAGGAATATTCATCCGAACCGCTGCCATGATCATGCCCGGAACGATTTTATCGCAGTTTGGAATCAGTACCAGTCCGTCTAAACCGTGAGCCATGGTCATCGTTTCTACGCTGTCCGCAATCAGTTCCCGGCTGGCCAGGGAATATTTCATTCCAATGTGACCCATGGCGATGCCATCACAAACGCCAATGGCCGGAACCTCGATCGGTGTTCCGCCGGCCATACGGACGCCGGCTTTGACTGCTTCGGCAATTTTATCCAGATGCATATGTCCCGGAACGATTTCGCTCTTTGCGGAAACAACGCCGATCAAAGGCCGTTCCAGTTCTTCTTTTGTGTAACCCATGGCGTAGAACAGGCTCCGGTTTGGAGCACGTTCTGCGCCTTTCTTTACATTATCACTTCTCATATCTAAGTATCCTCATGAAATTATTTCTGCAACCAGCTCATCATCTGTCTCAGTTCAGCGCCAACCTTGCAGAGCAGGTGGGAAGCTTCTTTCTTTCTGGTAGCCAGGAATCTTGCCTTGCCGCCTGCGTTGAATTCCTGAATGAATTCCGTAGCGAATGTTCCATCCTGAATATCGGAGAGAACCTGCTTCATTTCCTTACGTGTGTCTTCGGTGATCAGTCTCTTGCCAGTTCTGTAGTCACCATATTCTGCAGTGTTGGAAATGGAGTATCTCATCTTGTCGAAACCACCTTCATTGATTAGGTCGACGATCAGCTTCATTTCGTGGATGCATTCGAAGTATGCCATTTCCGGAGCATATCCTGCTTCTACGAGAGTATCGAATCCAGCCTTCATCAGTTCCGTTACGCCGCCGCAGAGAACTGCCTGTTCACCAAAGAGGTCTGTTTCTGTTTCTTCTTTGAAGGTTGTTTCCAGAATTCCTGCGCGTCCTGCGCCGATGCCGGAAGCGTATGCCAGAGCGTAGTCTTTGGCCTTACCGGAAGCATCCTGATAAACTGCGATCAGAGAAGGAACACCTTTGCCTTCTACATACTGGCTTCTTACTGTGTGACCAGGGCCTTTTGGCGCGATCATGATGACATCCAGGTAGTCTGCCGGAATGATCTGGTTAAAGTGGATATTGAATCCATGTGCAAAGGCCAGAACATTTCCTTCCTTCATGTGAGGGGCAATTTTTTCTGCGTAGAGCTTGGACTGGATTTCGTCCGGTGCCAGAATCATAACGATATCGCCAGCTTCAGCGGCTTCTTCGATATCGAGAACTTTCAGTCCTGCGTTTTCTGCCTTTGCAGTGTGCGCAGATCCTGGTCTGAGACCAACGACTACATTGCAGCCGCTTTCGTTCAGGTTCATTGCGTGAGCATGTCCCTGTGAACCAAATCCAATAATTGCTACAGTTTTGCCATCCAGCATTCCAAGGTTACAATCCTGATCATAATACTTTTTTATCATTTCTTTCTCCTTCTTTTGTTATATAAATATTGATTTGCGCTTAAAGCGTTTTTAACGGTTTGATTATTCGTCATCCACGTTGTCCGATATGCTGGCATCGCCACGATTGATGCCGGTAACACCGGTTCGGCATACGTCGATCAGCTCATAACAGCTCATCATATCCATGAATCCATCAATCTTTTTCGTGGATCCGGTCAATTCAATGATCATGCTGTTTCTCGAAAGGTCAACGATTCTTCCACGGTAGATTTCAACGATTTCCATAAGCTGGGAGCGGTCCTTTTTATCCGCCTTGACCTTCAGCAGCAAAAGCTCCCGGTAGATGCTCTTAGGACCCATGATGTCGATGGTCTTGACAAATTCCTGTTTCGCTGTCTGCGTCAGGATCTGGTCGAACTTTCTGTCATCACCGGTGGTTGCAATCGTGATTCTCGTCAGCTTCGGATCGTTGGTCGGTGAGGCGGTGAATGAGTCGATGTTGAAGCCGCGTCTTGCAAAGAGGCTTCCCAGTCTTGCGGTAACACCCGGTTCGTTGGATACCAGGATACTCAGTATTTCAGATCTTTCTGTTTTGTCCATATCATCTTCTCCTTATCCTATGATCATATCTTCGATGGTGCCGCCGCCCGGTATCATCGGATAAACGTATTCTGATTTAGCAATGTGGCAATCGATCCAGACAGGACCTTTTTCCTTCAATGCCTTTGCGAAAACTTCTTCGAATTCATCCGGCGTGTCGGCCTTGAAGCCTTTTGCTCCAAACCCCTCGGCAATTTTGAGGAAGTCGGTCTTTCGGTGAAGGTCCGTTGCGGAATACCGGTGGTCATAAAAGATTCCCTGCCACTGGTATACCATGCCGAGCACCTGATTGTTCATAATGATCGTGATGATTGGCAGCTCCTGACTGACCGCCGTACAGCCTTCGTTCAGGTTCATGTGGAAGGAACCATCCCCTGTAAAGTGGATGACTCTGGCATCCGGACATCCGACCTGAGCGCCGATGGCGGCTCCATAGCCATATCCCATGGTTCCCAGTCCGCCGCTGGTAAGAAACTGCTTCGTGTGTTCGTGTTTCAGATACTGGGCCGCCCACATTTGATGCTGACCGACGTCCGTAACATAAATCGTATCCTTATCGGTCATATCGCAAACCGAATGCAGAATCTCGCTCGGGTGCAGTTCGGCGTCCCCGCTCTTGACGTCACCGGTCTTGCTTTTCCAGCCGGTTGCCAGTGACAGCCATTCCTCGTGACCGTTTTCTTTGATCAGAGGGAGCAATTGGGTGAGAAAATCTTTAATGTCCGCGGTGATGCCAAGGTCAACGAAAACGTTCTTGTTCAGTTCGCTCGCATCGATGTCGATCTGGATCTTCTGGGCGCGCTTACCGAATTTTTCCGGATTCAGGGCGACTCGGTCACTGAATCTGGTTCCCAGAGCGATCATAAGATCAGCGCGGTCAAAGGCCTTGTTTGCGGCAATGGTTCCGTGCATTCCCGCCATCCCCAGATTTTTAGGGTTGTCATAGCCGATGACGCCAGCCGACATCAGAGTATGTGCGGCCGGGATTCCGGCCTTATCCATAAGCTGCAAAAGCTCTTCTCCCGCATTGGAAGCAGCAACGCCGCCGCCGCAGTAGATGACTGGCTTTGAAGAAGCATTGATCATATCCGCAACTTTCTTTAGATCTGCCTTTTCAAAAGCCGGGAGAGGATCCTTATCGATTGGCTTTCTCGGTTTATAGTTGGTCATTGCGGCTGTAACGTCCTTGGTGATATCGATCAGAACCGGTCCTTTACGGCCGCTGGACGCGATTCGGAATGCGTTGTAGAGAGCATCTTCCAAATTGTCGATGTTGTTAATGAAGTAGGTGTGTTTTGTGACAGGAATCACGACGTTGGAAATGCTGACTTCCTGAAACGCATCTCGGCCGATCAGACTATCCGGCACATTTGCCGTAATGGCAACGAGAGGGATGCTGTCCATAAATGCAGTAGCGATTCCGGTAACGAGATTGGTCGCGCCAGGTCCGCTGGTCGCGAAACACACTCCGGTTTTGCCGGTTGCACGGGCATATCCATCCGCTGCATGGGACGCGCCTTGTTCGTGTGCCGTCGTTACGACTTTAATCCGATCGCTATATTCATAAAGGGCATCGTAAAGGTTCAGCGCAGCACCGCCTGGATATCCAAAGACCGTATCCACTCCGTGCTGCAACAGCACTTCCATAACTAGCTGTGAGCCATTCACTCTCATATATATTCCTCCTTAAGTATTTGACAATGTCCTTAATATATTATATGCAAAGAGAAATGAAAAGCAACCGTAAATATTCAAAAATTGTGTTAAAACACAATTAATTTTAAAAATCGATATGAATAAACACAAAAAATACCATTTAATTATTGACAAGGCATATAGCATTAAGATATAAATGTATTGAATAATATATTGGTATAATTTGGCTGGAAATCAATTGGAGGTAAACCATGGGGAGGATGACAGGAAACGAATTTTTCGTTAAGGCACTTCAGGAAGAGGGTGTAGAAAAGATTTTTGGATACCCGGGTGCCTGTGTCGTCGATATCTTCGATGAGATCTACAAGCAGAATGACGTAGATCTGATTCTTCCGAGACACGAGCAGGGATTGATCCATGCTGCGGAAGGGTATGCCAGATCAACTGGCAAACCAGGTGTCTGTCTGGTAACAAGCGGGCCGGGAGCAACCAATCTCGTTACCGGGATTGCGGATGCGAATCTGGACAGTGTTCCTCTCGTTTGTTTTACAGGTCAGGTCGCAACGAACCTGATCGGGAATGATACATTCCAGGAAGTCGACATCGTCGGCATTACGAGAAATATTACGAAATATTCCATGATGGTACGGGAACGAAGTGAGCTGAACAAGGCAATCAAAGAGGCCTTCTTTATTGCTACTTCAGGACGTCCGGGACCGGTTCTGGTGGACTTGCCAAAGGATGTAATGGCGCAGGTCGGAAGCGATGAATATCCGAAGCGAGTCAGCCTTCCGGGATACAAGCCGAACACAAAGGTCCACGATGGTCAGATCAAGCGTGCCATTAAAATGATATACAAAGCGAAAAAACCGTTGTTTATTCTGGGCGGCGGAGTTAAGATCGCCGGCGCAGCAGACAAAATGTGCGAGCTTATGGAAGCAACCGGCATTCCGGCGGTTACGACGATCATGGGTAAGGGCAGCGTGCCGACAAACCACGAACTGTATTTCGGAAACGTAGGTATGCATGGATGCTATGCGGCGAACAATGCAGTCAACAACTGCGATTTGCTCATTTCCATCGGCACCCGGTTCAACGACAGAATTACCGGCAAGCTGGGAACTTTCGCAACGAAGGCTAAAATCATCCATATCGATATCGATACGGCGTCCATTTCAAAGAACGTAAATGTTGACGTTCCTCTCGTTGGAGACGCCAAGGAAGCCATCCGCAAGCTTCTGGCAGAGGCGAAGGAGCTGGGCCAGACGGAAGCGATGAACGTCGGCTGGGTAAACCAGCTTCAGGCATGGAGTGAAGAGCATCCGCTCTATATGAATAAAAAGGACAAGCTGACGCCAAAGGAAATCATCGATGCCATCAACGAGCTGTATGATGAACCGATCGTTACCACAGACGTTGGGCAGCACCAGATGTGGACTACACAGTTCTTCGAAATCTATGGCAAACGTCAGCTGATTACCAGCGGCGGTCTGGGAACCATGGGATACGGCCTTCCGTCCGCCATCGGGGCGGCCATCGGAAATCCTGGGCGTGACGTCATTGCCATTGCAGGCGACGGTGGGTTCCAGATGAATTCACAGGAACTGGCCACGGCGACCCTGAATGAACTTCCGGTTACCATCTGCGTGTTCAACAACGGATATCTGGGCATGGTACGACAGTGGCAGGATCTGTTCTACAGCAAGGCCTATGCGGGCACCTGTCTAAAGCGGCGCAAAAGCTGTGAGGCGAAAGGGTGCAATGTCCTTTGTGATGGCAGGAGTGACGATTGTCCGGAATACGTTCCGGATTTCGTAAAGTTGGCAGAAGCCTACGGAGCGCAGGGACTTCGGGTTACAAAAGCAGAAGAGATTGCCGATGCCTTTGCGAAAGCAAAAGCCAAGAAAGACGGCCCTACGCTGATTGAGTTTATTGTGGAAGACGAAGAACTGGTACTGCCGATGATCAAGCCGGGCGGACCGATTACGGATCTTATCACGAGCGTTTAAGGAGGGCATGAAATGAACAAAGATAACAATGGAATGAAAAGACGATGGATCTCCCTCTTTGTTGAGAACCGCATTGGTGTACTGGCCAGAATATCGGGGCTACTTAGCGGGAAGTCCTATAACATTCACAGTCTGACTGTAGGAGAAACGGAGGACCATTCGATTTCGCGAATGACCATCTGTGTGGATGCAGATGATAATACCTATGAGCAGATCAAAAAGCAATTTAACCGCAGCGTTGAAGTCATCAAGGTCATAGACTATACGGACATTTCGATCCGGACGAAGGAGGTTATGTTCATCAAGATCCGTGGCGTAACCGACAAGACCCGTACGGAAATTTTCCAGATGGCAGAGGCCTTTAAGTTTCAGGTTAAGGACATGGATAAAACCAGCGTTCTGATCGAATCCTGCAGAACGGAGGTCAAGAACGATTCCATCCTGAACGTGATCAATGAGCGATTCAACAATATCGAAGTCGTACGGGGAGGCCCGGTGGCCATTGAGAGCATCAGCATGCAGGACCGATAAAAGCGTTTGCTGAGGCAGTCAAAAAGTAGTAAGATAGTATCGTTAAATATAGCTTTTGATTTAACATTTCGAATACATTAATAAAAGGAGTCTGAACATGAAATATGAATTTCCAGTAACCAGAACAACAAATCCTAAAGAAAAACCAGATCCAAACAATCTGCCTTTTGGCAAATATTTTACGGATCACATGTTCCTGATGGAATACGATGAAGGTCAGGGATGGCATGACGGTAGAGTCGTTCCGTACGCACCGATCGTGCTGGACCCGGCAGCCCTCGTTCTCCACTATGGACAGGAAATGTTCGAAGGATTGAAGGCATATAAAAACGTCAAGAATGGCAGAGTACAGCTTTTCAGACCGGACATGAACGCGAAGAGAACGAACCGGACCAACGACCGGCTTTGTATTCCTCCGATGGACGAAGAACTGTATGTAGCAGCGGTCAAGGCCATCGTCAAGGAAGATGCGGACTGGATCCCGGAAGTAAAAGATACATCTCTTTACATTCGACCATATATCATTGCGACAGAACCGTATCTGGGAATCAGAAATTCAAAAAAGTTCCTCTTTGTTATTATTCTCAGCCCATCCGGCCCTTACTATCCGAATGGTCTGCAGCCAACGAAGCTCTATGTAGAAGACACTTATGTCAGAGCGGTCAAGGGTGGAACCGGTGAAGCCAAGTGCGGCGGAAACTATGCCAGCGGCCTGAAGGCACAGGTCATTGCTCATGAGAAGGGTTTTGAACAGATTCTGTGGCTCGATGGCAGAGAACAGAAATACGTCGAAGAAGTCGGAACATCCAATGCCTTCTTCGTCATCGGTGATGAAATCATCACAGCCCCTCTCGGCGGCAGCATTCTGCCGGGTATTACCCGGGATTCCTGCATTCAGGTTCTGCGGAAAAAGGGCTATAACATGGTTGAAAGACCGCTTTCCATCGACGAAATCGAGGAAGCTTATGACAAGGGTGAATTCAAGGAAATGTTTGCGTCCGGTACGGCTGCAATCATCTCACCGGTTGGCCTTCTCAGATACAAGGACAAGGATATGGTCATCAACGGTGGAAACATTGGTCCAATCGCGCAGCTTCTGTACGATACGATCTATGGAACACAGATTGGTAAGATCGAAGATGAATTTGGCTGGGTAGATCCAGTAGAATAAAGTGTTGAAATCAATCGCATCGGATTTTATCCGGTGCGATTACTGTAAGTGTATGAAAAAGATTCTTATTTTAACAGCAAGTCCGAGAAAAAACGGAAATACGAACGCATTGGTCCAGTCTTTTGCCAAGGAACTGGAAGGGGCAGGTGAGGCGGTCTCTTACGAAATCGTGGATCTTTATGACCAGAACATCCATCCATGCATTGCCTGCCGGTGCTGCCAGACGGAATGGGACGAGTGGTTCTGCGTGCAGGAAGACGATATGACAGAGGGCGCAGGCCTGTTTGAGCAGATCCTCGCAGCAGATCTGCTGGTTTTAGCGACCCCGATCTACGCCTGGTACTGTACGGCTCCCATGAAGGCGCTTCTCGACCGGTGTGTTTACGCCCTCAACAAATACTACGACGATGCGGCAGGAACCCATCAGGGCATGCGGGGACCATCCCTTTGGGCAGGCAAGAAAGTCGCTCTCATTACCACCTGCGGCTATCCACCAGAGAAGGGAGCAGATCTTCTGGAAGAAGGATTGCAACGATACTGCAAGCACTCGCAACTTGAATATATGGGAAGTCTGGTGGAACGGCACATGGGATACCGGACCGCGTTTATGGATGAGGACAAAGAAAACCATGCAAAGGCTTTTGCACAGAATCTGCTGCAGCAGCTGAAATAATCAGAGAAAGGACGTATTTGAATGACGAAAGAATGCCTATTGGACCGTGAACAATACCCTTACGCGGAATTCTTTGGAGTGGAAATACTGGAAGCCGATGAACAATCGGCATACGGCAGGTTTCAGGCCCGTGAGGAATTCACGGATATGCTGGGACATGTAACCGGCGGAGCCTACGCTTCACTGGCCGATGCCATTGGCGGAGCTGCTGCCCGGGCAACCGGCGATATGTATGTGACACAGAACTGCAGCCTGCAGTTTTACCAGAGCACGGAGCCCATCGATAAGGTGTTGATCGCAAAAGCAACGATCCGTCACCGGGGTTCACGCACCTGCATCGCAGCCGTGGAGCTTTTGCATGAGGACGGAACGGTTGTCTGTGATGGGCAGTTCTCCTATTCGAAAATATGAGGGTAGAGAAAAAACAGTAGACAATTGCGGGCAGGAAAAGTATATTAGACGTAGAGAGGACGATTGAAATAGGAGGATTATTATGTTTGGATTCAGAAAACCGAATATTAATGACGGCCTTGAAATTTACAAGAATACACCTGGCGCGGTTCTTGTGGATGTAAGGACAAAGGACGAGTTTAAGATGGGTAGAATACCCGGAAGCATCAACATCCCTTTGAATAAGCTGAGCCTGCTCGAAAAACATGCGGAACTGGATACACCGGTGTTCGTATATTGTCTGAACGGAGCCAGAGCGGAACGCGCTATGAAGAGACTGAAACGCAAAGGCTACACCAGAGTGGTTAGTTTGGGCGGCGTAAAAGGCTATGACGGCGGCATTGAAAATGGATAATAATACCTTGGAAAAGGCTGTTATTCAATAAAATGCTTGCATTTTCATAGGATATAAAATAAAATACTTATGTGGTTATCCCCCTGATAACCTCATTAATCTCTAATCCCAATACCCCTTTTAACAAAAGAGACCTTCGGGTCTCTTTTGTTGTGTTATAATAAACCCATGAAACACATTGTGGAAGAATATCATGGAGAAATTTACCAAAGCGCCATTTGGGACTTTTATTTCAAAGACCTGAACATCGGCGTTTTGGACATTGAAACGACCGGACTGGATCCATCGAGAAATAAATTTATACTGGGCGGACTGTACAATTGTCAGACCGGAAGGCTCCACCAGATTCTGGCGGAGAGCCGGAGCGAAGAGCCCGAAGCCCTGGCAGAATACATGGAGGAAATCCGTGATCTGGATGTGGTGGTAACCTACAACGGCAGGCATTTCGATATGCCGTTTCTCGCCAGGAGACTGGAGGTCTTGAGAGCGGGCGGCAAATACCTGGACCAAAGCCTCTATGATCATGGGCGAAGGATACTGAGTAAAACCTATGATTTAGACCTGTTTTTGGTTGTTCAGGGGCACTCGCCAATCAAAAAACTGGTGCCGAATCTCCGGCAGAAAACCATCGAAAACTACATGGGGTTTTGGGATACGAGGGCCGATGAAATCAGCGGCGCGGAGAGCGTGGAGCTATACAATCACTACGAGAAAACACAAGACCCTCTGGCGGAACAGAAAATTCTGCTCCACAACAATGACGACATTCGCCAGCTGACCAGACTGACGAAAGTCATCAGCAAATGCGATATGCATAGGGCCATGTATGCATTAGGGTTTCCGGCAGGGAATCTGTTCGTGCAAAAGCCTTTGCTTCGCAAAAACGAGCTGATCATTCAGGGACGGCAGACCGGCCGGCCCGAGGAGTGGACCGACTATATGGGGTTTGAGCTTGACGGATTTCCGATCAAGACCCGGTTCAGCGCAAAGGACGGAACCTTTCGATTCGAGGTGCCCATACTGCGGAACGCAGGACTGACCGTGGTCGATTTGGAGGCAGCGGGTCTTTGCGCAGATAGCATGGAACGGTATCCGAGCTGCGGGAGCGGATTTTTGGTGCTTGCAGACACGGACAGTATGAAATACATGGAAATCAACCACTTTACAAAGGCATTGCTACAGAAATTTCAGGAGGAAGTATTATGAATATCGGTTTTATAGGGACAGGTAATATGGGCGGAGCGATTCTGGAAGGGTTTGCTTCATCACCGGCTTCAGAAGGGTGCAAACTGCTCGTCTGCAATCTGAATCAAGATCACTCGGCGTGGGCGCTGGAACGGACCGGCGGCAGATGTGAAATCGTAGGAAGTAATACGGATCTGTGCAAGCAGTCCGATGTGGTTGTCCTTGGCGTCAAGCCTCAGGTGATCGATGGCGTACTCGAAGAAATCGCCGGCACATTCAAAGACAATCCGAATCGGATTCTGGTTTCCATGGCGGCCGGGATCAGCATCGAACACCTTTGCAGCTTCCTGGGAACCGATGCGAAAATCATACGCATTATGCCAAACACTCCTGCGAAAGTCGGAGAGGCCATGACTGCCGTTGCCAGAAACGGAAACGTAGGGGACGAGGAATTCTTTGCAGTGAAGAAGATTTTTGATTCCATCGGTTCGGCAGAAGAAATCGATGAAGACCTGATCGATTGCGTCATCGGCGTCAGCGGCAGCAGCCCGGCCTACACATACATGTATATTGAAGCACTGGTCAAAGCCGCCGTTGCCAACGGTATGGAGAAAGAAAAGGCAAGGGTATTTGCGGCCCAGGCGGTTCTCGGCGCGGCAAAGATGGTTCTGGAGTCGGAGGAAAGCATCGAACAGCTCCGGATCAACGTCTGTTCACCGGGAGGAACGACCATTGAAGCGGTCAACAAGCTTTTTGACAACGGTTTTATGGAGAAGGTTGAGGAAGGATTCCAGGCAGCCGTTGACCGTTCCATAGAAATGACGAAAGGGAGATAGATCCAATGATATTTAAGGAAGAACGTATCAGCAGCGAGAGAATTTACGAGGGAAAGATTCTGAATGTCCGGCGGGATAAGGTGACAGCCCTAAAGGGCGAGGCCTACCGGGAAATCATTGAACACAACGGTGCGGTGGCTATGGTTGCCATCACCGATGAAGGAAATATCGTATTGGTTAAACAATACCGGTATGCGGCCGGACGCGTATTTCTGGAGCTTCCGGCAGGGAAAATCGATAAGGGCGAAACCGACCCCCTCGGCGCGGCAAAACGCGAACTCAAAGAAGAAACCGGCTACACGGCAGAACATATACAGTACATGGGTAAAATCAACGTGAGCGTGGCCTATTCGGAAGAGGTCATCCACTTGTATTTTATGACAGGGCTGACACCTGGGGAACAATGTCTGGATGAGGACGAGGCTGTGGAATTGATTGAAATGCCTTTTGAGGAAGTCTATGACATGGCGGCATCCGGGAAACTGGAGGATGCAAAGACCCTGGCCGCGCTGCTCATGGCAAAGAAATTGATGGAGGAAAATTGATGTATATCGACGAATTTGTCCAGTATCTTCAAAAAGAACGGCGAATGTCAAAGAACACTATGGAAGCCTACAAACGCGATGTTTTAGGGTTTATTTCCTTTCAGGCTTCCCGGGGTACCGACAACATCACAGAATCGACCAGCACAGACATCGTAGCGTATCTCCACAATCTGAAGTCCGTCGGCAAATCGGCATCCACCGTAAACCGGAAACTGGCATCCGTACGGTCCTATTTTAATTATCTGATACGCTGTGGGTATATTTCTGAGAATCCAACGGCTGGAATCAAAACCCCAAAGATTCAGCAAAAGGAACTGGAATTCCTGAGCATTGAGGAAATCGACCGGCTTTTGGATTGTCCGGATACGAGTCTCAAAGGGCTTCGGGACAAGGCCATTCTGGAAGTACTCTATGCAACCGGCATCAAAGTTTCGGAACTGATCGAAGTCAATGTAGAAGACGTCAATTTCCGGATGGGATTCATTACCTGTGCCGCTACAACGGCGCGGGCACGCATCGTGCCTTTGGGAAGACCGGCCAGGGCTGCACTGGAACAGTATTATTACGACGTGCGGGACCTGCTTCTGAAGGACAACAAGGACGAAAAGGCGCTCTTTGTCAATTATTACGGCCAGCGGATCACCCGGCAGGGCCTTTGGAAAATGCTCCGGGAATACGGTGAAAAAGCAGGCCTGGAACATAAACTTACGCCGAACATCATTCGTAACTCCTTCGCGGTACACATGCTGCAGAACGGCGCAGACCTGAAGTCGCTCCAGGAACTCATGGGTCACGAAGACATCACCGCCACACAGGTGTATCTGTCGGCGACGAAAAACCGGATCAAGGACGTTTACGACAGAACGCATCCGAGAGCGTAAAAAGTTCTTGCATGTGGTTATGGATTGTTGTATAATCAATGAGCGTGTGCGGAAGCACATGTGTTTGTAATTTAACGGGCGGTCCTCTGATCGTAATGCTCCGGCTGGCCGGACTGGTCATGAACGTTTCGAAGGGAAGGAGGAAGAACCATGGACGTATTGAACTCAATTACACAGGAATATATGAAATCTGACATCCCTGCATTTAACGTTGGAGATACTGTTAAGGTACACGTTAAAATCAAAGAAGGAAACAGAGAGAGAATTCAGATATTCGAAGGCTTTGTTTTGAAGAGACAGAATGGCGGAATCGGCGAAACGTTCACAGTAAGAAGAATCGCTTCAGGCGTTGGCGTTGAAAAGACATTCCCGCTTCATTCACCACTCGTCGAAAAGATCGAAGTTGTAAGACGTGGTAAGGTTAGAAGAGCTAGACTGCACTACATGAGACAGAGAACTGGTAAGTCAGCTAAGATCAAGGCGAAAGAAAGCAGATAATCAAAAGGGGACCTTAACGGGTCCTTTTTTATTCAGGTGAATTATTATGATAGACAACATCAACTGGTATCCCGGACATATGAAAAAAACCAGGGAGTTGATTCAGGACAATCTGAAAATGGTCGATGCGGTCATCGAGGTCATCGATGCCAGGATCCCCGTATCCAGCCGCAATCCAATCATTGACGAACTGGTAAAAGACAAACCGCGCATCATTGCACTGAACAAAAGCGATCTGGCCGACGAAGCCGCCAACCGCAGATGGGTGGATCATTTCGTTGCAAAAGACAGAGTCCTCACGTTAAACAGCATGAGCGGAGGCGGGATCAAGAACCTTCTGAAGCTTTTGGAAAAGATGGAACGGGAAAAGAATGAGGGCAAGGGGTCGCTCAAACCATACCGTCTGATGATCGTTGGCGTGCCAAACGTTGGCAAGTCCTCCCTGATCAACCGCCTGACGGGAAGAAAAAGCGCGAAAACCGGCGATAAGCCAGGGGTGACCAAAGGCAAACAGTGGCTGAAACTGAACAATGGCATGCAGCTTCTGGATACGCCGGGAATCTTATGGCCAAAATTTGAGGACCCAAAAGCCGGTCTGAACCTGGCCTTTTGCGGCTCCATCAAAGACGAGATTCTGGATGTGCCGACTCTCGGCATGGAACTCATTGGCGTTCTCGCAGAGAACTACCCGGAGCTTTTGAAAGAACGGTACAAGCTGGATGAAATCGCGGAAACACCTTTGGAGAACATGGAAAACATGGCGCTGAAACGCGGTTGCATCCTGCCTGGAAAGCGCATAGACTATGAGAGGATCGGAAAGCTGGTCCTCGATGAATTCCGAAGCGCGAAAATCGGCCGCATCACATTGGAATTTCCGAAAGGGTAATCATCCATGACGAAAGAAGAACGGATACAAAAACAAAAGGAACGCCTTGCAGAAATGAAAATTCCGGAGGCGAAACTGCATGAAGAAGGGTATCGTTTTATTGCAGGCGTCGATGAGGTTGGCAGAGGCCCTCTGGCGGGACCGGTCGTTACGGCAGCCGTGGTGCTCCCGGAAGACTTTGACGTATTGGGCGTGGATGATTCCAAGAAGCTCTCCGAAAAGCGTCGGGAGGAACTGTTTGACATCATTACGGAGCGGGCCGTTGCTTACGGAATCGGTATTTGCGATCACCAGGAAATCGACGAAATCAACATCCTGCAGGCAACGAAAAAGGCGATGAAAAAGGCCATTCAGGAATGCGACCGAAAGCTGGCAGAAAAAGGGCCGGAAGAACATCCTGCGCCTTGCATCGATTACGTGCTTTTTGATGCCGTTGAAATCGAAGACCTGGACAAACCCCAGGAAGCGATCATCAAAGGAGATGCGAAAGTGCTGGCTATTGCGGCGGCATCCATCGTAGCAAAAGTGACCAGAGACAGAATGATGGTAGAATACGCGGGGGAATATCCGTGGTACGCTTTTGAGAAGAACAAAGGCTACGGGACGGCGGCCCATTATGAAGGGTTGCGGGACCATGGCACTTGTCCGATACATAGAATGACGTTTTTGAAGAAAGGATTTGAAGATGGCAGAATTACTAAAGGGTAAAGCCGTTGCAAAGAGTCTGACCGAAGACTCCAAAGCAAAGGCAGAAGCGTTGAAAGCAAAGGGCATCGTCCCTACATTGGCAATCGTACGGGTTGGTGAGAACCCTGGAGATCTTTCCTACGAAAAGGGCGCCCTCAAAAGGGCAGAGCAGACCGGCATCGAAGTGAAGCAGTTTGTCTTCCCGGAAACCGTCACCCAGGAGGAACTCATCGGCGCCATCGAGAGCATTAATAGAGATGATCAGATTCATGGCGTGCTCATGTTCCGGCCCCTTCCAAAGCACATTGATGAGAAGGCCGTTTGCGAGAGTCTGGCTCCGGCTAAGGATATGGACGGCATCACATCCGGATCCATGGCAGGCGTCTTTATGGACAGTGACCTGGGCTATCCACCATGCACGGCGGAAGCTTGCATGGAAATCCTCGATCACTACGGCATCGAGTTAAAGGGCAAAAAAGTCACCGTTATGGGCCGCAGCCTTGTAATCGGAAAGCCCGTCGCCATGATGGTCATGAGACGTCATGCGACCATAACCATCTGCCACAGCCGGACGACCCAGGAAGATTTTGCAAAGGCAGGGCAGGAAGCTGATATCGTGATCGCCGCACTGGGCCGGGCCAAAATGGTTGGCGCGGACAAGCTTGGCAAGGATCAGATCCTGATCGATGTTGGCATCAACGTGGACGAAAATGGGAAATTATGCGGAGATATGGATTTTGATGAGGCAGAGAAAACTGCGGCGATGATCACCCCGGTTCCGGGAGGCGTTGGCAGTGTAACGACTGCAGTATTGATGAAGCACGTAGTTGCGGCAGCGGGTAAATAATGATACAATATTCTATCAGTTATATTTATTTATTCGGTGTAAAAAATGTGTTCACTTAGATCTAAAAAAATAGACATAAAAAAACGGCTGACCGCAGTATTGACGGTTGCCGTTTTTGTGTTTTCAACGGCTTTTGTCCCCCTGGATGCTTTTGCAGAAACGGGGAATTCTTCCAGTGGAACGGGCTACATTGATGACACGGAAACCGATGACTATCTGACGGTTGAAAGCAGCGCTCCTACAGTTAAGAAAAAGGCTCTGAAAAGTCAGGCCACATCCCTTCCGAGCACCTTTGACAGTCGGTCTCAAACCTACTACAAGGGACATGTTAAGGTCCTGGATCAGGGCTCGACGAATACCTGCTGGGCGTACGCTGTGACGACGACGGCCCACATCAGTTATCTCAAGGAACGCTATGACAGCGGACTATCGGTGAGCGGCGATTACACGCCGGCGCCTAGGCACTTCGCCTATTTCTTTTTCAACCGGCAGAAATATCCGTATGGATACAATGGATATGACAAGAACCTGGTATTAAGCGGATACAATTACCTGAACAACGGGGGCAATAATTATTGCGCTGCTGTGGCCATGGCAGACTGGGTGGGTCTTTGTAAACAAAGCCAGAAAAATCTGCTGAGCAAAAGCAATGCCTACAAAAACTTCATTACCCTCGAAAATGCGAAATTCTTAAACAATATCGTCAGGAAGGTGACGATTAGCTATCAGGATCAGGATGACGAAACCGTAACCGTATCCAAGTCCGCCAATGTGCTGAATGTAGCCACCGTCAAAAACGCCATCCAGAAGTACGGCGCTGTGACGGTTCAGATGTATTACGACGATCGGTATTACAATGCAGCCGGCAAAGGCTATTATTGCGACTATTCCTTTGAAACCCTCAACGATTTCGGTGCTGCAAATCATGCGGTCACCATTGTCGGCTGGGACGACAATTTCAGCAGAGAAAACTTCACGTCCTATGAGGATGTCTTTGGAGGCAGCGTGGGCAGCCAGGCGGTAGACGAAGAGACGGAGCCATCAGCGGCCGTCAGCGAACCGTCTTCTGAAAGCGAATCATCTGCGGATAGCGAACCGTCTTCTGAAAGCGACCCGTCTGCAGCAAGCAAACCGGCCGCGAATAGCGAACCGGCCGCAGCGGAAAGCGGCGAAGGTAGCGATGAAGCAGACTTGCAGCCTTTGAAGGATGCCGGCGATGCTGGCATAAAAGCCGAAGGCGTGCAGGACGAAGGTACTGCTGAAGCGACCGATACAGAGGACGAGCTCCTGATTCCGAACCCGGAAAAAAGCGTCGTCCAGGCCCAGACGTCCGCTACTGCGGCAGATGAAACCTTTGATGGACGGCCGGTCAATGATGGCGCATGGATCGTCCAGAACAGTCATGGTGTGGATAAGACCGGCAGAACCAATTCCGGTGGATACATGTACGTTTCCTATGAGGACATGGGCCTTTCCGGAGCCATCGCTCTGGATATGCAGCCGGCGAGTGCTTACAACGCCAATTTCCAGCATGACGGCACCGGATATGCGAGCACGACCGTAGGCAAAGGCATCAAGACCATGCCGGTCGGCGGAGAAGTAGCCAATATGTTTTCGGTACCGGTGGACGGCAAGAAGCATACCTTGCGGTCCGTAGGATTCATGACCTGGAATCTTGGAAAAAGCAAATACAATGTGAAAGTCTACAAAAACGCAAAGACCAAACCGAATACCGGCACCCTGATGGCAAACTTCAACGTTACCACGGACGCACCGGGATACTATACCTTCGATCTTAAGAAATACGGAGCGACTCCGGCGGAAGTCAAGTCTGGTACCAAGTTTTCGGTTATCGTCAAAGGCGTTTCCCTCTCCGGAGCAGATAAAAAATTCAGCTATGCCATGGAAGGATCCTACCGGACCAATGTGGGAACGTTCCTGTCGCAGGGCGCAAAAGGCCTTTGCTTCTATCGGAACACTTCCGGCGCGGCCTGGAGCGATCTGTATAACAGCAACGGCAGCGCCAACTTCCGGATCAAAGCGATGACCACGACGGTCAACAAACCAAGAATTACGGCGTCCTCCCTCAAGATACCTGCCGCAGCGTATCACTACACCGGGAAAGCCGTTGTGCCGAATCCGACGGTCAAGGTCAATGGCAAGACACTCAAGAAGGGAACAGACTATACCGTCACTTACAGCAAAAACAAAATGCCGGGCGTGGCGAAAATCACCATAAAAGCCAAGCCGGCTGGCGCCTATTACGGATCCGCCACGAAATCCTTTACCATTGGCGCGGTCAAGATTTTCAGGGCGACCTCCATCGGGAAGAAGAGCGTGAAGCTGAAATGGAGCAAGGCGCCGAATATGACGGGCTACAAGATCTACCGGTACAAATCCGGGAAGTGGAAATGCGTCAAGACCATTAAAAAGAACAAGAAAGTTTCGTTTAAGAATAAGAAATTGAAGCGCCATAAGACCTACAAATACAAGATTCGGGCCTACAAGAAAATCGGCAAGAAAAAGTACTATGGCCCGTATTCACCGGTCATTACCATCAAGACGAAATAGGCAAATACGAAAAACAGTAACATGATTGATATCGATGAATTCACAGAAGAAATGGATAAAATCTCCGAGGAGCTGCCGGACGAATTCTTTTTAGACCTGAACGGAGGCATTCTCATTTTGCCGGATCTGAAAATCAGCCCAGACGCCAAGGCAAACGATCTGTTCGTTTTGGGAATGTATCGGCGCAGTCCTTCCATGGGGAGATTTATAGAAATCTATTACGGTTCTTTCCAGAAAATGTTCAGCCACCTGCCGAAAGAGGCGTTGATTGAGCAAATGCGGGAAGTTCTCTTTCATGAATTCACCCATCACATCGAATCTCTTGCAGGCGAGCGGGGCCTGGAGATCAAGGACGAAAAACAGCTGAAGGAATATCTCGCACATCACATGAAAAACAATGGAGGTAGGAAATGATCTATGTACACCTTGCGGAAGGATTCGAAGAAGTAGAAGCACTGACCGCGGTTGACGTTTTAAGAAGAGCGGAATGCGACGCCAAACTGGTGTCCGTAACGGGGAGCATGGTTGTAACGGGAACCCATGGGATCCCGGTGCAGGCGGATCTTTTGTTTGAAGATGCGGATTACGAAAACTGTGAAATGATCGTACTGCCAGGCGGACTTCCGGGGGCAACGAATCTTTTGGAGCACAAAGGCCTCAAGGCACAAATCGAAGCTTTTGCAGCGGCTGGAAAGTGGCTGGCCGCCATTTGTGCCGCACCGATGGTGTTGGGAGCACACGGCGTGCTCCGGGGCAAAAAAGCAACGATCTATCCGGAAATGGAAGAGCACCTGATCGGCGCAGAACCTACCGGCGAGACGGTTACGGTGGACGGGAATGTGATCACCGGCCAGGGACCGGCCCTTGCCATGGAATTTGCACTGCAATTACTGGAAGCACTCAAAGGACGGGAAGTCCGTGACGAGGTCGCTTCGGATATGTTATACGAATAAACAGATAGGGGAAACCATGGGAGTAATCATTCTTGATGGAGCGATGGGAACCATGTTCCAGCGAAAGGGCATCCGGCCCGGCGAAGATACGACGAAGTATGCCCTGGAACATCCGGATATCGTGGAAGAGATCCAGCGCATGTATGTAGAGGCTGGGTCCGACGCGATTTATGCTCCGACATTCAACTTGAATCGCGAGAAAATCGAAGCACTGGGATTGACGGTAGATGAGACCGTAAGGCGGCTCATCGAGCCGTCTGTTAACGTGCGGGAAGAGGTTCTGCAGCAGGGCAGACCGATCATCGTCGGCCTTGACATCGGCCCGCAGGGACAGCTCTTGGAGCCGATGGGGACTAAGACCTTTGAAGAAGCCTATGACTTCTTTGCAGAGCTTGTGATTTCCGGCTGCAGCGCCGGGGTCGATTTTATCGTCATTGAAACCATGACAGATCTTTATGAAACAAAGGCGGCGGTACTGGCGGCAAAAGAAAATTCGGACCTGCCGGTTATGGTTTCCATGTCCTTCGAAGAAAACGGCAGAACCTTTACGGGAACCAGCCTTCAGGCCTTTGCCATTACCATGGAAGGTCTGGACGTAGATGCGATCGGAATCAATTGTTCTCTGGGGCCGGTTCAGATTCTGCCGATGATCAAAGAACTCATGGGGTGCACGAACCTGCCGGTATTTGCCAAACCAAATGCGGGGCTTCCGGATCCGGAAACCGGTGATTATGACATAGACTGCGGACAGTTTATCGAAGAAATGAAAAAATTCATGACCGCCGGTGTCGCCATGGTTGGTGGATGCTGCGGGACCGACCCAGAATACATCCGCGGACTGGCGGCCTTCCGAAATGAGATGAACGAAGGCGAGGGGACCCTTGCCAGTGATATTGATGCCGCCGCAGATGACAAACGCAATTATCTGACCCTTTGCAGCGGCAGCAAGACGGTTTCCGTCGACCACGTGACCGTCATTGGAGAGCGCCTGAATCCAACGGGCAAAAAGAAACTGAAAAAAGCCCTTTTGGACGGCGATTTGGATTACGTTGCCGCAAAAGCTTTGGAACAGGTGGAAGCCGGAGCGGAAATTCTGGACGTAAACGTCGGGGTTCCGGGTCTGGATGAAGCGGCCGTCATAGGACCACTGATCAAAAAACTGCAATCGATCACCAACGTGCCTTTGCAGATTGACTCGGCCAACCCGGAAGTGATCGAAGCAGGTCTTCGGGTATACAACGGCAAGGCCATCGTCAATTCCGTAAACGGAGAACCGGCTGTTATGGACCGGATTCTGCCGATCGTCAAGAAGTACGGAGCGGCGGTCATCGGTCTGACGCTGGATGATTCTGGAATACCGGAAACGGCGGAACAGCGTTTTGCAATTGCGGAACGCATCATCAGCCGGGCCCAGGATTACGGGATTCCATACAAAGATATTATCATCGACTGCTTGACCCTGACCGCATCGGCCCAGCAAAAGGAAGTGGACGAGACACTGAAAACGGTCCGGATGGTCACGGAGCAGTTTGGACTGAATACAGCGCTGGGCGTTTCAAACGTCAGCTTCGGACTGCCTTTAAGGCCGGTTATCAACCGGACCTTCCTGACCATGGCGCTGGAAAACGGACTGACCATGCCAATCATCAACCCAAACGACGAGGATATGATGGCGGCAATCTTTGCATTTGTTCGGAGAAAGAGAGCTTTCAAAAATCTCCAAGTCATCAGACAGTCCAAAAGCTTCGGTCGGAAGCAGAGACCAAACACAGGGCAAAGACAAGGGCAAAGGCCTTTTGTACTGTGTGATGAACGGTCTTGAGAAGGAGACGGCGGAAGAAGTCGACCGGCTGCTCCAGACGAAGAGCGGAATCCAGATCGTCAATGAAGATCTGATCCCTGCCCTTGACGTAGTGGGCAAAGGCTTTGAAAAAGGTGATATATTCTTGCCGCAGATGATGCAGGCGGCCCAGGCGGCCCAGGCAGGATTCGACATTGTAAAGAAGACCATGATCGGATCCGGAGAGGCAGAAGAATCAAAAGGCGAAGTTGTGATTGCGACAGTCAAAGGCGATATCCATGACATCGGCAAAAACATTGTCCGGGTCATTATGGAAAATTACGGATTCAAGATGATCGATCTGGGCAGAGACGTTCCGGTTGAGAAAGTCGTTGACGCCGTTGCGTCCAAAGATATCAAACTGGTAGGACTCAGCGCCCTGATGACCACGACCCTGGACAGCATGGAAGAGACCATTCGCGCTTTGCGGGCCTCTTCACCGGATTGTAAGATCATGGTCGGCGGCGCTGTTCTCACGGCCGATTATGCCCGGGAAATGGGCGCGGACTATTACTGCAGCGATGCCATGAAGTCCGTGGAAGCGGCCCAGGAAGTTTTTGAGGGGAAAGAGCATTAGAGGAAAAAGAAGGAGCATTAGAGAAAAGACATGAATGGATTTAGAAACTGGATGTCACAATTTATGATCGGCAGGTACGGGATGGATCAGCTGAACCGATTCATCATGTATCTGGCGCTGGCTTTGGTGATTATAGGGCTGTTCGTTCACGTCCGGATTTTGACGTGGATCACGATCGTCCTTTTGATCATAATGTATTGCAGATCATTTTCCCGTTCCATCTACAAACGGCAGCAGGAAAATATGAAATATCTGCAGCTCAAACAGAAATTCACGGGCAAAGGCTCCGGAAACACCGGCGGGCCGACCAGACAGGACCGCAAGGCTGCCAAACAGGGAAAACGGCTGCTGATCTGTCCTTATTGCAAGGAAAAGCTCAGAGTTCCGGTTGGCGCCGGCAAAATCAAGATCCGATGTCCGCACTGCAAACAGGAATTTGAAGAAATCGTATAGTGGAAGCATTGTTTAGGTAGGAGAGAAGATGTTTAATTCAGTAAAAGAAGTCAAGGATTTTGTAAAAGACAATCACATTAAAATGATTGATTTCAAAATGGTCGATCTGGAAGGAAGATGGAGGCATTTGTCCATTCCGGTTGACCGATTCACAGAAGAGACTATGACAGCCGGCATCGGATTCGATGGATCCAATTACGGATATGCTCCAATCGAAAAGTCCGACATGGTATTCATCCCGAATCTCAAAACGGCAATTTTCGACAAGTTTGTGGAAGTTCCGACCATTACGATGATGGGGGACGTATATGTCATCGATGAACCGCACAACCGGCCATTTGATCAGTATCCGAGAAACGTCTCTCTGGCTGCAGAAAAGTACATGCGGGACGAAGGCATTGCAGACCAGATGATCATCGGACCGGAATTTGAATTTTATCTCTTTGACCGGGTCGCTTATCAGGTGCAGGAACAGTCCGTGTTCTGTGAAGTGGATACGAGTCAGGCAGAATGGAACTCGGCCATTGAAGACGACATCCGGAACAAAGGCTATCAGGTGGGACGCAAACGCGGATATCACGCAGACATCCCGCAGGATATCACCTACAGCAGCCGTGCGAAAATGTGTATGACCATGCAGGAATGGGGCATTCCAGTCAAGTACCATCACCACGAAGTGGGTGGTCCGGGTCAGGTCGAGATCGAAGTGGAACTCGGTGAACTGACGGATATGGCAGACGCGACCATGGCTACGAAATACATTATTAAAAACACCGCCGTTGAAGATGACCGGACGGCGACCTTCCTGCCAAAGCCGATTTATGATGAAGCGGGAAGCGGACTGCATGTACATATGCATTTGTTCAAAGACGGAAAACCGCTGTTTTATGACCAGAACGGATATTCCGGGCTGTCGGAGCTGGCACTGCAGTTTATGGGCGGCATTCTGGCTCATGCTCCAAGCCTTTGCGCCTTTACTAATCCGTCGACAAACTCCTACAAGAGATTGGTCCCGGGCTTTGAAGCACCGGTAACCATTGGATTTGCAACGGCCAACCGAAGCTCCGTAATCCGAATTCCGGCTTATGCCAAATCACCGGAAACAAAGCGCTTTGAGCTGAGAAATCCAGATGGAACGGCGAACCCGTATTATGCCTATGCAGCCATTCTCATGGCTGGAATCGATGGTGTGAAAAACAAGATCAACGCCATGGACGGCGGTTGGGGTCCATACGACTTTAACCTGTACGATCTTACAGACGAGCAAAAGAAGGAAGTTAAGGCACTGCCGAGAAATCTGATGGACGCGCTGGATGCGCTGGAAGCTGACCACGACTATCTGACGGTTGGCGGCGTATTCCCAGAGGAACTGATCGACCTTTGGATCGAGAAGAAAAAAGCAGACTTCAATAAAGTCAATTCGATTCCACATCCGGCTGAGTTTTCACTGTATTATGACCTGTAAGAGAGTAGTGAATGGGAATCATTGAAAAAGAAACGAGAAAGTTAAATTGTGAATATGGTGCGATTTTTGGCACCTACTGGATGATCTATGCCATTGTCAGCAGCTTCGCATCTGTGTTTATGCTGGCAAGGGGGTATTCCAATTCTCAAATCGGCATTACACTTGCGAGCGCCAACGTATTGGCGTTTATCATGCAGCCTTTGATCGCGGATTATACGGACCGGTCAAAGCGACTTGGCATCATCGGGGTGACGGAGCTGATGACAGCTCTGATGATGGTGTTTACGATCGGCATGTTCGTCTTTAAGGGCGGAACGGTTGCCCTATGCGTGGTATTCGTGCTTTTGATCGCATTCCACACGGTATTGCAGCCGCTGTTTAATTCCCTGGCCTTTAAGCTGGAGGAGTGCGGACTTGCAACCAATTATGGCGTGGCCAGAGCTGGGGGATCATTGGCGTATTCGATTTTTATCGCCATTCTGGGAACCCTGGTCGAGAAATTCGGCATCGTGATCATGCCGATCAGTGGGGAAATCATTTGTGCACTAATGATATTATGTCTGGTGCTGACCAGGCGGACCTTTAAGAAGAATCTGGCGATGGGCCATCCGCCTCTTTACAGCTCATCGAGTGCAGAGGATGGCGCCGATGATGAGTCTATCAATCTGGTGCAGTTCATTCGGAGAAATAAAACCTTTTTCCTGGTGAACATCGGTGTCGTCGGATTGTTCTTTAGCAATGCGATATTGAACAATTACATGGCCCAGATCGTGGATGCGGTCAACGGAACCACAGAGGACATGGGGAGAATCCTGGGCATTATGGCATTCCTGGAAATCCCGACCATGGTGTTCTTTAAGCGCATCAAGAAATATTTTTCCTGCCAGCTTTTGCTTAAGATCGCAGCCATTGGATTCACGATCAAGATCGCGCTGGTCTGGATTGCTGGCTCAGTATGGATGCTTTATGTAGCGCAGGTATTTCAAATCATTTCCTTTGCGCTGTTTTTACCGGGCATGGTTTATTTCACCGATGAAATCATGAGCCGCGGGGAGGCAGTGAAAGGGCAGGCGCTGTTCACTACAATGATTACGCTGACCACGATTTTTTCCAGCCTTTTGGGAGGATGGATCCTAGATGTTGCGGGGGCCAAAACGCTGACGCTGGTTGCAACCATCGCAACGGCGGCAGGAGCTGTTTTGATCATAGCGGTCATCGATAAGGTGCAGTCCAGCCGCAGGTGACCGGTGCCTTTGCAGTTTGAAATCAGTAACTTTGCAGTTGAATGGAAAGGAGAGATTCGTATGTATGAAGAGTTGACGAAGATTTTGAAAGAGAGCAAACGCATCGCGTTTTTTGGTGGGGCTGGCGTTTCCACCGAAAGCAACATTCCGGATTTCAGATCGGAAGCCGGACTGTACAACGCACAGCAGAAATACGGCATGTCTCCGGAACGGATGCTGTCCCATTCGTTCTTTGTGCAGGATACACAGACCTTTTTTGATTACTATAAGAACAACCTGATCTATCAGGACGCCCAGCCGAACCAGGCCCATTTGGCACTTGCGAAGCTGGAAGAGATGGGGAAGCTAAACGGCATCGCGACCCAGAACATCGACGGTCTTCACCAAAAGGCCGGCAGCAAAGCCGTGTATGAGCTTCACGGGTCCGTACTCCGAAATTACTGCATGCACTGTGGTGAATTCTATGATTTAGACTATATTATGGATCCTGACAACTGCGATGGATACATTCCGAAATGTAAGAAGTGCGGCGGCATCGTAAAACCGGACGTGGTCTTATACGAAGAGTCTCTGGACGAGGATCAGATCAACGGCGCGGTCAATGCCATCCGCAATGCGGACACACTGATTATCGGAGGCACATCCCTCGTTGTTTATCCTGCAGCGGGGTTCGTCAATTACTTCCGCGGCGACAAACTGGTCCTGATCAATAAGAGCGAAACGGCCTTTGACGGCCGCGCGGACCTGGTGATCAATGATGCCATCGGCAAAGTCCTGGGCGAAGCCGTCGCGGCGCTGTAACCCAGCGCTTCCAGCTGACGCGGTGGGGAGCATAGTGCTATTACAATAATAATCACCCCTCCAAAGGAATGGAATAACATCTATTGGAGGGGTGATTGAGCGATTATTCGTTTTTACCCAGATCAGTACTTTCTCAAAATCCGCGATACGGTAGACTGGTTGACACCGAGAACTTCGGCCGTCTTATGGGTCGTCTTATAAATCGCATAGGCGCGTTTGACGAGTTGTTCTTCCAGGATGTGTTTCGCTTCCTTGAGAGGAATAATGTCTTCGCAGTAAACTTTGCTTTTGTTTTCCGACGCATCGCCCTGACCGTGAATGGCTGTGTGGATCGCTTCGCCTTTGATGATCGGCCCGTCTGCAATGATGTAGGCGCTTTCAATCGTCCGTTCCAGCTCGATGAGATTGCCCGGCCATGCGTGTGATGTCAGGACACCGAGGGCTTCTTTGCTGAGGATTTTTTTCGTGTGATATTTCTCATTGCACATTGCCATGTATTGGTTCGACAGCTGTGGAATGTCCTTGACCCGGTTCCTGAGGGGCGGGATGTTGATTGGCATCGGACTGATTTTGTAATACAAGGCCTTTTGGAAGGTGTCATCCTCACTCATGACCTTCAGGTCTTTACTCGTAATGGCGATGATTCTGGCTGTTGAGAAAACGGATTCGCTTCCACCGGCACGGAAAAACTTGCCTGTCTCTAGGTACTCAAACAGTTTCGCTTGCAGTTTCCCAGGCAGAAATCCAATGTTGTTAAATACCAGTGTGCCGCCCATGGCCAAATCCAGTTTTCCCGGCTTTTGCTGCCTCCCCTTGCTGGAGCTGACTTCGTAGCCAAAAATCTCCCGCTCCAAAGCCGTATCATCGGAGGAAGAGCAGTTGACGGTTAAAAAGGGTTTATCCCGTCGCTTGCCAAAGAAATGAATGTGCCTTGCTACGATCTGTTTGCCAGTCCCCGATTCGCCCTGTATCAACACTGGAAGGTCGAGGGACGCGGCTTTATCCATAATGGATTTCAGCTTGATGCTGACAGGATCGGTCGCCGCAAATTCACTGTTTTTGTACAACTCTCTTTTCAGGGTGGCGATTTCCGCTTCCCGTTCATCCAGGGTTTCCAGCAGCTTGTTTACGGCATCGATGTCCTGGGATGAGGTAATGACCATTTCGATATTGCCGTCCTCATCGTAAATCGGAATGCCGCTGGCAATGATGCGTTTTCCGTTTTTGAGCTTTTGCAAAACGCTGACAGGCTGCTTTTCGTGGAGAACCTTGAGGGTACTGCTCTCGGAAAAATAGCCTTCGTTCTGGAGATCCTGAACGTTTCTGCCGATGATGTTCTCGATATCCAGCTCGTTGATTTCAATGGATGCGGGATTGACGAAAAGCACATCTCCATTGCCGTCACTGACAAAAATCTCCTCGCCGAGGTTTTCTACGATTACCTTGTAAATGTTGTCGATTCTGTTCTGTTTCATCTGGGCACCTCTTCATAGCTTGGCTGTATTATACACTAATCAGCGAGAATATGCAAAAATACATCATGCCGGATGAGTAACTTCGGATACCTTGAGAAGTGCGAAAAATAATAGGAAATGGGAGTAGGAAGGTGTATAATTGAAGCAGAAATGCAATTGATTGACCAGAAACGCTGAGGAGAGAGTAACATGAAGAGAGGAAATCGGGTTTTTGGAATATGCCTGGCATTGATCGTTGCCATCGCCATGTGTACGCCGGCTTTTGCTTGCAGTATCAGCAAAAGCAAAGCGCTGGATAAAGCCTTAAAGAACGAGGGACTCACGAAGGCGCAGGTCAAAGTTCTCAAACTGAAAAAAGAAAGCAAGAAACAGTATGAGGTAAAATTCATCAAGCTCAGTACATGCACGGAGTATGAGTACGAACTGAATGCCTGCAACGGGAAAATTACCGAGAAGGAAGTGAAATACTGCTACAAACGCTGCAGTTCCAAGTCAAAAATCGGCAAGAAGCAGGCGAGAAAAATCGTTGCAAAAGCATCGGGAGTGAGCGTGAAAAAAATCAAAAAAGGATCCTGCAAGTACAAATACAAGGGCAACAAGGGGTACTATAAGATCAAGTTCCGCAGCGGCAAGAAGAAGTATTCATACAAGGTGCTGGCACCGACCGGAGCGATTATGGAATATGAATGGGAACGCGTCAGATAAAGAAAAGCACAACGAAAAGAAACGTGAACCTTTGCCCTTTCTCCTTGAAATCAAAGTAAAAATATGGTAAAACTATTTTATCAAGTTAAGGGAGTAGTCAACAGCTGCGTCACGGGAGAAAACGGGAAGCAATGGCTGTGATGATGTCAACAACCTCGTACGCGAAAGCGTTCTGGCATGATCGTAATTGATGAGACTTATCTGCAAGCAGCAGGTTTGTCTCTTTTTTTCGTCGCAGGGAAGCGGCATGCATCACAGACCGGATAATGGCGTTTCACGCATACCGGCGCAGTAAGAGTGTAGAACACAATGGGTAACGAAAGGACACAAGAAACAAAACTGTCTACAGCACAGGCCATTTGGCAATATAAGTGGTTGTATTTCTGGATCGCGCTAGCCTTTGTATTTGATATCGGTATTTTCTTCATCGAAGGGTGGGACAAGGCCGTGGACTTTGCCAGCGGATATCTGATCGAACTGAGTCTTAGCGTAGACAACCTGTTCGTCTTCTTGCTGATCTTCATCAGTTTCGGCATCAAAGAGCACGCCCAGCACAAAGTCCTGACCTACGGAATCGCCGGGACCATCGTCCTGCGGTTCATCTTCATTTTCGTCGGGATCTCACTGGTCAATAAGTTCGAGTGGATCCTATGGATCTTCGGCGCGCTGCTCATTTTCAGCGGCGCCAAGATGTTCAAAGGAGAGGACGACGACAAAGATCCAAGAGACGGCATCCTGTACAAGATCATCGCCAAGTTTTTGCCTATGAGCAAAGGCTTCGAGGGCGAAAAGTTTATCGTGAATAATAACGGCTCCAATTACGACGAAGCCAGTCCAATGTCTAAAAAAGCAAAAAAGCTCTGCACGCCGCTGGCGGTGGTCATGGTTTTGTTGATCTTCTCGGACATTATTTTTGCCATTGACTCCGTCCCGGCCGTCATCTCCATGACCAGAGACATGTTTATCGTATACACATCCAATATGTTCGCGATCATGGGATTGCGGCAGATGTTTTTCGTGCTGGAACACATGCACAAGAAATTCCGCTACGTCAAATATGGTGTGGCGATCATATTAATTTTCACTGGTGTCAAAATGCTGCTTGACATTTTTGACATCCATATTCATAATTTGATTTCTATTGCAGTGATCATCGTGATTCTCACAGGCAGCATGATTCTTTCGGTCATCATTTCCAAAAAACAGGAACTGGAACGGGATTACATTGAGAGCGACATGTTTGATCGTGCAGAGAGAAAGAAGCAAATCGAAGAAGCCTTTGAACTGAGTGACCGGAGAAAGGCCGCCAGGAAAGCCCGGAAGATCATGAAAAAGTCGGCGAAACGGGAAACTGCCAGAAAAGCGGCCGAAGCGAAAGCTGCGGATAAGAACCAAGTCGAACAGACGGAGGATATGGAATAGTGTTTTCAGCAGGTTTTTTTATAAACAGCATATTGCTTGGCGTTGGCCTGGCCATGGATGCGTTTAGCGTGTCACTGGCAAACGGCCTTGCCGAACCGAACATGAAGCGGTTCCGCATGAATCTCGTGGCGGGAACTTTTGGGTTCTTTCAGGCCTTCATGCCGATGCTTGGGTGGTTTTGCGTGCATAATCTAGTGACCTATTTCAGGGCCTTTGAGAAATTCGTGCCGTGGATCGCATTGATTTTGCTTCTCTTCATTGGGGGCAAAATGCTCATCGAAAGCATCATCAACATCCACAAGGGCCGCAACGGCGAAGAGATTGCCGTGGAGCAGTTTACCCTGCCGGTGCTTCTAATGCAGGGGATCGCGACCTCCATCGACGCCCTTTCGGTTGGCTTTGCGATCTCCAACTACGGTTGGTTGAACGCCCTGGTATGCGCCCTGATTATTGCGGTTGTTACGTTCATCATCTCGACCATTGGACTGCATATCGGGAAGCTCTTCGGCATGAAACTATCGAACAAAGCCGGCATCCTGGGCGGCTGCATTCTGATTATCATTGGGATTGAGATTTTTATCAGCTGATGGTATCATCGTATCAGTGGAGGATATCATGCAAAAGCAAACGGCAAGACCGGCAACGTGGAAATTATATCTGGTTGCAGCTGCATTTACATTTTCGATCGGTTTTTCTTTTTTTGGCATCAAAAAATGCGTTCCATACGCCGATACGCTGACGATTTTATGCTATCGGTATGTGGCGGCGTTGATTGGCGTAGCCATATTTATTATCATCAGCAAAAGTCTGGGATATTATCCAAAAGCAGAGAAGGGCAGACCAAAATCAAAACTATACATGGTGGCAGCATTCTACGTTGCCTTTATGATCTTACAGATTTTAGCCATGTTCTTTGCCACATCCATTGAGGGCGCCATTGTATATGCGATGGTCCCGATTTTTGCGAAGATCATCGGGCGAATTGTTCTGGGAGAGAAATCCACGAAGCTTCAGATGGTCTTTGTGGTCGTGACCGTAGCCGCCCTCGTGATTCTGATTATCCTGAATGCCACGGACATCAATTTGAACGTTACCGGCCTGGCGATCATGACCGTCAGCAGCATCTTTATGGCCTGCCAGAATGTCTCGGCCAGGTACGTGAGAGGGGTGTTCCAGCCCATCGAGATCACAACGACGATCGCCGTTGGAGGATCGGCTATCTTTATCAGCGCATCGATCATCCGGGCCATCGTAAAGCACGATTTCGCAGCATTGATTGAACCGTTGCGTCACGGCGACTTTGTTATATGGGCATCCTTCCTGGGCATCTTTTGCATCTTGCTTTCAGCACAGTTCATGGCATACATGCTGGCCCACATGGAAATCATCCAGTGCACCATCTTTAACAGCGCCTCGACCCTCGTATCGATCATTGCAGGAGCTCTGATCCTTGGCGAACCGCTGTACATTTATCACTACATTTGCGGCGCGATCATACTGGCTGGCGTGGTCGGACTGACACTGGCGCCGGTGGACGCGACGAACAGTGGCAAGTCTCTGTCCGACGATCTGCAAAAGCAGCGCGATACAGATGATTTAAAACAGAAAAAGTTATAAAATATGTTGGCAAAACAACATACAAAACATATATAATGAAGTATGATTCAGACAACGGAATGCAGAAAACCGTTGAATATTGACTTATTTGTGACTTGTAAAAGAAGCAGGCTGCAGGACCTGCTTCTTTTTCATTTTTGTATTACATTTCTTTTTATATGTTGGACTGCAAACATTTACTCATAAACGCTTTTGATCTCCCAGCTAATAAATGCCATGGAACTGGCGTCACTGTGATCGAACTGCCAGTAGCCGTCCAGATCATTCCCATGATAGACGCCTTTTTCCGGATGATAGATCAAATGCTCTTCCAGGTACTGGTCAAACTTTCTTTCCTGCTCTTCGCTCATATGAGCAAAGGCAGCTCGGAGCTGCTTCTCCGCAGCTTCACGACTTTCGTATTTCGTTAATCGAAATGGCGTATAGATGTATTTCATTTCCGGAAATACGTCTCGGTCCATGAGTTCTCCCATAATCATGTAGTGGGTGCCGATGCCGGGCCGTTCATAGCCGATGGCTTTTGCAAGAAACCGATCGTAACCGGCAACTGGAATGTCCCAGGCGCCGATGCAGACGCGGCGTTTGGCGACGGACTCCAGCTTTTCAAGGGAACTGGTCAGATCCCGCGAGATAAAAGAACGAGAGGAGAAGGCGATGTCACAAGCCGGCAGGGAACGCTGGCTCCAGTCTTCGTTCCAGTTCAGCTGGATTGGATGAATGCGACCAGCAACGCCGGCTTCCTCGGCGCCTTGCATGAGGAACTTCAGCATTTCCGGTGAAAAATCCGCAGCATAAACTTCGTGTCCCTTTTGGGCGTATGGAATCGCTAAGGTGCCGGAGCCGCACCCCATATCGAATAGTGTATCTTCGGGACGGGCTTCCAGGTAATTATAAAACATCTCGATGTACGGATCCGGTTCCGTTACTTTGTTACGGAATCTGGGAGCAAAGGCATTCCAAAAGTCCAGATTGTTGGAGTGCATTTTTGAATCTTCCGTATCTCTCCACAGTTCGTTCCAGTTGATCGTTGTCATTGATTTATCTCCCTTGATGTCATGATCCGAAGCTTTTGCCCCGTATCAAAGATAGCTTTGTGATTGCCGCTGATGACCGCCTCAAAAGCAGCGTCAGGGTCCGTGATGATCATCCCTGAAAGTTCCGATGCGCCGTAATCAAACAGGACCTTGGACATGGTCGTTGTTGGTCCCACGAAAATCGCTTTTGTCTTATCAACAACGCGGCAAAGTTCCAGCAAATGAGGTGCCGTTCGATTCGCCAGGGTGGCACCGGTCATAAAAACGTAATCCATTCCCGGAATCACGTCGTTGCATTGTTCCGCGGGCAGATCGCCGGGCTGGGGACGTTTTTCCAGAACCGAAACGCGTCTCGCTTTGACCATATGTTTTTCTAAACCAGGGAAATGGCCGACGAACGTTACGTTCTTTCCGGTTACCATTTTACCATATTCCAGAAAAGAATTCGTTGTGTGACTTATGGTGATAAGACCGCTGTCTTCCAGTTCTTTTAGATAGGCGGATTGGTTGTAATAGGCGTTGATTGCGGCAATGCCGATTCCCTGTTCTGCCAGGACAGGGCTGTCGATCAACTGTCCCAGTCCCCGCAGCGTGATGCCTTCGTATTGGGGCATGCGCCCGGTGGGGTGCTCTCCATTGTCATAAACGGATGCGACGCCGCAGCCGCAGGGAGCTTTTACCAGCATCCAGTTGGGGCCCATTGCGACCCCGTCCGCTGTTAAACCGGCAGGGATGCCCCGTATCAGTTCTTCATAAATGCGTTCCATACTTCATAAACCTCGCTGTCTAAAGCATAGAGGATGACCGTTGCAGGAAGAAATCATCCGTTCAACACATCTTGTTCTGAATGTTGTTTGGACAACATAAGAGAACGGTTTTTTTCGTTCTCTGGTTTATGACACCGAAACAACGCATAAAACCATTGGAACTCTCCCGAATATTGGATTACAATCAAAAGCATGAAAAACATATTTATCGAAGGACCCGTTCAAACGGGCAAATCAACACTGCTTCGCAAGATTCTAAAAGATATATACGGGCAAAATCTCGATGGAATCTATGGATTTACCAGTCAGCGGATCATAGATCGGGACGGAAACCTGTTAGGGTTTCGTCTGGCACCGGCCAATGCGGCCCTTGCCATGGAAGTTGACGCAACGGATGGAATCAATACCTGTTTACCTAATACCTTCAAGTGGTTCACCCCAAACGGGGCAAAGGTGGATATGCGCGTTTTTGAATCAGCAGGTATATCCTATTTGAATGAGGCGATGGAAGCGGCGAAGAGCGGGCTGGCCCGTGCGATCCTTCTGGACGAAGTGGGAGGCCACGAAATGTCCAGCGATTCATTTCGCAATAGGCTGTATGAGCTTTTGGAATTGGATGTGCCGTGCGTTGGAGTCATCAAATCAGCAGAAAACACCAGACGGATGGACCGCTCTCTCATGGACTTCAACGGAGAACTGCACCGTCGTGTTTGGGTTGTGACACAGTTCGAGGAATTCGAGCAAAAGCTACGTGAAAATCTGTGCAAATAGGCCCCGTTAAAGCAAATTGTAAAACCAACAGCTATTTTCTCAAAATGTTGTTCTAACAACATTTTGAGAAGGCTTTTGCATGTATAATAACAATACAGTAATGATATTGGAGGAAACAATGAAAGAAATCAAAACCGTGGACGCAGTCGGACAGGTTCTCTGTCACGACATCACACAGATTATTAAAGACGTTAGCAAAGGCCCCGTTTTTCGCAAGGGTCATATCATAAAAGAAGAAGATGTTCCGGTGCTTTTGAGTGTCGGAAAGGATCACATATATGTTTGGGAAAACGATGAAACCATGATGCACGAAAACGATGCGGCAGAAGTGCTCTGCGAGATCTGCAAAGGCGAGAACATCAGCCGCAGCGAGGCGAAGGAAGGGAAAATCGAACTCAAAGCCGAGTGCGATGGCGTGTTGCAGATCAACGAAGAGACCCTGAATATGGTGAACTCTTTCGGACAGATGATGATCGCCACACGGCATGGCAATTTCCCGGTCAAAAAAGGCGATAAGTTGGCTGGGACCCGCATCATTCCGCTGGTCATCGAAAAGGAAAAGATGGAAGCGGTCAAGGAAAAGGCCGGAACGACGCCGATCCTGAATGTGCGACAGTACCTTCCGAAAAAAGTCGGTATCGTCACGACGGGAAACGAAGTGTTCCTCGGACGGATTAAGGATACCTTTACGCCGGTGGTTGTGGACAAGGTCCGGGAATTTGGTGCCGAGGTCGTAGGACATGAATACAGCGATGATGACAACCAGCACATCGAGGACGCGATTCGAAAGCTTCTTAACGAAGGCGCGGATATGATCCTCTGCACAGGTGGCATGAGCGTAGACCCGGACGATAAGACACCGCTGGCCATCCGCAACGTTTGTGGTGAGGTGGTGACGTATGGAGCGCCGGTTCTGCCGGGCGCCATGTTTTTGCTCGCCTATTACGGGGAAAACCAGATTCCGGTCATGGGGCTGCCAGGCTGCGTCATGTATGCCAGCCGAACGATTTTTGATTTGGTTCTTCCACGGATCATGGTTGGCGAGATTTTAAGCAAAGAAGATTTTGACCGGCTCGGTCAGGGCGGTCTGTGCCTTGACTGTGAGATTTGCACGTTCCCGAATTGCGGGTTCGGCAAGTAAAGGATAGATAACGGATATATGAGAGATTCATTCAATCGAACCATAGATTACATGAGAATATCGATCACCGACCGGTGCAACCTGCGCTGCAAGTATTGCATGCCCCAGGAAGGAATCGAAAAGGTATCCATGAGCAAGATCCTGACATACGAAGAGATCCTTCGCATTTGCCGAGCGTCTGTAACCCTTGGAATCAACAGGTTTAAGATCACTGGCGGAGAACCCCTCGTCCGAAAGGGCTGTCCGGATCTGTGCAGAGAAATCAAGCAGATTCCGGGAGTGGAGCAGGTCACGATCACCACAAACGGACAGCTGCTGAAAGACTATATGCCAAAGCTGATCGAGGCCGGCATCGACGGCATCAACATCAGTCTCGACTCGCTGCAGGAAGACCGTTACCGTCTGATCACAGGCGGCGGCATTCTCAGCGAAACCTTAAAAGGGCTGGATGCAGCCCAGGAAAGCGGCATTCGGACGAAGGTCAATTGCCTGCTGCAAAAGAACTTCAACGAAGACGAGCTTTTGGACTTTGCGGAGATGGCCTTTGGGCGGGGCATCGACGTGCGTTTTATTGAGATCATGCCCATCGGTTTTGGCAAGCCGGATACGGGGTTATCCAACGAAATCGTTCTGCAAAGGCTTCAGGCGGCGCTGCCGCAGCTGACGCTGGATCAGAGCACGCGAGGCAACGGACCGGCGGTGTATTACGCGATTCCAGGTAAGCCGGGATCCATCGGACTGATCAGCGCCATGCACGGGCGGTTTTGCGAAAGCTGCAACCGGATCCGTTTGACGTCACAGGGTCAGATCAAGCCGTGCCTTTGCTATGAAGATAGCTGTGATTTGAAACCGGCCCTCGCGGAGCAAAGGGACGAGCGGCTTGTGGAAACGCTTCGGGATGCCATTGGCCGCAAGCCTTCGGGGCATACCTTTGAAGATATCAAAACGGTAGAACGAAGATCCATGGTAGAAATAGGAGGATAAAAAGGGAAATGGGTAAATTGATTGCCATTTGCATTAGTGAAAAGAAAGGAACGCAGAAGGAACCTGTTGAAGAAGCGGTTTTGAGACCGGAGCACGGAATCGAGACGGACGCCCATGCGGGAAACTGGCACCGACAGGTCAGCCTTTTGGGCCTTGAAAAAATAGAAGCATTTCGTGCAAAGGGAGCACCGGTTGACTTCGGAGCATTTGGAGAAAATCTGATCATCGAAGGGTTCGACTTCCGAAATCTACCTGTGGGTACGCGATTTCGGATTGGGGATGCGCTCCTGGAAATGACACAGATCGGGAAAGAATGTCATTCTCACTGCGCCATCTATCATCTGGTCGGCGACTGCATCATGCCGCGGGAAGGCGTCTTCGCCAAGGTGCTGGAAGGTGGAACCATTCATCCGGGAGATGAGGTCGTACAGATCGAACCGGATCCGGGACGGCCTTTCACGGCAGCCTGGATGACGCTTTCGGACAAGGGCTCGCAGGGCCTTCGGGAAGACACCAGCGGACCGTTGGTGGGACAACTGCTCACGGAAGCGGGATATGATATAGTCGAGGAGATATTGATTCCTGACGACTATGAAACGATTAAAAAAGAACTGTCCAGACTGGCCGACCAAAGGCAGGTCAACCTGGTGGTCACAACCGGCGGAACCGGTTTTGCGGTGCGGGATGTGACGCCAGAAGCAACGACGGAAGTTTGCGACCGGATGGCACCGGGCATTGCGGAGGCCATTCGCGCATACTCTATGACTAAGACGCCGCGGGCCATGCTGTCCAGAGCCGTATCCGGCATTCGCGGGAAGACGTTGATCGTCAATCTGCCGGGAAGCCCGAAGGCGGTTCGGGAAAGTCTGGAATTCGTTCTGCCATCCCTGGAGCACGGGCTGGAAATTCTGAACGGACGGACCTCGGATTGCGCTCGGAAATAGGATTCCGGGTCGCGTTCGGAAATAACAACGTTACAAAGTCACAAAAGTCAATATACAGTCACAAAAGTCATAAAAGTAACCAATTCGTAGGTAAAGAAAGGAAGTTTTTATGAAAAAGAAATTATTGGCTATTCTTATGTCCCTGGCCATGGTGATGGCATTTACCGCATGTGGATCGGATTCCGAAGACGCATCCGATGATTCCGCAGCAAAGACAGAAGTCAAGGTGTTTGCGGCAGCGAGCATGCAGTCCTCTCTGGAAGAACTGGAAGCAAGCTTTGAAGAAGCAAATCCTGATGTCGATATCGTGCTGAACTGCGACAGTTCCGGAACGCTGATGGAACAGATCAAGGAAGGCGCTCCTTGCGATATCTTCTTCAGCGCTGCGCAGAAGCAGATGGATGAACTGGAGGGCGAAGGCCTCGTGGTTGAAGGAACTCGTACCAACGTTCTGAACAATCAGCTGGTAGTCATTACTTATCCGGAAAGCGGTACGGCCGTTACCGGTCTGGAAACCCTGAAGGATGCTAAGAGCATCGCACTGGCGGATGGAAGTGTTCCTGTAGGCAAATACACTCGTCAGGCGCTGATGAATCTGGGAATCCTGGATGAAGTGGAAGATCCTGCAACCATTACAACGCAGCAGGTATCCGACGCACTTGGTGGCGTTGAGATCAGTGAACAGGGTAATGTCAGCAAGGTTCTGACAGCAGTAGCAGAAGGCTCCTGCGAAGTTGGTACCGTTTATCTGTCAGATACTTACGGACAGGAAGACGCTGTTGAAATTCTGGAACAGGTATCCTATGACGTTACCGGAAACATCATTTATCCAATCGCACAGATCGCGAACCCGGATGCAACAGAAGCTGAAACAGAAGCCGCTGCAAAAGTCATCGAATACTTCACAAACGATGATGCAAAGGCACTGTATGACAAGCACCTCTTCGATACAGAGAACGTAGAATAATTATTGTTTCGTAACTTCAGAAAGGGTAACAGATCCGTCTGTTGCCCTTTCCCATTCAAACGCCATTCATTATGATCGAATTCATGCAAAGTCTGGACTGGAGTCCACTGATCATATCTCTCAAAACAGGAGTCGTCGCCACGATCATTTCATTTTTCATCGGCCTGTTTGCCGCGCGAAAAGTGATTCGTCTTTCCTACAAAGCAAAGGCCATCGTGGACGGCATCCTGACGTTGCCAATGGTACTGCCGCCGACGGTGGCAGGCTTTATTTTGCTGTTGATTTTCTCAAGACGCAGACCAATTGGCATTTTCCTGGATCAACAGCTGGATATCCAGGTGGTTCAGACATGGCTGGGCTGTATCATCGCAGCGCTGGTCATTTCTTTCCCTTTGATGTACCGGAACGCGCGGGCGGCTTTTGAACAGATCGACGCGAATCTGGTCTATGCAGGGCGGACTTTGGGCATGAAAGAGAGCATGATCTTCTGGCGCATCGTTGTGCCAACGGCCGGACCCGGTATCGCATCGGGAACCATACTGACCTTTGCCAGAGCGATGGGCGAATATGGCGCTACATCCATGCTGGCGGGCAACATTCCGGGTAAGACCGGAACGGTATCTCAGAGGATCGCCATGGTCATACAGGACGGGGACTATGTGACCGCAGGATTCTGGGTCATAATCGTTCTGTTGATCGCATTCCTGATCATATTCCTCGTGAATTTGATCACCGGCAGCAAAATGAAAAATATCAAGCGATGGTAGTCTATGGGAATTGATGTAAAAATCCAGAAAAAACTCGGGGACTTTCACCTCGACATAGCATTTTCCAGTGAGGCCAGACGCATCGGTATTCTGGGACCGTCAGGCTGCGGCAAAAGCATGACTCTGAAGTGCATTGCCGGAATCGAGCAGCCGGATACGGGTAAGATCACCATCGATCTTCCGGGAAGGGAACAGACCGAACACCGGGTGCTGTACGACGCAGCCGGGAAGGTAAATCTGAAGCCGCAAAAGAGAAACGTGGGCTACATGTTCCAAAACTACGCACTGTTTCCGACCATGACGGTGGAACAGAATATTGGAGCTGGAATCAAAGGCACCGGTCAGGATCGGGAAGGCCGCATCCGGGAAATGGTGCAGCGCTTTCATCTGCAGGGACTGGAAAAGCATTTGCCCGGAGAGCTTTCGGGAGGACAGCAGCAGAGGGTCGCTTTGGCCAGGATCATGGCTTACCAGCCGGACCTGATCATGCTGGACGAGCCCTTTTCCGCACTGGACCAGCATTTGAAGGAACGCTTGCAGCACGAGATGATCGCCATGCTGGAGGATTATGAAGGGCAAGTCATTATGGTTTCCCACAGCAGGGATGAAATCTACCGGTTCAGTGAGGAGCTTTTGGTCATGGAGCACGGATCGCTTCTCGCGAGCGGACAGACGCAGAAACTCTTTGACGATCCGAAGACGAAGAAGGTCGCGGCCATGACCGGATGCAAGAATTTTTCCGGGGCAAAGCCTTTGGATGCTCATCGGTTGTACCTGACTGACTGGGGCATTGAGATGCATTTGGAACAGGAAATTCCGGAGGATATCAATTGCATTGGATACCGAGCCCATTTCTTTGAACCGGTCTGGGGAAAACGCGGGGAGAACTGCATTACATTTAACCTTTCGGGCATGGATGATCTGCCTTTTGAACGGAGATACTATCTGCGTCCCGAAGAGGGTGGCAATCCGGACACGGAACTCATTTGCTGGTTTGTCCAGGATAACGAGCGCAGAGAGCTGAACACAAAGCCGGCGCCGGATTATCTGAAATTGAGAGAAGACGCGTTAATGCTTTTGCATGAATAGGAGAAAAGAATGGATTTTACACATTTTGATAACAAGGGAAACGCCCGTATGGTAGACGTATCGGAGAAGGAAATTACACACCGCATCGCGGTTGCCGAAGGGACGATTGGTGTGAGCCGGGAAGTCATGGATGCAATCACCGGGCACACAGTCAAGAAGGGCGATGTTCTCACCGTTGCGCAGGTGGCGGGAATCATGGGAACGAAGAAAACATCCGAACTGATACCCATGTGCCATCCGCTGTCGCTGACAAACGTCACGCTTCAGTTTGAGGTGGATGAGGAAGGCTGTGAGATCAAAGCCATCTGCACGGCAAAGACCGATGGAAAAACCGGCGTGGAAATGGAAGCGCTGACCGGTGTGTCGACAGCGCTGCTTACGATTTACGATATGTGTAAGGCCATCGATAAACGAATGGTGATCCGCAACATTCATCTGGTTGAAAAATCCGGTGGCAAAAGCGGTGAATTTAGATTTTAGAAAACACGGAAGGAGATAGAAGCATGAAGTATGAATTAAGCGCTCGCAACCAGTTTGCGGGAGTCGTTTCGGATGTGAAAGAAGGAGCCGTCAACGGAATCGTGACACTGGATGTAAACGGCACACCGGTGTCCGCAACGATTTCCATGGCAGCCATCAAAGAACTGGGATTGGAAAAAGGAGTGGAAGCGGTTGCCGTCATCAAGGCGACGGAAGTTATGGTCGGCAAGGGTGAATTGAGACTCAGCGCGCGCAACCAGTTCCCTGGAAAAGTCGTTGCTGTGGAGGCAGGTGCTGTCAATGGAATCGTAAAGATCGAAGCACTCGGTGGCAATGTGATCAGCGCGACCATTTCTATGGCAGCCATCGAAGAACTGGGCCTGGCAGAAGGAGCTGAGGCAACGGCCGTTATCAAGGCGACTTCCGTCATGATCGGAAGATAATCCGTCACGATTGGAAGAAAATAGGTTCTGAAATCAAACAGCAGTTATTTCTCGCTGGATCGGGAGATAGCTGCTGTTTTGTTGTGCAAACAACGATGCCGAGGAACGAAAAAATGTATAATTTGTTGATATGTTAATGAGGTTGAAGAAGCAATCCGAAGAAGCAAAATAAAGTAGGGAAATGAAAACGATGAAAAAACGACCAGTATGGCTCATTGTTACGTTAATTTTGGTAGCGGCCGTCTCGTTGAGCGGCTGCGGCGGATCGGACTACGATCCGTTGGAAGGCGTTAAAACCACAACGGTTATTGACGATGCAGGAAGAAACGTTGAGATTCCAACTGAGATAACCAAAATCGCCCCATCGGGAGCAACGGCGACAATGATGTTGACGCCAATCGCATCGGATATGTTAGTCGGCTTATCGGCCAGTCCAAGTCTGGACCAATCCAAATATCTCCCGGAGGAATACATGGATCTGCCAACATTCGGACAGTTTTATGGAAGCAAGTCCACCTTGAACATGGAAGCACTCCTTGCAGCGCAGCCGCAGGTCGTATTCGACTTGGGTGATAAGAAGGCTACCGTTAAAACGGACATGGATTCCATACAACGTCAGATCGGCATACCGACCATGTTTTTTGACGGAACACTGGATCATATGGCGACGACCTACCGGGTGCTCGGGAAGATTTTGAACCGGGAGGAACAGGCAGAAGAAATCGCGGCATTCATTGACCGGACCACAGAAATGGCGAAGAAGAACCGCGAAAAAATCAGCGACAAAGACCGGGTCAGCGTGCTTTACGGAACGGGAGCCACAGGGCTTGCGGTCAATGCGAATGAGTCTTCCCAGGCTCAGGTCATTGACTATATCGGCGCCAAGAATGCGGTCATTCCAGATGAAATCACAAACAAAGGTGGCGGAACGATCGTCAGCATGGAAAGTCTGTATAAGGATGAACCGGATGTCATCATTCTGACAGAGGGAGGCCCCTATGAAGAACTGAAATCCAACGAGTGGTCGGAGCTCAAGGCGGTCAAAGAGGATCGCTATTACGAAATCCCAGGCGATCCATACTGCTGGATGTCCGGTCCACCATCGGTAAACATGGTGCTGGGTGTTTGGTGGCTGGGTCAGCTGATTTACCCTGACGTCTACAACGATTATGACATGGTTGAAATCGCAAAGGAATACTACAAGCTGTTCTGGCACTACGATCTTTCGGATGAAGAAGCAAAGGCAATGCTCAAGAATTCTTATTTCAAATAAAGTAAAAGAGGCACAATGCAGAATCAAAAGCAAAGAAAACTGAATCATTTTGTGAGATGCATCATTGTGTTTGTATTGTGCGTGCTTATGGCGCCGTCTGCGATGATTACGGCTCATGCAGATGTTGCAACAGATAGCCTAACCGTCAAAGTTGGATATACCGGAATGGAATTGTCCGAATATGTGGAAGTAGGAAGCTACAGTTGGCGGGAACTGGCGAACAATATGCCGCTGCACAAGGTGGCCTATTCTTATTTTCAGAGCAAAAGCAAGACAAAATATACGGCAATCGTGGACTCGGCCCAGGGGTTTTACATTTCAGATCTGCTCAGCTACGCGAACATTTATTACGGGGACATCAAAAATCTAAAATTCTATGTCGAAGACCATAAAGGCATTCGAACATCCTTTGACCGGGGCGCGCTGTTCCAGACCAGATACTATTACGAAGACCTGGCGGGAAACCGGACGGTCGTCTATGACACGCGAACGGAAACGAAAGAAGTAACGGAAACGATCCATCACGATGCGGAATACAAAACAGAACCTTATACGGAGATTGAAACGATTCATCACGATGCGGAATACGACGAAGAAGGAAATCTGATCGCAGAAGAATACGATGAGCAGAAAGAAGTTGAAAAGACAAGACAGGTGCTCGTCAAAGAAGCCTACGACGAAGTGGTAACGAAGACCGTCACAGAAGAAGTGCCGGACAAAAGCAAAGTCATCGAATACACCTTTGAAAAAGCAAAGAAGCATGCCCAGGCGGTTCAGCCTATGCTGGCGATTGAGGACAACTGGGCACAGTTTAATGAGGAATTTGAACACATCGGTCACGACTTTTCGTCCATGAACGCCGGGAACCGTTTCCGGTTGCTGTTCGGGCAGACCTCGCCGACGGAATCGTTGACCAGCCGAAGCGACAAGTATGTCAGCTGCGTCTATGTGACTTTGGATGGTCAGCCGACCATTGGAGAAATGGGTGGACTGAATGGAAGTTATGGGTCACACACCGTTTCCATGACCGTCAGCGCGGACAACACCGATATCCGGAACGCTTTGTCCAAATTGATGAATATCAACTCGACCAATACGGATGTTCTGGTCGTCACGGGCATTGAAGTGACACCGGACAGCCGGTACAGCAATTTGGCGACGGTCACCGTTTCCTATGACATTGTAGGCGAAGGAGAAGCATCCATCACAGCCGGTGTGGGTCAGAATGCCGTGGCGAAACTGACCAGTGAATCCGTTGTCGGAGAACAGGCGCCGGACAGCAAGATGGGCTCCACCGGCGGAAAGCAAAAGTCAAAGGATACGGTCGACAAGAAAGTTGCGAAGCAAAGTCCGGAAAGCAAAAAAGAAAGCGCCAATAACGGAACGGTAAAACAGGAAAAAGGGCAGAAAGCCCAAAAGGAACAGAAAAAAGCAGCTGCGCAGGTTGCACAGAGAGGAACCACGTTCAGAATATCCGACGAAGCAGCCGCACAGTTTGACAGCGCCCTTCAGGCCCAGACCGTGACGGCAGCAACAGAAGATATCACGGAAGTAACCGAGGAAGACAACACAGAGAAAGAAAAGGAAAAACAAAGAAAGGTACTCATTTTGACCGCTCTGGGATGTTTAGGCGTTGGATTTGGAGGCGCGGCTTTTGAGAAGATTTCATTCGATATCCGCAGAGGAAGAAAATTTAGCTTTCCATTCAGGTTTAAGAAATAGAGAGAGGAAGACATGGAATTAAACTTATTTCAGACAATTTTACGAACTGTATCAACATTCATGAAAAATCCGGTTATCGGATTGTTGATTCTATTCATCGCGTTTTCGGTATTCTGCATTGGATGGATCATCGTGGAGTTCTTTAAGGAACGGCGTCATATGAAATATTCTCTTCCGGATCTGCTCGATCAGCTAAAAGAGAATAAAAACGACCTGGCGGGATGTATCGCGGGAAGCAGTCTGCTGATCCGGCAGAAGTATGCGCTTTTGGAACTGACCGAGCATCCGGACTTCAGCGAAGAAATGCTGACGAGTCTGGCCGACAATATCATCGAAAAAGAACAATCCTATTACGATCGTATATTGAGCATCACAGGCCTGATTTCAAAGCTTGCGCCAATGGCAGGGCTTTTGGGAACACTGATTCCGCTGGGTCCTGGAATCATCGCTTTGGGACAAGGCGATACGCAGACACTGTCTGAATCTATGCTGACGGCCTTTGATACGACGATAGCAGGATTGCTTGCAGCAGGAGTCTGTCTCGTCGTACATACCTTCCGCCGCCATTGGTATGCCGGGTACATGTCAGACCTTGAGACGCTGGTGGACAGCATCGTTGACATACAGCTGGATATCACAGATCAAAAGGAAATGACGGAAGAAGAACAACGACGGATGCTGCAAAAAATAAAGCGGCAGAGAGAAAAACAAATGGTATCGGGAGGAATGGCAAATGCGTAGACGGTCGAGAAGAACGAGAAGGAAGACGCTTTATAGTGCAGGTGAAGACATTAATCCCATGACCTATATCTCGAATTTGTCTGACGTCATGCTGATTCTTGCAGTCGGAATCATGCTCGCGCTGATTTTGCACTGGGAAGTGGAAATCCAGTCCACAGAAGAGGCAACGGAAACCGAAGGCAAAGAGTCCGTATCATTCTCCGAAGATGACCTGCAGAACATGGATCAGATGCCGGAGGATGTGAAGGAAATGGGAAACGTCTATTACGACCCTCAAACCGGGAAATACTACTATCAGATCAATGAGTAAAAAGGATAACGGGTACACAATTAAATTTCTGATTCTCATTGCGGCGTTCTTAGCAGCGATCATCATTTCCGTCGTCTTGGGAAGGTACGCGGTTTCGGTCGATGATTTCTTTAAGATCCTTTGGTCCAGATTGCCGTTTACAGATCCAGATCAGACCTGGGAACCGGTAACCGAGAAAGTGCTTTTTGAGATTCGGCTGCCGCGTGTGGCTGCAGCGCTTTTGATTGGCGCATCCCTAAGCATGGCGGGAGTTTGTTATCAGGGAATGTTTCGTAACCCGCTGGTTTCGCCGGATATTCTCGGAGCTTCCACAGGAGCGGGGTTTGGAGCGGCCCTTGCGATCCTTCTTGGAGCAGGGTATTTCCTGATTTCCTCCATGGCTTTTTTGTTCGGTATATCCGCAGTGCTGCTGGCTTATGCAGTCAGCAGGTTCAGCAAAACCAATGAAACCCTGGCGATGATTCTGAGCGGCATGGTTATATCGTCTCTGTTCTCGGCGGGGACCTCATTCATCAAACTTGTTGCGGATACGGACGACCAGCTGCCGGCCATTACGTACTGGCTTATGGGACAGTTGTCATCGATCAAAGTTCCGGATGTGAAATTCATCATCATTCCAATGGCAATCGGAATGATACCATTGATTTTTATCAGATGGAGATTGAACCTTCTGACCATCGAGGAAGAAACGTCAAAATCCGTTGGCGTCAATATTACATTGCTCAGGCTGATCGTCGTAATCTGCGCGACCCTGCTGACAGCGGCGGCGGTATCCGTTTCTGGAATGATCGGTTGGATAGGACTGATTATCCCGCATCTATGCAGGATGATTTACGGTTACGATTATCGCAGATTGATTCCGGCAACGGCGCTGTTTGGGGCGACGTTCCTTCTTGTGGTCGACGATGTGGCGAGGATGGCCACCACGGCCGAAATACCGATTGGAATACTCACGTCCTTCCTGGGAGCACCACTGTTCCTGTACCTGCTTATTACTGGAGGAGGGATGAAAAAGTGATTTCGTATAACAATATCATCAAAGTGGATCATTTGACCTTTTCCTACGACCCGTCCAACGCAGTCCTTGATGATATCAGTTTCGAGCTGGGCACCGGACAGCTGGTCGCGGTTCTTGGCCCGAATGGAGCGGGAAAGAGCACATTGTTCAAGTGCCTTTTGGGGCTTCTGAAACGATATCAGGGCAGCATTTATATGGAAGGTCGCGATATCAAAGAATTGAACCGGAAGCAAATGGCAGCGATCGCGGCATATATTCCGCAATCGGAAACGCCGGTCTTTAATTACTCGGTCATGGATTCTGTGCTGATGGGGACGACGGGGATGCTGTCGCCACTGCAGGCGCCGGGAGCCGAGCAGATCGAGATCGCAAAGCAGGCACTGGCTTATTTAGACATCGAGTACATGGCCGATCGGGGAATCAATGAGATTTCCGGAGGAGAGCGACAGCTGGCGCTTCTGGCAAGAGCCATGGCACAAAGGGCAAGAGTGCTGATCATGGACGAACCGACGGCAAATCTTGACTACGGGAATCAGCAGCACGTGTTAAGGCATATCCAGAAGATGGCGCAGAATGGCTATACCATTCTGCTGTCCACCCATAACCCGGAGCACGCGCTGCAGTACGCAACCCACGTACTGGCAATCAAGGACCACAAGATTTTGGCCAATGGAAACGCGAAGACAATACTCAATGAGGAATTGATCAAAAGTATATATGGATTGGATGTCAAAGTCCTTGAAGTGGAAGTAGGCGGCAGTATTGTGCGGAGCTGCGTACCTGCGAAGAAAACGGAGAGTCCGCGCGAATCGAGTAGGTGAAAAAATGAACGTGGTAATGAGAAGAACGATTGTATGGGTTCTGACGGTGGTCATGGCATTGACGGTTTTCAGCATGCCGACCGGTGCCTTTGCGGTAGAACCGACGAATGACCAGAACCTCGAAGAGAACGATGAAATCCGTTCGGAAACCGATGAACGCAATCAGAACGACGATGGGGAAGAGGCTGATGAGCTGCAGCCCCTTGAGGACGAACAGCCCGCAGAGGGACAGTCTGTGGAAGAACAGCCGACAGAAACCCCGGCAGTCGACAGTCAGGCGCCACTGAAAAACAGCCTGTCGGAGCAGAGCGCGGCCGGAGAAACGATTACCGGTACCTTTAGCAAACAAAGCGGGAAGGATGTCGCGACGATCCGGTATTACACAGACGCGAATAAGACAACCTTCGCCTTTGCAGATGTGGTCGAGACTGCCTCCGGGTACGAATACTCCTTTGATGCTCCGTACAACGGATTTACGGCAGTTCAGGGGACGAAGAAAAGCGACGGGAATGTCATTGCCGAATATTATTCCACAAGCAAATGGGATGGGGCCGTGGATGTTTCCTGGTACGAAGAATCCGCCACCAGCTTCGATATCAACACACCGGCACAGCTGGCGGGACTGGCCGCAATCGTAAACGGCAGCATCAACAACACGACGCCGATTTACAAGGTCAAAGGAGTCCGGTCTGACCTGACCAAAACCTTCAACTATGAAACACCGCAGACCTCGAAACATCAGAATATGAACGAAGGTCTGCCGGATTGCATTGAAAATAAGTATTACGAAAAGACCACGCTGATTGCAGGCGTCGAGGATGAGGCATATGAAGGTCTCGTAAAGCACGACTTTGCGAATAAAGTCGTCAACATTAAGGCAGACCTTGATATGGGCGGAACCGATCCGTCGAACATTGACCATTCTAAAAATACGACAGCAAATGCTTACGAAGGAACCTATCCAAACTGGACTCCGATCGGCGGCGACTATCTGATGAATCCGGCAGATGGAGCCACGATGATCAAAGCGTCCTTTAATGGGACGTTAAACGGAAACGGTCATCATATCAAGAATCTTTATTGTTACCGCTGGAGCTATCGGTCCGTTGCGGAAACCGCCTATGGCTATGCGGAGGGGACCGGACTCATTGGGAAGATGGGAAGCTTGTATGAGGGTGAAAGCCAACTGACGACGACTCCCGGCGTGCGGGATATGTCCCTCAGCGGATACATCTACGGAAGACGAATGGTCGGTGGATTTGTCGGCTGCATGGGAGGCGGAAGCAATGCTTCAAGCGGGACGTCCGTTGCGGACGGTATCGTCTTAGAAAACCTGGCCAACCATGCCGAAGTGCACTGCACCGACTCCAAAGGCCTTGGCGGTATCGTAGCCTGCTCCATGCTGGAGAAGGGCGCCATCATCAATTGCTACAATACAGGGTATATGGATGCCAACTATGCCGCTCCAACCGGTGGCATTATTGGCTCCAACGAAGGCATGAGCATTTATTGCTGCTACAATACGGGAACACTTTACACCCATGGAAACAGCAGAGGCAGAGGCATTGGCTGCAACAACAGCGGGGAAAACTATAAGGTTGATGATTGTTATTATCTCGAAGGCTGTGGCGACGATGATGTTTATCCTGGTTACTATGCCTACAACCTCGCCAAAAGTGTTTCTGTCAATACGGTCTCTATGACGGCAACAGACATGAAGAACGGCACGCTGCTGGAAAAACTCAACGTAAACGGAACCGCCTTTGTAGCGGGATCCAATGGGTATCCGGTGTTGTATTGGGAGAAGAACGCCTCTCTCGGAACAGGAAACTTAAGTCTGGAGCAAAGTCCGCAAGCCGGAACGATCACCGCAACGAAAACAGGAAATCTTACAAATGGGACCATCGTATATCTCTCCAATGAGATGGCATCCGGTTGGAAATGCAGATACTATACACTCAATGACAAAAGGCTGTCCGGCAATTACGTGACGGTCAATGGGAATTGTGTCGTAGCCGGATTCTTTGATGAAGTGAAACCGGGGACGATCAAGATCAAAGAGAACAACACCTGCACCGTATCGATCAAAAAGAACGGAATCATCAAAGAGGATGGCAATACGACGAGCGTTACAAATTACCCGGTTAAAAACGGAGATCCGATTTTTGAAGGAGACGTTTTGATGGTAGACACGAACCTGCAAAACGGCGTTGTCCCGGAAGACGAGGATCTGATTTACAAAGCCAGCGCTCCGGATTACTTCTCCACTTGTTTTGAATACACCTATTCCTATACGGATGCGGACGATGGGGTCGTAAACGCTTCCACGACAGAAATGGACCGGTTTACGGTCGGCGATGCGATCAACGAAGAGGGCATCACCCTTGTGTTATCCATCAAACCGTTAACCGCCCAGAAAATGTGGGACTATGCTGCGGACACGAGTTGGTATAGCGATAGCGCATCCACATTTACGATTGAGAACGCGGCGCAGCTTGCAGGTCTTTCCGTGTTGGTGGATGATGGGAAAACCTTTGCCGGAAAAACGGTAAAACTCGGGAAAGATATTTCTCTCGCAAACAATGACGGCACTTCCGGAAAGCGGTTCTGGGACGGCATCGGGGATTCCCAGGGAGAAGGCGCGGGATTTGCCGGAACCTTTGATGGAAACGGACACAAAATCACAGACTATAACGGCAACGCAAACGGGCTGTTCGAATACTGTGCGGGAACCAATACGACGCAAAAGGCAGTGATTCAGGATGTGGAACTGTGGGGCGAGAGCACGGGTCAGGATGCGTGCGGGATCGTCATGAAGGCGAAAAACACACAGATCAAAGACTGTACAAGTTACTGCGAAGTAAAGGGAACGACATCCAACGGTCACACGGGTTCGATCATCGGATATGCCAACGGAAACTGTGACATTACAGGTTGCGTCAACTACGCCTGTGTTGAGGGATTCGGTTATGTAGGAGGACTCGCCGGTGAACTGAATCCAACCAGCACCATGACGGGCTGCGTCAATAACGGTAACGTCTATGCTCTGAGCACCGGCGGCAATAACGTGGGCGGGATCGTCGGCAGCATCAATGGCAAGCTATATGATTCTGCGAACTACGGCAATATCAAAGCCTATGGACGTAATATCGGCGGTATAGCGGGGCAATCCGTTTCCGCCAGCGCGGCAATCGACAGCTGTTACAACATCGGAACCATTGAATATACGAAAGGAACCAATACTTACGATTCCATGGGCGGCATCATTGGATTCGCATCCATCTTCAATGTCAAAAACTCATACAACTACGGAGCGGTAAAACGAATCAGCGGAACCATGACGGCCAGTTGCATGGGCGCGGCTTTTGGACGAGAAATGAAGAATAGCAAAAGCCTTTCTGAAGACGTGTTCTATCTCGATACGACGTGTGAATACGCGGAAGCGGGAACCAAACAGGCCGATCTGGACAGCACCGCAAGCTACAGCAAAGGCATTCGTTCCGCCTCCAGCGGGGACTTTGCAAGTTCGACTAAAGTACTGGCGGCGATCAACGACCGCGGAGCATTCCAAACGACTGCAAAGGGGTATCCGGAAATCAGCGCGGCATCGGATATGCACGTTCATTCCGGCGGCAATGCCACATGCAGCAAACTGGCAGTATGCGAGACCTGCGGACTGGCCTATGGCCAGTATTCCGATCAGCATGGGGACACGAAAGTTGTGGGCGCCAAGGATCCGGTCTGGCTTACCAACGGATCCACCGGAAATGTTTGCTGTGAAGATTGCGGTGAGGTATTGCAGGAAGGAACCGTCATTAAAGCGGATCCGAACAAGATTGCGATGGAGGTTATCGTTAAAACCGCAGACGGAACAACAACGCTTTCTAGTAAAAAGTATACCGTCAAAGAATTTGACAATCTGAAAAAGACCAGCCCGACAATCGGTTATTCTTACGGCAGCAAATCAAAGGAAATCGTAGCGGCGACGAAATACGTTCCGCTGGATACGCTTTTGTCAAAAGAAGGGCTCACACTGAACACCATAACCTCCATCGATGTAAAGTGCGAGGGCAAAACAAATATTCCGGTCGCGACCCTGAAAAGCTGTAATAAATACTACGAAGGCGGGCAGGAATACGATGCTCCGGCGGCCTTTATGATCGAATGGAATACGGCGGTGGGTTCGCTAAAGGAAGTCGCGAAGGAAGCTAAGATCGGTGGCACCATCCGTTTCGGTTACGGCATCAGCAAGCAGCAGTACGATGAGAATGCGGCGGTTGGTGGCGCACGACTCATTTCACCGGTCGAATCACTGACGATCTACCACAAACATACGCTGAAAAAGGTCAACGCCGTTGCGGCAACCTGTACCGCCAAGGGAGCGCGTGCGTACTGGCACTGCACCTCCTGCGGCAGGTATTACAGCGATAGCAACGGCAAAAAAGAGATCAAGAAGAACAGCTGGATCGTAGCGGCGAAAGGACATAGCTGGAAGCACATTGTTAACAAGGCGGGATACCTGAAAAACGGAAGTCAATACGACAGATGCAGCTCCTGCGGCGCGATCAAGAACAAGAAGACACTGGCAGGTTACAGCACCTACTACGTGAAGTCCTTCAAGGTCTCGAAAGGGAAAAAGAGCTTCACCGCGAAATGGAAGAAGCAATCCAAGGCGAACCAAAAGAAATTTAACGGCTATCAGATCAGATATTCGACCAGCGCCAAGATGAGTGGCGCGAAATACGTGACCGCGGCCAAGTCATCCAAGTCGAAGAAGATCAAAAGCTTGGCAAAGAAGAAAAAGTACTATGTTCAGGTTCGAACATATACCAAGTCAAAAGGCGTGACCTATTATTCCAAGTGGTCGCCAACGAAGGCGGTTACAACGAAATAAGCGGGTTGATAGTCCAAAAATTCATCGGATAAGTTGTTAGAACAACGGAAACAAACGGCAATGTTTTTTCTCATATCGAAAGAACATTGCCGCTTATATTATATTAAGATTTGTTAATAATAATAGTTATTTCATAGGAAGGAGACCAACTATGAAAAGTCAAGGGAATAATCAGAGGAAAATAGAATAATTACATTTTGGAAAAATACGCAACCTAAAAAGACCTCCGGAGGAAGCC
>CADBJW010000012.1 GCA_902795135.1 uncultured Eubacteriales bacterium
TGGCGGACAACTGCCAGGTTGGGCGTCGTCATTACGATTTTAAATTTGCCTAGTCCTGCCAGGCCTAACCGTCCTGCAAAGCGCATGAACCCTGCGATTTCCGCAAGTTCACAGCATTCTTTTTTTGGCTCGATACGGGCAAGTTCATTTTTGGTTTCCGTTGCAAATGACATATCGGTCAGCTCCTTATTGGCTCCTAACGGGGTACATTTCTACACGGCTTTTGGTGTGCCGTGGGTTTTGCTATAAAAAGAGGCAAAGGAAATCATCCTTTGCCTCCGAATCAACGTTTTTATCTTTCCGGTACAGGAATGCTCAGGATTCTTCTGGCTTCATCCGGAGTCGCGATTTCTCTGCCGAGAAGTTTCGCGATCTTAACAACTTTTTCAACGAGTTCGCCGTTGCTCTTTGCGAGAACGCCCTTTTCGAGGTAAAGGTTGTCTTCGAATCCTACACGAACGTGTCCGCCCATGGCGATGGATGCTGCTGCAATGGTAAATTCATCTTTACCGATTGCGCATCCCGTCCACGTACATCCTGGTGGCAGTGAGTCAACGCAGAAGCAAAGGTCTCTGACTGTTGCGGACATCTGAACGCCAAGTACGAAATCAAAGTGCATTGGCTGATCGAGGTAACCCTTTCTTCCTGCTGCTTTGAGAACGATGTCCATCATGCCTTTGTCGAAGCATTCCAGTTCAGGTTTCATGCCTTTTTCCTGCATAACCTTCGCAAAGTTTTTGATCGTGTTGTCTGTGTTTACGAAGATTTCATCCCCACCAAAGTTGCATGTTCCGCAGTCCAAAGTAACGAATTCAGGCTTCGGAGTAACATTTGTGGAATCCAGTCTTTCTTCGTCAGTCATACCAACTGCTCCGCCTGTGGACGGCTGGATAATGACATCCGGACATACCTTATAAATCGCATCCATGCACTCCTGGAATCTTTCATGACTCTGTGTTGGAGTTCCGTCATCTTCTCTTACGTGAAGGTGGATCACAGCAGCACCTGCATCATAAGCAGATTTTGCTTCTCGCACGATTTCTTCAACCGTGTACGGAACTGCCGGATTATGTTCTTTTGTTACTTCAGCACCGCAGATCGCTGCAGCAATGATCAGTTTTTCCATAGTTTAAGTCTCCTTTTCTCTAAAATCAATTTTTACTAACACCATCCTATTCTAACACTATAAATCTCTGTGTTCAAGAGTCGTTCTATGACCGTCTTCCGTCAGTCTGCGATACAGTTCATTGGCCAGAGCCACCGAACGGTGATGCCCACCGGTACAGCCAAAACAAACACTCAAACTGTACTTTCCTTCGTTCATGTAGTAAGGAATCAGCTGGGTGATCATGGACTCGATCCGGTCCATAAACTGCTTGGCAATATCGTGTTTCAGCACGTATTGGCTGACTTTCTTATTGTTTCCCGTAAGATTCTTTAAGGACTTGACATAGTACGGGTTCGGAATGAATCTAGCATCAAAAACCATATCTGCAGAAATCGGCATTCCATTCTTGTAACCAAAGGACATGATATTAATGGTAAAGGTCCTTTTATCGGCTTCGGTCTCGACCAGTTCACTGATATACGCCGAAAGGTGGGAAATATTCAGATCCGAGGTGTCGATGATAAAGTCCGACTCATCCCGGAGAGATTTTAGCATTTTTTTCTCTCTGCGTATTCCGTTTAATACGCTCCCGCCTTCGGCAAGAGGATGAGAGCGTCTGGTTTCGTTGTATCTGCGCGCCAGGACCTTTTCACTCGCCTCGAAGTAAAGAATCTTATAATCCACGTCCGCTTTTTTAAGATCCTCCAGCGCATCCTTAAGGTCGTCGAACAATGCGCCCCCTCTTACATCGATGACAAAGGCCGCTTTCTCAATGCCCTTGCCCGTGGACGCCAGTTCCAGGAAGTTTTTGATCAACGCTGGCGGCATGTTATCTACACAGTAATAGCCCATGTCCTCCAAACAATCAATGGCCAGGGTTTTTCCTGCTCCCGAAAGTCCTGTTACGATAATCGCTCTCATAGTTACCTATCTTTCCCGGTTTTGCTGATTCTTCTTATATTTACAATCCGTGCAGGGTCAAGACCTGCGTCCAGAGCCCTTTGCAGGCCTGGTTTGAATGTACCGACTGCGTCCGGCGTGTGTGCATCGCTGCTGATGATGAACTTCACTTCCGGAATCGCTGCCGCGATTTTGATTTCTTCCGTTGTAAGGTGGCAATGTCTGCAGTTGATTTCCATCAGCGTATCCGTTTCAACGCACACGTGAGCGATCTCTTCGATATCGAATGGACCCTTATCCCCAGGATGGGTCAAGATGGCCAGATCGTTCTTCCTCAGGGAGTCCACGATCATCTTCGTGTTTTTAGCCTTTAGAGATTCCTCTCCCAGCTTGATTCCGTGAGACCACAACCAGTTGCGGATGGATCCGCATCCAAAGAGCCCGAAATGAAATCCCGCAATGACGAAGTCGAATTCCGCGAATTCTTCCGGTTTGATGTCAAGACCATTGCCTTCGTAAACCGTGTTGGCCTCCACGCTCATCTTCACGTTCGTCTTCGGGAATTTTACATTCATCTTTTCGATGTCGGTTTTCATGTTTGGGAAGTCATTCCGGTTGACACCATAAAACAGATGCCCCGGACCATGGTCCGAAATGGCGATAAACTCCAGCTTCTTGTCCACCGCAACCCGGACATTATCTTCAACGGTTCCTTCGCCGTGTGAATACTTCGTATGGGTATGAAGATCGTAGATCATTTCGAAATCGTCGACGGTCAGTTCCTGATCACCTTTCATCTCCGCGTCTGTAAGGAACTCGGATTCTTTCTCTGAACCGTCTCCGCCAATGATCCGCACTTCCGGTTCCAGCAAAACGCCGAACTGTTCGTAGACGCAGGCACGCACGATATCCATCAGCCGCAGGATATCCGTTGCCGTCGCGCCGCCCCGATTAATGATGAATCCGCTGTGCAGTGTGGACACTTCCGCGCCGCCTACACAAAGGCCTTTGCATCCGGCATCTTCTATGAGCTTGCCGGCAAAATGACCTTCCGGGCGCTTAAAGAAACTTCCGGCGCTCGGATACTGGACCGGTTGCTTAGAGTTCCTCCTCGCTGCCAGTTCGTTCATCTGGGCGCGGATTTCCTCTTCATCGCCTTCTTCAAGCTCGATGGTCGCCTCAACAACAATGTCGCCGGTTTCATGGAGTTTCGTATGGCGATAGGACATTTCCAGTTCTTCGGCGGTGACATCTCTGATTTCGCCACTGTCTTTGGAAATGATTTTGGCCTGTTTTAATATGTTTTTGATTTCGCCCCCATAAGCGCCTGCGTTCATAAATACGGCTCCGCCCATGCTCCCCGGTATTCCGGACGCGAATTCAAAACCCGTCAGGCTGGATGCAGCCGCAACTTTGGCAACCACAGAAAGCAAGGCACCTGCCCCGCAAACCAGCGTGTTGCCATAATGTCTGACATAGTTAAAGGCCTTGCCGATCTTAACGATTACGCCAGGGTATCCCTCATCCCGGACGAGGATGTTCGTACCGTTTCCCAGTACCAAATACTCCGCGTCCAATTCCTTAAGGGTATTCAGTGTTGCTACCAGCTCTTCCGTTGTTTGTGGTTCCACAAGCAAGGCGGCCTTACCTCCCGCCTTAAAGGAGGTGTATGCTGACATATCTGCGTCAGCGATGATATATTCTTCAGGAATGATCCTGTTCAGTTGTTCCTTGATCTTGTTCATTTCTTTTCTTCTTGCTTTTTCTCTTTTTCACTCTGTATTTATCAACTTTATAGTCTGAAACGTCGGTTGAGAATCCTTTTTCGCTCAGTTTCTTATTCAATGCTCTGGAAATGTACGCGTAAATAATGGCAAATACCGGGACTCCAACGACCATTCCAACAAATCCAAACAGACCGCCGCCAACCAGAATGGCAAACAGTACCCAGAAGCTGGCCAGCCCAGTCCGGTCTCCCAGAATTTTAGGTCCGAGTACGTTTCCGTCAAATTGCTGGAGTGCCACGATCAGAATCAGGAAATACAGGCAGTGCATCGGATTGACCATAAGCAAAAGCAATGCTGACGGTATCGCTCCGATAAACGGCCCGAAGAATGGAATAATGTTCGTAAGTCCTATGATACAGCTGATCAGCAGTGAGTATTCCCATCCAAACAGCGACATGAACAGGAAGCATATGATGCCGATGATGAGGGAATCAATGATCTTGCCATTGATGAATCCCCCGAAAGTTTTATTCGTAAATACTGCACCTTCCAGAATTTCATCTGCCGTGCTCTCCTTGAAGCATGCAAAGAGTATTTTCTTAGCCTGTGCGCCAAGAGTGTCTTTGATGTTCAAAAAGTAAATGCAGACAATGATTCCGATGATGAAGTCGAAAACCACTCCAACGGCTCCAATCAGTCCGTTGGATATTCCCGCCGCAATCGAACCGGTATGCGGCAGCAGTGTGTTCTTAGCAAAATCCAAGGCGCTTTCCGTAAAGTAGTTGACCCACTCATCGATGGAATCTTTCGCCACAGGCAGTTTGGCAAACTTGATATCCACCCAATTGGTAAACTGTCTCATGGCTGCTGGCAGCGTATCAAAGATTTTGATCAAACTGTCAAAAAGACCCGGTATGATCATCCACAATACACCGGCGATTATGACGATGATTGCAATCGTAGCTACAATCGAACCGATGGCTTTTGAAAACGCCATATCGTGTTTGAATTTATACTTGCCACGGTTCATCAGATTGTAGGACTGATTGACCGTCAGATTGTAGATCGGACAAAGCAAATATGCCATGACCAGTCCATAGATGAATGGCGAAAGTACACTGACACATAAGGAGAAAAAGTTCTGAACGACATCAAACCGGTAAATCGCGAAAAATACTAGACAGCACAAAATAAATACGATGAAAACCGTAAGTCCCCATTGATAATGCTTTTGTTCCAGCTTTATCCGCATTAAATCACCTCGCTGCATGCAGTAATCGTTCGCTGCATTTTGTCACTTATCGTTTTATAGAGAAATTCGTAAAACTCGTCCTGCCTGGACCCTTTGAGACATGCGGCAACCAGATCCAGGTATTCCTGCCGTTCAATAGGAAGGCTTACCGGCATCAGGTCTTCTCCCATCAAATAGTAATTCATTGCAAAAACTGCCAGCTCACCGCTGAAATCATCAAATGGATAGATGTCGATGATCTTATTGTGAATATACATGGCCTTCATGACCACGTTATTGCCGGCTTCACTGCTGTAAACCCTTCTCAGCACGTCGGTCAGCAGGCCGTCAATGTCCGTTCTGTGGGGTGGTACGTGATTGAACGCATACACTACAGGGTTTGATTTACGGAAGGATCCGTTTGGGTCTTCGGCCAGTATGCGGTAGGCCCGGACCAGTAAATTTTTATCCAGAGAATTTCCCATTTCCAGATTGCTGTAAGCCATTTCCAGAACCGAACAGAAATTCTGGATGAACACGTAGTCGCCGATCGGAATATCCTTTTGCAGTTCCCCTTCCAGGATCCGGTCGATGGCGATAATATCATGACGCGTGTTCCGGATAATCATGGAACCGCGTATCATATCTACCTTGTTGACTTCGCGTACAGCTTTTCGCAGATCCCGGTTTTCTTTGAACAGATCCGCAAGCTGATGTTTCATTATTACAAATTCTGATTGCATGATAATCTCCCTGTGTCATCAGCCTTTGAGAAAACCGATTCGTCCTCTGGCAACAGCATACTTATACATTTCCACATCGCCAAAATCGCCTTCGACTTTTCTCAGTCCAGGCATCTTGGCCTTGATGCTTTCATAATCCATGGTCGGGAGGAAAACGACATCGTACTTATGAAGCAGGGTCAACTGCAAAAAATCAAGCACTTCATCATCGTTGAAACCTTCTTTGAGAGCCACATCCAGTCGGATGCCAAGGCCAAGACCAATGGCCTTGTTAATTCCGTCAATAACCGGCTGCAGTTCTTTTCCGTCATTGGACTCTGCATATCTGGTGTAATTGAATGTGTTTACCGTTACAATCACGTCAGTAACGCCGTTCTTTTTCAGGTCTTCTGCCTTTTCCGCCAGATCCTGCCCATCCGTAACAATTGTCTTTTTTTCTTCCATCCTGTCCTCGCTCATGATTCATTCGGTTCCTGTTACAGTAACGCCATCAGGTTTTCTTTTGGCTGGAAACCCATGGTTTTATTTACTACTTCACCGTCTTTAAAAACTATGATTGTCGGAATACTCATGATTCCAAATTTCATTGCCAATTCCTGTTCTTCATCTACGTTGACTTTGCCGACTTTGATCTTGCCTTCGTTCTCGGCTGCGATTTCTTCGATCGTTGGCGCCAGCATCTGGCACGGTCCGCACCAAACTGCCCAAAAATCAACCAATACAGGAATATCTGATTCTAAAACTTCTTTTTGAAAATTATCCTTCGTAATTGTTATTTCTGCCATTTTAATCCCCTTTCTTTTTCCGAAATTGTTCCATTGTAATTATATATCCTGACGATGATATTTTCAATGCAGGTTTGACTCGTTGATATCAAGAAACCTGACGTTTATGATTCGCCCGGTATGGGTTTGTTCGTATTCATTGCGGTACTCTTCACTGGACAGCACTTTCTGGTCATCCACAGCAAACCCGGAACATATATTTCGGTTTACGCTGCCGCCCTCTTGTCCAAACTCATAGGATAGATATTCCCCGCTATAATCCGCGAACGAGCCCAGCAGGCTTTTGAACGAATCACCGAACCCAATCACGATCATATAGGAGCCTCCTCCCTGATTGGTCCTTTCAATATCTATCAGACCATTGTCATAGCAGGTAATCTTGCTCTCCGCAAAAGAGCCGAGTACCGTGAAGCCTTTGACTTCCTTTACCCCATCACTTGGGGTATTCTCGAAGAAATGGTATCCGCCGACGCTCCCGTCGACTCCCGGTGAGCTTGAGTCTGCAACGTAAGTATTGTTGTATACGATCATTTCGCTCTCCCCGTCGCCATCAAAATCAGCAACCGCATACTTGAACCATGTGGTTGCCCCGTATTCCGGCTTCGGCGTACCATCGGCTTCCCGCTCGTAATAGTACGGGTATCCATTTGCATAGTCATCGGCTTTGTCATAGATATTTTTCAGATATGCCACAAAAGCATCCTGTCCGGTTGAAGCAGCGTTGCCTGTTGGTTCACTTTCCGTAGGTGCCGAACCTGCAGCCTTTGCAACCGCTGCACCGGCGTCCAGCATTCCAAAGGCTCCGACCGCATCTTTCGAATCCGGATCGTCCAAAGCATATCCATTGCACGTGGAAACGAGTATCTCTTTCACGTCGGATGCCTTCAGAGACGGGTTCGCGCCCCAGACCATGGCAGCCGTACCGCTTACAAATGGCGCTGCTAAAGACGTTCCGCTTGCCGTATTATATCCTCCGACGCTTGTCGAGTAGATCCCTTGCCCCGGAGCACAGATGGTGACCCGGTCTCCCCCGTTCGAAGAAGCCGCCTGCATAAAGCCGCTGCCATTGTAGTAAGCGTTGCCAACGACTATTACGTGTCCGATGATTTCTGCATAGCTGTGTTTGTCTGTATAACAGTTTTGTTCTGTAATGCTGCAGAACATGTTGTTGAATCTCGCATCCACTCCGACACCGCTGTGGTTCCCATTTCCGGCGGACTGTACGATCAGAAAGTCATATCCCTGATCCATCAGCCTTGAAACTTCCAAAGACGCGGTTTTACCCCAAGCGTCAAAAGCGTTTTGGTCGCCGTTATATTTCAGGAGCGAGCTGCTGCCGCGGGACAGGTTTACAACCTTTGCCCCGTCTTTCACTGCATTGACGACACTGGCCGTTGTTGTGCTGGTCGTTACAGAACCATTGTTGCCGGTGCCCAGAGGATACCCTTTGACGGATGCATTTGGCGCTATGCCCGAAATGCCCTTGTCATTGTCAAAGTCCGCCCCGATGATTCCTGCCACTTCTGTTCCGTGATCCATGGCTGTATTGGAAGAATCCTGGCCGGAGGCGATGCTCAGGTTTTGCTGCAGATCCTCATGACCGGTATCAAATCCGTTATCCACAACGGCTACATTGACGGGACTCAGCTTCGTGCGATAGGCCCAGGCCTGTGGCGCGTGGACCGCCTCCTGTCCCCAGTTCTGGCCGTTTGGGGATTCTTCATTCCAATCATCGGAATAGCCTTCCCCCGGATAGTAGACCATGGTATAGGTTTCCATGATATCGGTTTCCATGGTGTAGTCGACGACAGCCATCGTCACTGCTTCGCTGGCTTCAATGGATGCGCAAAGGTTTCTCAGTTCCTCGTAGGATTTCGTTTCGACCTGAATCTGATACTGATTTAGCGTATCGATTTGGCCGATGACTTTTCCGTCTGCCTGGTCAACGATTTCTTCTTTTTCACTGTCGCTGACCCCATCCTCGAAATAGACAAGGATCACGTTGTTAATATATCCAATGCCGTCTTCCGTATAGGCATAGTCTTCCGGTTCCGGTGTGTAGGCGTAGTCTTCGCTGCCACTTCCGCCTCCGATGCCACTCCCATCCCCCAAGCCGCATCCTGCAAAGGCCGCTGTCATCAGCAATGCCGTTACGATCGCTAACAGGAATCGGATATTGATTTTCTTTCTTGTTTTTTGTGCTCCCATTTTGATTACAAAATCCTTTCGATGTCTTCCATTTGCTCAACGAAACGAATGCCCTCCTGCCGCTCTTCTGTGGAAAAGCCATGTTCGACCATGGTCCGCAGCATTTTCTGAAGGTCTGAATAATAACCCTTATGATTGTAAAGTATGCAAGGCGCTTTCAGGTGTCCCAAAGAAACCATTGACATGATCTCGCTGATTTCCTCCAGCGTTCCGGTCCCACCAGGCAGCGCGATGAATGCATCTCCCAATTCGATCATCTTTGCTTTTCGCTCTGACATATCTTTCGTCACAATCAATTCTGTCAGCTCATCGTACTGCAAAACCTGATCCACAAAAAACACCGGTTCTACGCCGATTGCCTTTCCTCCTGCGCGGATCACGCTTTCTGCCAGAATCCCCATGAGTCCGATTTTGGATCCTCCGTAAATCAGACAATGTCCATTTTCGCCGATCCACTTACCCAGCTTTCTGACTGCGGCTTTGAGCGATTCATCCTTTCCTTCATAAGAACCGAGATATACGGTTATATTCATAGTATCAATCTGCCTTCCTTCTCTATTGTGTGCTATCGAAAATTATATCAGAATCCAAATTGATTTGGAAATCCATTTGCAATATAATAAAAGCAGTATTAAATCAATTGTTTGAAAGGAGATTGAAAATGGGTTTCAAAGATAAACTGGAAGGTCTGAAAGATAAGGTAGATGACGCTCTGGAAAAGACAGACATCGATGATAAGATCAAAGCAAAGGCTCAGGAAGCTCTGGATAAGACTGATATCGATGACAAAATCATTGCCGGCGCAAAAGACTTAAAGGACAAGGCTGACGATGCTTTAGAAAAGACAGATATTGACGACAAAATCAAGGCAAAGGCTCAGGAAGCTCTGGACAAGACTGATATCGACGATAAAATCAAGGATAAAATCGACGATATTACCAAATAAGATTTGGGATCAAAAGGATGTCTGCGGGGTGTGTCAATATATTGACACACCCCTTGTCAAATCCAAATTATCAGTTATAATGATTATGACAACTTCATCTGTTCGGATCCATTAGCTCAGCTGGGAGAGCGCTTGGGTGACAACCAAGAGGTCACTGGTTCAAGTCCAGTATGGGTCACCAAAAAAAGAAAATGCAACGGATTGTGAAATCACACCGTTGCATTTTTTCGTCCTGTTAAAAGCCGCATCTGCGATTGGAGTTACAGCGGAAGTTTACGTCCTTCCTTTTTCCACTCTCTAAATTCAGCCGTTGCTGTAAAGATCGCGTCGCCGGATGAGTTCAAAGCCGTTTCCATAGAATCCTGAATGACGCTGATGATAAAGCCGACTCCAACGATTGCCATGGATACGTCCGGAGCAACGCCGAACAAGGAGCATCCGAGCGGAACCAACAGCAGGGATCCGCCGGCAACACCGGATGCGCCGCAAGCAGAAAATGCCGCCACAAAGCTCAGTGCGATGGCCATAATGAGCGTAACATGTACGTCCATGGTATAAGCGGCCGACAGGGAGAACGTCGTGATCGTTACGGCCGCGCCGTTCATGTTGATGGTTGCACCCAGTGGAATCGATACGGAATACATATCCTCATCCAATCCAAGTTCCTCACACAGTTCCATATTAACGGGTATATTCGCGGCCGAACTTCTCGTGAAAAACGCCGTAATACCGCTGGTTCGTATGCATTTCCAAATCAGCGGGTACGGATTATGCCGAAGTAAAAGTCCTACAATCAGAGGGTTGACCGCAAACGCAACCAGCAGCATAGTGCAAACAAGCACACCTACCAGATGCCCATAGGTCTTGAAAATGTCCAGGCCGCTGGTGGAAACCGAGTTGAACACAAGACCCAGAATTCCAAACGGCGCACAGCTGATGATTCCCCGTACGATTTTCGAAATGGCGTCTGCCAGATCGCTGAGCATGGTTTTGGTTCCCTCACTCCCATGCTTTAAGGCAATCCCTAGGATGATCGCCCAGAAAAGGATTCCGATATAATTGGCATTGAGCACCGCATCCACAGGATTTGCGACGATGCTTTTGAGCAGATTGACAATGACTTCTGCCATACCGCTTGGAGCCGTGTATTCATTGGTCGCCACGATACCATCCAGTGGAATGCGCGTCGGGAACAGAAAATTCATGATGACTGCCAGTACCGCCGCGGTCATCGTACTGAAGAGATACAAAATGATAACCGTCCGGAATTTTTTAGCATGACCGCCTTTTGCATTGGCCAGAGACGACGCTACGAGTACCAAAACAAGGATCGGTGCCACCGCCTTCAGCGCGCCTACAAACAATTCCCCCAGAATGGCGATTCCCGTTGCTTTTGGAATCAGCAGTCCCAAAATCGCGCCCAGGATCAAACCGCACAGAATTCTAATAATCAGGCTTATCGAATTCCACTTTTTAATAATTTCCATTGCTCCCACCTAACTAAATGCTAAACTAAAACGATTTGAATGTCTTTGCAATATGCCATGACGTAATGAAATCCCGAATGAATTCCCCCGCCTTCTGCGGCGGAAACGTCACAGAAGTGTTGTCATGAAGGGCTTCCTCATACTGGTTCAAATACCGCTGCCGGTCCTCCGTCGGCGTCATGTTCCACAATTCCTTGAATGCCGAGTAGAAATACTTCGGATCGCTAAACCCGCAGTCAAAGGATATTGCGGATACCGAGCGGTCTGTCGTCAAAAGCAACGTCTCCGCTTCATAACAGCGTATGTATTTTACCATATTACTAAAACTTGAAAATACCGTTTTGCTAATAAATTGAGAAAAATAGTTTTTGTTGATGTGCTCCATGGCTGCCAGCTGGGATACCGTGATCTTTTCCCGGTAATTATCAATGATGTATACCATCACTCTGGTGAACCGTTCGTAGAGTTCGGTGTTCATGTATTCATCCTGGTTTTCATAATTGAACCAGTTGAAATAGGTAAACAGCGTATCGATCAGTTCATGCAAAGGCTCCGTGCACGCATCCGCGGAGAGATTGCTGTCTGTGAAATATTTATAGGTCAGAGAGAGAATGGTGTCTTTGATTTTCTCCATTGCCTGCTCCTGATAGGGATAGCAGTGATTGCTTTCACAAGCAAAAAAGACATATTTCAGTTCCTCCCAGTTTGGGAGTTTGGAAAGATCAATGTGAAAAATCAGGGTCAGATTGTCACTGATCCCATTGAGATAATGGATGTCCCAGAAATCGATGGAGTGGATCTGCCCTGCCCGGAGAATGTGCTCCTGATCCGATGCGATAAGACGAATACTACCCTGCAGGCAGTACACTAATTCCAGCTCGGTTGGGTGCCGGTGGGGCATTTGTTTCCCGATGCGACACAATTCCGCTTCAAAAGGTAAGTCATTTTTGTATTTCAGTTCAGGTGTTTCGATGTTCATGAGCGAATTATATACCCTTGGGTCGTTATAGTCAAATTTTAGTTAGAAATACAACAAAATGATAAAAAACAGCTATAGCCTTTGGACGAGAGTTGGGAGATAATTTTTGTAGAACAATCGAGGAACTTTAAAACCCGACTTAGTTTAATGAAAAGGAGATGTTTTTATATGGGTAAGAAAGTATTAGTACTTGGAACAGGTGCACAGGGAACCACCGTTGCAAAGAGACTGGATCTGGAACCAAATGTTGATAAGATTATCTGCGCTGACTACGACGAAGCTGCTGCGAAGGAACTTGCCGGAGAACTGAAGAAGGCTGAAGGTTGCTTCTGCGATGCTTCCAAGAAGGAACAGGTTGTCAAATTGGTTGAAGGATGCGATCTCGTTGTAAACGCACTGCCACTGGCATTCGGTATCAATGTCATCGAAGCCGCACTGGAAGCAAAGTGCAACTATCAGGACTTTGCTGCACCGGAAGGTTTCAAAGAGACCTGGGAAAAGTGCATGTACACACTGCTTACTGAATACAATGAAAAATTTAAGGAAGCCGGAATCCTGGGAATCATGGGAACCGGTTCCGCTCCTGGAACAATGTGCGTTGTTGCCAGAGACACCATGAAAGATATCGACGAATGTGACACGATTTACATGATGGTTTATGAAGGCGTTGAAGCTAAGAGATTCCAGCCTTACTGGTGGTCACCGGTTACTGCGCTGGCTGACATGGACGACCTTCCGGTTGCATGGATCGACGGCAAAATGGTTAACACAAAGCCATTCTCAATGCCAATCGAAAGAACCATCGATTACGTTGGATATCCGGTAAGATTCGTAGAACACGCTCACGATGAACCTTTCTACGTAGGTATGAGAGCCAACGATCTGTTCAAAGGCTGTAAGAACGCATACTTTAAGTATGGCGGCGTAGGGATTGAATTCGCAGAGCCTTTAGCCAGAGCGGGACTGCTTAAGAGAGAACCGGTTGAAGTAGATGGACAGATGGTTAATACGCACAACGCGATTCTGAACGCACTGCCTCACCCACCTCGTTTTGCTCACGAAGTACAGGAAATCATCGATGAAGGTCTGGTTTCCGATACTGGCGCATTTGTTTGTGAAGCCATGGGTAAAAAAGACGGCAAAGATGTCAGAGTGGAATCTCACCTCTTTGCTCCTGGTTTCGTAGAATCCTTTGAAAAATTCGGCGTAACCGGTGAACAGTACCTGACCGGTCAGGGCGGATTCCTGTTCACAAAGCTCTTTGTAAACGACGAACTGAACCAGACTGGATTCATTTCATCAGCAGAACTGACGGACGAAGCAAATGACAGATATCTCGAATATGCTAAGGAACTCGAGATCACCGTCGAAAGACGTATCATCTATGACGATCCGTACTATGAAGAACAGGCGCCAGCTAAGGAATACAAGCCTTGGTGGGATGGTGAAACAATTACCCCGGTAGAACTGTAAGCATCACAGTCAAAGAACATTGTAACCAATAATTTGCAACTAATAGAACGTCGCAGCAGACCATCCTCTGCTGCGATGTTTTTTTGAACACTGTATGGAGCGGTTTTTGTTTTCTGCGGGGGGGCGTGTGGCGGCCGGGGGCATTCCGCAGACGCAGATGCGGTCTGAAGCGAAGAGAGCAAAGAGAATCGCACAGGCCCGGACACTGCCTGAGCGAAGCGAGTTTGTCCGGGTCTCGATTCTCTGCGAACGAGCGCGGCTGACCGCCTGCGGCGAGGACACGCACCCGGCCGCCACACGACACGCCCCCGCAGAAGCAATCAAAAAGCCGCTCCATGAATGGTTCATAAAGCGGCTCATTGGTTCCGTTACATTGTCTTACAATTCCAGGATTACAGGAAAATGTATTTGCATGCAAAGAGTGCTGCGAGGATGTACATCAGTACTGTAATATCTTCTTTCTTTCCGCAGAACAGTTTGATCAGAACAAAGGAAATACAGCCGATGGCGATTCCCTCTGAAATGCTGTAAAAGAGCGGCATTGCGATAATGCAGAGATATGCTGGAATGGAATCGGTTAAGGTTTCTTTGCTGAAGGTGAACTCTTTGATCCCCTCAAACATGAGGAATCCAACCATCATCAGGGCCGGAGCTGTTGCGAAGGCTGGAATCGCAGTAAACAGCGGTGAAAACAGTGTGGACAAGGCAAATAAGCAACCGGTCGTGATTGCCGTAAGCCCTGTGCGGCCTCCAATGGCAACCCCAGCTGAAGATTCAACAAAAGTCGTCGTCGTCGACGTCCCTAACACAGCGCCGCATGTAGTCGCGATCGCATCAGAAAGAAGTGCCGGCCGGATGGCAGGCAGATGACCGTCCTTATCCAGCATTCCTGCCTTTGTGCTGACACCGATCAACGTTCCTATAGTGTCAAACATATCCACGAACAGAAATGAAAAAACGATTGCGATAAAGTTAAAAATGCTGGTCCCGGCCAGTCCATGGGTAAAACACTTACCAAAAGTAAGTCCCAAATCAGAAAAGTCAAAACTGATGATCGCAGTCGGGAAAAGGCTAAAGGCGCCGTTATCCGGATCCGGAACATAGATGCCGATCAATTGACAAATCATTCCCAAAATCCATGTGACCACGATTCCGATGAGGATAGACCCCTTGATTTCACGAATGTACAAAACCGCTGTAATGAAAAGGCCGATCAGCGCCAGCAGCGCACAGATTCCTGCGGTCGAAAAGCTTTCTCTAAAATCAACAATCGTTACCAGTGTAGAGGAATCCACGCAAAGGCCTGCGTTTTGAAGACCGATGAACGCAATAAACAGCCCGATCCCTACTGAAACTCCGGTTTTAAGCGGAAGCGGTATGGCATTGAATATGGCTTCTCGTACACTCGTCAGTGACAGGAGTATGAAAATCACGCCCTCTATGAAAACAGCCATCAACGCCGTTTCCCAGGCAACGCCCATAATGCCAACGACCGTATAGGCCAAAAATGCATTCAACCCCATACCGGCGGATAACGCAAATGGCAGATTCGCCATAAATCCCATGCAAAAGCATCCGATGACCGATGCCAGACACGTTGCGATCAGCACTGCATTGGAGTTGATTCCTGCTGCGCCCAAAATCGATGGGTTGATTGCCAGAATGTACGCCATGGTCATAAATGTCGTCAGTCCGGCAGCCAGTTCCGTTTTAACGGTTGTATTATTTTCTTTTAATTTGAACAGTTTCTCCATGACCCTGCTTTTTTCCTCCATTCTTATCGTGGAAATACACGGGTAATCATAGCATAAAATGGTTCATGGAACAAGCTTTTGGCTTTTGGCGTGCACTCTGCCCCTTGAAATCGGGGAACCAATCATTCATAATGGAAAAAGTGCTGAAAAAGGAGGAATGCTCATGTCAATCGTCTACGATTATTTTGGCGGACTATACATCAATCTTACCAACAAATGCACCAACCGCTGCGAATTCTGCATTCGGAATTTCACAGACAGTCTGGGCAATGCGGATTCTCTGGTTCTGGACCGGGATCCGGATGTGGAAGAAGTCAAAGCAGAACTGCGAAAATGGAAACTGAGCAACTATGACGAAGTTGTTTTCTGCGGATACGGCGAACCTACCGAACGGCTGCCGGAGCTTTTGGAACTTGCAAAACATATCAAGGCTGCTTACGGCAAACCGATTCGAATTAACACGAATGGTCTGGCAGATCTCATTTGGGGAGAAGACACGACGGCTTGGCTGGACGGCATCATTGATTCCGTTTCCATCAGCCTGAACGAGGCCGATGCAGAGAGTTACGATCGCCTTTGTCACCCGCGCTTTGGCATTCAGTCCTACGATGCAATCCTCACCTACATCAAAAATGTCAAAAAACACGTTCCGAATGTTGCTGTCTCCGTCGTTGGCGGAAGCATTACTTATAGTGCCATCGAACAGTGCAGAAAAATTGCAGAAGATCTGGATGTCACGTTCAAAGTGAGGTAGTCCATGGGCCTGATTATCGTATTCGTTCTATTCATTGCCGGTATGATCACCGCCATTGCGTTGGGGCTGTCCATGATTCTGCCCCTTCTCTTTGGGTTGATTCTATTCACCCTGCTGGGGCTGTATGTCCTCAAGAAATCCGGTATCGGATACGGCAAAGGACTTTTGGAACTGTCCAAGTGGAGTTGGGGTTCCATCAAAGATTCTCTGGTTGTCATTGAAGTCATGCTGATCATCGGTTTCATCACCGCCGCATGGAGAATTTCCGGAACGATCACCGTATTCGTTTACTACGGAATCAAAGTCATCGTTCCACCTGCCTTTTTGTTAATTGCATTCCTGCTTTCCTGTCTTCTCAGCTATGCGCTGGGGACATCGTTCGGTGTTGCCGGAACTCTGGGTGTTATCTTTATGGCCCTTGCAAGAAGCGGCGGCGTGGACCCGCTGATCACTGCCGGAGTGGTAATGTCCGGGATCTATTTTGGTGACCGGGGATCCCCGGTATCGTCCAGTGCCAATATGGTGGCCGGGATCACGAAAACGGATATCATGGTCAACGTAAAGCTCATGTTCAAATCCGCTGCCCTTCCCTTTACGATTACCACGATCATTTATGCCATCGTTTCTTATATGAATCCCATCAGTCATGTAGACTCAGCCATTGTTCATGAGTTTGAAAGCGCCTTCACCCTTTCCCCATGGAGCTTTTTACCTGCTGCAGTAATGCTCTTGCTCCCACTTCTGAAAGTGGGCGTGATTCTTTCCATTACAGCAAGTATCCTAACCAGTGTTGCCGTCGCCTTCTTCGTCGAGCACGTTGCATTTCTTGAGATTGTACGCATACTATTTTTCGGGTATCACACTACGGGAACGGGACTGGGAACGATTCTAAATGGTGGCGGTTTGTGCTCCATGCTTGAAATCGCCGCGATCCTCGTCATTTCCTGCGCTTACTCCGGCATTTTCAACCGTACGGAAATGCTAAAGAGCCTGCTGGATCTCATCGAAAAAAGCTGTACCAAGGTTGGAAGACTGGCGGTCACCTTCCTTGTCAGCGCAGCGACCTGCTGCATATTCTGCAATCAAACGATCGCAACCCTAATGTGCAACGACCTGCTGATGAAACCCTATCTGAACACCGGCGGTTCCAGACAGGAACTGGCCATTGATATGGAAAACACCGTTATCATCATCGTTGGTCTGATCCCGTGGTGCATTGCCTGCTCTGTGCCTTTGACCTTTATGGGCGTCGGCATCGGCGCATTGCCGTGGGCGTTCTATATGTATCTGGTTCCAGCCTGCTATTTCTTCACGAAGAAGCGTTGGTTTTCGAATAGAGCTCACGTCGCAGCTGACCAGTCTGACTAACGATGTCATGAATGCGGTAGTGGCCGTAATGGATCGACCTGGCGATTTGATCCAGATAACCGACGTGTTCGTCTTTGATTTCCGTTTTTAACTGTGAAATAAACTTCAAAAGATTGCGCCGGAGACTGATATTCTCACCGGTAATCGGAACGTAGGCGATTTTTATTTCTCCGGATTCCTGCCGGTAAAAAATGGTCTTGCTGCTTAGCGTCACTTTCGCAGGAGTAATCAGATACTCCGCAACATGTCCCAAAATAAGAAGTACCTTTTCCAATACGAACAATGCATCGTCTGTTTTTTCGATGCTGTAAGTGTCCAGGGCCGCAAATCCGCTGCAGTTATAGTAAGCCGTTTCCTTTCCGTTTTCTCCAATGAAGACCATCGGAATCAGATAGTCACACTCTCCCGATGTGAGCATGATTCGCTCGTAATCGTGTATTGCATTTTCCTGAAACGTGATTTTATATTCATCTTCCCACATATGAAATCCCCTTTATTTCTTTTCCATGTATATATGTCCCCTGCTGATTCACTACGTCCCGCCGCACTTGCTGCAAGGCGTGTAGCCTTTTTCTTCGGCTTCCGACCGGTCTATGACCGCCGTGTGCCGTTTGATGCTCCGGCAGTTTCCCCGGTGGTAGGCGGTATCTTCTCCGCCAAAACAAAAAACGATACTGCCTGGTTCAAGTTTTCCTGAATCGCACATCTCACATGCCTTATATTGCCGCTTCAAGCGACTGGTCAGTATGCAGCTTTTCACCGAAGCCTTCACATAGGTACAGGACTGGCTGTGATACTTTTCACCAGACTGAGGAAAAATCCAGACCGGGTCTTCCGGTTCTTCGCTTTCCAGGCCCTCGGTTCCCATGCCATGGGGTTCGTATTGAAGTCCCTTGAATCCGCGGTATTTCACTTTTCCTTTGAACTCCATGTTCCGGTCGAACCCCGCCGGGAGCACGATGCTCATGTTCGCCTTCACCGTATATTTGGTCAATTCATTGCAAAGACCATCGGAATAATGATCCGCAACGCCAGTGATTTTCAGAGAATCCAAAGGATCGTTCTCTCTTAAAATCCTCTTTTTGATCCGCGGGATCGAGTCCAGTTCAGAAATGCTCCCATAAGCTCTGGATGCGGAGTACGCGCTTTCGTCAATGGCACAATGCATCACGTTCTCCCAAACGGAATCAAGCTTTATGAAATATCCCACGGATAGAACAGCCAGAATCACAAAAGGCAGGAAAATGGCTGCTTCCAGAGTATAAAAACCTTTTCTGTTAATACTTTTTGTCATAGGAGTAATGTGTTCCGTTGATGACCGAGTCCATAGAAATCCCATAAGAGCATTCCGAAATCAAAAAATCAGAATCATAATTCTTTCTCATATTGATTTGGATCAAATCAAGGATGCGGGCTGTTTTTATGTCGTGATCTTCGATAAACAATAGAATCCTGAGATAATCCTGATACACTTCACCTTTGTTGACATCCGGTTTGATCAGCTTGTCGGTTTTTTTCTTCAATAGTCCGTCCATATCCACCGCCCAGGAAGATGCATCCTTTACAATCGGTACCTTGTATCCGGCATGCAAAAGCTTGGCGTCATTAAAGGATTCTGCCGTGGCCCAAGCCGCAGCGATTCCGGTTTGGGTCACCGTTCCCAGTAATCCCGGTGTAATCGTCTCCGCTGCTGCGGTAACGGCCGCCCACTTTTCCGGATCGGAATAAATATGGGCCAGATTCGCTGGAAAACGAATCGCCTTTAAGGCCAGATCAGTCCGGCGGATGTTGTCTTCATCGGACAATTTTCCTGCCAGAAGATATTCCACCTCATTGTTGAAAAAGTGGTTTTCTGCAGGCATGGTCGTATCCGAATTAAAATGGGTCAGTATATAGCTGTCCAGCATATAGCTTCGCGTTCCTTTTTTGAATACCCGAGACGGGTTTTTGACACTCGAAGCAGCCGCCTCTGCCTTTTGGACGATGCCTTTATCCGGAATCTGTCTTGAAGGCAGAGATACGATGGTTGGACCGTGTCGCAATGTGTGTTTGGTCCGGTCTGTCTCCACCGGTCGTTCTTTGATCGCATCTGCAAGGCCAACCGTTTTTACATATTGGATGATTTGTTCCTCCACATTTCCAACATCGATGACGTTGAACCTGCCTGCGGAGATTTGGCTGCTTTCTATATTTACACCTTTTAATGCACCCAGGGAATATGATGTGTAGTTTCGGAATTTCCTAGAAAGCTGCGCATCATTTCCCTGGAGGAGGAATAGCCCATATTCCTGCTGCACATAAGAATCGAATTCTGACATGACCGAATCACCGGCCAGCCTAAAGACACTGTCTGCAAAACTGCCAACCGCCTGATTATGCGCGGCATAGATCATGACGAGTGAGATAGACATCAAACCCGAAAGTATTACACAGAGGAACACTGCTGAGCTGCCTTTTTTAGTCTTGAATAATTTCCCCAATTTTCTGCCTCCTGAGAACATACCTGGTACCATTCGTAATATAAACAGAGCTATTTAGTTGCGTGCCCTCCTCTTGTCTGAGCAAACCCTCATGGATCATATGGATTTCTTTATGGCCGGAAATCTTTTTCCGACTGTACTCGAAAGAAATGTCCCCATTCATTGGTGCACCGCCTTGTTCTGCCGGAGAGCGTTCCTCCATTACGCGAGTCTTCCCTGTAACCGCGTCCGTTTCCAGTCGCAGAATGCGGTGCATCCCGCTTTGTGAAACGGATCCGTCATAGTAGTACATTACAATCAGTATGACTGTAATCAGGGTAAGTATGATCATCGGCAAAATTACAGATGCTTCGATCAGGTAGGTTCCGCGCTTTGAATGCATCAGTTGAATTTATCCAGTCCTTTGAAGGTTTCGTTAACAAAATCGGTGATTTGTGTCTTAAAGATCAACCCTATGGCGACTGCGATTGCAACCAGAATCGCCACCTGGACCAGCTCCATGCCGCTTTTGCTGCGGCACCATTGTTTCATATAATTCATTGTAACCTCGTTTCTTATAATTCCAGCAATGCAGGGCTTACCGTTATAATAACCAGAACCAGGAGGAACAAGGTTAAGGGAACCGTCAATTTGGTTTCCGATATTCTCCCCCGCTCTTCACAGTCCCTCTTCCTGTTGATCCACAGCACTTCACTTTCCAGCTGGAGTTTGTCGGTAAGTTCTACACCTTTATTGATATTGTCACTTAGAATATTGCTGATACGCATCAGTCCATTGTGTCCGGATTCTTTTGCAAAAGCTCTGAACTCCGTATTTAACGGACTGTTGGTTTCTTTGATATTCAGGTATATTCCCTGCATCTTTTCATAAAAATAATCGTTTTTACCTTCCTGCGAATCCAGACTCTCCTCAACGGACTTTTCAAAAGCCGCGCTGAGGACGAGACCTGCATTCAAGAGGAGTACCAATTTGTTAATAAATTCAGGAAGCCGTCTGGTAATTGAGTCGCTTCGTAACTTTTGTGTTTTCTTAATAGGTGTCAATCTGCTTCTATAAAGAAAGAAACAAAGAGTGAAAGTGATGATCAAAATTGGAATAGTGTTTCTTTTGGGTTCGGTACTCCAGTATATTTTCTCGCCATTCGAAAGGTAGGAAGGTAATATGACCTTTCGGGCGGAAATATCGTCGTTCACTCCTGAAACGGCACTTCGCAGTTCATATGCGATAACTTCCTCAGATGATAAATCCTGGGAGTCCTTCTCAGAAGTCTGTTCCCCTGATCCTCCGGCAGATTCTTCCGCATAGGGATCAATGGTTATTTCATATTTCTTTTCATATTTTGTTTTCCCTTCTCTTACACCGGCTTTCAGGCTGATGTGCTCCGGGGTTTCTCCCTCATCCGGCCTCAGAAGCACAATGTCTCCATTTTGATTTTTGTAAATCATATGACTGTCCCTGGCACTCATGGCATAATCACATAGGATCAAAAGGAGTCCTGCCAACAGCACGATCAGCATTTTCCTGAGCAACGGGCTATCTAATACTTTGCTATTCATAATTCAATCGTTGAAAACTTCTCCATGAGCCAGATTCCGTATACTGCCATGGCCAGACACCCGGTCATGACCAGTCGTCCGGTCAGGGTCGTATATAGAGGAGAAATATATGTTTGTGAGACGATATTCAGGGAAAGCAGCATTGCCAGAGGCATCAGTGCAATGATACGTCCTTCAAGTTTTTTCTGGGCAGTCAGGGCACGAATTTCTCGTTCAATGTTCATTTTATCGGTCAGTATGGTCGAAGTCCTTGCAATGATTTTTTCCAGATCTCCTCCCATACTCCTGCACGTTACATATACTTGCACGAAATTGTTCACATCTTCGCTCTTGGTTCTGCGCGCAAAATCCTCAAGCAATGTTTTATCGCTTTCGTTGTTTTCGAGGATACATTTGCGCATATGTGACAATTCGACCATAATCGGTTTTCCTGCGTCATACATGACGGACATGTTTTCTTCCGCCTCTACAAGCGCTTCCTGCATCTGTCTTCCGGCCGCAACGGAAGCGGAAATGCAATAGAGCATATCTTTGAACTGCAATTCCAGTTCCTGCATCCGTTTTCTCGCCATGAACTTCTCATAAAAGGGCTGTACAAACTTTATGAGCACCCCGGAAGCCACAGACAGTATCAGGCTGTGATAAAACAGAAACACGGTCAAGGCGATGCAGCAGTAACCCACCAAATAGAAGGCTGTTTTCTCCTTCTGTGATAATTCATAAATTGAGTAATCGTATATCATCTGCGATTTTCCCGGCTTCTTCACCGGTTCTCCCATTCATAGTTTCCAGCTTTTCTCTGTGGATAATCGGATTGCCCGTCATCCCTGTTTCGCTGGTATAGATCTGATTTGTAACGATCACGCCTCTCTCGACGCGGTCTATTTCCGCAATCTCAACGACCTTACGGTTACCCGTTTTCATTCTGCTCATATGCACAATCACATCGATGCCTTCCGAGATTTGACTTCGAATTGCTTCCACCGGAAAGTCCACCGCCTGCATGAACATGGATTCCAGTCGCTTGATCATACCGGAAATGCTGTTTGCATGTCCTGTGCTCAAGCTTCCTGAATGTCCGGTATTCATTGCGTTGATCATATCGAACACTTCTCCTCCACGGACCTCCCCAATAATGATCCGATCCGGTCGCATTCTGAGACTGGCCTTGACGAGCTGGGCCATATCCACGGCCCCTTTTCCTTGAACATTTGCGTTCCTGCATTCCATTCTTACAATGTTTTCGACCTGATTGATCTGGAGCTCCGCGGAGTCTTCGATTACTACAACTCTTTCATCGTGGGGAATCATTTGTGCCAGAACATTCAGCAAGGTGGTTTTGCCACTGGAAGTCCCGCCCGATATGAATATGTTATAACCAGTAAACACGAGTACGTTGAGCAAACGCGCCGCTTTCTCTGCTATCGTCTCATTGCCTATAAGGTCATGGATGGTCATAACCTTTTCCGGAAATTTTCGTATGGTAAGGATCGGTCCATTTAGCGCAATGTTCCTGTAAACTGCATTGACTCTGGATCCATCACTGAGTCTGGCATCGACGATGGGATTCAATTCATTGATTTCGCGATGCACTCTGGCAGAAATCCTCCGAATCAGCTCCTCCAGATCTTCTGTGGTATCGAAAGACAGGGAAACCCGTTCGATGCGTCCCTCCCGTTCGACGAAAATGTCATCCTTCCCGTTCACCATGATTTCGGAGATCGTCCGATCATCGATCAGCGGCTGCAGGATATCCATCTCCTTTCGAAGGGCAAAGAAGATCTTCTGAATGAGCTTATGATTATCTATGTAACTACAGGAATCCGAGCGTGCTTTTGAAAATACGTATTTTTCGATTTCCACCAGTGCGACTTCATCGTTGATGTCTTCGGAAAAGGCTGCCAGCCTGGACCGGATTTCCGCAATGTTCTCTCTGGCTTCATCGCTTGAATAAAATGGTATCATTACCATAAATTTCCTTTCAACAGGATACTATCACAACTGGAAGAAAATGGCAATCCTTTTTTTCGCAATTGTAACAAAAAGCACACCAACCAAGAGATATGTTATAATCACTTCATGTCAAATTACCTACTAAGATATTCATTGATTACCCTTGGGATCGTTCTCGTGAACGTCACCTATGTTCTCGTTACGGTTCCCTATGGGATCATAAATGGCGGCGTGACCAGCTTCAGTATGATTCTGAGCCGGCTCCCCTTTACAGAGGCCCTGCCGGTCAATGCTTGGGTCACGATCGTCACCATCATTCTGGCGGTTTTGTGCGCCGTCTTTTTGGGGCGGGATGTTTTCATTGCCAGCCTTTTTAGCTGCATTGGCGGCGTAGGAGCCTTCAACCTGTTTACCTACATTACTCCTCAAGTTGTATTTGATGGGCTTTTGCGGTTCGGTCAGTTTGGAGACAATCCGGTTCTTCCCATCGGCACTGCCATCGAACTGATTCTTGCGGCCGTCGTCGTCGGCACCGGCTACTATTTATGTCTCAGCAACAACGCCACTGCTGTTGGCATGGATACCATCGCCCTGATCCTGCACACCAAAAACGAAAAGATTCCCATCGCCTACGCCATGTATGCCATCAACATCCTGGTGCTTTTGCTTGGCCTATATACCTACGGGATCCGCTGCGTGATCATGGGCATTGCCTTTGCTGGAATCCAGGCCTTCACCTTGAACCACATGATTGCACAAAAATAGTATTTTACTTTAAGTTGTTTATTTGATAGTATGTTCACGTACTATTTAAGGGAGGAAATATCATTATGACTGTTATTGACAATTTTGTTTTGGCAATCAGCAACATTTTATATCAGCCTTTTGTTGTTCCGCTGATTCTCATTGCCGGAGGGATTTATCTGACCTTCCGTTGCAAATTCATGCAGATCGGCATGTTCAAAGAGGCCTGTTCCGTTATTATGGAAAAGCCACACGAAGGCGGGATCTCATCCTTTGGTGCCTTGATGGTATCGACGGCTTCCAGAGTTGGTACCGGAAACATCATCGGTGTTTCGACGGCCATCGTCTGCGGCGGCCCGGGAGCGATTTTCTGGATGTGGGTGACTGCATTCTTTGGCGGCGCCTCTGCCTTTGTGGAATCCACGCTGGCACAGATCTATAAAAAAGTCGATGACGAAGGCGGTTCCAAGGGTGGTCCGGCGTTCTATATGAGAGATGCTCTGGGACAGAGATGGCTCGGCGTTATATTCTCCATTCTGATCATCTTTACCTACATGGTTGGATATAACATGCTGGCATCCTACAACCTGCAGTCCACCTTCGCTGCATTCAACTTCTATCATGAGAAAACAACTCCGTTCATCATCGGCGTCATTCTCTGCGTTCTGTTCGCCATCATCGTTCTTGGCGGCGCAAAGAGACTGATCCATGTTACGGAAGTACTGGTTCCAATCATGGGCATCATGTACGTTCTAGTATCCCTGATCGTTCTGGCTATCAACATTCCTAATCTGGGACACATGTTCGGAATGATCTTCCAGAGTGCCTTTGATTTCGAAGCGATCTTTGGAGGATTTGCAGGTTCCTGCATTATGTACGGTGTAAAGAGAGGCCTGTACTCCAATGAAGCCGGTATGGGTTCTGCGCCAAACGCTGCCGCCAGAGCGGATATTTCACATCCGGCGAAGCAGGGTCTGGTACAGATGCTTTCCGTATTTATCGACACGATGCTGATCTGTACTGCAACAGCATTCATGTGTCTGTCCACCAAGGTCGACTCCGCGGCGTACAATCTGGCTGAAGGACCGGATGCGGCAGGCTATGTTCAGGATTCACTGGCTTCCGTATTTGGGGGATTCGGACCGGCATTCATTGCCATTGCCATGTGCTTCTTCGCCTTCACCACACTGATTGGGAACTACTCCTACTGTGAAGGCTGCTATGAATTCATCATCGGAAGAGAAGCATCCCACATTGAACTGGTTATAATGCGTATTATCGCTGCGATCCTCGTATTCCTGGGAGCCGTTGCTTCTGCAGGACTGGTATGGGATATTGCGGACATGATGCAGGGGCTCATGGTTATCACAAACGTTCCATCGATCCTGATTCTCGGTGGCGTCGCCTTCAAGTGTCTCAACGATTACAAGGCACAAAAGGCTCAGGGTCTCAACCCTATCTTCAAGGCTTCCAGCATTGGTCTGAAGCAGAAAACGGATTTCTGGAACTAAGAATCCCGGTTTCTGAAGCAAAAGAAATTGATTCCAAAAAACAAAATACTGCCGCAGCCGGCTGCAATCTGTTTACAGCTGACGCGGCAGTTTTTTTATTCTCTGCTGACTATTCGTGCACGATCAATTCCAATACGTCCGGTCTGGCATAATGGCCGACGGCATCGTGTTCCATCTTGCAGGATGCCGGAAGCTGCATGTCCAGATCTGCATAGATGATGGTTTCTTCATCCCAAACCGGGTCCGTCAGATAATGTCCGAACGGATCTATGATACAGCTTCCTCCCCGGCAAATCATGTCCGGCAGCTTTTGAAGATCGGATTTCGTTTCCAGATCCGTCGGATAAGAAGACTTCCTGACAATCATGTCGCTGTTGATGAAGTAGCATTTCCCTTCGATGGCGATATGCTGAATCGTTGCCTGCCACTCCGGATTATCGTTGGTATTTGGAGAAATGTATATGGTAATGCCCTTCTGATACAGAGCGACCCGCGCAAGGGGCATGTAACTCTCCCAACAAATCAGGCTTCCCATAGGCCCCCATGGCGTGTCGACAACCGGGAAAAAGTCCCGGTCCGCATCGCCCCAGACAAGGCGTTCCGAGCCGGTCGGTTTCAGCTTTCTGTGGACGCTGTAGGTTCCTTCCGGCGTAAAGATCGCATTACTGTTATACAACGTCCCTTTTACTGCATCCCGCTCCGAAAACCCAATGCTGACATAGGCCTTTGCGGCTTTTGCAGCTTCGCAAAGGGCATCAAATTCGTCTCCGCCGGCCACGATCGACGCGTCATAATACCGCTTCCAATCGCGCCTTCCCGGCTCGCTTCGTTTGCCCATGCTGAAACCAAAATTCATCCCGATGGGATACCCGGGAATAAACAGCTCCGGAAAGACAATCAGCTCGACCTTCCCGGGACCAGCCGGATCCTTATCTACTGCTTGCTGAATCTGTTCCAGTGCCTTTTGCAAGCAAGCGTCCTTATCGAATAAAACAGGTTCCGCCTGCACCAAAGCGATGCGGCAGGTGTCTTTTAAGTCCTTCATCGCGACCTCCTCCATTCATTCGTCGTCGAAACCTCAATCTACAAAACCTCAATCTACAAAGGCGTACTTCTCCAATCGGTCAAAGGCCTCTTTGACCCTTGTCAGTGGCAGCGCCAGATTCATGCGAATGGAATCCGGCCGGTTGAACTGTCTTCCATCCTGCCACAAAACCCCGACTTCCACACCTGCAAGCAAAAGCTCATCGATGGTTTTATGATGCTCCCTGAGCCACTCCCCGCAGTCCAGCAGGAGCATGTACGTCCCCTGCGGTTTTGAAACATCCACGCCCTTAAAATGATTCCAGATAAAATCACATGCGTAATCCACATTTCCAGTGAGCACACCTCGAAGTTCATCAACCCATTCCATGCCCTCTTGCTTGTATGCTCCAATGAGTGCATGCATGGACAAAACATTCATAGAATTATAGGCGGGAAGTGCAGACTGACGTTTGATTCTCGCCCGGAGATAATCGTTGTATATAATATGATAGCTGCCAATCAGGCCTGCCAGGTTAAAGGTCTTTGACGGCGCATAAAAAGCGACGGTTCTGTTTCTGGCATCCTCGGATACGGACTGCAGCGGAATATGGGTGCTCCCTTCCAGCGTCAGATCGGACCAAATTTCGTCCGAGATCACAAACACATCGTTTCGCTTAAATATTTCAAAGGCCTGTTCCAGTTCTTCCCGCTCCCATACGCGTCCGGTCGGGTTGTGCGGGGAGCAGAATATCATCGTGTGGATCTTGTATTTCTTGATTTTTCGCTCCATATCCTCATAATCCATTCTCCAGATCCCGTCCTGATCTTTCACAAGCTCGCTGCCGATCAGATGATATCCCGCTTCTCCGACTTCCTCGAGAAAGCCCACATAGGTGGGAGCATGGACGAGTACATGATCTCCGGCCGAGCAGAGAACGGCCAGTGCACTGAGTACGCCTCCAAGCACGCCGTTCTGATATCCGATGTGCCTTGGTTCAAGACCCTGCACGTTGTTCCTCGTCTTTTGCCAGCGAATGATGCTGCTGTAGTACTCTTTTCTCGGAGAAAAATATCCAAACGCCGGGTGCTTCGCCCGCTGGATCACCGCCTCGCAAATGGTCGGTGCCGTCGGAAAATTCATGTCCGCTACCCACATAGGAATCAAATCAAACCCATCTTTGATTTCCCCTTGTGGCGCGATTCCGTAAGGATCTTCCCAAGGCGCGACCGCAATGGCGTCCATCCCGGTTCTATCTAATATACTTGTAAAATCGTGTTTCATCATTGCCTCCTCATTACAATAAATCGCTCAGTTTTTTGCTGAAGAAAAAGTCATGCATCATTGTGTCGTACTCTTTCCACATAGGAAGCGTACGGCACTGGTCGGCACGGGGACAAGCCGCCGCGCCCTTTTCAAGACAAGCAACCGGCGCCAGGGTCCCTTCCATGAGTTCCAGAATTTCTCCCGCTGTATATTCGTCTGGTTTTCTGCAAAGGCGATAGCCGCCGCCTTTCCCGCTAACACCACTGATCAGACCGCCTTTTACCAGTTCTTTCACGATGATCTCAAGATATTTTTTAGAAATATCCTGCCGGTCTGCGATGTCTTTAAGAGGAATATTCCCTTCTCCATCATGTTGCGCCAAATCGATCATAACGCGCAACGCATAACGTCCTTTCGTCGAAATCATGTCAGACCTCCAATGGTTTTATTACCTATTCTACTACCAGATTAAAGGGTGAATCAATGAAAAAAAATATAAATTACCTATTGACATAGTAGGTTAATAGTGTTAATATAGCCTCATCCAAAAGGAAAACATTCTGAACGAAAGGAGGCGCAAGCAATGAAAATCATCGAAACCAAGAACATGATGTACTGGATGTGTTGTCTGATGCCGGACTCCCGGGCATGTAGTATGATGGGAGACGCGCAGCAGCCTTTGCGTGCGTCTTAAAAAGGGTTTACAAAATAAATCATTTCCATCATATTGCCCGGGAGTATAACCTCAGGCAATTTTTTTATGCAAAGGCAGAAAAGGAATGGATAAAATGAGCGATTACAGATTTGAAACATTACAACTTCATGTAGGACAGGAACAGGCCGATCCGGCAACAGACGCGAGAGCCGTTCCAATCTATGCGACGACCGCATACGTATTTCATAACGCACAGCATGCCGCAGACCGGTTTGGTTTAGCTGATCCGGGCAACATTTACGGCAGACTCACCAACTCAACCCAGGACGTGCTGGAACAGCGTGTGGCAGCTCTGGAAGGCGGCAGTGCTGCTTTGGCACTGGCTTCCGGTGCGGCAGCGATCACTTACGCGATACAGGCACTGGCCGCAAACGGCGGCCACATCGTTGCCCAAAAGACCATTTATGGAGGAACCTTCAATTTGCTGGAACACACCCTCCCGCAGTACGGCATCCAAACCAGCTTCGTAGATGCGCACAATCTGGCGGAAGTGGAAGATGCTATACAGGATAACACCCGTGCCATTTTCTTAGAGACCCTCGGCAATCCAAACAGCGACATTCCGGACATTGACGCAATCGCAGAGATTGCTCACAAGCATGGTCTGCCGCTGGTCATCGACAACACCTTTGGAACGCCGTATTTGATCCGGCCAATCGACCACGGCGCGGACATTGTCATCCACTCGGCCACGAAATTCCTGGGCGGGCATGGAACGACCCTTGGCGGAATCATCGTAGAATCCGGCAAATTCAACTGGAAGGCCAGTGGCAAATTCGGCAACATTGCCGATCCAAACCCGAGCTATCACGGCGTATCTTTTTACGACGCCGTCGGCCCTGCGGCCTTTGTAACATACATCCGTGCCATTCTTCTCCGGGATACGGGCGCGGTCCTGTCACCGTTCAGCGCGTTCCTGCTGCTGCAGGGAATTGAGACACTGTCCCTCCGGTTGGAACGTCATGCGGAAAACACGAAAAAAATCATCGATTATCTGACGGCGCACCCGCAGGTTGTGAAAGTAAACCACCCTTCCCTGCCGGATCATCCGGACCACGCGCTTTATGAGAAGTACTTCCCGAATGGCGGTGGCTCGATCTTCACCTTTGAAATCAAAGGCGGCAAAGAAGAAGCATGGAAGTTCATCGATGGACTGGAACTCTTCTCCCTGCTGGCAAACGTGGCGGACGTAAAGAGTCTCGTCATCCACCCTGCAACGACAACCCATTCCCAGCTTACGGAGGAAGAACTTGCCGATCAGGGCATTTATCCGGGAACGATTCGACTGTCCATCGGAACGGAACACATTGACGACATTATCGCAGATCTTGAAAAAGGATTTGCGGCAGCTAAATAGAAAAGAAGAAAGAAGGTATTGATTATGGCAAACATATACAAAGGAACATTGGAACTGATTGGAAACACTCCACTCGTCGAACTGATCAACATTGAAAAAGAACTAAATCTTGAAGCAACGCTTCTCGTAAAGCTGGAATACTTCAACCCAGCTGGCAGCGTGAAGGATCGTATCGCAAAATCCATGATTGAGGACGCTGAAGCCAGTGGCATTTTGAAAGAAGGCTCTGTAATCATCGAGCCTACCTCCGGCAATACAGGCATTGGTCTGGCAGCCATCGCTGCAGCCAAGGGCTATCGCGCCATCCTGACCATGCCGGAGACCATGAGTGTGGAACGGCGGAATATCCTCAAAGCCTACGGCGCTGAGATCGTTCTTACAGAAGGTGCCAAAGGTATGAAGGGTGCCATCGCAAAAGCCGAAGAACTGGCAAAGGAAATTCCAGGCGGATTCATCCCGGGGCAGTTCGTAAACCCTGCCAACCCTAAGATTCACAAGGAAACGACCGGTCCGGAAATCTGGAGAGATACAGACGGCGCAGTAGACATTTTCATCGCCGGCGTGGGAACGGGCGGTACCGTTACCGGTACGGGCGAATATCTGAAAGAACAGAAACCAGATGTCAAAGTCGTTGCCCTGGAACCGGATGACTCCCCTGTCCTCTCCGAAGGGAAAGCCGGCTCCCATAAGATTCAGGGAATCGGCGCGGGATTTGTACCGGATGTTCTGAATACTGCCGTCTACGACGAAGTGTTCCGTGCCACCAATGACGCAGCCTTTGCAGCTGCCAAATATCTGGCCAAAACCGAAGGCATTTCCGTTGGCATTTCTTCCGGTGCTGCGCTCCATGCAGCCATTGAATACGCCAAGAATCCTGCCAACAAAGGCAAAACCATCGTTGCACTATTGCCAGATAGCGGAGACCGATACTACTCAACGCCTCTCTTTACAGAATGACTTTAAGAGACCGCTTCCGGATACATCCGGAAGCGGTCTTGGTTTTTGGTTTATAGCTTTTGCAGAATCGCTTTTAATAGCTCATAAAAATGCTCTATGGATTCTGCTCTGACCCGTTCCTGTGGGGAATGAAAATACTGGCAATCTGGGCCGATGGAAATCAAATCGATGCCCGGCTTTTTTTCTGCGAAAAATCCGCATTCAAGGCCTGCGTGAATTGCCAGCTCCCGCATCCCTTCTCCGAACAATTCCTGATAGGTATCGATGGCCAAAGGTCGAAGCCTGGAGTCCGCAGTAAATTCCCATGGAACATAGGCACTGAAATAAGAAACCTTCGCGTTCAACAGCTGCGCCAGTGCCTCAATGGTCTTCGTAATATCTTTGACCGTTGACTGATAGGCGCCTCTGACCTCGGAAACCAACCGCAATTGATTCTCTCCCGTTTCGATAATGCCGATGTTATCGGAACTTTCTACCAACCCTTCCAGATTCCCATTCATGTTCACGATGCCATTGGGATACAGGCGGATGGCGGCTGTCACGTTCCTAAAAGATTCCTCTGTCAGTGGCGGCATGCATTCCGCCTCCGAAATAGTGAGACTTAGATCTGGTGCTGCTCCGCTGTATTCCTTTTGGAAGACCGCTTTCCAAGCAGCGACCTGTTGTTCTACGTCCCTGCGGTTCTCTGCCAAAAGGACCGCCTCCGCTTCCCGCGGAATGGCCAATCGGTTGGTGCCGCCGGTGATAGAGACAACCGGCAAGTCCGCCTCCTCTAGCAGTCGCATCAGAAGATGGATTGCGTTGCCTCTGCCCCGGTGAATGTCTTCCCCGGAGTGTCCGCCCTGCAGGCCCGTCAAATGAATCTGATAGCCGCTCATTCCCTGGGGAACCGCGGGCTCCCGTTCAAGCGGCATGGTAAATTCCACTCCCGTGCCCCCACAGCTTCCAACAATCAGTTCCCGCTCATCTGCATGATCCAAATTGATCATCTGCATAGCTTCACATGTGCTGATATCAACGGTTTCCGCCCCGGCAAAGGTGGTTTCCTCCTGCACGGTAAACACGACTTCCAGTGGTGGATGCGGCAGCTGGTCGTCATCCAGAATGGCTAAGGCAGCCGCTGCCCCGACACCATTGTCGGCGCCGAGTGTTGTGCCATTTGCGGCACGGATCCATTCCCCATCATAGGCCAGCTCGATGGGATCTTTCGAGAAGTCATGGTTGCTTTCGCGATTCTTCTCGCATACCATATCGATATGTGCCTGCATCAGCACGGCGGGATGATTTTCATATCCCTTCGACGCAGGTTTTTTAATAATCAGGTTCCAGATATCATCCTGGGAAACCTGAAGATTCCTTTCCTGTGCCCATTCTTTGATCCAGTCGCTCACCCCTTGTTCATGTCCCGATTCTCTGGGGATTCGGCTGATCTGGGCAAACAGATCAATCACCGGGTGTTTCATAATGTCTTTCTTCATAATCTACAATTCTCCTGCCTTTGTGATTATTCCATTGTACCTAAACACGTCTTCCATGTCTAATCCAAACTCTTTATGCCTTTGTGAATTTATCTTTTCCCTGTTTGCAGCGAGGGCACTTCCAATCTTCCGGAAGATCCTCAAATGCCATACCATCATGTTCTTCAGGATCGTAGACATAGCCGCAAATATCTGTGATGTCCTTCACCGTGATTTTATCGATTTTCTTTGGATGTTTTCCATTTCATCACATAAATCCTTTCACTGCTGGCAATCGGATCATCGTCAGTAACGCATCCATATTATACCACCATTTTACAACCCTCCTAAAGATAAAATGTGGTAGAATGAATCAGAAAGGAAACATGGAATGAAGTCCGAAATTCTAAACGACAAAGGAAACAATCAGCCATCATACAAAAGCATCGCACAGCATGTCTACAATCTGTTCAAAGCGCGTTCTTCCAAGGACGATGAGTTTAACGACTGGGCGGGATACAGAGACAGGCTGACCGATTTCGTGATCGACTGCATCGCTCCCGGTGAATCCCTTTTGATTCTTGGTGCCGGCAAATGCAATGACTTGGATCTAAAAAAACTTGCGGCACACTGCGGCAGCATCACGCTGTCGGACTACCGGCCCGAAACGGCGGACGAGGCTTTTGCTCGGTACGGACTGACTCCGTCCGACAAACTGAAATTCGTAGCATCCGATTATGTAGGAATCACCGATGAAGATTACCTGGAATATACGGAACGGCTTCTGAAGATTATGGAACGTTTAAGCAGCGGGCAGGAAGAAATCGACGGACCGGATCTGGAAGCGCTCAAGGACTGCCTTGAACGAATCTACCAAAACAACGAGGACTATGAAATCGACCTGGGTGATGAGATGTATGACCGTGCCGTCATCACAGGCGTGCACAGTCAGCTGAACAATTCGTTCCGTGGTTTGTTCCAGTACGTTCGAAAAGATGTAGAGGATCGAATCGGTGAAATCAAATCTCTGGAGGAGCTGAATGCTGCAATCTTCCGGACAACGAGAAAACACACGAAATATTTGGTGAACCGCTTCAATGAGGCGGTGTTCGCGGTAGTCAGAAACGGCGTTCTCTACGGCTATGAGAAAAATATTATCTACACCCCAAGCGGATCCGATCAACCTGTGATCGGTACCGTTGACGGCGCACGTCAGGCGGGAGAACTAATTGCAAGCTTACCTGTAAAAAAGAATCTTGACTGTATCTGGCCCCTGTCACGCCGAAGAGGCATCAAGTTCACCATGTCCATCTGCTATTTGGACCTACAATCAAAATGAGATGAGCAGAGACGTTACTCTTACACGAACCATCCTAAAACAAGTTCTGTCAAACCGCCAAGGAGCATGGCTGCTGGAAGCGTCACGATCCAGGCCGTGAAAATGTTACTGGCAACGCCCCACTTAACTGCGCTGACTCTGCGGGCTGTTCCCGTTCCCATTATGGATGTGGTGATGACCTGTGTGGTACTAACGGGAGCTCCGAGAAATGTCATCAGTTCGATTACCAGCGCAGAAGATGTCTGGGCGGCAAATCCGGATGCGGGTTCGATCTTCGTGACTCCGCTACCCATGGTTTTCATAACCTTCCATCCGCCGACCGATGTTCCTGCTGCCATGACTATGGCGCATGCCAGTTTTACCCATAACGGCACACCGTCCTCCTTGCCCAGCATGCCTCCTGTCACGAGGGCCAGGGTAATGATTCCCATTGTCTTTTGCGCATCGTTATTTCCATGGCTGAATGCTATGAATGCAGATGATATGACTTGCAGCTTCAGAAAGAGCCGGTTTACTTTATGTGGTGTCCATTTTGCAAAGGCTTTGTATATGACTTTCATACAGATAAAGCCGATAAACAAACCGAGAATCGGTGACGTGAAGAGTGGAATGATGACTTTCGATACCACTCCGCTCCAGATAATATGTTCCGCCGTCATGGTATAAGCCATTACGGCTCCAATCAGACTTCCGATCAGTGCGTGGGATGAACTGCTTGGTATACCCCTCCACCATGTGAATAAATTCCAGATGATCGCACCGATCAGTGCAGACAGGATAACATACTGCTGCAATTCTATGTCCACTAAGCCTTTTGATATAGTCCCAGCGACTTTCTCACTGACCATCGCACCGGCCAGATTCATGACGGCCGCCAATGCAATTGCCTTTTGTGGTGCGAGGGCCTTTGTATATACTGCCGTCGCGATTGCATTGGCTGTATCGTGAAATCCATTGATAAACTCAAAAATCAATGCAAATAATATAACGAATATGATGATGGAACTAAGCATTCTTGACCAACACTCCTCTTACCGTATCTGCCAGGTGCTCACAGGCATCCAGCGTGTCTTCCAAATTCTCATAGATGTCTTTCCACTTGATCAGCTCCACCGGTTCGCATCCTTCCCGGAACAGTTTCCACAATGCTCTTCGGAATACTGCATCGCCTAGATTTTCCAATCTGTTGATTTCAATGATCGCTTCCGTTGCTTTATTATGCCGCTTGTTGTCCGGAAGCACCTCGAACAGGATCTTTACCTGCGTGGTAGCGTCACCAATCAGGTTCCCCATTTCGACTGCGTCATCTTTCATTTCCTTGACATCATAAATCTGCAGCTTATTGGCTGTATCTTCTATGTAGTCCGCCAGATCATCCAACTGATTTGCGATTTTGAAAATATCCTCTCTATCAAAGGGCGTGATAAAGGATTTGTTCAATTCATCCAGTATATTATGTGATTTCACATCACATTCCGACTCTGTCATTTTCATGTCCGCAATGGCCCGTTCAACATTGTGATAGTGATTTATGATTTCCGCAAAGTCCGTTCCCATCTTATCGAGCGTTTCTGCGAAATCTTTCAGCAAACTGAAAAACGGATCTTCTTTTTTCTTTCCTAATACCATAGTCTTTCCTCCTTCTCTTATAGATTAATGGGTTTCTGTAAACTCCATTATCTACTCACTGTAAAATTACGGTAAAACAAACCCCGATCATCTGTATAAACTGAGACCGGGGTTTTGAAAATCCGTTTGATTCACTTGTTCCGTTCCCACGCGCTTAAATACGCGCGCCGGAAATTTCTACGTCAATGCCTGCGTTGCGATATAATTCTTTTATTGTCTCCATTCGTTCTTCAGACGGCGCCTCGAAGGTCTGGTACTCCAATCCTGCATTCCGCGCTTTGGAAACGCCCATCTCGTGGTATCCCAGTAGAGACACCTTCCGGATGCCAAGTTCTACAAGCAAATCCAAGGCCGCCCGAGTGGTCTCCTCGCCGTCGTTGATGCCTTTGATGAGTGGCATACGGATCCAGATTTTATCGTGGGTCTGCGAGTCCGATGCCAGCGCACGGAGATTTTGCAGGATCCCTTCGTTGCGGACACCCGTCAGCTGCTCATGGATCTGGGGATCCATGTGTTTCAGATCAAAGAGCACGTGGGTCACATTGGGAGCCTGCGCCAGATCGATTAAGTGCCGGGTTTCTCCAAAGCCGCAGGTATCGATGCACACGTCGATGCCCTCTTTGCCGCAGGCATCAATCAATGACCGCACAAAGGCAACGTGCTCCAGCGGTTCCCCGCCACTGATGGTCACACCGCCGCCCGAATCCAAATAGAAGTTCTTGTCCTGCACGACCACCGCCATCACTTCCTCCACCGTCATTTCTTCTGCGACGTAGGTGATGGCTTTTGCATAACAAACCCTGCTGCATGCACCGCAGGCCTGACAGGCTGCAAAATCAATGGCCACGCCCTTATCGGAAACCGTGATGCCTCCTTCCGGGCAAACCGATACGCACGCTCCGCACTGGATGCACCGGGACGGGCTGATCATCATCTGGTTTTTCGAACGGATCATCTCCGGGTTGTGACACCAGACGCAGCGCAAAGGACAGCCCTTCAGAAACACCGTCGACCGTATTCCCGGACCGTCTTGTGTCGAAAACTTTTGTATATTTCCAATCAAAGCGCTATTGCTTTTGCTCATCAACAACCTCCGTGGGCTGTACGTGCGATAATCGAATCCTGAACATGCCGGTCAAGTTCCGTGAAGTAAGCCAGATAGCCTGCTACACGCACGACGAGACCTCGATAGTCCTCCGGGTGCTCCTGGGCAGCACGCAGGGTGGCGTCATCGACCACGTTAATCTGGATGTGCTGTCCGCCTTCTTTGAAGAAGGTCTTGACCACGCTCTCAATGGTGTCGATTCCCTTCTTCCCTTCTACGCTCTTCGGATCGAACCGAAGGTTGAACAAAGCCCCTGCGTAGAAGTTCTCCGGCTTCAGTGAGGCGACCGATTTCACCGTTGCCGTCGGTCCGCTGATATCGCGGCCCATCATTGGAGAGGAGTTATCGTTTAGCGCCTCGCCCGCATGTCTGCCATCTGGTGTGGCGCCGGTTTCCTCGCCGTGTGGCACATTCTCCGACTGGGACATGAGGGTGTAATCGTAATGGCCGCCGCGAGCGTCCTTCCACTGCTGCACGGTTTCTGCCACATAATTGCAAATATCTCTATTGATGCTGTCAACATACGGATTGTCATTGCCGAATTTCGGCGGTACGTTGATCAGGTACTGACGGATTCTTTCGTTGTCCTGAAAGTCTCTGTCAAGGATATCGATCAGCTCCTGCATGGTGACGATCTTATCCTTAAACACAGCGTATTCGATGCCGACAATGGAGTCGGCCAGGTTCGCGGTTCCCGTTCCGAATATTCCTGCGCTGGAATGCTTCGCGCCGCCCTCCTGGACAGACATGCCCTTCTCGATGCAGCCATCCACCGTCAGTGAAGTATAGACTGCCGGAAGCCGTCTCGCCTGCTCCACCTGAAGGATCCGCGATGCTTCTACCATTCTCGTATGGATGTAGATGATCTGCTTTTTGCATGCTTCAATCAGTTCTTCTTTACCGGTGAAGGCGCACGGATCCCCAGTATCGATTCCAAGCTTCATGCCGGTCCTTGGATCCACGCCTCTGTGCAGAACCAACTCCAGACACTTGGCATAGTTGACATAGCCGACATCCGGGAAGCAGTCCGCACCACCGCCGCCATACTGCGGCTGGGTGCATCCGACCACGTTCCAGCCAAGAACTTCCTCATCGGTGCCGCCCTTGGAACGAACGATTCTCATATTGACATCGTCATTAAAGAGTCCCGGCTGGGCCATGCCTGCCTGGATCATCTCCGCAGCTTGATGGAACAAATCCTCCGGTGTCTTGTCGCTGACACGCATCGCCAGAACCGGCTGAGCCGTTTTCACATCGGCCCCTGCTGTCAGACACATATAACTCAGTTTGTTGGTCGCATCTTCGCCGTCCAGTCCCAGTCCGCCCACCATAACAATGGCCCACATCGGGAAGCCGGCAAAGGCTTTGGAACATTCTTTATCTCTGACTTCGATGACCTCTCCGCACTTCAGGAAGAAGCACTCCAGGATCTCCTGAGCCCGGTCTTCATCGAAGATTCCTGCCTCCATATCTAACTCCATGTACGGATAAAGCACCTGGTCGAATCGTCCGAAGCTACATGCCGTCGCCGGTCCTTCGATGTGATAGACCAGATGTACAAACCACACGAACTGCAGCGCTTCATAGAATCCTCTCGGCGGATTCTCCGGCACGTTCCTGCAGTTCGAAGCGATTTCCAAAAGCTCGGCCTTGCGTCCGGCGTTCGTCTCCCGGGCTGCAAGCTCCAGAGCCTTGTCCGCATAGCGATTGGCAAACCGGATCACTGCCTCCATGACGATGATTCCTGCTCTCCAGAAATCCAGTTTCTCCTGATCTTCCATGGTATCGCCCAATGTTTCTGCGATCTTTTCTTTGCAGCGTTGGATGTAGCCTTTGAACCCCTTCTCCATAAGGTTCTTGTAATTCGGAACCACCTCACCGGAAATGGTGTTGGTCTGGCCCATGTCAATGATGGAGTTGTCGTACATGGCCATGGTGTCCTCTGGTAAAATATCATAGAGCAGATCCTCAATGGCCCTGCCTTCCCAGAATTCCTCCAGGCAGTCCAAAATGACCTTTTTATCTTCTTCCGTCACATCGATCTGGTCCATCTCTCTTGTGGGAAACTCCGGAATCTCTTCCAAAAGCCATTCCGTCGAGGAATACTCCGGAAAAAGGAGCGCGCCGCGAAGCGTATAGGTTGGCACGCCAACGATGAGTTCTTCGTCATGGATGGTAATACTCAGATGGTCCAAAACGTATGCCAACGTTTTGCCACGAAACAGATACCGCGGCTCACCGGCATATTTCTTATATGCCTCTGTAATAAGGAGCAGCCGCTCCGGTGTAATATTCGGTCTGACGGCCAGAAATCTATCTTTTAATCTTTGGACTCTTGGTGTAATCATAGTGTTTCTCCTTAAAATGCCTTTTTCCCGCAAATATAAGTGGCTTCGACTTTGATCTCATCGATTCGCGCAGGATCTATGGTGAATAGATTGTCGCTGAGAACCGCAAAATCTGCCGAATAACCAGGTGTCAGCTGCCCCAATCCCGCAAAACCGCACACGCCAGCGGCTTCTTTGGTGTAGAGTATAACTGCGGTCTCGATATCGACGCTCTCAGCCTGCCCAATATCCGAACCATCGTAGGCTTTGCGCGTTACTGCTGCTTTGATGTTTGAGAACGGATCGGACGGTACGGCCCAGGATGTCGCCGGCGCATCCGTGGAAAGGACCACTTGGATTCCATGATCCAGTTCAGTTCGGAACGGATAAATCTGTTTCAGCCGCTGTTCATCCATGTTGGCTTTGTAGGTCTCGATTTCTGAGTACTCAAAGATTGGTTGCGTCACGAAGGCGTATCCCTTTTCGGCTGCTTTTGTCATTGCCTGCTCGGAAGGTTCCGTCACGTGTTCGATTCTGACGAATGGTACGCGCCCATCAGTCCAGTCTGACTCATGGTACACACGATCGATTACCCGGTCCACTGCACGGCCGCCCATGGCGTGCACCGCAATCTGACAGCCCGTTTTTTTCGCAAAGGCTATGGCCTTCTCCATGCTCTCATCGGAGTAGACCGGCATGCCGCAAAGATCTGTTCCCATATACGGACGGTGCAGCCACGCTGTCTTGCCGCTGATACTTCCATCGCCGATCAGTTTGATTCCAGCGATGCGAATGCGGCTCTCGTAATCCATCTGTGCATGGGAAATTTCAAATTCGGGGTCATCCATAAAGTAATCCCACATGTAGTACAGACTGACGCGCTGCGGAAAGCCTCGTTCTGCTGCCTTTGCAAAATAATCGAAATTCCCACCCGGATGCAGGTTTCCCATGTCACCGATCGCGACAATTCCCTGGGAAACCAGAAGCTGCCCAAGATCGGCTAAGGCATTTACGATTTCTTCCTCGGTTTCTTCCGGCATAAAGGGCAGAACCAGATCCCGGGCGTTTTCGCGCAGAATTCCCGTCGGTTCACCGTTTTCATCGCGGTCGATGCTCCCGCCAGGAGGATCCGGTGTGTCTTTTGTAATACCTGCGATTTCCAGCGCTTTGCTGTTCACGCAGCGGATGTGTTCGCAGCTCCTGACCAGAAAGACCGGGAGATCCCCGCTGCCACGATCCAGGTCGTAACGGTTCGGACTGCGCTTTTCCGTATATTTCCCTTCGTCATAACCCCAGCCACGGATCCATGGAGTCGCACTGCCGTCCATGACGCCGGCCTGGCTATCGCCGGCATCCATAATGTCCCGGCGCACGCGGGCGATCTCCGCAACGAGATCTTCAATGGAATTCACTTTTGGCGGCAGACATGGGATCTGCTTGCTGTATTCTGCCAACATGAGCGGATGCATATGAGCATCAATCAGCCCCGGAATCACGGTTTTGCCTTGAAGGTCAACGACCTCATCCGGAACGTCTTCCGGGCTTCCTGTTCCGATCCATTGGATCGTTCCACATTCCACCAGCATGGCGTCTGCATAGAGCCCATTCCTGTCCGATGTGAATATTTTGGCATTTGTATATAGTGTTTTCATTGTCTGTTCAGTCCCTCTGTCAGAATGGACATACGCAGATTTTCTGACGATGTCTTCCTCACAGTTCTATATTCTTTATACCACATTTATCTGTGTCAAATACAGAGTCTGGACTCATTTTTTTCTGATTCACATTGTGGCTCATGATTATTCCCTGTCGTTAGTGTGCTATAATACTTTTATCTGATGCCGTGAGAAAACGGAAACTGACACATTGGAGGCTACCATGACTATCGTCACATCCAATCATTCCATACCCGACAGACTTTCTGCTCTGCGGGAGAAAATGCGCACAAAAGCAATCGATGGGTGCATCGTCCCGACCGGCGATCCCCACATGTCGGAGTACACGAGCGATCATTATAAAACAAGAGAATTCATCACCGGCTTTACGGGTTCCGCCGGTACGGCCATCATCACGATGGATGACGCTGGACTGTGGACGGACAGCCGCTACTTCCTGCAGGCTGCCGATCAGCTTTTAGGGAGCGGTATCACCCTATACAAACAAGGTCTGCCAGGTACCATAAGGATCCATGAGTATCTGATGCAAACGCTTCCGGCGGGCAGCACCATCTGTGTGGATGGCCGGCTGGTCAGCAGCGCCTGGGCAGACAAACTGCGCGAGGACACTTCCGCGAGCCGTTTCCATCTGCGCACAGATGCGGATCTGGTCGGTGAAATCTGGTCGGACCGCCCTGCCGCACAGTTCAACCCTGTCCGGGAATACCCTATGCAGTATGCCGGGGTGTCCCGCGAAGAAAAACTCTCCTTGATTCGGGAAGACATGCACAAAGCAGGCGCTGAAACACTGATTCTATCTCAGCTTAGCGATATTGCCTGGCTGATGAACCTGCGCGGCAATGATGTCATGTGCAACCCAGTGTTCTTTTCTTTTGTGATACTTACGGAAGACAAGGTGGAACTCTACGCCGATGCTACAGCCTTTGCACCGGAACTGGTGGAGTTGCTCCAGACTGACGGGATCACGCTGCTGTCCTACGACGCGTTTTACGAAGATTTTAAGAACGTAGCGGGACCGGTTCTTCTGGACCGGGACACGTGCAGCGAGCGGATTCTCGGCGCACTTTCAGAGGACATAAAAATAATTAACGACTACAGCCCCGTTATGAAGCGAAAGGCAGTGAAAAATTCGGTTGAAATGGATGGAATCCGCACCGCTCACCTCAAAGACGGCGTTGCCATGTGCAAGTTCCTCTACTGGCTGAAGACCACTGCCACAAAGGCCGCTGAGACGCAGTCGGCCATGGGCATCACCGAAATTTCTGCCGCGGAAAAACTATATCACTTCCGCGCCCAGCAGGATCTGTTTATGGACGACAGTTTCGAGGCAATCGTCGGATACGGTCCCCATGCTGCCATCGTGCATTACAGTGCCACACCGGAAAGCGATGCTGCTTTGCAGCCACGAGGCATGGTGCTCATTGATTCCGGCGGACAGTATCTTGACGGCACGACAGACATCACACGCACTATCGTTTTGGGACCGATAACAAAGCAGGAAAAAACGCTCTTCACCGCGGTCCTGCGCGGCCATATCAATCTGGCCCGGGCTAAATTCCCGGAAGGTCTAAGCGGGGCTAATCTGGACTATCTGGCCCATGAACCGCTCTGGCAGATGGGATTGGACTACCGTCACGGCACCGGCCACGGCGTTGGTCATTATCTCAATGTCCATGAGGATCCCAATCGAATCCATTGGAATGGTCGGAATGCCATTCCGCCGATGCCGCCTTTTGCAGTCGGCATGCTGACTTCGGATGAACCCGGCTACTATGAGGACGGTGTCTTTGGAATCCGTCACGAAAGTCTGCTTCTGACGGTCGCTGCCGGGGAAACAGAATACGGCAAGTTTTTGGGTTTTGAAGAAGTGACTCTGGTACCTTTCGATTTGGATGGCATTGACGTGAAACAGATGCAGCCTGAGGAAATCGCCTATCTCAACGCGTACCATGAGAGAGTATATCAAAAAATCGCCCCTCACTTAAATGAGGAGGAGCGTGAATGGCTGCGTTCCGCAACCGCTGGTATCTAAGTTAATGTTCCTTAAAATGAGATAATGTGTATATGAAAAAACAGTACGTCAAATACATTATGGCACTGGGACACTTTTGCGTGGATTTCACCCAGGGGACCCTCTCTGCCGTGCTGCCATTTCTGATTGCGGCACATCATTACAGTTACGCCACGGCCGCAAGTCTTGTTATGGTAACGAATCTGGTTGGATCTGTGGTTCAACCTGCTTTTGGTGTACTCGCAGATAAAATAGACCGCCCGCACATGGTAACCGTCGGTGCGCTTCTCGCAGGTGGCGGGATGGCAGCCGTCGGATTCATCCCAAGTTTCTGGGGCCTTCTCATTGCGGTCATTATTACAGGGATCGGTGTTGCCATGCTCCATCCGCAGGCGGCCAGAATGGTCAATCGAATGGCCGATGATGACAACATGGGAATGAGCATGGGTATTTTCTCTTTCGGAGGCAATGCAGGATTTACCCTCGGCCCTGTCGTCGCGGCGGGAGCCATTACCCTGCTCGGAATGAAAGGAACGCTCACCTTCCTGATTCCTGCTTTTGTTTTTGCTCTGATTATGGGCTTGTTCTATCGGAATTACGAAGGTGAAGCGAAGATGGCGCCACGGGAGAAAGAGACTGCATCCATGCCAACAGACGACTGGTGGGGTGCCTTTCTTAAGCTCGGCATTCTGATCACCTGTCGTTCCATCATATTCAGTGGTTACAGTACATTTCTGATTTTGTATTTGATTGAAGAATTCTCCCTCAGCAAGCCTGCGGGCAGTGCGCTGCTTAGTCTGTACTTCGGAATCGGCGCGCTCAGTTCCCTGCTAGGCGGCAAACTTGCTGACGTCAGCGGTCTAAAAAAGACATTGGTCTTTTCCTGCTGCATTTTAGTCGTCGGAACCATGGTGTTTGCATTTAGCTCCAGTCTGGTTCTTGCTGTCTGCATGATTGTTGTGCTGGGGCTCGGCAGCAATATCGGCTACAGCGCCATGGTCACCCTTGGGCAACTATACCTGCCGAATCACATCGGGCTTGCTTCCGGGGTTACCCTAGGGCTGTCCGTGAGCATTGGTGGAATTCTGGCGCCAGTGCTTGGAACACTGGGAGATGCCCACGGACTGCGCGTTGTATTTTTTATTCTGGCCGGTCTGGCTGTCCTTGCCATGCTGATCTCCATTATAGTTCCGGGCAGAGGCAAAGGGCACTAGATTCTGTATCTGCGTCTTCGGAACAGAAGCAGCGAAAGAATGGCTGCGGAAGTCAGCAGCAGAGCGATATACAAGGCGATGGAAGTATCATCTCCCGTATCTGAGCCCTTGCCAGGTCTTCCGTTATCGTATATTCAATGGTCTTTCCGTCAGCCGATTTCCTTGGAAGACCGGTAAAAAAGGAATCGCATTCAAACGCGATCGCTGAACAGTAGGATTTAATCTGCAAAAGCTTCAGGCACTACCTATGTATCCATTAAAAACCTACCCAAACCTAAAGTTAGGTTTAGGTGGGTTTTGCAGACCCCTATAGGCACCCTTGGCGTTTGTTGAAGCATAGGGGGATCGAACATCAACGATGAATCGATCTGGTTCCAAAAAAGTGCATTTTCAATGGCTACGGCGTTTGAAAGTCCTGTGTCAAACAAATTAGTGTTACCAACTGTTACCGATTAGCTAACAAAACCAAGCCCGGTCCTAACAGCGCGATAAAAAGTGTAATAATAATCACATATCTGCAGCTTCCTTGACACAGTATCCTGCAGAGTGGTATCTTGTATATAAACATACTGATTTGGTAGGTGAATAAAAACCCAAGGTATCAGGATGGGAGCACATTACACATGAAGATTGAAACACTGAAACAGATCACCGCTGCTTCTGAGCGGGGAGAAACGTCTTATCTGGAGCTGGCTGCGGGCAATGATTTTTACTGCAGGAAATTCGTACCGCGAGAGCGACTGATCGTTCTGGGAGGAGGACATATCTCCCAGCCGGTCTGCCGTATCGCGTCCATGCTGGATTTTGCAGTTACAGTGGTTGATGACAGGCCAATGTTCGCCAATTATGAAAGATTCCCGGATGCAGAAAACGTCATCTGCGAGGCGTTTCGGAAGGCGATACAGGAACTTCACATCCGTGAAAACGACTATGTCTGCGTCATTACTCGAGGTCATCAGTGGGACGGGGAGTGCCTGCGTGAGATCCTTTCTGGGCAGATGCCGTCATATCTAGGGATGATCGGATCCCGCAGAAGGGTCAAAGGTCTGTATGATGTGCTGCAGAAGGAAGGCTTCAGCAGAACGCTGCTGGAGAGCATCCACTCTCCGATCGGTCTGTCGATCCAGGCAGTTACGCCAGCGGAGATCGGTGTTTCGATCTGCGCGGAGCTCATCGCTCATCGAAGATCTGCAGTTGCAAAGGCAGATGAGAGCCCGGTTCTGGAACAGACCGATGTGAACCGGAAGATGCTGGATTTCGCGATACATGGAGATACTCCGAAAGCAATCATGACAGTGATCGGAACGAAAGGTTCCACACCGGCACCTACCGGCGCCATGATGGTGATCGACGTTCTGGGGGAGAACAGGGGCACGATCGGCGGCGGCTGCAGCGAGGCAGAGGTCATCAGTCTGGCGCGCAGGATCGCTGCAGAGGGCGGCAGTGAGATCGCTCACATCGATATGACCAACGAAGCGGCAGCGCAGGAAGGAATGGCCTGCGGAGGGATCATGGAAGTGCTGGTCGAGGCCATAGAGAGATAAGAAAGGAATACGCAATATGATAGATATAATATATGCGGACAATGCGGCGACAACAAAACTGAGCCGGGCAGCACTGGACGTGATGATGCCCTATCTGGAACATGCGTACGGCAATCCTTCCAGTCTGCATAGGCCGGGACAGATCGCCCGCAGAGCTCTGGATGATGCAAGAAACGATATTGCGGATATTCTGAACTGCGTGCCACAGGAGATCACGTTTACTTCCGGGGGAACGGAAGCCAATAACCAGGCGATCCTCACCGCGGTATCCGATCAGAAAAACCATGGAAAGCACCATGTCGTATCGACTGCGTTCGAACACCACTCTGTTCTGCACATGCTAAAAAAGCTCGAGCGCAGCGGGTTCGAGGTGACGCTTCTGGACATCCCGGAGGACGGGATCATACATCCGCAGCAGGTTGCTGCTGCGGTCCGGGACGATACATGCCTGGTCAGTGTGATGCACGCTAACAATGAGATTGGCAGTATCCAGCCCATCGATGAGATCGGACAGCTCTGCCGGGAGAAAGGCATTCTCTTTCACACGGATGCGGTGCAGTCAGCCGGGCATCTGCCGATCGATCTCAAAAAGCAGCCCATAGATTTGCTGTCGCTCTCCGCCCATAAATTCCACGGCCCGAAAGGGACCGGTATTCTCTATGCGAAACGCGGCATCCATCCGGCGAACCTGCTGGAAGGCGGCGAGCAGGAACGCGGGTACCGGAGCGGGACCGAAAATGTCGCAGCCATCGCGGGAATGGCCGCGGCCCTCAAAGAAGCGAACAGAAATATGGAAGCGAACACTGCGCGCACAGTGCTTCTCAGGGACCTTCTCATCGCAGGACTGGAGACGATCCCTCACAGCATCCTGAACGGCAGCAAAGAAGACCGGCTGCCCGGAAATGTCAATTTCTGCTTCGAGGGGATCGAAGGCGAGACTTTACTGCTTTTGCTTGATCAGAAAGGAATCTGCGCATCCTCCGGAAGCGCCTGCAGCGCGGGATCTCTGAACGCGAGCCACGTACTCCTGGCGCTCGGTCGGCCGAGGGAGCTGGCATTTGGGTCGCTGCGTCTCACTATCAATGAGGAGAACACAAAGGAGGACATCGACCAGATCATCAACGCAGTGACAGAAGGGGTGGCCAGACTGCGGAAAAGTTCGCCGATCTGGCGTGACAGACTTTCAGGACGAAGGGAGTTTTACTTATGAGGGTGCTGATCGCTATGAGCGGAGGTGTGGATTCCAGCGTCGCGGCCGGTTTGATGAAGGAGGCCGGATACGACGGCATCGGCTGTACGATGCGGCTGTTCGACAGCGAGGACGCCGGTGTGTGCAGCAGCAGGACATGCTGTTCTGTCAGGGATGTGGAAGATGCCAGAAACGCGGCGGCTCGTCTGGGCATGCCCTACTATGTATTCAATTTCAAAGATGATTTCAGGCGTCTGGTGATCGACCATTTCGTGAATGAATATCTCAGCGGCAGAACGCCAAACCCCTGTATCGACTGCAATATCCATTTGAAGTTCGACCGATTGCTTCAGCGGGCCGGGCAGCTAGAGTGTGATCATATCGTGACCGGCCATTACGCAAAGATACGATTTGACGAGAGGCAGGGAAAATACCAGCTGTTAAAAGGCATGGACAGATCGAAGGATCAGAGTTATGTGCTGTACGGTATGACCCAGGAGCAGCTGGCACATACGCTCCTGCCTTTGGGCGAAATGACAAAGACGCAGGTCCGTGCAAAGGCCGAAGCCTGGGGCCTGCGAAACGCTGCAAAACCCGACAGTCAGGATATCTGTTTCGTGCCGGACGGCGATTATGCAGGTATGATCTGCAGATATGCCGGAAACGTTCCCGGTCCGGGTGATTTTCTGGACCTCGATGGCAATGTGATCGGAACGCACAAGGGGATCATCCATTACACCATCGGCCAGCATAAACGGCTGGGGCAGGCCTTCGGCGAGACGCGGTATGTCTGTGCCATAGACGCTGACGCCAATACAGTCACCCTTGGAGGCGCGGATGATGTCTACGCGTCTCATGCAAAGGCGATCCGTTTCAACTGGATCTCCGGCGAGATCCCGAAAGGTGAGATTCGCTGCAAGGTCAGGCTGCGCTACAAACAGCAGGAACAGTGGGCGACGGTCAGACCGGTCAGGGAGAAACCGACATCAGGATCAGGCAATGGTGTCGAGATCTTCTTCGATGAACCCCAGCGTGCTGTCACACCGGGTCAGGCGGCCGTTCTGTATGACGGTGATATCGTGCTGGGCGGAGGGACGATCATCATCTGAAGAAAGGGAGTAAAAATGGAACCAAAAGAAAAAGAACGTTGAAATTTCAACGTCCCTCTTGGTGGAGCATAGGGGGATCGAATCGCGACGCTCAGCCTGCAAGCCTTGAAAAGAGAGGAGGTTGCACGCCATCATTTTTTCATCTAATCACACATCTAATCATTTACATAAAGGAGCGCATATCATGAGTGCTTAATTGTCTTTCTCGCCTTTGAGCTTACTTTCTATATCAGAAGCTCATCAAGATCCCTGAATCTGCCAGATTCTACATCTTCAAGCCCATTATGAATCTTTTCGCGTATTTGTCCTGCTGTCATTCTTTCTGCATTTACGCGAAGGTTTAATGTCGTATTCTTGTCCATTGATATTTCCTCCTCGCGGCAACTGTAACGCATTTTGCGTTACAATTTAAGTTGGTTTCTTCGGAATTCGCGTGGTGTCATTCCAAAGCTTCTTTTGAATTGCAGGTTGAAATAGGAGATGTTATCAAAGCCATTGAGCATGGCAATCTCGGAAACCGATCTTGTAGTTTCCTCAAGTGCATGAGCTGCTTCCTGGATGCGGTAGTGATTTATATATTGAACACAACTCATCCCAACATACTGGCGGAAAAGGTTCATAAAATAATTCTCGCTGAAGCCTGCAAGATGTGCCAACTGCGTAATGCTTATTTTTTCGCTGTAATGGTTTGCAATGAACTCAAGCGCAGACTTTA
>CADBJW010000013.1 GCA_902795135.1 uncultured Eubacteriales bacterium
TCACACCTGTTCCCATACCGAACACAGTAGTTAAGCTCCTTTGCGCTGATGATACTTGGCGGGTGACTGCCTGGGAAAGCAAGACGTTGCCGCTTATTTTGGTCCTATGGTCAAGCGGTTAAGACACCGCCCTTTCACGGCGGTAACCCGGGTTCGATTCCCGGTAGGATCACCAACAGAAATACGAGTCACGATGTGGCTCGTATTTTGTTTACATCTAAATAGGATACCCGAAACAGGACGACAGATCAGTGGTGATTTGTCGCTTTTTTGTTTTTGTAGACGAACAAAAATATATGTAGTAAAATCAATCCGAGGTAGGAATATGAAAATCATCAATTCAAAAAAATATTATTCCATTGGTGAAATATCCGATATCACGAAGATATCCATCACAACCCTTCGATTTTACGATCGGGAGGGGATACTTGTTCCTGCCTTGCGCAATGAAAACAGCGGTTATCGATATTACGCGGAATCGCAGATGGATATTCTGCATGACATCAAGTATTTGCAAGCCTTTGGATTTTCTTTAGAAGAAATCAAAGCGTTCCTGCAGGATCCGACCTCAACCTGGATGGAGACCCGGGTTTCCGAAAACATAAAGAGGGTAAAAGGTGAGATCGAAACCCTCGAGTATAGGCTGAATTCGATGGAGTTTCTCTTAAACCGGATCCAGCAGAGCAGAACCATTCGAAGTGATGATAGTCAGAATACAGAGTCTTTTAGTGTGGAAGTAACTACACTAAAGAAATCATGGGTGATTTCCATTCGCCATGTCAGCAAGCTCGACGCGGACCGATTGTTCTCCGATCGTTGTTTGGAACTGCAGGCTTTGTTGAGCAGGGATAATCTGTTCCCGGCTGGTCCATACATTGGCGTTTTTCATGGCGGATACGAGAAACAGTTCACGAAAGAGGAAGCTGACCTGGAGCTTTGTATTCCAATCATCCTGCCAAAAGGCTACCAGTCAAAAAATCTGAGACAATTCGGCGGCGAAACAGTCGTAGGCAGCATGCATTATGGCCATTACAGGGACATAAAGAAAACCTATGACGCTCTTTTACAATGGATTGACCGACATGAATATGAGATCGTTGGACCGGCTTACGAATATTACTTCTGTGATTTGGGGACGACATTTGACGAAAGCGAATATTTAACCAAAATTTATTTTCCGGTACAGGAAAAACGTAGATAAAGGTCCCGACAACTCTACACATAAGAAGAGAGTTTTTATTGACAAAATATGAGAATGACCAAACTCCCTGATATTCATTTATCAGGGAGTTTTCTTGTATTTTCAAGGTTTCGCAGAATAACGAGATACAACAATAATGCTTTAATCCAATAAATCACTTTTCTCTTGACTGTGAAGCATAGGGAAGATTCTACAATATTAAATAGAAGAAAAGTATACATCACGACAATAAATGACTTCGAGTAAGGAGGGTGAAGATGGATCAATCAAAGAAGATTGTATACCCATACATCCCAAACTCCGCTCCGCAGGTTCAAAAGGAAATGATGGACGCAGTCGGGGTAAAGGATCTGTGGGACCTGTATGAAGAAGTGCCGGAAGAACTGAAATTCAGAGAGGACCTGGATATTCCACCTGCAATTCTGGATGAGTACAGCATGAAACGGCACATCGACGGTGTGCTCGGCAAGAACACATCGACAGCCGATTACATCAGTTTCCTGGGTGGAGGCTGTGCATGCCATTATGTCCCGGCGGTAGTTGATGAAATCAGCACACGAGGAGAATTTCTCACTTGTTATGGTGCAGAGAGCTGGGCCGACCATGGCAAATACCAGACTTACGTAGAATACAACAGTATGCTGGCGGAGCTTTTGGAAACAGAAGCCATGAGTGTTCCGCAGTATGATGGCGGACAGGCCTTGGCCACATCGATCTGTATGGCGAACCGTATCAACGGGAAAACGAAGACCCTGCTGCCGGCATCCATGAATCCGCAGAACAAACGCATTCTGATCAACTATCTGGACAGTGTTCAGGCGGATCTCGCTATCAGCTATGACTTCGTTGCGTATGACAAGGAGACCGGACTGATCGATCTGGATGATTTCAGAAGCAAACTGGACGATAACGTTTCATCCGTGGTTATTGAACCGGTTGGTTATCTGGGTGTCATAGAAGAAAACGCGAGAGAAATCGGAGAACTTGCAAAGGCTGCGGGAGCAGAATTTATCACTTATGTGGATCCGATCACACTGGGCCTTATGGAGGCACCGACGAAGTACGGCGCGGACATTGTCTGCGGCGACCTGCACAGCTTAGGACTGCATCAGTCCTGCGGCAACGGCCAGGCAGGGTTCATTTCCACAATGGCGGATGCGAAATATCTGAGTGAGTACAAAGACTTTATTTATGGCTTTTGCGAACCGGAAGTCGAAGGCGAATACGTATTCGGAAATCTTCTCATCAGCCGAACCCACTACGCACAAAGAGCCAAGGGCAAGGAATATTCCGGAACAGGCGTAAACCTCTGGATGGTTTCGGCGGCCGTGTATATGGCGCTGATGGGACCAAAAGGATTTGAAGAAATTGATGAAACGATATTATACAACGGCGCATACGCTTTGCAAAAGCTCAGCGAAATCAAAGGCGTCAAACCGGTTTTCAGCGGAAAATCCTTCGGAGAATTCGCAATTGATTTTAATGAAACCGGAAAAAGCGTAGCAGAAATCAACAAATATCTCTTAACAAAAGGCATCTTCGGCGGACTCGACCTGAGTAAGGATTTCTCGGAACTGGGTGCAAGCGCACTGTTCTGCTTCACGGAAACAACCGGGAAGTGCGAAATCGATGCTTTGGTAGAAGCACTGAAAGAGCTGTTGCAGTAGGAAGGAGGAACGATCATGGCAAGAAACAGAGAAACATTGCTTCGGGAATTTCATGAAGCCAAATGGGACGAACCCATCATCTACGAAATGTCAACACCCGGTGAACGCGGCATCCTTCCACCAAAGGCAGATCCATCCATCATCGATGAGTTTGGCGACGCCAAAGATCTGATTCCACAGAGCATGCGAAGAGAAACATCACCGAATCTTCCGGAAGTCGGACAGATGCGAGTAAACCGTCACTATATGAGACTTTCTCAGGAAACCATGGGAGACGACGTGGCCGTAGACATCGGCGAAGGAACCTGCACGATGAAATACAGCCCGAAAATCCAGGAACATACGGTGGCGTACAACGCGAAAATTACTGAAATCCATCCAATGCAGGATCCAAGCACCATGCAGGGAATATTGGAAGTGTATTACGAAGTCGAACGCTACATGAAATCGATTTCGGGAATGGATCACTTCTGCTTCCAGCCTGGCGGAGGCGCTCATGCGGTCTTTACCAATGCTTCGATCATCCGCAAGTATTTCAGAGATCGCGGTGAAGATCGAGACGAAATCGTGACCACCATTTTCTCACATCCGTGTGATGCGGGAAGCCCTGCAACCGTTGGGTTCAAAGTCGTGGATCTGATGAACGATCCTGTTCAGGGATATCCGACACTAGAGGCCTTCAAGGCAGCCCTGTCCGAAAAGACAGCCGCGATATTCGTTACTAATCCAGAAGATACCGGATTGTTTAATCCGAAAATCAAAGAATACGTAGACGCCGCCCATGCCGTAGGCGCGCTGGCAGTATATGACCAGGCAAACGTCAATGGAATCATGGGCATTACGAGAGCACGTGAATGCGGATTCGACCTGATTCATTACAATCTGCATAAAACGTTCTCATCACCGCACGGCGGTATGGGACCAGGCTGCGGTGCGGTTGGTGCCAGAGACTTCCTCAAAGATTACCTGCCGGTTCCGCGGATCACGAAAGACGAAAATGGAACCTTCGATCTTGACTGGAACGGCGAGGGCGCCACGATCGGTCAGGTACGATCCTATTTCGGCAATGCGCAGGTCGTACTGCGGGCCTACATGTGGCTCAGATCTCTCGGGTCTGATGGCGTGCGCGAGGCTGCCATGTGTGCCGTTTTGAATAATCAGTATATGGTAAAACAAATCGAACAGATCAAAGGCGTCACCATGTACTACGGAGAAGGAAAGCGGAGGATCGAACAGTGCCGGTACAGCTGGGAACAGCTTGAGAAAGATACCGGACTTGGAACCGAAGACGTTTTGCGCAGGATGGTCGATTATGGTTGCGAACACTATTGGGAAAGCCATCATCCGCACATCGTTCCGGAACCATTCACGTTGGAGCCGACGGACAGCTTCTCCAAGGAAGACATCGACGAGTTCGTGGCAGTAATGCGTAAAATCGCACAGGAATGTTACGAAACGCCTGAAGTCGTTCGGACGGCACCGCATAACGCGCCATGTCATGGCATCAAAAATTACTACGAAGAAGATCCCGAAAAAGTTATTTGCACCTGGAAGAAATACAAGGAAGTATACGGCATAGAGTAATCGAGATGAAAAAAATCGGGTTAATCGTAAACCCCATTGCAGGAATCGGCGGTCCCGTGGGACTCAAAGGCAGTGATGGGGAGGACATACAAAAGCTTGCACTTTCAAAAGGCGCTGTCAAGGAATCCGGCAAAAGAGCGGAAGCGGCTTTTGCACTGGTAGGGACGTGTAAAGACGACATCCTGCTTTACTGCGGGCCCGGTGAAATGGGCGAGACGATCGCGAAAAACCTGGAACTGGAGCATCAGGTCGTGCCGGCCATTCATTCAAACACCACGGCAGCAGATACCGAGTTTGTCGCAGCGCAGATGAAAGACCTCGGCGTCGATCTGATCGCTTTTGCAGGAGGAGACGGCACGGCTAGAAATGTATTGAACGCCGTCGGAGATGAGGTTCCGGTTATTGGGATTCCTGCAGGAGTCAAGATCCATTCCGGAGTTTTTGCAACCAGCCCGGCCGCAGCCGGAAGGCTGATTGAGGCTTTTGTGAAAACAAAAGCTGTAAAGTTCCAACCTGCGGAAGTCATCGATCTTAACGAAGAGGACTACCGGCAGGGAAGAATCGGCGATACGTTTTACGGGTATATGAGCGTTCCGGTCATTGGGAGCGGAATGCAGAATCCAAAAGCCGCGTCTCACAACAGTGAGAATGATGTTGGCGGAATCTGCCAGGAAATCCGTGAAAAAATGCAGAGAGAGGACCCGGATACGGTGTACATTCTGTGCGCCGGGAGCACCGTGTACAGCTTGAAACAGGACCTGGGCATTGACGGGACACTTTTAGGAATCGATGTCATTCAGGGAAACAAGCTGATTGGCAGGGATGTTTCCGCCGATGAGCTTCGAGAAATTATTCATACTAATCAATGCCGACTGATTTTGACTGCAATTGGAGGACAAGGGCACATTTTTGGTCGGGGGAATCAACAACTTGCACCGGATATCATTCGGCATATCGGCACAGATCATATATGGATCATAGCAACCGCGTCAAAGATTTACGGGCTGCCGCAACAGACACTGTTTGTTGATACGGGCGACGCGTCTTTGGATGAAGAGCTTCGCGGATACAGACGCGTCATTGTTGGGTGGCAGGAAACTCTGATTTGTCGTGTGATGTGAGAAAGAAAGGAGAAAAAGATGGTCGATAAAATTAAGGCCAACAGGAGAAAAATCGGTCTGTTTTCATGTATCCTGTTCGGATTGGGCGTCATGTTCCCAATTGCACCGGCAGGCGTGTGGGGAGCGATCATGCCTCTGTCTCAGGGCCACATGGGACTATGTTATTTGCTGGCAGTTATACCAATGACGTTTACTGCATGGAGTTTTGGCTGCATGGGTGCAGCCTTTCCGAGAGCCGGCTCCTCCTATACATTTGTAGGGAGCGGCATTCATCCATACGCGGGATTTATTACAGGATGGGGAATCCTGCTGGATTACATTCTCTTCCCGTTAATGAACTATATTATGCTGGCTATTTACACACAGCAGCTGTTCCCAAGCTGGAATTACAACGTCATCATTGTCGTTTCGATCCTGTTTGTATGTGGAATCAACCTGCTTGGCGTCAAGAGTATCGCCAGTGTTAACAACATCATTACACTGTTTGGATTCGTTGCAATGCTGTGGTTCATTTTCTCAGCCTTTGGAGCAGCCGGAAGCGGCGTAGGAATGGGAATCACCAGTAAGGGACTTGTGAATCCGGAAACCTTTGACTTCGGACTGATCCTGGCGGGAACATCCATCGCATGCTTCTCCTTCCTGGGATTTGATACGATTACAACACTGGCAGAGGATGTCAAGATTCCGGAAAAGAATCTGCCTCGTTCCACGATTCTTTCCTGCCTGATCATGGCAGCGATATTCGTATCCTCCTCCTTCATCGGACAGTGCGTATATCCGGATTACAACTCCTATGCGGATCCGGATTCCGCTTTCGTAGATGTTGCATTCGCAGCAGGTGGAAATTCACTGGTTACCTTCGTAAGTATCGCACTGGTTGCCTGCACCTTCGCATTCTCCCTGGATATGATCGCAGGCGCAACACGTGTTCTGTATGGTATGGGACGTGACGGCGTTCTGCCAAAGAAGATCTTTGGTTACGCAAACGCAAAGGGCGTTCCGGTTTGGAATGTACTTCTGGTAACAGCCGTTTGCCTGATTTTCTCCAATATGTCACTGGGAGATCTGATTCCGATCATCAACTTCGGCGGCCTGTTTGCATTCATTCTGGTCAACCTGAGTGTAATCGTTTACTTCTTCTACAAGAAGGGCAGACGTTCGGGAATCGGCAACATTTTGAAGTATCTGCTCATGCCGGCATGTGGTTTCGTTATCGTCACATTGCTGTGGTTCAACCTGAGCGGACTTGCCAAGGTCGTTGGATTCTGCTGGCTGGCACTGGGAGTCATTTATCTGGCCGTTTGGAGCAAAGGCTTCAAGAAGCCGATCATTGGATTCACTTCCGAGTCTGCAGAAGAAATCGAAACAGAAGATGCAGAAGCAGCTGAATAGACAAGAAGGGAGAATAGGAATGAAAGAGACGGATTGTGCAACAAAGGCACCAGAGAGAAAACCAATCGCTCCATACATGGCCATTGGAATCTCCTCAGTAGCCTATGGCATTAGTAAGCGGGCAGACATTCAACGCAATCTGGACAACCTGGAAAGCCTTATTCGCGGTGCCATAACCACCGTTGACATCAACATGCCGGTCAAAATCGTAGCTCTCGCAGAGGGCTCGCTGACAGGGTTTACGGATGAAGTCTTTGATCTGCCGCACAAGTTTTGCGCGGACGAACTGTTCATTGATATTCCGGGACCGGAAACAGAACGACTGGGCGAACTGGCCAAGGAGTATCAGACGCACATTATCGTGCAGTGCAAAGCGCGTTGGCCGGAGGTTATTGCGGACCGTTACTTTAACACATTGTTCATCATCGGACCGGATGGGACGGTCGTGCATAAGGCGGCCAAGAATCATCTGTGGTGCAGAGAGCGTTCCTGCACGCCACATGATGTTTATGACCGCTGGGTAGAACTGTTTGGAGATGGCATCGATGCTTTTTATCCGGTTTACAAATCCCCGGAGATCGGCAATATCGGAACGATCTGCTGCAGTGACGGTGAATATCCGGAAGTCGTTCGAGCACTTGCCTTCAATGGAGCGGAAGTCGTTTACCGGCCGAGCGAGGCAATGCCGATGACGGGAAGCAGTTATCCGGGCGGCGGTGGCTGGATGATCCAGAACCAGGGTCATGCGCAGTTCAATTCACTGTATATGATCTGTCCGAATGTGGGTCCGGTATACGTTACGCCGCAAATGGAGCACCCATTTGACGTCGGTGGCGGCAATTCACATATCTGTGACTATTTGGGAAATGTCATTTCCTATAACGCGTCAGGGACCAACAGCATTGTCGCTGCGACGATCGATATCGAACAGCTGCGGCAGTTCCGTACGATGAATCTGAACTCCAACTGGACGAAGGACCTTCGCACCGAACTCTTCAAGCACATGTACGATGAACCGATCCATCCAAAGAATCTCTGGTTAAACGAGGAACCAAAGCACCATTCTGAAGTGGATGAAATCTATCGTCAGAACATACAGAGACTGATCGATCGGGGCACTTATACTGAACCGTACCTGAAATTCGAAGGCTGCCGCAATAAAGAAAAACCGACAACCATCGAAGAATGGAGAGAAATCGCGAAACTTTGGGATTAGCCAAGCAATAGAAAAAATTGGATCCCCCCAATTTGCAACGCCGCCGGAATTCCGCATGCAGCATCGTGTGTGAATTCCGGTGGTTTGTTTTTTGATCCTCCGTTTCAGGCTTCTTTTTTCCGGTTTGAAATGTTACAATACGAGTATCTTTTAAGCAATCGAATCGAAGGAGAACTACCATGAAAGCAATCATTACCGTCCTGGGCAAGGACACCGTTGGCATTATGTATAAAGTTTCAAAGATCCTAACCGAATTGGAAGTCAACATTGAAGATGTGACCCAGACGATTCTGCAGGATTATTTTACGATGCTGATGCTTGTAAAAATCGACGAGTCGAAGTCTAACATCAGCGAACTCAAGGCGGCGCTCAACGAAATGGCCGCTGAGGAGAACTTATCGATCAACGTCCAAAAGGAAGATATATTTGTTGCGATGCATAGGGTATAAGAGGTGAGACAATGGCAATATACAATGACGTAATGGAAACGATTGAAATGCTCGAAAGGGAGCATCTGGACATCCGGACCACGACCATGGGCATTTCACTTCTTGACTGTTTTGAAGAAGACGGCAAAAAGACAGCGCAGCTGATTTATGATAAAGTCACCAAACTGGCGAAGAATCTCGTTTCGACGGCCGATGCGGTCGGCAACGAATACGGTATCGAAATCGTAAATAAGCGAATCTCCGTCACACCGATCGCCCTGGCTTGTGCTTCCAACACAGAGGACTGGGTTCTTTATGCAAAAGCTTTGGATCGCGCTGCGAAGGAAGTCGGCGTGGATTTGATAGGCGGATTCTCCGCCCTGGTTCAAAAGGGCATGACGAAAACCGATGAGAGCTTCATCGAGGCAGTTCCCTATGCGCTGACAGAAACGGAGAGAATGTGTTCCAGCATCAATTTAGGGTCTTCCAAGGCAGGTATCAATCTGGAAGCTGTGAAGCGAATGGGCCCACTCGTCAAGAAAACGGCCTACCTTTCCAGAGAAGACAAGTCCTTTCGGCCTACCTTTCCAGAGAAGACAAGTCCTTTGGCTGCGCCAAATTCGTGGCTTTTGCAAATGCTGTGGAGGACAATCCGTTTATGGCGGGAGCATTTCACGGAATCGGTGAATCGGAGAACATCATCAACGTAGGCGTCAGCGGACCGGGCGTCGTCAAGACGGCCCTGGAAGAGATGAAGGACGCTACGGCCGATGAACTGGCAGAAAAAATCAAAGTCACAGCCTTTAAGATCACCAGAGCCGGACAGATCGTCGGCAAGGAAGTAAGCAAGCGGCTCGGCGTACCTTTTGGCATTTTGGATCTTTCTCTGGCTCCGACTCCGGCAGTGGGAGACAGCGTTGCAGAGATTCTGGAAGTTATGGGTCTGGAACGGTGCGGGACGCACGGGAGCACAGCGGCTCTGGCCATGCTCACCGACGCCGTCAAGAAGGGAGGCATCATGGCATCCAGCAGTGTAGGCGGCCTTTCGGGAGCATTTATTCCGGTCAGTGAAGACAACCGGATGATCGCTTCTGTGGAAGACGGCTGTCTGACCTTCGATAAACTGGAAGCTATGACCAGCGTATGCTCCGTAGGTCTGGACATGATCGCGATCCCAGGAGATACGCCGGACGACACGATTTCCGCCATGATTGCAGACGAAGCCGCAATTGGCGTCATCAATAACAAAACGACCGCCGTCCGAGTCGTACCGGTATACGGAATGAAGGCTGGCGACAAGGTTGACTGGGGCGGTCTGTTTGGTGCGGCACCGATCATGGAAGTCAATGCCTTCAGTAGCAGCGATTTCATTCAGCGGGGCGGACTGATTCCTGCGCCGGTGCATTCATTCAGAAACTAAAAAGCCGGAATTCGGGCGAATTAATTAGAGGAATAAGGTGCAAAAAAGCGCTTGCATGTGATATAATACCATGCGAGCGCTTTTGACCGAAGACAGGCAAAAGCAACGGAATCATGCGCCTGTGGTGGAATTGGCAGACACGCTAGATTTAGGTTCTAGTGCGAGAGCGTGGGGGTTCAAGTCCCTCCAGGCGCACCAAAGAAAGCGACGCCAACAAGGCGTCGTTTTTATGTGCTCAGGGGGCCTCCACGACTACTCTGTAAGTGACCTGCTCTCACGGACAGACTCTCTAAGTACCCTTCAAAGTAGAGATTCTAAAAAATGATGAGCGCGAGTTTTTTTTGAGAATCTCAATGCTTTGTTTAGGACAGGCAACTTCTTTACCATTGTGCTATAATAAAGCAGGAAACGTGCAACCAGAGCACATAAATGAAAAATCATTCAGGAGAAACAATCATGAGAATCGTTGTCAAAGTCGGAACCTCTACACTGGCACATCCGGGCGGGAGACTGAACATCCGGAATGTTGAAGAATTGGTAAAAATCCTGGCGGATTTGAAGAACGCAGGGCATGAAATCATTCTCGTATCTTCAGGAGCTATTGGAATGGGAATCGGCAAGCTCAATATGGACCGGGCCCATATGGACATGCCGGCCAAGCAGGCGGCCGCTGCCGTAGGTCAGTGCGAACTTATGCATACCTATGACACCCTGTTTCTGAAATACAGCCACACTGTCGGACAAATCCTGATTACCAGTGAAGACATCGAGGATCCGGAACGCAAGCACAATTTTGAAAACACAATGAAAACTCTTTTGGATTTTGGAGCGCTGCCGGTCGTCAACGAGAACGATACCGTCGCAACGACGGAAATCAACAGCGTTGGAGACAATGACACGCTGGGGGCTATCGTTGCAAAAGCCATCGACGCAGATATTCTGGTTCTCATGTCGGACATCGACGGACTTTACACATCAGATCCATACAAAGATCCTTCGGCGCGGCTGATAGAAACCGTGGAAGAAATCACAAAAGAAATCGAAGCCTTTGCAGGGGGACCGGAATCCGGGCTGGGAACCGGCGGCATGACGACAAAGATCGGCGCTGCGCAGATGGTTACCGAAACCGGTTGTGATATGGTGATTATAAATGGAAATAAACCGGAACAATTATATGATATTGTAGAAGGCAAAGCAGCCGGAACGTTATTCAAAGGAAAAAGAAAATGAACACACAGGAACTTATAAAAAGCGCACGGAGCGCACGTACCGCACTGGCGGCGGCAACAACCGAAACCAAGAATGAAGCGCTGTCCTTTATGGCAGAGGCTTTGGAGACGCATGCAGAGGAAATCCTCAAAGCGAACGCTGCAGATATGGAATCCCAGAAGGGTATCATCTCAGACGTCATGCTTGACCGTCTGGCCCTTTCTAAAGACCGCATCAAAGGCATGGCGGATGGCATCCGTCAGGTCGCGCAGCTGCCTGACCCGGTGGGCAAGGTGCTGGCCTCCCATGAACGTCCTAATGGCATTCAAATCAGCAAAGTACTCGTCCCAATGGGTGTGATCGCAATCATCTACGAAAGCCGGCCGAATGTGACGTCGGATGCTGCGGCACTGGCCATTAAGGCCGGATCGTCCTGCATACTCCGTTGCGGCAAAGAGGCCCATGGCTCTGCGAAGGAAATCGTTAAAGCACTGAAGGCAGGATTGTCAAAGGCCGGGCTCCCGGAAAACGCAGTGGAGCTGATTGAAGATACGACGCGACAGTCTGCGACAGAAATCATGCAGGCGCGCGGGTTGATCGATCTGCTGATTCCACGTGGCGGGAAAGGGCTGATCAGCTCCTGCGTGGACAACGCGAAGATTCCTGTTTTGGAAACGGGCACCGGAATCTGTCACATTTATGTGGACAAGGACGCCAATCAGGAAATGGCGCTGGATATTCTGGAAAACGCCAAGACAAGCCGTCCATCGGTCTGCAACGCAGCAGAAGTGTGTCTGGTGCACCGGGATATCATAAAAGAATTTTTGCCGAAATACTATGACCGGCTCGTTGCCGGACGTAAAGAGGCAGGACAGACGCCTGTGGAACTTCGCCTGGATGAAGCGGCGGCAGACGTGATCGAAGGAACGCCGGCCGGTCCGGAAGATTTTGATACGGAATTCCTGAATTACATCATGGGTGTCAAGGTCGTTGACTCTGTGGAAGAAGCCATTGCCCACATCGACGCTCACTCCACGGGCCATTCCGACTGCATCGTTACGGAGAATGAGCAAGCAGCCCAGCTCTTTACATCCCTGGTCGATTCGGCGGCAGTTTACGTAAATGCTTCCACCCGATTCACCGATGGCGGTGAGTTTGGACAGGGTTGTGAGATGGGGATCTCCACGCAAAAGCTTCACGCTCGGGGTCCTTTGGGGCTGGAAGAAATCTGTACTTTCAAATACATCATCCGTGGAAACGGACAAATTCGCTAAAACAGACAAAACCATTGCAATGCGTGTGCAAAAGATTTTTGTAATGTGGTATAATATCGACGGAAAATTCACTTGAGACTAATTAAAGAAAAGAGGAATGAAAATGAAAAAGTATGCTGTTATCGTTGTTGATATGCTGGAAGATTTCGTCAATGGAGCACTTGCTTGTGACAGAGGCAAAGCAATCGTTCCAGCAGTAGCAAAACTCTGTGACGCAGCCAGAGAAAAGGGTGTTCCGGTTGTTTTCTCAAACGACTGTCATATTAAGGGCGTTGACAAAGAACTGGAATTCTGGGGAGACCACGCAATTGCAGGGACTCCTGGCGCAGAAGTCATTCCTGAATTAAAAGCGGACCCAGAAAAAGACTTCATCGTACCAAAGAGACACTACAGCGGATTCTTTGGAACCGACCTGAACATTCTCCTTAAGGACCTTGGTGTCGATACCTGTGTTATCTGTGGACTGCATGCGCATATGTGCTGCAGACATACAGGCGCCGATGCGTATCAGTATGGATACGATCTGGTTATTCCGAGAGAAACCACAGACTCCTTCACAGAAGAAGACTACTTAGCAGGATTGAAATATTTCGAAGCAACTTATGGCGGCAAGGTTTGCGACCTTGACGAACTGCTTGCTGATTTTTAAGACTAGATGTTAGAAGCTTTACTGGAAGCGGTGACAGACAGTTTGAAACTGATACCGTTTCTGTTTGTTACATACTTATTGATGGGCATCCTGGAGCGGGCGGCAAGCGACCGTTCCAGGGATTTGATTGCAAAAGCCGGGAAAGTTGGTCCGCTTTGGGGAAGTCTGATTGGCGTCATTCCCCAATGCGGCCTTTCTGTTGCGGCCTCGTATTTTTATGTGGGAAAGGTCATTACGCTTGGCACTTTGATTGCAATTTATATGTCCACGTCGGATGAAATGCTTCCTATTTTTCTGGCGGAGCATGTAGCCCCGGCGACGATCGCTAAAATCATGGCCGCGAAAGTTGCCATAGGCATCGTATCCGGGTTTACCATAGAGTTGCTGTTTGGATGGATCGCCAAACGCAGGCACATTCCGGACAGTTACACAGGGGAAATCGGCACAGGATGCAATTGCGCTGCAGACCTGTTGATCGATTCCATCCGAAGGACATTGAAGGTATTCCTTCTGATTTTGCTCATATCGGTTGTAATCGAGCTTTCTGTCCACAGTATCGGTATCGGCAGAATATCGGAACTGTTCCTCGGGATGCCGATTCTCGGAGAATTGGTCGCGGGACTGATTGGACTGATACCGAATTGCGCGGCATCAGTCGTGATCAGTGAGCTCTATTTGGAAGGCGCCATTGGAGTAGGACCCATGATGAGCGGCCTGCTTGTCAGCGCTGGCGTCGGACTATTGGTACTCTGCAAGGAGAACCATCATTGGAAACAAAATGTTATGGTTATTGGAATTCTGTACGGGACATCCGTCCTTTGGGGAATTCTGATCGAGACGTTTATCGTTTAAAATATTGATATATGAGGTTATTGAAAAGGAGGAAATAAAAATGGCACAAGACATCAAAAAAATGACAGAGACATTTGAAAATCTAAATCCGGAAGCAAAAGCATCGATGGGGAAGCTTAGAGAACTGATCGACAAGTGCGCGATGGATCCTGAAAAAGTTCAGGACATGATCGATAACAGTCCGCTGGCTGATAAGATTCATCCGGATCTTAAAAATGTTGAAGGTATGACGAGCAAGGATTTTGCCGCAATTTATAAAAAGATGGCGGAAGAAATCAAAGCAAATCCCGACGAATTTGAACCGCACACCAGAGCAGCAGGAATGTCAGCAGGAGATTTGGAAATCCTCTTTACGGAGATTCACGGTGTTGTTGACCAGCACCCGGAAGTTTGGGAAAGTCAGGAAGCTGCACAGATGCTGAGTCCGAAAAATCTTTCGATTCTGGTACATGCCGTCAAAGGGAAATAAAAAAGGCCGCTAGAATGTAGCGACCTCTGGAGAACACGGATCAATTTTCGTAATCTGACTGCAATGCAGGACTGGACCGACTTCACCGTAAATAGGCGTAAATTCATTATGAATTTTCGCGCGGATCTCGATCCAGTCTCCGTTTTTTATTTTTGAGACTTTCTTTGGAGAACTCTTGCCGAGAAGACCGGCGAAGGTGATATCCGCCTCACAGCATGTCATGACGTGCCGGCCAAATACAAACTCATCGTCTGCCAGATCGTCGCCAATGGCAGCCCGGCCTTTGACGATGATTTCTTTGGATTCATAATCGTCCTGATTCTCATTGATATCCCGGTACCATTCCGCAAAGTATTCTTCCTTGATGTCGAGAAGTTTGCGCGTCATATCGTAAGGCAGGGGATCCTGAATGTCATCCACCATGACATCCTCCGGCCCGAATTCGTAAACGATCTGGCTTTTGCGGTTCGCAACGCGGCAGATCTTATGCACTTCCAGCTGCCAGTCGCGGAAAGCATCATTTTTCGTGCAGCGGTTAAACACGACGAGTTCCGCACCCTTGAGCTGCTCAAAGGTCTGCTGCCGGATGTTATTGTTGTATATAAGAAAGGTTCCGGCATCGGCAAACATGGACTGCTGGTAGATTGTCCACTCCGGCGGCATGTTCTCGTAGAGGGTGTTCAGATCCCACATCCCGTTCCATTCGATGACAGCCCGCGTCGCCTTGTGATGCAAAAGCGCTGCTTCCAGTCCCTGCTCGGTCAGAGCAGCTTCTTCTTCCAAACGCTCGATAAAAACATCTTCGCTGTTATAAAACCGAGAAGGATCGTATTCGACCTCTCCCTCTTCGCAGAGGAGCAGAAGCGTCCGCTCACCTTCATTGAATTGGATAAACGTTGTTTTCCCCGAATCCAGGAATCCAGTAAATAGATATACCGGTACTTCTGTAATCATGTCTATTGCCTCATATCATTCCATGTTATAGTCCAAATAATTCGCTGATTGCATCCTGATCCAGGCCGACCCCGATGACGCAGATCATGCCGCTGGTCTCAGGCGTACCCTCTCTGACTTCCGGCTCTCCCGGAACGTAATCGAAGTGCAGCCACTGTCCGCCTTCACCGGCAACGATTCCTTTGGCCCGGAGGACCTGTCCGTATTCCGCGAAATTACTCAGCTTGCCCAGAATGTCGGTCAGCTGCTCAGCGGTAAATGTATGGGTCGTATAGATGCCGAACTCATCGAACACTTCGTCGGCGTGATGATGATCATGGTGGTGCTCGTGGTCGTGATGGTGCTCGTGGTCATGGTCGTGATGGTGCTCGTGGTCGTGTTCATGATGATGCTCGTGCTCGTGGTGATGGTGCTCCGCTTCGTGGGCCAGGGCTTCTTCCCGGAGTTTATCCAGCTCTGCAGAGAGCGTTTTTTTCTGTTCCATGGTTTCCAGAATGCTCGCGCCAGTGAGCTGATCCCAAGGGGTTGTCACGATCGAGGCGTGATCGTTGTGTTCACGGATCATCGCAATGCACTGATCCAGTTTTTTCTGGGAGAGACCGTCTGTATGGCTCAAAATGATGGAGCTAGCGTGCTCGATTTGATTCTGATAAAACTCGCCGAAGTTGGCCATGTACATTTTGCATTTTTTCGCATCGACGATGGTTGTAAATCCATTTAATTGAATTTTTTCGTTCTTAAGATTCTGGACGGCGATGATGACATCGCTGAGTTTGCCAACACCGGATGGCTCAATGAGAATCCGTTCCGGATCATAGGTTTCAATGACTTCGTTCAAAGCCCGACCAAAATCGCCGACCAGTGTGCAGCAGATGCAGCCGGAATTCATTTCGTTGATCTGCACGCCGGTATCCTTTAAGAACCCGCTGTCCACGCCGATCTCGCCGAATTCGTTCTCAATGAGGACGATCTTTTCGCCCTGGTAGGCTTCTGCAATGAGTTTCTTGATCAGCGTCGTTTTCCCTGCGCCTAAAAATCCTGAAAATATATCAACTTTTGTCATTTGTAATACCCTCTTTCCTAATAATGTCTTTACGGAAACATTATACCATCATTCATGGTTTTGTCATCCGCTTGAAGAATAAAAAACATATAGTTAGCATAAGCTGATAGCAAAACAATATAATATTTCAATATTTCATGATATAGTTGACGTTTTTAGTTAGCAGTAGTAAACTCAAAGCAAGAAGGGCATTTAAAGGTGAAGCGACATGTTTATTGAAATCCATGGGTTATACAAAAGCTACGGCTCCGGAGAAAGTTTTACGCAGGTGTTGAATGGCATTGACCTTGCCATCGAGGAAGGGAAAATGTGCGTCATCCAAGGTTCCTCCGGATCGGGCAAGTCCACACTGTTAAACTGTCTGGGCGGATTGGAAGAATTCGAAAAGGGTTCCGTAATGATCGATGGCAACGAACTTGCCGGCATGGACCAGGATGGGCTTTCGGATTTCCGCAGGGAATATTTGGGCTTTATTTTTCAGTTCTACAACCTGGTGCCCAACCTTACCGTGGAAGAAAACATAGAAGTATGTGAGAACCTGACCGATGAGCCGTTGGATCTGGACGATTTGCTTTTGACCTTGGGTCTGGAAGAGCACCGCCACAAGTTCCCGACCCAGCTTTCAGGAGGACAGCAGCAGCGATGCGCCATTGCCAGAGCGTTGATCAAGAATCCGAAGCTGCTTCTTTGTGATGAACCGACAGGCGCTTTGGACTCCAAAACATCAAAAGAAATACTGATTCTGCTTGAAGAAGTTAATCGCAAATACAATACGACCATGCTCATCGTCACCCACAACAATGCGATTTGCAAAATGGTCGACCAGGTGATCCACATAAAAGATGGAACGGTAGGAGATTCCTACGAAAACGAAAACCCTGTTCCGGCATCAACACTCGAGGACTTGTAATATATGGGACAGAACATACTGAAAAAAAGAATACTGCGTGATTTGCGGTCCGACCTGGTGCGCTACATTGCACTGGCGTTCATGATCGTTCTTTGCATGTACATTATTTTGTCTGTGGTTGGCGCTGCCTACACCATCAAAGAAGGCTCGAAGCAGCATGCCATGCAGATGCACCTGGAGGACGGGCAGTTCACTACATTCGTGCCACTCAAGTCCGGGGAGCTGGATGACCTGCAGGCGGATGGGCTGCAGATTGAGGAACATTTTTATCTGGATTATGAAACGGAAGGGAGCACCCTGCGTGTATTCAAGAACCGGGAGCACATCGACCGCATCGACGTGCAGACCGGACGTATAGCAAAGGCATCGGATGAAATCCTGCTGGAACGCAGGTACTGTGAAGAACAGGGCATTCAAACAGGCGATGCCATTGACATCGGAGGACATTCCTTTACGGTAACCGGTATCGGAACGGTTCCGGACTACGATGCTCCGTATAAATCTTTATCCGATGCAGCGGTGGACAGTGTGACCTTCGGCCCTGCTTTTGTAACCGCGGATACGTATGAAATGCTTTTGCGCGAGGGAAAGAGTGCGAAGGCGGAAGAATACGTCTATTCCTATCGGTTTACGAATCCGGTCACAGACATTGTCAAGGAAGGAAGGCATGTAGCCGATGCGAGGGATGACAAAATCAAAGAGAAATTGCAGGATCTTTCCTTTGACCCAAACAACGTGAACGATCCGGAATTCAAGAAGTACTGGTTCCGGCAGACGGGCATGATGGGATTTCTGTTCAAGCCGGGAGACACCTTCATGGGCGATGACGTGTTTGGCGATGATTTCGGAAATCTGACCCAGTTCCTGCCGGCCAGTGACAACATGCGAATCCTTGCTGCGGCTTCCGACGTGGAAATCAGTTTTTCGACCTGTCTCTTTGCAGGCGTAATCTTGCTTGTTCTGTTCACCTATATCATTTCTGTGTTCGTCGTTCACAACATCGACCGGGAAAGTGCGGTAATCGGAACGCTCTATGCCATGGGCGTCAAAAAGAACGAGTTGATTTTTCACTATCTCACCCTGCCGGTTTTGGTGACCGGGGTTTCCGGAGTCATCGGAACGCTGGTCGGATTCAGCCCCATTGGCATTCCGTGGCAGATGGCCGATTCCTACGCCTATTATTCGGTGCCGGATCTTGACATCATGATCCCGGCCTATCTTTGGGTTTATGGACTTATCATGCCGCCGCTTTGCGCCTTTGTCGTCAATTGGTTTGTGATCCATAAGAAGTGCAGCCAGCCGGTTTTACGGCTTTTGCAGCACGAACGGACCGTTGCCGTAAAGTCGGTCGGTGGTACGCGAAAGCACAAAAGCCGCAGTACGAAAAAGAACTTTGCAAGGCGGTTCTCCATGCAGCAGATCATCCGGGGCAGGCGCGCTGTTGTCGGGCTGGTAGCAGGCCTGTTCATATCGCTTTTGCTTGTCATGCTCAGTGTGGATACTGCAATGCTCTGTTCCCATATCAAGGAAGATTATAAGAACGATACGAAGTATCAGTATATGTATATGATCAAATACCCGGACGAGAAGCCGCCGGCAGAGGGCGTTGCCTGCTACATGAAAGGCCTGAAAAAGGAACGTCTGGGATACAATCTGGACGTGACGGTTCTGGGCACGACGGAAGACAATCCGTATTTCCATGCAAAGGCACCGAAGGGCGGCCGTGACGTTGCGATCTCTACGGCCATGGCGCAGAAATACAAGCTGGATGTGGGGGATGATTTCGTCCTGAACGATACAGAGAAAGACCGGTCCTATGTGTTCCGGGTCGTCGGAACGACGAAATATGCCACCTCTTTTTACGTATTTATGGACATTGATGATGCCAGAGAACTGTTCGGGGAAGAGGAGGATTACTACAATGTAGTCTTTTCCGATCAAAAGCTGGACATTCCGTCCGGGAAAGTGTACGGCGTCACGACAAAGGCAGATATCGTTAAAGCCGGAGGGGTGTTTGTGGAAATCATGAAATCCATGATCACTTTGCTGATCGTCATTTCGGCGCTGATCTTTGCCATCGAAATGTATCTGATGTTAAGGGTCATGATCGATCGGGAAGCCTTTGGAATATCCCTGATGAAAATCTTTGGCTGGAGGATGAAGGAAATCCGGAAACTCTATCTCAATGGCAGCTTTGTGGCGGTTGCTGCAGCAGCGGCTGTACTACTTCCGGTTTCAAAATTCCTGGTGAACCAGTTGTTTCCGTATTTCGTCGCCAATGTCGGGTGCGGCATCGACCTGTCTATACCCCTTTGGATGTATCCGTTGTTCTACTGTATCATTATTGGCCTGTACTGGCTGATCAGCCGGCTTTTGGTTCGTCATCTGAAAGGGATCTCACCGGTGATCGTTTTGAAAAACCGAGAATAGAGTTAGGAAAAAACGGGAAGAGAGTTTAGGAAAATCGGAAACAGAATTCCTTGCAGTTTGTGCTCGGACAGGAATATAATGAGTGCATGGATGAGAGCAGGCAAGGAACGGGGAAAAGCAATAAAATTTTTGCGATTTATATGGTGAGACTGGTTTGTCGCATCGCTATTTTGCTTGCGGTCATTGCCTGCTATTTTACCCACAAGGAGTTGCTCCACGACATTATGACGGATGAGTTCTTTCACGGATTTTCGCCCCTGCATATCTTATGGGCGATTTTAATGACCGGCATGATCATCCATCTCATCCCAAAGGTCCGAATCACCATGAGCGGGTTTAAGAGCCGGCCGGTCAATTATCGGGAACCAAAAGAAGGGTACGACAGGCTGCAGCTTTTGGAGTATGTCCAGAACATGAACGTCAGAGCCTGGAGAGTGCTGCTCTTGTGGCTGAGTTTCAATGCGGTTTTCGCGGTTCTGTATCTATGCAATGTGATCGGGGTCGAAGAGCTTTTGCTTCTGACCTTATTCTACTTTACGTCGGATCTGATTTGTATGATGCTGTTTTGCCCTTTCCAAAAGTATATGATGGGGAACCGATGCTGCGTCAACTGCAGGATTTTTGACTGGGGTCATATGATGATGTACACGCCAATGATCCTGATTCGCAGTTTCTTTAGCTGGAGTCTGGTTTTTATGGCCATTATTGTGATGATTCGATGGGAACTTGTTTTCGCCCGGCACCCGGAGCGGTTCTGGAGAGGCTCCAACGCGTCCATCCGGTGTGAAAACTGCAGGGACAAAATGTGCCGCATCAAAAAGCCGATTGTATCCGGTGTGGATAAGGTGGCATCTGTCATGCCTGCTCCGGCCAGTATGATCGGAGCGTCAGCCAAAGAACTGGAAGAAGAATTTGAAGATACAGGGAAGGAATCATGATATGGATCACAATCAGGAACTCGAACGAATCCGGGCATACTTCAACAACGACAAGTATGCGACGGAAGTAACAGGAATCAAAATCACAGACGCGAGAGAACGGTATGCCAAGGTGGAACTGGATTTGGACGAACGCCACTACAACGCCCTGCATGCTGTTATGGGCGGCGTGTATTTTACCATGTGCGATTTTGCCTTTGCGATTGCATCCAATTACAACTCGGTTCCGTGCGTAACACTGGGAACCCATTCGTTTTTTATGAATCGCAACCGCGGAACACACCTGATTTGCGAAGCGAAGTGCATCAAAGATGGAAGAACCACTTGTTTTTATGACCTGATGGTAACCGATGATCAGGGCACCGAAATTGCGAAGATGACCTTTGAGGGATATAAGATTCTAAAAGCAGAGAAAGTACAGCCCTGATTTACAGAGCTGCAAGGGTGTCCATGGAAACAGGATCGTAAAAGAGCTTTTGAATGTCCGCCCACGAGAGTGCTGGGCGGTCTTTTTCATTTCTCGCCAGAATCCACATCAGTTTTGCCATGGTGGCTTCCAAAGTCATGTCGCGGGCCTCGAGTACCGGGAAGGAGTCTGCGATTCGCCGGCCCACTTCGTAGGTCTCCAAATGACTTCCTTCGTAGGTGACCTGTGTCGTCATGGCCAGGATCTTTTCTTCCGGGCGGTATTTTGAGAGCTCCTCTAACAATGTTTTTTCGATGGATGCGGGGATGCCGCCTGCACCGAAACTTTCGATGACAAGGGCATCGTAGATCCTAAAGATTTCCGGAATCAAGTCGGGCGCAATGCTCGGTGTCAGTTTCAGCAGAAATACATTCGGGTTGATTTTGTCATAGAACCGAACGTTGGAACGGGTCTTCGCAAGGCGAGTATCCGGCGCATCATCGCATGGAGCCTTTGCAAAAGCCGGATCCGTCAGATACCGCGTGATGCGGCCGTTGTTGATCTCTGCAATTTCCGGCAGGTTGATGCTTTCAAAAGCTAGAAAGCTCATGGACCGGACTTTGCGGGCGTGTGTGCCGGCGATGACTTTACCGGCGAAAACGATCTGAATGCCCCGTGAACGCGAATCGGCGGCATAGATAATGCTGTCCTGCAGATTGGATTTGGCATCTGTGATTTCGAAGCCAATCGGCTTTTGCGCACCGGTAAGTACGATCGGTTTGTCGGAATTCTGTATCATGTACGACAGAACGGCAGCCGTGTAGGCCATGGTGTCAGTACCGTGACAGATGACAAAACCATCGTAGGCATCGTAATGGTCACGGATCGCATGGATGATTTGGATCCAGTGGTCCGCGGTCATATCGGTGCTGTCGATGTGGAACAGTTCTTCGATGTCGATTGCGATGTCCGCGCTGATCTGCGGCAATTGTTCCCGCAGCTGGCTGCTGCTCATGCCTGGCACGAGTCCGTCAGGGGACTGAATGGATGCAATGGTTCCGCCGGTTGTCAAAATCAGGATGTTTCTCATTTTCGTTTCTCCAGAATGGGTATTCCGGCAATGTTGCCGTCGCCGGTTGATTTCTTTTCTGATTGTAGCGCATGCACTGGAAGTTTGCAATGATTGTGATATAATGAGCAAAAGCCAAATAGAAGTAAAGGAATAGAGTGATGAAGAAACCAGAAAAAGGACAAATATGGGTGGAACACAAGGACACCTTACCAGAAAAAATGCCAACCTGGCAGGAACGAAGAATTCTAGCTTTTGGTGAACCGATGATGTGCGTGGAGAACACCTTTGAGGTTGGTGACAAAGCTCCGTGGCATGAACACGTGCACGCCCAGATCACCTATGTGATGGAAGGGGAGTTCGATTTCAATGTGGATGGGGAGCACAAGCTTGTAGGAAAAGGCGATTCGGTTTATATGGCGCCCCATGCTTACCATGAAGTGATTTGTACGAAACCAGGCAAAGTTCTGGACATGTTCGCACCATACCGAGAAGATTTTGTTTGATGGATGAGAAAGAGAGGATGCTATGAGGATTATTTATAACGAAAACCGAGACATTGTTGATGCGATCCGTGCAGGGTTGAAAAAGAAAGACGGATATTGTCCATGCCGGTTTGAAAAAACCGAAGATAACATTTGCATGTGCAAAGAATTCCGTGATCAGATTGCAGATCCGAATTTTGAGGGATACTGCCACTGCATGCTGTATTACAAAGAAAAGTAGATCTTTTATTCTTATACATGATTTTTATCAAGCCGTTACTACGCGGGTGTGTTTTAAGACATTTAGTGAACGGTTTTCTGCGTAATGCGGATGGAAGTGTCAAAGCGTTTTCCGCAGGAGCAGCTGTGATTAGAAGTGAAATGAAAAAGGCGAATCGATAAAACCCGAACACTGCTCGAGCATAGCGAGTTGGTTCGGGTTTCGATTTGCCTTGAATGAACGATCTAATCACCTGCGACGAGGACGAAGCGGTGACACTTCCATCCGCATTATTACATGAAAAAAAGCTGTTGCACTAAAACTTAAAGTGCAACAGCCGCAATGTAATGATCAAGGGTTATTCGTCTACATGGAATGGACTGGATGGGCTGGACGCGTCGATTGTGTGTACGTAGTCCGAAAGGAATTTATATTCGTTTGCCTGTGTTGCGTCCTCCGGATCAAACCGGACATCCGTTGCAAACATCGCAATGAAGCGCTTGCCAAGTTTGGCGTTTTCACCGGCGATGGTGTAGGCTGGGAAATCCTCGTAGGACGTGTCGTCCAAATCCATAGCCATGATGGTAAGGAAGCCCCCGTCATATCCTGTTTCGTCCGCAGTCAGATAGTATAAATCCAATGACTGGTGCGTATTCTCGTTTTCTCGATAAGACCATGTTCCAGTGTTTGGCATAGTAAGCGTGAAACCGTTTCCTTTTAGTTCGAGGGTATCCTCATCGATTTCGTTGATCTCTAAACCTTCTGCGATATCATAGTCATCCGAAGATGCTGGCTGCGTCGCTTCTGTCGTTTCTTCGGCCTCGGTTTCTTCCGATACAGCTGTTGTTTCCTGGTCGTCGCTGCCGGTGGAAGACGTCTGGTCGCCGCATCCGGCAAAAGCAATTAACATGCAGCAGGAAAGGGAAGCAGTCAGTATCAGTTTCAATACTCTGTTACTCAACATACATTCAATACCTCCTTATCATTATTCGCGATTATTATATCACCAACGATTCCATAATGGAGGTTTCTTAATAAAACGTAACAAAAACGAAATGACAGCCGATTCCTACTTCTCGCACGGAACGGCTGTCATCCGATTACTTGTACTTCTGGCGGACTCACCTCTTTCTTCCGGTTCCTCCCGGGACACTTTCCCGGTTTCATCTTTCGGGGCCTCTCCCCGTCGCGTTCCCTGACTCTACTTCCGTCTAGGGCTCTCTTCCATTCATGTACCACGGAACCTTTATTTTGAATGTTCTTTGCCAGATCTCTGACTCCCGTCTCATCTGACTATCATTATTATAACATGTATTGTCAAAATTGCAAGAGTTTTTTGACAATTAATTATTAGCACTCTATCGAAGTGAGTGCCAAAAAGTTGTTGACTTTCTATGCCAAGCGGTATTACAATAGATTCAGAAGGGGGATTCACTCATAAATCAGAAAAGGGGGACACAATTATGAATATAGAAAAATACACACAAAAAGCACAGGAGGCAATCATTGATTGTCAAAACATAGCGGTCGAAGAGGGACATCAGCAAGTTGATGGTGAACACCTCCACATGGCGCTTTTAATGCAAAAAGACGGGCTGATTCCGAAGCTTTTGAAATATGCCGAAATCAATCCTGGCGAACTGATTGGCGCGGTTCAGACAGAACTGGACAAACTGCCAAAAGTGAGCGGCGGAGCCGATCAGATGTATTCCACCAGAAGGCTGCAACAGATTTTTTCATCTGCCGAGAAGAAGGCGGAACAGCTAAAGGATGAATACGTCAGCGTGGAACATCTCTATCTGGCACTTCTCGATGAGAGAAACACGCCATCGGCAGCAATTTTTAAGCGTTATGGCATGAGTAAAGACTGTTTCCTGAACGCGCTGAACAAGGTGCGGGGAAATCAGAGGGTAACCAGCCAGAATCCAGAAGAAAACTACGACGCGCTCAACAAATACGGTCGTGACCTTGTGGAAATGGCGCGGGATGGGAAACTGGATCCTGTCATCGGCAGAGATGCAGAAATCAGACACACGATTCAGATCCTTTCCAGAAGAACAAAGAACAATCCGGTTCTGATCGGGGAACCTGGCGTTGGTAAAACCGCCGTCGTTGAGGGCCTTGCCCAGAGAATCCTAAATGGGGATGTTCCAGAAGGCTTAAAGGATAAAACGATATTTGCTCTGGACATGGGAGCGCTGATTGCAGGCGCCAAGTTCCGGGGCGAATTTGAGGAGCGACTGAAAGCAGTCCTGAATGAAATAGAGAAATCCGAAGGGCGAATCCTTTTGTTTATCGATGAAATCCACAACATTGTCGGTGCAGGGAAAACCGAAGGGGCCATGGATGCAGGAAACCTGCTTAAGCCAAAACTTGCCAGAGGAGAACTCCACTGTATCGGTGCAACGACACTGGACGAATACCGCAAATACATGGAAAAAGACGCGGCTCTCGAACGTCGTTTCCAGAAAGTCATGGTAGATCAGCCATCCGTGGAAGATACGATCTCCATTCTGAGAGGTTTAAAAGAACGCTTCGAGATTCACCACGGTGTCAGAATCACGGACAGCGCACTGATCGCATGCGCAACCCTAAGCGACCGATATATCAGCGACCGGTTCTTACCGGATAAGGCCATCGACCTTATGGATGAAGCGGCGGCCAGAATCCGTACTGAAATCGACAGCATGCCAGCGGAACTGGACGAGATCTCCAGAAAGATCATGCAGCTGGAAATCGAGAAGCAGGCACTCAGCAAGGAAACCGACAAAGGATCCAAGGTGAGACTGGAAGCCCTCGAGAAAGAACTGATGGAATTAAAGGACGAAGGCAACGCCATGCGCGCCCAGTGGGAAGGCGAGAAAAAGGCCATTGCCGAAGTGAAGGAAGTCAAACAGCAATTGGATGACGTGCGGCACGAAATTGAGGAAGCGGAGAGAAACTACAACCTCGAAAAACTGGCCGAACTGAAATACGGAAAGCTGCCGGAACTGGAAAAGAAACTGGAAACCGAAAAAGCAAAAGCCGATAAAGCGGAGGAAGCAAGACTTCTAAAAGAAGAAGTTACCGAAGAAGAAATCGCAGAAGTCATTTCTGCCTGGACGGGAATCCCGGTCGCCAAGTTGGTAGAAACCGAGCGGGATAAACTGCTCCGTCTTCCGGAAATCCTGCATCAGAGGGTCATCGGTCAGGATGAAGGAATTCAGGCAGTTGCGGAAGCGGTCCTCAGAGCCAGAGCAGGTCTGAAGGATGAGAAACGGCCGATTGGGTCCTTTATATTCCTGGGACCGACCGGAGTCGGTAAGACCGAACTTGCCAAGGCGTTGTCCGAAGCCTTATTCGATTCCGAACGCAACATGGTTCGTATCGACATGTCCGAATACATGGAAAAGCATTCCGTATCCAGACTGGTTGGTGCGCCTCCAGGATACGTTGGCTACGACGAAGGCGGACAGCTTACGGAAGCGGTACGTAGAAAACCATACAGCGTCATTCTGTTCGATGAAATCGAAAAGGCTCACCCTGACGTGTTCAATATCCTGCTGCAGCTTTTGGATGATGGCAGACTGACAGACAATCAGGGACGAACGGTAGACTTCAAAAACACCATCGTTATCATGACGTCTAATATAGGAAGCAACATGCTGATCGATGGCATTCGTGAGGACGGTACCGTCGCAGAAGAAGTCAAGGAATCCGTAGAAAACGAAATGAAGAAATACTTCCGTCCGGAATTCCTGAACAGAATCGATGCAACGGTTGTATTCTCACCTCTGACAGAAGACCAGATCATTAAGATCATCGACTTGTCCATGAAGGACATTGAGGCCAGACTGGCAGAACGGGAGATCACGCTGGAGTTAACCGACGATGCAAAAGCATTCATTGCAAAAGAAAGTTACGACGCAGCTTACGGTGCAAGACCAGTGAAACGGTACCTGCAGAAGAGCGTCGAAACAGAGCTTGCTGGAGAACTGATCCGCGGCAGCATCGTAGACGGAGATCACGTCGTAATCGGAACAGATGGCGAAAAGCTTACCTTCAACGCCTCATCGGCATCCGACGGCGATAGAAGCTAATGATAAACGTAAGAATATAGTCGTAGAGCAAAAGCATCAGCGTTCCGGCTGCAATCAAAAGGGCAGAAGGATATTCCGGAAGGTTGATGCCCTCGGCGAGAATGGATTTGAAACCGAGAATGCCAAGGCACATCAAAGCGGCGAAGAAAAGTAGTTTGAGAACTATTTGGGCAGCGCCGCTTTTTATTTTCTCGATTCCATATTTTATAAGGCCATAATAGCCAAAGAAAAAAACGTACGGTACGATGGCAAGTTTTCCCGGAATCAAAACAAAGCCTAAAATGCATGCACCAGCGTATACGAGTAGCCCGCCGCCCACGCCGGTCTCAATGATCATGATCACCGTGAAGACAGAACTGAGCGCAAACAATGTCAACTCCACGCCGGGAATGACGGTGGCACCAAACATAAATATAACAGCAAGGGCGAGACAAATCCCGCCCAATGCAATTTTAAAAGTCCTTTTATTTCCCATAATTTGAATTAGAATGCGTCACAGCAGCAATCTGCGCAAATGTAGCACTGGATGGCCCGACAGCAGAAGTCATCATTCATTTGATTGTTGTATCCGTGACCGGCTGCCTGATTGTGGAACATATTGCCCTGATTCAGAATCGCGTTGAGGTGTTGGTTGTATTCCGCGTTGTTCGGCTGCATGTTGACGGCTGTCTGAAGATTGCTGGCCGCCTCATCGTACCAACCTCTTCGGGAAGCAATGACGCCCTTCAGGAAGAACCATTCGGCACTTCGGTCGTTGGAGCGGGCCAGAATGTCCTCTGCTGCAGCCAAATTGCCGCCATCAATATATCTTCTCGCCTGCATGTATTGCTGACTCACGTTACCGCCGTAATTCTGGTTGCCGTAGCCCTGGTTGGTGTACCCATGAGACTGTCCCTGATGCTCTTTCATCAGAATATCATAGGCCTCGTTGATTTCCTGAAGCTTTTCTTCGGCCAAATCGGACAATGGATTGTTCTGATACTGATCCGGGTGGTATTTCTTGACAAGCTCCCTGTAAGCCGCTCTGATTTCTTCTTCGGTCGCGTTTTCTTTTATTCCTAATACCTCATATGGATTCATTCGGGTTCTCCTTTTTGGTTTCTTTATGTTCCAGTATTTCTCTGGTCTTATTGTTCATGCCAAAGTAAACTACATTTTCTATTATACCTTTATTTTTTTTGATATCAAGGCTTTCGATTTTTTCGCTTATGATGGCCAGATAATGAAACAGATTAAAGGATGCCCGGTCCCGGATCCGCGATCGGAATTCATCCGCCGTCTCATCGGCCCGTTCTGAAGAACCGGAGTTCATCCCGCGGTAATCGAAGCGGTAGAGCAGGGGATTGTAGGTTTTGTTTTCGATATTTTCCTCGATATCATCCAGTGCATCGATCAAATAGATCCACTTTCCTAAATGATACCCGATTTCTGCAAAGGTTTCGTGAAGACAGGAGGCGCCTTCCCGAAAAATTACTTCCATTATTTTCGCAAAAGCCTCTGCGGCTGCGTCGAGACTGGCACAGTGGTTTTCTTCTAGGGCGGAAAGTTCGCTCAGATGCGTGGCGATGCCTTTGCAAAGATCCGGATATTTCTTTTCCAGCTTCCGGTAAATCGGCCGCAAAAGCAATGCAGCTGCTTTCGCAGAGGTTTTCCCTTCATCGTGGGCATCATCCAAAAGCTTAAACCAGGCAAGGATCAGCATCAGGTCTCCGGCAAAGGCAATGCTTTCGTTCCGCACGACAGTTCGCTTGTTGATGTGATGCACAATGCAATGCTCCCGGGTCGGTCGGTCCGGATCTGCTATTACGGAATCCAGCAGCACGGCCAGAAATGCCGCATCGTAGCTTAGAGCCATGCGTGGAAGCTGACCATATTCCTTGCCGATGTATTTGCAGATTCCACAGTAATAGCCGCAGTATAGTTCGTATTCGCGGACCTTCATGTCCGGTTTGTAAATTCTGACATATCCTAACATGGGTAAAGCGTATCACACTTTACATAGATTTTACAAATTTTTGTTTCACATTTTGGGTTTTAGATAGTATCATTATAATCGGATGGTTTCGACCCAAAGGAGGATTCATGATTTTTTGTGTAGAAGATGATGTTTCGATCAGGGATCTTATGATATATGCACTCAGGACATCCGATTATGAGGCGCGTGGATTTAATGACGGCCGGGAGTTGTTCGAGGCCCTGGAAACATCCATAGCAACAGGTGAAATGCCGGAAATGATTATGTTGGATATTATGCTTCCAGGGGATGATGGCTTGGAGATTTTGCGAAAGCTCAAATCCAATACAGCGACGAAAGAGATTCCGGTGATCATGACGACAGCCAAGGGGACGGAATTTGATAAGGTCATTGGGCTGGACACCGGTGCGGACGATTATCTGACCAAACCCTTCGGCATGATGGAAATGATTGCCCGGGTAAACGCTGTACTGCGGAGGACAGGCACTGGTTCAAAGGAACCGGACATCATTAAAGTAGGACCGCTTACGATCAACGGCAATGCTCATATCGTTACGGCGGGAGATGAAGCCGTCGAGCTGACCTTAAAGGAATACGAACTCTTGCATCTTTTTATGAAGAATCCGGAGAGAGTGTTCACGAGAGAAAACCTTCTTTCGGAAATATGGGGGATTGATTACCGGGGAGAGACACGAACCGTGGACGTACATATCGGAACACTGCGAACGAAACTTGGCCCGTGCGGTAAGTATATTGAAACCGTTCGGGGTGTCGGGTACAAAATCCGGTCCGGGGAATAGAAAGAGGCGATCATGGGGAAAAGGAATTTTATTTATGAGCGGCTTTCGAGAAAAATCGCTTCGGAGGAACGCAGTAAAGCACAGCGTGAAGCAGAGAAAATGCGCCAGGAGTTTACTGCCAATGTCTCACACGAACTGAAGACACCTCTGCAATCGATTTCCGGTTATGCAGAGCTCTTGAAGAGCGGCATGGTCAAAGAAGAAGATGTCCAGCAATTTGCGGAGAGAATTTATGGCGAAGCGCAGAGGATGATCACTCTGGTGAACGATATTCTGGAATTGTCCCATCTGGATGAAGGGATGGGAGATATCGTCCGGGAAGATGTAGATCTTCATCAGGTGGCATCAGCGGCCGCGTCGTCTCTGAAAGAGGAGGCCGCTGCGGCAGACGTCTCTTTGGAAATCACAGGGACGCGCAGTATAATCAATGGTTATTCACAGCTTTTAAGTCTGATCGTTTATAACTTGTGCGAGAATGGGATCAAGTACAATAATCCTAAGGGAAGTGTCAAGGTCGATGTGACTGATTTCAAGGATCGAGCCGTTCTGACGGTAATCGATAACGGGATCGGAATCCCTCATGACCAGCAGGAGCGTGTATTTGAACGGTTTTACAGGGTGGACAAAAGTCATTCCAAGGAAGTCGGCGGAACGGGCCTTGGTCTGTCGATCGTGAAACATGCTGCCGCAATACACAGTGGCGACATCCATTTGGTCAGTGCACCGAAGTATGGAACGACCGTAACGATTACTTTTCCTAAGAAAGGAGGAAACAATTGACTTTTGAATCAGTACTCATGATGCTGGGCGGAATAGGATTGTTCCTATACGGCATGAAATTGATGGGAAATTCTCTGGAAAGTGCTGCCGGCGCCAAGATGGAGAAGATACTGGAACGGCTTACAAGCAACAAGGCGAAGGGAGTCGCTTTGGGTGCAGGTGTGACGGCGGTCATACAGAGTTCCGCAGCAACAATCATCATGGTAATTGGTTTCCTGAATGCCGGGATCCTGAAACTGGCACAGGGTGTTCCTGTTATTATGGGAGCGAATATTGGTACAACGATTACAGCGCAGATACTTAGAATGGGGGACATTAGCGGTGACAATATTCTTTTGACATTGCTCAAGCCGTCATCCTTTGCTCCGATTCTCATTGTAGTCAGCGCTTTTATTTTGCTGATGTCCAGTCGTCAGTCCCTTAAGGACAAGACGGGAATCTTCATGGGACTGGGCATCCTGTTTATGGGGATGACCCTTATGGAGAGCAGCTTCGCGCCAATGGCAGAGTCGGAAGAGTTCGGACAAATCTTTACATTGTTCCAGAATCCCTTCCTGGGCGTTGCGGTCGGCATGGCGGTAACCATCCTGCTGCAGAGTTCTTCGGCGGCGGTTGGTGTGCTGCAGGCAACGGCATCGACGGGCGTCGTAACTTTTGCCATGGCTGCCCCGATTGCCATCGGCTGCAATTTAGGAAAGTGTGTTACTGTCTTGCTGGCCAGTGTCGGAGTAAACAAGGATGCAAAACGAGCGGTCACCATCGATGTCACCATGTGCGTGCTCGGCTCTGCCTTATTCCTGATTGCCATTTATATCTATCAGGCAGTGATTGGTTTCAGCTTTTGGGATGAAACCGTTAATCGTGGTGGTGTCGCAAACTTCCACACTCTGTTCAATGTGGTGGTGGCGGTCGTCTTCCTGCCATTCATCAATGTGCTGATTTCCATTTCCAAAAAAGTCGTTAAGGATAAGGGCGGCTATTCCAAGATGGATCAGGAACTGGCAATGCTGGACCCAAGATTTTACGATACACCAAATGTTGCTTTGGAACAGTGCAGAAAAGTAATCAATATTATGTGCGATACCGGTAGAGAAAGTTTCAACATCGCCTATGGTCTCGTCGAAACGTATGAGGAAGACAAACGGAAAATCATCAACGATAATGAAGCCTTTTTAGATAAAACGGAGACCGTTCTTGGGGAATATATCGTTCACATTACAGAACGAGGAATCAGTTCGAAGCAGAACCTGTTTGCAACGGAACTGTTGCATACGGTCGGGGATATGGAACGAATCGGAGATCATGTGGACAATATCGCGGAAGAAGCTGAACTCATGCACAATGATGGAATTAAATATTCCGATGAGAGCATGGTGGAATTCGGCGCCCTAAAAGAAGTCATCAATGAGACCCTCGAAATGACAGCAAAGGCTTACGAAACAGAGGATGCCAAATTGGTACTTAAGGTAGAAGTGCTCGAGGAAATTGTTGACGATATGGTCGACTTGATGAAAAAGAATCATGCGATTCGTCTGAAAACAGGTAGGTGTACAGTAGAACGGGGAGTATCCTTTATCGAGATGCTGACTGACATCGAACGAATTTCAGACCATTGCAATAACGTTTGCCAGCACCTGCTCCAGCGGATGAATGGCCTGGATTTGAGCACCCATGATAGGGTTTACGAAACGGAAGAAGAACAGGAAGCCTTCGATAAGCTATACAAAGAGTACTATCAGAAGTATCTGGAACCGATCCACGGTGCATAAGATCTGATCAAACAAAATGTCGCCCTCCGGGCGACCTTTTTGTTTCTGCCTTTTGTTAGTATAGAATCAGAAAACATCAGTAAAACAAACAAAAGGAGGCAGGGACATGTTAGAAGTAGTATTCATTTTAGACAGAAGCGGATCGATGAGTGGTTTGGAAGCAGATACGATTGGAGGGTTCAACTCCATGCTGGAAAAGCAAAAGGCAGAGTCAGACGATGTCGTCTGGTCCACGGTCCTGTTTGATCATGATCAGACTGTGATTCACAATCGGGTTCCGATCCAGAAGGTGGAACCATTGACCGAGAAGGATTATTATGTGCGGGGGACCACAGCCCTGCTTGACGCAGTCGGCGGAGCAATCCATCACATTGGAAATTCACACAAATATGCGAAGGAAGGTGATGTACCTGAGAAGACGATGTTCGTGATCACGACAGATGGAATGGAAAACGCAAGCCGGGAATATTCCTATCACCACATCAAGCATATGATCGAACGGCAAAAGGAAAGATACGGATGGGAATTCATTTTCCTGGGCGCCAACATCAATGCAGAGCGTGTTGGACGTCGCATGGGCATCCGCGCAGATCGGGCGGCTACCTACACCAATGATGGTAGGGGAATCCGGCAAAACTTTGAAACGGTTTCATGTGCTATTCGCAAAATGGAAGACTTTGGAGCTCTGGACGAGGATATTCTGGAAGATATCCGGGAAGATCACAGAAGCAGAAAGTAAAGAAACAATCATAACGTAAAAAAACGAATGGAGGAATCCCACTGCGGGACCTCCATTCGTTTGCTTTTTTGGTACCCATGTCCTAGACCGCGGATTCGATCAAAGGATCTCCCACTGTAAAGTTATCAATGAGACGCGTGGTGCCGATCCGTACAGCGATGGCAATCAGGTCTCCGGCGTGGATCTGATCGACCGGCTGCATGGAAAGTCCATCGACGATTTCCACATAATCGATTTCTGCCAGCGGCTCATTCAAAAGCACGGTTTTGATCAGGGCAATGACAGAAGCAGGATTGCTCTGGCCTGCCAGAATGGTCTCCTGAGCCATACGCAAAGACCGGGACAATACGCGGGCAGCTTTTCGTTCCTCTGGATTCAAATAGCTGTTCCGTGAGCTTTTGGCCAGGCCGTCCTCTTCACGAATCGTTGGACAGCCGATGACCTCCAGGTTAAAGTTCAGGTCACGGACCATGCGCTGCACGACCGCCAGCTGCTGTGCGTCCTTTTTGCCCATGTACATACGGTTGGGATAGATGATGTTGATCAGTTTTGTGAGAACCGTGCAGACGCCCCGGAACATAACAGGGCGACTTTTGCCGCAAAGCCCTTCGGAGACGACCGTCATATCCACAAAGGTGCAAAAGTCATCGGCATACATTTCTTCCGGCTCCGGCACAAAGACCATGTCGACGCCTTCTTCCTCGAGCAGTCGCGTATCCCGTTCCAAATCCCGCGGGTATTTGGTCAGGTCTTCCTTTGGGCCGAACTGCATAGGATTGACGAAAATCGACGCTACAGTCTTATCGTTATCGGCAATGGAAGCCTTGCAGAGACTCAGATGTCCCTCATGCAGATATCCCATGGTCGGACAAAGGCCTATGGTAAGCCCTTCTGCTTTCCACTTCCAGATCTGGTCCCGTGCTTCTTCAATGGTTTTTGCTATAATCATTTCGTTTCTCCTCATTGCATGAATGGTTTCGCAGATTAATACAATTTGGTCAGATACTCATTGTCTGCTTCCGCCGATGCAGTTTCTTCCGTTTCAGTTTTGTTGCGGAGCTTTTCGAGAATCATTGGATACTTCATTTTGAATGAGTGGTCTGCATCCGGGAAGGCCGTTGATTTTACTTCTTCATCATAATCTTTGAAGGCCTTGGTCATGACTTCTCCTACATTCGCGTACTGCTTCACGAATTTCGGCACGAAATCGCTGAACATGCCCAGCATATCCTGATAAACGAGAATCTGGCCATCGCATCCGTTTCCGGCACCGATTCCGATGGTCGGGATACGGATGGCTTTTGAAATTAGTTCGGCCAGTGGGGCAGGGACGCATTCCAGTACAACGGAGAAAGCTCCGGCTTCCTGTACTGCATAAGCATCTTCAAGCAGCTTTTCGGCCGCTTCTTCGGTCTTGCCCTGTACCTTGTTGCCGCCCAGAATATTGATTGACTGCGGAGTCAGTCCCAGATGTGCCATGACCGGGATGCCAATGTCCGTCATAGCTCTGATCTGCGGACAAACGGTTGCGCCGCCTTCCAGTTTGACGGCACCGGCGCGGCCTTCTTTCATGAGCCTGCCGGCATTTATGAGAGCCTGTTCTACGTTGACCTGATAAGACATGAACGGCATGTCAATGACAACGAGTGTGTCATTGCATCCTCTGGCTACGGCTCTGCCGTAAGTCAGCATGTCTTCCATTGTAACAGACAGTGTGTCCGGGTAACCCAGCATCGTGTTTCCAAGAGAATCACCGACAAGCACACCATTGATGCCTGCAGCTTCCATAAGCTTTGCGGTCGAATAATCATAACAAGTGAGCATAGAGATCTTTTCGCCTTTTGCTTTCATTTCCTGAAATGTTACAGCTGTGTTTTTCATAGTTTTCGTTCCTTTCTTTCTTGGGTCAGCATTTGCTGTACCCTGATGCAAAGTGTTAATGTATCTCCAAATATTCCTCTAATGAACCATAGTCGCGGTCCGGGTTCTTGGCCTTTGCGAGAGGCAAAAGCTTCTTTGACAGCAACCGGTAAAGCTGTTGATCCTCGGCGGACAGAAGGTCCAGATGCCGCTGGATCGTTGCGATGTCACCTCGCTCTACGGGACCGGTCAAGGCTGCAGCCGGGCCGGAGTCGACCGCGTGCTGTACATTCCCCAAAACCAGTGTGCGCAGAGCCGCGCGGGCATCGGGTTCTGTGAATCCGCATTCCTGCAGGAGTCCGATCCCTTCGCCGATGAGGCTGAGGACCAGATTGCTGGAAAAGACGGCGGCCAAATGGTACCGGCTCTTTGCTGCGGGGTCGATGATTTGATGTTTTATGCCTGCCCTCGTAAGGTAATCGGACATATCGCTTAAATGCGATGGATTTCCTTCCAGGGTAAAAAAAGCATCCGTCAGCTCCTGGTAAGTCTCAAATCGACTACTTACCGCGAGCAGCGGATGAACGGAATATTCGTATGCACCTGTACTCCCAATGCCCGGGAATGCATCCTCGGAAGAAATGCTTCCACTGCAATGGCAGATATATTTTCCCTCGATGGGGAATGCGCTGACTTCCTCGAATACTTCTCGAATCAGCCCATCCGGAACAGTGATAAAGAGCACGTCACTTTCGCTGAGAATGCTTTCGATACTTTCAAAAGCTTTTGTTTCCGTGAACTGTGATGCCTCTTTGGCATACTCTGTGTTGCGGTCGTAATAACCTGTAACCTTCATGCCGCGGATGCTGAGATACTTTCCCAGAGAACATCCGACTTTGCCTGCTCCAATAAATCCTGTTTTCAAACGCCCACCTCCTTCATACATCCATCGATGCAACGATGAGGTGACGTGCTGCAGATCACTTCTCCGGTCCTCCGTGCCGAGATCTGCCTTAGGGGGTACAGTTTCGATATAGAATACCGTCCATCTGTGAGAAGTGTAGCATTACAGAGGGAGATTGTAAAGGGTATTTTTTGCGGTTTTTTTGGAATTGTTTTCCGCATATTTTACGCTTTTGCATGGAGAAAACGGTATAAAAAAACCCCCGTTAGAAACGGGGGTATGGGGGGAGAATAAGATCATTCTGACTGTGCAGAACGAAACTTATTTGCGGAAAGATAATGTTTGACTGCCTGCTCAATATACGCCTCCAATTTTGACCAGGACGAAAGGGATTCCTCGAAATCCCGATTCTCGTAGACGTCCGTAATGCGCTGTATATTGGCGGGAGCCATACTCTTTAAGGAAGAATAACCGTCATTGATTGTGCGGAAATACTCATCCAGAATGGCCGCAACGGAATCATCTTCCGGTGAAACACCCTGCTGCATCTGTTGCAGCATCATGTTCATGAGATGGTGATACTGGTTCAATTCTTTTATTTTCAATCCCGTGTAATCACCGATATTCCTGTGCTCACTAAATGCCTGGTTGATTTCCCAGATAATAGACCATTTTTTCTCCACGAAGTTCATATAGTCTAAATAGAACTTCCAATCTATGTCGCTGTTTTTTTCTTTGAGAAACATGGAAACATTTCGCAAAGCAGCGTAACGTTTGATTTGATCCAAAAACGCATTTTCCTGTTTGAAAATCTGCTTGTCCAGTACTTCCGGGAGAGATTTCTCACTGTCCTCGGTGTCAAGCAGTTCTTTGATTTCATGAAGCGCCAGACCCATGTATTTATAACATAAGATTTGATAGAGCCTCTCCTCGTCCTCTTCCGTATAGAGGCGCTGGTTGCGCGTTCCCTTTACGGATGGCGTCAGGATTTCCTTTTGGTCGTAATATTGTAAAGTCCGAACGGTCACACCTGCCTTTTTCGCCAGCTCACCGACCGTCATGAAATTGTTACTTAGATTCTTCCTTTTTTTCATTCCATTAACCAATGTATAATTATCCACACATATAGTAAAAGATGACGTTGGGTCATTGTCAAGCAAATATAGACAGAGATTTGTGAAAGTGCTAACATAAGGGGCAAAAGAAAGGACAGAACCTATGAGAACCAGTGGAATTCTTTTAGCAATCATGTCTTTGCCATCTTCGACAGGCATAGGCGAAATGAATCAGGCAGCGTACGATTTTATTGACCGGCTTCACGAAGCGGGGCAGCATTATTGGCAGGTACTCCCAATTGGCCCCGTAAATGCGGAATACTGCCCTTATCAGTCCAGCTCCAGCTTTGCGGGAGAGCCTTTGTACATTTCTCTGCAAAGGCTTGAGGAAAAGGGTTTGCTGGATTGTGAGACAATGGGGGAGATGGATAAGACTCTGGATTCCGGCCCGGAGGACCCCGCCCTTCGCAAACGAAAGGCTCTCCGTATTGCTTTTCGATCCTTTCGGGAGAAGCTTCGCAGTGATGACGATGCGAGACTGCACTACAGCGCCTTTTGCAAAATGGAAGAAAGTTGGCTGGATGATTATGCATTATTTGAGGCTTTGTCAGAATATTTCGGAGATAAAAACTGGACCCATTGGGACGGGCCGGTTAGCCGGAGAAATCGGGAAGCCATAGCAACGTGGTCCGTGAAATTGTCCTATGAAGTGGAGTTTTATCGATGGACGCAGTATGAGTTCTTTGACCAATGGGATCGGCTCAAGAAATACGCCCATTCGAAGAATGTGGAACTGATCGGGGACATCCCGTATTATACGGCCCATGAGAGCGCAGATTGTTGGGCAAATCCAAAGCTGTTCCAGTTAGACGAAGACGGGGCACTTGTATTTGAAGCAGGTGCGCCGCCAGATGCCTTTACAGAAAAAGGCCAGTGCTGGGGAAATCCGGTCTATGACTGGAACGCTCATAAAAACCAGAACTACCGTTGGTGGATCGACAGGGTGCGTCAGCAGCTGCGGTTCTTTGATGCGGTAAGGATGGATCATATGCGGGGGTTTGAGTCCTATTACGTGATTCCTGCAGGGACCGAAGATGCCAATCTGGGACACTGGGAGAAGGGCCCTGGCATGGAGCTGTTTGATGCCTTGGAGCGGGAGCTGGGGAAATGTCGTTTGATTGCAGAGGATCTTGGCTATCTGACCCAGGAAGTGCGGGACATGATGGCAAAAGCCGGGTATCCGGGAATGAAAATCCTGCAGTTTGCCTTCGATACCGGCGAAGAAAACGTTTACCTGCCCTTTAATTACGATACGGACAATGGGGTGGTTTATACGGGCACCCATGATAACGACACCACGTTAGGTTGGTATGAAAAGGCCGAAGACTGGAAACAGAAATTCGTTTCCTGGTATTTGCGTGAGAAAGCGGAAATTCCGCAGTGGAGGAAGGAAGAACTCTTTTACAGCGGCTATGAACAAAGGCCGGAGGCAGATGCAATCTTAGATGCTCCCAATGCAGTAATTGGGCTGATCGAGCTTGCCTTGAGCAGCCGCTGTGATACGTGCATCATACCGATGCAGGACTATCTGCTGTTAGGCAGCGAGGCGCGAACCAACGTGCCCGGCAGAGCGAAGGGCAATTGGCGGTGGCAGATGGAGGAACATGCCTTTACGAAAAAACTGGCAGCCGCCATTGCAGAGGCGACCGCCAGATATAATCGGTAACATAGATCTTGTTTGAGTCCCTTATGCTTTTACAATCTGCAGCAAGGCGGCTTTGATGGTTTCCAGTGCCAGATCGCAGCGGTCTTGGCTTTCTGCCTGCGCCATCAGATAGAGTTTGACCTTTGGTTCCGTTCCGGAAGGGCGAACGATTGCCTTGGAACCACCGGTCAGTTCATAAAACAGCATGTTGCTGGTCGGAAGACCGGTCGGCTCAGTGTTTCCCGTTTCGACATCCGTGATGATGCCAGTGTCATAATCACGGATTTTTTTGATTGGAAAACCGATTTCCCCTGGCGGACTATTTCGGAGTTCTTTCATGACCGCGGCCATTTTATCCGATGCGTCAAAGCCTTCAAACTGGATGGATATGACTTCTTCCTTAAAAAATCCATATTTCGCATACATTTCCTGCAGGACCTGATAGAGGGTCAGACCTTTTGCTGCATAGTAACAAGCCATTTCACAGATGAGCATGGCGGCAACGACCGCATCCTTATCTCGGGCATAGGTGCCGCTCAGATAGCCATTGCTTTCCTCAAAGCCAAACAGGAATGTGTGGGCGCCATTGGACTCCCATTCTTTGATTTTCTCACCGATAAACTTAAAGCCGGTCAGAACTTCTACCATGGTTACGCCATTTTGTTCGCAAATGGTGTTTGCCATTGGAGTGGAGACGATGCTCTTCACCGCTGCCGCATTGTCAGGAAGTGAGCCGGCTTCTTTTTTTGCCGTAATCAGATAATCCAGGAGCAAAACACCGAGCTGATTTCCGGTCAGCATGATAAAATCGTCGCCATTTCGGACCACAGCGCCGCACCGGTCACCATCTGGATCCGTTCCGATGATCAGATTTGCGTCATGGGCTTTTGCCAGTTCCACCGCAAGGGCAAAGGTTTTGATGTTGTCCGGATTTGGGGACGTGACCGTCGGGAAGTTCCCATCGATGACCATCTGTTCCGGCACGGTGATAATATTCCTGGCGCCAAGGCGCTTCAGGATTTCAGGCACGAGCTGGTATCCGGTTCCGTGGAGCGGTGTATAGATCAGCTTGAAATCCGGTACGTCCTGCACTGCTGGGCAAGCGGATTGTTCCAGCACGCGAGCGAGATATTTTTCGTCCATTTCCGTTCCGAGGATCGTGATGAAACCGGCTTCCTGGGCTTGCGCAAAGTCCATGGTTTTGACATCGTCAAAGATGTCACTCCGCCGCATGGAGTCGGCGACCTGCGCTGCGTGCTCCGGAGGAAGCTGTGCTCCATCTGCCCAGTAGACCTTGTAACCATTGTATTCTTTCGGATTGTGACTTGCCGTGATGTTGATTCCGGCAATGGAATCGGTTTCCCTCAGAGCGAAGGACAACTCCGGTGTCGGCCGGAGGCTTTCGAAGAAATATACATGGATTCCGTTGGCGGCCAGAACACCTGCAGCTTCCCGGGCGAAGAGGGGACTGTTGTTTCTGGAATCGTAGGAGATGGCTACGCCATCTTTCCCCGGTTCGTGGCTGTTTTTGATCAGATCCGCCAATCCCTGTGTGGCGTAGCGAACCGTATAAACATTCATTCCAAACAATCCGGCGCACATGATTCCGCGCAGACCAGCCGTACCAAAATCCAGAAGCCTGCTGAAGCGGCCTTCGATTTCCGCAGGGTTTTCGGATAGGGCGCGAAGCTCGGCTTTTGTTTCTTCGTCGACCACGTCGCTTTCGAGCCAGCGCTCGTATTCTTTCTTAAAGTCCATATCAAAATACTCCTTTCAAAAGTATTATCGTTTCTCTAATAACAGGATGTCACCGGAACAAAGGGTGACGGTTCCCTCATAAAGGTCTCCGGTGAGCAAATTGGTCCAGCATCCTTCAAGATCCAGATGGTGCTCCTGTGCTCCGCAGTTGGTGATCGTCATAATGGGAGCATATTCCAAAGATGCCTCTTGCTCCCTTTGCCCAAACCGTTCGAAGGCAAAGAGCCCCTCCCGTGCGGCTACCGTTCGGTAGCCTCCTGTTTTATAGACGCTGTGAGCCCATCGGATATCGGTAATTTTCTTATACCAGTCCAAAAGTTCCGTATGTTCCTGTCCCCAAGGAAAGCAGGTACGGTTGAAGGGGTCTTTGTATCCTTCGGTTCCTGCTTCGTCACCATAATAGATGCAGGGAACACCCGGCAAGGTCATTTGTATCAGGGAGGCGGCTTTTAATAGCCGAATGCCCCGCGCCCATTCTCCCGGACTCAAATGGGTATTCGCCTGCAGCTTCCGCGGCGGATCCTGCCCCAGATCTTTTCCGGCAAGGGCCGTTATGATCCGGACGCTATCATGTGTCCCCAGCACATTCATCAGACAGTGGATCACTTCCGGTGGATAGTTTTCGACAATGGATTCTACGGTTTGGGAAAGTGCGTTGGAATTACCATAACGGACGTACTCAATGATGGCGTTTCGGAACGGATAATTCATGACGGAATCCAGACCGTTCCCTTCGAAGTAGTTTTTCCGTTCTTCATAGGCAATCTTGTTGGACGCGTCTTCCCAGACTTCGCCAACGATAATGGAATCCTCTTTTTCTGCCTTTGCGGCAGCAACCAGCTTTTGAAGGAACCCATTGGGCAGCTCGTCGGCCACATCCAGACGCCAGCCGCTGGCACCGGCATGGAGCCATTTTCGGACGATGCCGTTTTCACCAGTGATGTAGTGGATGTAACCGGGATCGTTCTTATTGAGTTTCGGAAGCGTAGGAAAATCCCACCAGCAGTCATAGGTTTCGTCGTCGTGAAAAAAATACCAGCTGCGGTACGGCGAATCCGGATTTCCATAGGCACCGGAGCCGCCGTAATGACCGTATTTGTCAAAATACCGGGAATCCGATCCGGTGTGAGCGAACACCCCGTCGCAGATGACGCGCATGTTGTATTTGGCTGCATCGCGGCAAAGGGCTTCGAAATCCTCCTTGGTGCCAAACATGGGATCGATGGTTTCATAATCGCCGGTATCGTATTTGTGGTTTGAATAGGCCTCAAATACGGGACTCAGGTAAAGGCAGGTAACATGGAGCTCCGACAGGTACGAAAGCTTTTGCCGGATTCCTTCCAAGTCACCGCCAAAGAAATCGTTGTTGAGGACCGTGTGGTTTTGCGGTCTCCACTCTGGCTGGCCTCCCCAGTCGTGGCGCGTGATTTTACCGGACTGTTCACAGCGTGGACGGCCCGATCTGTGGAACCGGTCTACGAATATGTGATAATAGATTCCGCCATAGATCCATGCCGGTTCTTTGTAGGCTCTCTGATAAACCGTTTGTTGCCACTGGGCAGTGCTATCTGACAGGACTGCCTGGTTATCGGCGTTCCTACTGGCTCTTTGCCAGCCATTTTCCGTAAGGATTTCGAAATGGTACCAATAGAGACCGGTGTCATGGATGTCAAAGGAGACGGAATACTCCAGCGTATCCGCCTCCGGTCCGCCTTCCATGTTGCCGACCATTTCGTACAGGGCTGGCTGCTCGTGCCGGTCATACTGCATAACCATCCGGACCTGCACTGGATGCAGGTCCTTCGAAACCAGTATCCGAAATCGGACGTTCGTATGTGCCTTTACGGCGCCCAACGGAGTTTTAAAAAAATCGTTTCTCGAGTCGTAAATTACATTCGCCTGAGTCAAATAGCGGGTCCTCGCTTTCTCGCCTTTTCATTTTCATTCTAGCCTTCTCGCCTGCTCATTTTCTTTTCTTCGCCTGTTTATATGATCGAATTCTTCTTCACATAGAACGGATGGGTTATATATCCGGAAAGCAGACGTTTATCGTTGATGTTTACAGACTTATCCAAAACGGCATAGTTGAGAACCGCATTTTCACCAATGGTACAATCCTGATTGATGACGCAGTTTTCAACGATGGCCCCTTTCTTTATGTGGACGTTTCTGAAAATAATGGAATTCCTTACCGTTCCTTCTATGGTAGAACCGGCCGCAATGATGGAATTGGTGGAGACGGAACCTTCTCCGTAGAATGCCGGAGAACTGTTTCCTGCCCGTGTGATGATCGGACGGAGTTCCTGACCGAACAATTCCCTGCGTGTGTCTCCATCCAGAAGAGCCAGGTTGCTTTTCAGGTAGGAGGAAACCGTGTCGATGTAGAGTAGCTTTTCATCGGTCACATAAGCCATGATGAGGGACTCGTCAAGGGCCGGTTTCAAAATATCATTTCGGAGGCTCGTTTTGTTCTGATCGATGGACTGCTGCAAAATATCCAGCAGATCCTCACGGGCCATAATGTAGGTGTTTGTTGCAACGTAAGCACCAGGCGTGACTTTGTTGTGGATCACGATGTCTTTGATCCTGCCGTCGGAATCCAGCACGTATTCGGTGGTCGTCAGATCGCTACCTTTATTGACCGGGTGCTTCGTGCAAAGGCATGTGAACCGGGCACCGGTTTTGATATGCTGCTCGAGCATGGCGGAATAATCGATGTTCCCAATGGCGTTGCAGCATGTAAAGAGGATGTACGGTTCGGTGTTTTTCTCAATATAGGAAATGTTAGCCTGCAAGGCTTCCAAAACATTTTCATAACGCATTTCACCGTTAAAAAATGAAAACGGTGGAAGAACGGTCAGACCTGATTTACTTCTATGCAAATCCCATTCACCGCCATAGCGGACATGACCCATCAGGCTTTCGTACTTCGTGGTGGCCACCACGCCGATGTTCTGGATTCCCGAATTGGTCATATTTGAGATGAAGAAATCGATGATACGGTATCTCGCTCCGAATGGAAGCGCTGCAAATGTTCGTTTCGCAGTCAGTTCGCTAATGTCAGCGTCATGTTCATCTGCGAAAACCAGTCCAAGCATTTTCATTAGAAGACCTCCTTTCCGGCAGCGATTACAGTAAGTTCTGAGGATTCTTTGTTTCCGCCGACTTTGGCATCGGCATGAATGTGTACGTTTCGGTCAATGATTGCGTATTCCACGACGGCGCCTTTTTCGATGGTGACGTTGTTCATGATCACGCAGTCTTTTACGAGAGCACCCTCTTCGATGATAATGTTACTGCCGAGTACCGAATCACAGACTTCGCCGTCAATTTCATTTCCGGCGGCGCAATTGCAGTTGCTCATTTTCGCATGTTCCCCAAGATAGGTAGGCGGATGGAAGTCATGTCGGTAATAGATTCGCCAGCCATCGTCATTAAGCAAAAGCTCCGGTTCCTCTCCCAAAGTGTCCATGTTGGCACTCCAGTAAGACGAAAGGGTTCCGACGTCGCGCCAGTAGCCTTTGTAGAGATAGGCGTGCAGTTTTTCGCCTCCCGCCAGCATGGCCGGAATCACGTTTTTCCCGAAGTCGTTGTCCGATTCCGGATTCTGTTCATCCATCTCCAGATACTTCATGAGTTTATCCGTCGTGAATACATAGACGCCCATGGAAGCGAGAGTGCTCTTTGGATGCTCCGGCTTTTCGGCAAATTCCGTGATCCTGCCGGTCTCATCGGTGCTCATAATCCCGAATCGGCTCGCTTCTTCAATCGGAACATCCATGACTGCAATGGTACAGTCCGCGCCATTGTCGATGTGCTCCTGCAGCATAATGTCATAATTCATCTTGTAGATATGGTCGCCGGAAAGAATGAGGATGTAATCGGGATCATAATTGGCAATGAACCTTTGGTTCTGATAGATTGCATTTGCGGTTCCCTTGAACCAGTCGCCGCCTTTGGACGCCTGATACGGAGGCAGTACGTGCAGCCCGCCGTAATTGAGATTCAGATCCCATGGATCTCCGGTTCCCAGATAATCATTCAGTTCCAATGGCTGGTACTGTGTCAGTACGCCGACGGTATCGATGTTTGAATTGACGCAGTTTGAGAGAGAAAAATCGATGATGCGATACCGTCCTCCAAAGGGAACGGCAGGCTTAGCGACGTTCTCTGTTAGGGGAGCCAGTCGCGACCCTTGTCCTCCAGCAAGAAGCATTGCAATACATTTTTTCTTTCTTGCCATAGTGAATACCTCCTTTTATTTTAGAATAATCCCTGAAAGTGCCGGCAGGGAAAGGACGATGTGATGATCGTACCCATTCCAGCCGTCTGGTTTCGCTTGGTATGATAAAGCCCTTCGTTTGCCGCTGCCGCCAAAGGAAGCAGCATCGGTATCGAGCAGTGTTTGATAGACTTTTGCAGCAGGAACGCCGACTTTGTAATGGGTTAAGTCTTTGCCGGAAAGATTCAGGCACACAACGACCGGGTTTTTTCGTTTGCCTTTTGGATCCAGCTCGTAGCGCAGGAAGGTAATGACATTGTCATCGATGTTTCCGCCGTCGATCCACTGAAAACCTTCCGGCACATCATCGCCGCTCCACAACGCCGGAGTTTGCAGATAAATGCGGTTGAGCGCACGCACAAATTCTCTGGTCTGGTAATGTTTGTCATAATCCAAAAGCAACCAATCCAGCTGCGCGTTTTCGTTCCACTCAATGAATTGGGCAAATTCCGTTCCCATAAAGTTCAGCTTTTTCCCCGGATGGGTAAACATATAGATCAGGAAGGTCCGGAATCCATCGAATTTCCGGTCGTATTCTCCGGGCATTTTGTCAAGTAAGGATTTTTTGCCGTGAACCACTTCGTCGTGGGAAATCGGGAGAATGAAATTCTCGCTCCAGGCATAGTCAATAGAAAAGATCAATTTACCGTGGATTCCTTTGCGGAACAGAGGATCCGTTTCGAAATATTCCAGTTCGTCGTTCATCCAGCCCATGTTCCACTTAAAGTTGAATCCAAGCCCTCCGTCATGGGGCGGCAGGGTGATGCCCGGCCAGGCCGTGGATTCTTCGGCAATGGTCATGACGCCCGGGAAGTTGGTCAACACGTCCTTGTTCATTTGCTGCAGGAACTGGATGGCTTCTTTGTTATGTATGCCGCCGTCTTCGTTCGGCATCCATTCGCCGTCATTTCGCCCGTAGTTCAGATAGAGCATGGCGGCAACGGCGTCGACGCGCAGCCCGTCAACGTGGAACTGCTCGCAGTAATAGAATGCATTGGATACGAGGAAACTGATGACTTCCGGACGTCCGAAATCAAAGGCCAAGGTTCCCCAGCCTTTGTGTTCGGCCTTCCACGGGGCGGTATATTCATAAAGGGGCTGGCCATCAAAGGCAACCAGACCGTATTCGTCTTTAGGGAAGTGAGCCGGAACCCAGTCGATGATCACGCCAATGTTGTTTTGGTGTGCCAGATCGATGAGATACTTCAGATCTTCCGGCGTTCCGTAGCGGGCAGTCGGACTGTAGTAGCCGGTTACCTGATAGCCCCAGGATCCGTCGAAGGGATGCTCCATAATCGGTAGGAGTTCTATGTGTGTGTATCCCATGCCTTTGACATAGTCGACCAAGGTATCCGCCGATTCCCGGTAAGTCAGAGGACGTCCGTCTTCATGACGCCGCCAGGATCCCAGATGGACCTCATAGATATTGATGGGTTCCTTATAAAAGTTTTTCTTCTTTCGTGCATCCATCCAGGAGCGGTCATTCCAAGAGAAGGGTTTCTTGAGGTCGTAAACGATGGACGCGCGCTGGCTGCCGGGAGTCGTGCTGTTTTCCGAGAAAAAAGCAAAAGGATCCGCTTTCCAAACGGTTCGTGTGATCCCATCCAAGTGGACGCTTGTGACAGCGAATTTGTACAGATCACCGGCCTTTGCATCCGGAATACAGACTTCCCAGATCTCAGAATCGTCTTCCAGTTGCTTCATGGGATTTGCAGAAACATTCCACTCGTTAAACGTTCCGACAACGGAAATGGATTTGGCACGTGGGGCCCAGACGCGAAACACCGTTTGCCCATCCATCCGATGCGCCCCGAGAAACTCATATGACCTGTAATTCGCACCGTGGTGGAACAGGTATTTGTGTTCGGAAATACTGTTTTTCATAATACGTTAATTATAACATATCGGACTTCTAATAAGAAGCATTACCATGACGTCAGGTGAGGCAGCAACGAGGATCGGTATCATCGATGGAGGGTGATTGAAAATGAAAGAAGATGACCGAAAATGATTGACTTTGACCAACATTGGTAGCATAATGAATGTGATATTGGAAGAATAGGAAGCAGAAGCACTGGATGCGGGGGATAAAATGCTTCAATATGAACGGTTTGAAAAAATCATAGATACATTGCGCAAGCAGCCATCAGTCAGAGTCGTGGACCTGGTGCCGATTCTTGATGCCAGCGAATCAACGATCCGCAGAGATATTGCTGAACTGGATAAAGAAGGACGACTCAAAAAAGTCTTTGGAGGTGCGATTGCCATCGATGCCGATGAGGATCCCCAGGCACGCAAAGTCAATGTCCAGCGTAGCGATGTAAATGCAAAGGCCAAGACGCGCACGGATGAGAAAATGATCGTTGCAGCGTATGCGGCGACGCTCATTGAAAAGGGGGATCTGGTCTATATCGATGCGGGGACGACAACGGGAAGCATGATCGAGCATATCGACTGTTACGATGCAACCTATGTTACCAATGGGGCGCGACATGCGATCGAGCTTGCGGCGCGGGGATTCCGGACCTATCTGTTATCCGGTCAGGTGAAAGCCTCTACGGAAGCAATCATTGGTTACGATGCCGCAGACAGTCTGCGCAAGTATCACTTTAACAAGTGTTTTATTGGAACCGATGGCGTTGACCAGGAGAACGGTCTGTCTACCTCGGACATCGAAGAGTCCATGGTAAAGACAGAGGCGATCAAACGATCCGAAAAGGTGTACATTCTGGCAGACAGCAGCAAGTTTGGACTCGTTGCCTCAGTCACCTTTGCCGGATTGGAAGCGGGAACGATCATCACGGATCGCATCCCCGATCAAAGCTATCAAGCCCATGGGAACATCATAGAACTAAAGAGACAATAATGAGCCAAAATGTGTCAATAGGGACGATTCTTTTTGACACATCGGCGCATCACATATATAAGTGTAAGGGTAGGAGGAACAATACTATGACAAAAATTGCAATCAATGGATTTGGAAGAATTGGACGTTTGGCTTTCAGACAGGTTTTTGAGGATCCGGAATGTGAAGTCGTCGCGATCAACGACCTGACCAGTCCGGCTATGCTGGCCCATCTGCTGAAGTATGACAGCGTACAGGGAAGATATGCAGACGCCCATGAAGTTACCAACGATGACAGCTCCATCACCGTGGATGGAAAGAAGATTCCGATCTTCAGTGAAGCGGAAGCCGCCAAGCTCCCATGGGGAGACTACGATGTGGACATCGTACTGGAATGTACCGGATTCTATACGTCCAAAGAAAAATCACAGGCTCACATTGACGCCGGAGCGAAGAAGGTTCTGATCTCTGCGCCTGCAGGCAACGACCTTCCAACGATCGTATACGGTGTAAACCATGAGACGTTGACCAAGGATGACAATATTGTATCCGGCGCGTCCTGTACGACAAATTGCCTGGCTCCGATGGCGAAGGTGCTCGCAGGATATCGGGAAGTGAGAACCGGATTTATGACTACGATTCACGCCTATACAGGGGATCAGATGCTGCTGGACGGACCGCACAGAAAAGGCGACCTCAGACGTGCCAGAGCAGGTGCGATCAACATCGTTCCGAACTCCACCGGTGCAGCAAAGGCAATCGGACTGGTTATTCCGGAACTGGATGGCAAACTGATTGGATCTGCACAGAGAGTGCCGGTTCCATCCGGATCCATCACGATTCTGGACGCAACTCTGAAAGATGAAACCGACTCCGTTAGCGTGGAAGGAATCAACGCAGCAATGAAGGCAGCTGCTTCAGAATCTTTTGGATACACGGAAGAAGAACTGGTTTCCAGCGACATTATCGGAATCAGCTATGGATCCCTCTTTGATGCGACACAGACACTGGCAGAAAAGTGTGGAACCCATATATTTGAAGTGCGTATTGTTGCATGGTATGATAACGAAATGAGTTACGTACATCAGCTGATCCGTACGATGAAACATCTCGGAACACTGGTATAGGATATTTACAGAAATGTTTAAGTATAGGAATCAATTATGGTAAGTCAAAAGAAAAAGATCAAAGTGCTCTTTGCGTCTCCGGAGGTCATGCCTTTCGGAGGCACAGGAGGACTGGGGGAAGTGGCAGGATCCCTTCCCAAAGAGGTCAATCGGTTAAAAGGATCCAAGGTTGAGTGCCGCGTGATCATGCCTTTGTACGAGTCTGTCAAAGAGGAATACCGCAGCAAGATGAAATTTCTCGGTCACACCGAAATCCCGGTTGCCTGGAGAAGCCAGTACATGGGGATTTTTGAACTGAAGCGGGACGGCGTGGTCTATTACTTTGTTGACAACGAGTATTACTTTAAGCGGGACCGTCTGTATGGGTTCTTTGATGATTGTGAGCGGTTCAGTTTTTTCAGCCGGGCGGTTTTGGAAAGCTCCCTGATCACAGGATTCGAACCGGATATTATTCACGCCAATGACTGGCAGACCGCACTGTCGACGGTATTTGCAAAAACCGTTTACGCCAGCAAAGGCATCAAAACCGTTTTTACGGTGCACAATGTTGAGTACCAGGGAAGATATGGTGTGCAGGTGCTGAAAGATTGCATTGGACTTGACCCTTACGACAACCATTACCTGCGCATGGGAGAGGATGTCAACCTGATGAAGGGCGCCATCGAACTGACGGATCGTTTTACGACCGTAAGCCCAACCTATGCCCGGGAATTGACCGAACCAATCAGTGCCTTTGGTCTGGACGGAATCATCCGCAACAATGAGCATAAACTGGTGGGCATTCTGAACGGAATCGATACGGTAACCTATGACCCTCAGACGGATCCATCCATTGAGGCAGCTTACACTGCCGAGAAACTGCAGGGAAAGAAACGCTGCAAACGCGCACTGCAAAGGTCTTTGGGACTTGCCGAGAGCGATGCACCGATGCTGACCATGATTTCCAGACTTGTTGCTCCAAAAGGCATCGACATTATTGAAGAAATGCTGGATGATCTGTTGTATAACCATGATCTGCAGTTTGTCATGCTGGGCACAGGGGATGAACGCTATGAGACCTTCTTCCGGCAGCTGCAATACCGCCATCCGGATCAGGTGCGTTCTCTGATTGAATTCAGTACGGCAGGGGCACACCGAATCTATGCAGGCGGGGATATGCTTTTGATGCCATCGAGAAGCGAAGCCTGCGGACTGGCACAGATGATTGCCTGCCGGTATGGCAATGTACCGATCGTACGACTTACCGGAGGATTGGCAGACTCCATCCAGGAGTGGAACGGCAAAGAAGGAAACGGCTTTACCTTCTATGATTACAATGGCACGGAGCTAGCCTATGCGGTGCAGCGCGCCATGGATCTTTACAGTCACAAAATCAAGTGGCGTACTTTGGTAAGGCACATTCTGGATGAGGATTTCACCTGGGCCAGATCGGCAAAAGAATACCATAAACTTTATACAGAACTGTAAGACCTGTAACAGGTTATAACCAACGAAAGTAACAAAAAGTAGTAATAGAATGGAAAACAAAGAACAATTTATCAATGAAATCAACGATTACCTGGAGGACCGGCTGTACACGACCTTTGAACAGGCAACGCCGGAGCAGATTTACAAGGCTCTGGCCCGTGTCGTCAACAACCAGCTCCAGGATCGGTATGTAGAGTTCAAAAGAAAGAAAAATAAAATTGAAAAGGGAACGTCCGGTAAGAAAAAAATCTACTATATTTGCATGGAGTTTCTGGTCGGACAATCTCTGAAAAATGCCCTTTATTGCCTGCGTGAAATGCATGTCGTCAGGGAACTGGTCGAAAGCAGAGGCCTTACCATGGATGACATTTTTGAATGTGAACCGGATGCCGGTCTGGGCAATGGAGGATTGGGAAGACTGGCGGCTTGTTTCCTGTCCGCATTGGCGACGGGAAACTACGATGCGACAGGGTTTTCCCTGCGTTATGAGTACGGACTTTTCAAACAAAAAATCGAAGACGGCTGGCAAGTGGAATTGCCGGATAACTGGATTCCGGGAGGTGGCGTCTGGCTGAACAAAAAAGACGACGATCCATTCCTGGTGAATTTTTACGGCAGCTATCATGAGTGGTGGGACGAGACAGGATTCCATTTTTCCCTGGAAGAGCCCCAGACCGTAAAAGCCATTCCATATGATATGTACATCCCGGGCGCTGGCAACGATGCCGTGGAGAAGCTGCGGCTCTGGCGTGCCATTGACGGGGAAGGTTTTGATATGGAAAGCTTCAACAGCGGTGATTTTACAAAGGCTGCGCAGAGAAATAACCGGGCAGAGGCGATCACGAAGGTTCTGTATCCGCCGGATAATATCGAAGAAGGGAAAGAACTGCGGCTGAAGCAGCAATACTTCATGGTTTCGGCATCCTGTCAGAATATTATCCGCGACCATATGCAGCTCTATGGGACCCTTGACAATTTCCATCTGAAAAATGTGATCCATATCAACGACACGCATCCGGCTCTTTGCATTCCGGAACTCATGCGGATCTTTATGGATGAGTATGGTTGTTCCTGGGATTACGCATGGGAACGCGTGACGAGAACGGTTTCGTATACGAACCATACGGTTCTCGCGGAAGCTTTGGAAAAGTGGAAAACGTCACAGATGCAGGCCATGGTGCCGAGAGTCTTTTCGATTATTTCGGAAATCGATCGCAGATTCCGCGAATATATGTATGCAAAATTCCCGGGGGATCATGGGAAAGTCAATTACACTGCAGTGCTGGGAAACGGACAGGTCCGTATGGCCAACCTGTCGGTCATCGGATCCCATAAAGTCAATGGGGTCTCGGAGCTTCACTCACAAATCCTAAAAGATGACCTGTTCCATGATTTCTTCCTGGCTGAACCGGACAAATTCACCAATGTTACCAATGGCATCGCCTATCGACGATGGCTATGCCAATCCAATCCGAAGCTGGCTCAGCTCATCGATGATTGCATTGGAACCGAATACCGCAGAGATGACCGCAGGCTGGAAGACTTCTTCCGCTTCCGGCAGGATCCGCTGGTTTGCGAACGGTTAGAAAAGATCAAACGCGATAACAAAGCCCGGTTTGCAGATAAAGTCAAAAAGACTTCCGGACAGGAAATCGACCCGGATTCCATATTTATCGTGCAGGCGAAACGGCTTCACGAATACAAACGGCAGCTGATGAACGCCCTGCGGATCATCAGCAGGTATCAGATGCTGCAGGACAATCCGGATATGGACATGAGACCGGAGACCTACTTGTTTGCAGCGAAAGCAGCGCCAAGCTATTTCCTGGCAAAGAGAATCATCCAGCTGATCTGCAAGCTCAGCGAAGAAATTGAACGGGACCCGAAGATCTCATCGAAACTTCGGGTGGTATTCCTGGAAAACTACAGCGTCTCCATGGCGGAGGCTCTGATGCCGGCAACAGAAATTTCCGAACAGATTTCTCTGGCCGGAAAAGAAGCCAGCGGAACCGGAAACATGAAGATGATGATCAACGGCGCCGTGACGATCGGAACACTGGATGGAGCAAACGTTGAAATCCGCCAGGCGGTCGGTCCGGACAGCATATTCATCTTTGGTAAGAAAGAACAGGAAGTTCGGGACGCGCTGCAGCAAGGCTACAACGCATACGAAATCTATGAACAGAATCCGGTTCTGAAGCGGGCGGTAGATGCCCTCGAAAAGGGATTTGCCGGTAAGAGCTTTGAAGGGCTGAAGGACTATTTGCTGAAGCCTTCTTACAGCATTGCAGATCCATATATGTGTCTGCTGGACTTTGAGGATTACTGCAGAGCCCACGATGACATCCAGGCCGCGTATGAAGACCGGAACCGGTGGAACACCATGTCCATCGAAAACATCGCAAAGGCCGCCAGATTCGCAGCAGACCGCAGCATCCGTGATTATGCGGACCGGATCTGGAACACGACGACAATATAAAACCAAACCACAACCGCTGATTGTGAGGTATTGTATATGAAAGCAACGAAAATCGTTTGTACACTGGGCCCGGCAAGCACCGAGCCCAGTATTATGAAAGAGATGCTGGCAGCCGGCATGAATGTAGCGAGACTGAATTTCTCCCATGGCAGCCACGAAGAGCATCTGGAAAAGATCCGTCACTTCCGCCAGGCTTGTGGGGAACTGGGCCTGCCGGCAAGCGTGCTGCTTGACACGAAAGGTCCGGAAATCCGCCTCGGAGTCTTTGCAGAAGGCAGCGTGAAAATCGAAAAAAATCAGACCTTCACCCTTCGCGGCAGGGACGATGTGCCCGGAACCGCCGAAGGAGTAGGCATCTCCTATAAGGGACTGGCGGCGCTCGTTGAACCCGGTACGCGGATCCTGATTGACGATGGTAAAATCCGCATGGAAGTTCTGGAAGTCAAAGATGGGGATATCATTTGCGTCAGCAAAGATGCGGGAAGCCTCAGCACCAAAAAAGGCGTCAATGTTCCGGACATCCATCTGGATATGGACTATTTGTCGGAGCGGGATAAAAGCGACTTGCTGTTTGGGATCGAACAGGACGTGGATTACATCGCAGCCTCCTTCGTCCGATCCGTGGAAGATGTCCATGATCTCCGGGAGTTTTTGAATGAAAATGGCGGAGAGAATATCGACATCATTTCGAAAATCGAAAACCCGGAAGGAATCAAAAACTTCGACGAGATTCTGGCCGCATCGGACGGCATCATGATCGCCCGCGGAGATATGGGCGTAGAAGTGGATTACGCCACGCTTCCGGGAATCCAGAAGACCTTTATTTATAAATGCAACCGCGCCGGCAAACCGGTCATTACCGCAACCCAAATGTTGGAATCCATGATTCATGAACCGACACCGACCAGAGCAGAAATCACCGACGTGGCAAACGCCGTATTCGATGGGACCTCGGCCGTCATGCTGTCTGGAGAAAGCGCAGCGGGAGAGTATCCGGTCAAAGCCGTGGAAGTCATGTCCAGAATTCTCGAACAGGCCGAACTGGATTTGAACCACTCAGTACGAAGAAGAAGCCTGAGCCAGATTCACGCGGATACCATTGTGTCCGGAAACGCGGACCTTTCTACCGCCATCGGACATGCCGCCTGTCAGGCAGCCAATGATATTGGAGCAAAGGCCTTGATCGCCATTACACAATCCGGCTATACAGCCCGTATGATGGCAAAATTCCATCCGCTCCAGCCGATTCTGGCGGCGACGCCGTCTCTGAAAGCATCTCGGAAACTGGCGCTGATCAAGAATGTATATCCGGTAGGAACGGAGGCGGCAAGTGACTGGGACGATCTCCTGGCGGATGCCATTAAGGCAGCCTCGAAGTTGAACTTCGTGACCCAGGGAGACCGCATCGTAATTAGTGCGGGACTGCCGCTGAACGTATCTGGAAACACGAACACCATCAAGGTTGAAATCGTTGGATCACCGCTACTCTAATTCGCCAGATCATCCTTGTTCCTTGGAAGACGGCTTTCTTTTGGCCGGCGGAGAGGAACGTTCGGGCAGGTTGGTGATGAGAACGGCCGTCACAACGAGGGCGGAACCGATCAGCATGACTTTTGTCAAAACATCACCAATGATAAAGTGTCCGAAGATGCATGCTAAAACCGGCTCCAGGGTATTGACGAGGGCAGCGTTGCCCGGACCGATCAAACGAACCCCGATGGCATAAAACAGAATTGCCAGAAACACACAGACGACAGATAGCAGAACCATCATGCCGATTTGCGCAGGTTCTGTAACGAACAAAGGCTTGCCACTGAACAAGCACCGAAAGAAATTAACAAAAGCCGCGGATAGCATCACATAGCCGGCAACGGCAAAGCTGTTCTCGGCTTTTACGACGTTTGATCCAAGACCAAAGAGGTACACCACGTATCCGATTGCCGCAATAAAGGCAAAGAGAATACCAATCAGATTTGCCTTCATATCAGGGTCCCAAACGATCAGGACCAAACCGCCAAAGGAAAGGATCACAGCCAGAATCTTCGCGAATCGAACCGGCTCCATACCGGTGATCATCTCGATGGCTACAATCATGGCAGGAAATGTAAAGGATACAATCGTAGCCAGTGACCCAGAAATATAATCAAAAGAAATGTAGAGCGCTGTGGACATGCCGATGTATCCGGCACAGGTCACAGCCATGGTAAGGATCGCCTTAGGGCTGAATCGGAAATTGATTTTTCGCAGGAGCAAAAAGGCCCACATGATGACGGAAGCGTAGAGAAACTTGTTGAACAACAGGGTCTCCGTTTCGACGCCCATCCCAAAAGACAGAAATGAGAAGGATGGGACGAGACCATAGCAGATCGAGGTGATGGTAACGCATACAGCGCCTAGTATTTTGTTGTTGCCGATAAGATTCATAGTTGTGTCAACCAACTCCCTTCTATCAAGTTTTACGTTCCTATGATATTATATCATCAAAAGAAAGAAAGGCGAGGTGATGTTCGTGAGATTTCAAATCGTTGATGCATTTACAGATACATTATTTGGCGGTAACCCTGCAGGTGTGGTTTTCATTCCGGAAGGCGAAACGTTCCCTGATGATGAAACCATGCGAAAAACAGCGGCAGAGCTGCGGTATTCGGAGACAGCTTTTGTCAAACGGCTTGAAGATGATCAAGAAACGGGCAGAAAAGTATTTCATACCAGATACTTTACACCGGCAGCGGAGGTGGATCTTTGCGGTCATGCTACCATTGGATCCTCCTATGCTTTGCTGCATGACGGAATTATAGAAAGTGGCGAAAGGATTTGCTTCCACACCCTGGCAGGTCCCATCGATATCGAAGTAGGTGAAGGAGGCGTTCTCATGGGCATGGGAGATCCGGCTTCCTACGGAATGCTTTCACCGAATGATTCTGCGAAGCTGTATGAGGTGCTGGGCCTTGCTCCGCGGCAGGCAGCAGGAAAGGCACCGGATGCACTTTTGCCGGAGATGGTATCCACCGGGCTGATCGATATTATGACGCCGGTGGAGGATGAAAAAGAGCTGGAACAGATTGAACCGGATTTCAAAGCCCTGTCCGCTCTGTCCCAACGAATGGAAGTCGTGGGAGCTCATGCCTTTACCATGAACGCAGAGGACGGAATGATTCACGCGCGTAATTTCGCACCTCTCTATGACATCGATGAAGAAGCGGCAACCGGAACCTCCAACGGAGCCTTGGCCTTCTATCTGTACAAGAGAGGTTTGGTGGAAGCGGATAAAGTGTACACCGTCGTGCAGGGAGAGAAGATGGGACGACCATCAAAAATATCTTTCCAGGTCAAAGTCATAGACGGAGAACCGGCAGTCCGTGTGGGAGGATCTGCCGTTACACTGGCCGAAGGGAATATTGAACTCAAAGGAAAAAGTGAGTAAGCCAGAAGGCCCACAAAGATAAGGTGCCGAGGGAAAGCAATGTGGTCATTGCAATTCCTTCGGATGCCAGTTTGGTGTTCTTATTGAACCGCTGACTTAATATGGCAGCCAGAGCAGCCGATGGCATAGCCATGAGGAATACATGGGTAACCAGCAGTATGTTGCTGACCGGAAGCAGCAAATCCACCCCAAGGGTAAGGAACGGTACCACGATCAGTGAAAGAACACAGAGCATCAGATTCTGGAGGGTCAACAGATTCCGGAATTTGCTTTTGCTCAGATTCATGCCGACCACAAACATAGCGACCGGCGATAAAGTGGCGGTCATCAGATCCAGCGTGTCATTGATAAATCCCGGGAAGTGAAAGCCCGTAATGAAAATGACCAGGCCCACGATGGAAGAAACAAATGGAAGCGTCAGAATCCGGACCATCAGGTTCATGGTGAAAATCCGTTCGCCTTTCTTGTGGATCAGCATCAAAGCGCCCAGGGAATAGACCAGTACGGTGAATACGATATTCATAATAATCGTAAGAAATAGGGCGTATCGACCAAAAAGAACGGTCGTTAAAGGATATCCCATAAAACCGGCATTGGAGAAAGCCAGCTGGAATACAAACAAACCCTTATCCTCATCACGAATGGATTTTACCGGGCGGATCAACAGCATTCCTAAACCTGCAATCAGAAGAGTTACGATTGCAAAGGCTGCCAGCGCCCAGATCATATCGTCGAAGTGACCGGAATTCACTTCATCTCTCTGCATGCTGCTCAGAATCATGCAAGGAACCGCAATGTTTAAAACGAAACCGTTTAAGGTTTTCGCCGCATCATAGGCCAAAAGCTTTGTTTTTGCTGCGAATAGGCCCATGGCGACCAACAGAAATATGCTTAGTATTTTCAATAGTATTTCGAGTAACATGGCACCATTATAACAGAAACTTCTTGTCTTTGATAGGGATAGAATGATACTATTAATATATGAAACGAGTAAGTAGAAAAATCTTCATCATTGGAATCATTGCGTGCCTGTTGCCGCTGTTCAGCGCAGGTGTTTTTGCGTATGATGAAAATGATGAATGGGTCAGTCTCCGTGATGGAGATATCAGTTTGTACGTGCCGAGAGAGACGGACATCGAAGAATACGAGGATGATGGCGGGCATATCGCAACCTTTTCCCTTAAAATGGATGATGGCAATGCGGTGCAGACAGACCTGTATTTTACAGCCGTTCAGGACGACAGCGAATATGTGTATTTCAATGGCAAAAAGGAAGAAGGCTATTCCTACTATTACCATTGGGGAGAAGATGCGATCAAAGAAGTGTACGATGAGAGTTCTGAGGATCACGATTTTGAACTGACAAAGATTGAAAAGAAGGACTTTTATCAGGGGAATTACGTTTCATTCGTCCGTGCAGAAGCCGAGCTGGAGAATGAGAAAACGGATGAGACCCGCTATGATGCCATTTATATCACAGGCAATACGGCGGGGGGTGATTATATCGTCAGCAGGGTTTTCATTTTCCGGAATGGTTCATCGAAGGTTTCGGGCACCTACAAGGAAATAGAAGAAGCCATGCTTCAGGACTATTACGACTTTTATGATGATAATTTTGTAGGAGCGGATACGGGTTCAGACAGCACGCAAAATGACGGAAATGACAGCTTTAATTCGGATTCCGCCCTCGATGTGTTCCTTGACATTGCTCCGGTATTGGTCATTGCGGCGGTTCTGTTTGGAATCTGGTCAAGACGCAAGAGATATGCAGGTGAGCACCAACATAAGGCCAGGGAAACCAGAATCGACGGGGGAACACTGAAACGCTTCAATCCACTGAAGAAAATCAGCTCTGAAAGCAAGACAGAGGAAAAGCTCTGCGGCGACTTCGTCCCGGCAACGGATGCCGAGGAGCGGTATTATCAGAGCCTGTTAACGTTAAGAAAGTCTGGATTGCTTACGAGAGCAGAAATGAGCGAAATGCTTCAGAAACATGCCGAAGTAAAAGAACGGGAGCAACGCTAGAAAGGGGAAAATATGGCAGAGTTTTTTAGTAATCCAACGGTTATATGGATCGCGGTTGCGGTGGCCTTTGCAATTATAGAGGCCTTTACATTGGGACTTACGACCATATGGTTTTCGGGCGGTGCGTTGGCGGCGGCGGTTGCGTCCATGATGGGCGGCGGGCTGCTGATTCAGGCAATCGTCTTTATCGTTGTATCAGGGCTTTTGCTGGTATTTACCAGACCAATCGTGAAAAAACATTTCAACAACAAAACCATCGATACGAACGTAGATGCCATTGTCGGAAGCGAGGGAATCGCCCAGACCGATCTCGATACTTATGAGACGGGACAGGTCAAAGCGGACGGCAAGGTCTGGTCCGCGGTCAGCAGCGGAGAAAAAATCGAAAAAGGTTCGATCGTTGTGATTAAGCAAATCAAAGGTGTAACACTAACAGTAGAAAAGAAAGAGGGGTAAACATGTTTAGCGTCATTATTGTTTTGATTATCATTGCTCTGGTTATCTGGGCAATCGTAACGAATATCCGAATCGTTCCTCAGGCAAATGCCTATGTCATGGAACGTTTGGGTGCCTATTATAAGACCTGGCAGGTGGGACTGCACGTCAAGATTCCATTTATCGATCGGGTGGCCAGAAAAGTATCCCTGAAGGAACACGTTATCGACTTCCCGCCACAGCCGGTTATTACGAAGGATAACGTAACCATCGAGATCGATACCGTCGTCTATTTCCAGATCACAGATCCGAAGCTCTATGCTTATGGCGTGGAGAACCCTATGGCTGCCATCGAGAATCTGACAGCAACCACATTGCGTAATATCATCGGTGAATTGGAACTGGACCAGACACTGACATCCAGAGAACACATCAATTCAAAGATCCGCATCGTCCTCGATGAAGCAACGGATGCATGGGGCATTAAAATAAACCGTGTAGAAGTCAAGAACATCAATCCGCCAAAGGACATCCAAATGGCAATGGAAAAGCAGATGAGGGCGGAACGAGAAAGAAGAGAAGCCATCCTCAGAGCAGAAGGTGAAAAGAAATCCGCGATCCTGATTGCCGAAGGTAAAAAGGAAGCGGTTATCCTCGAGGCGGAAGCATCCAAGCAGTCCGCGATCAAAGCCGCCGAAGGTGAATCAGAAGCCATTCTCATGGTTCAAAGGGCGACGGCCGACGGACTGAAAATGCTCAACGAGGCCGGAGCTTCCCAGCCGGTGCTCACATTGAAGAGCCTGGAAGCCCTTGAAAAGGTTGCAGACGGAAGGTCGACCAAGCTGATCATTCCATCCGAGCTGCAGGGAATCGCCGGGCTTGCCAGCTCCCTGACGGAAATCGTCAAAGAGACCCCGAAGCGGAAGCCGGCCACTTCGCAGAGTACCAATCCGCCAGCGACCGGAACGGACAACAGCGGGCAGAATGCGTAAAAAGTAAGAAGCGTTGCATGAAGCGACGCTTCTTTTTAATTGCATTTAAACGGCGGTACATGCTTGACAAAACATATTTTGCTATTATATAATGCAAATAATGAATTAATAATTCATGATAAAAGGAGGAATAGGTTTATGACAACAAACAGAACATACGATGACAGAATGTTCATCGAAACATTTGAACACGAATACACATGGTTAAATGGATTTTTACGGAATGTCAGGAGATATGCAAACAAACCTGCATTGATCGATCCGAGTACGGAACAAACCTGGACGTACCGGGAGCTGGACGAAGAGTGCAATATGCTCGCCCATGCTCTGAAAGCCGATCAGGTAGGGAAGAACGATGTGGTTATGTCGATTCTGAATAACTGCCCGGAATTTTGCTTCACATACATTGCGCCAAGAAAAGTAGGCGCAATCGTAAACCTGGCAAATTTCAAACTGTCACCTGGAGAAATCGCCAGACTGATCGAGCACAATGAGCCAAAAGTCGTTCTTTACTGCGCCGAAGTCAAGGACATCATTGCAGAGGCAGAGAAACTGTCATCCTTTAAGCCGATTCGCTACATCATGTGTGATAACCTGGACGATCTGAAAACGCCGCTGGGACACATCCATTACAGGGATTATGTAATGAATCACAGCAAAGATGCTCCGGCTATGGATTTCCCACATCACATTTACGACGAAGTGATTCGTATGTGCACAAGCGGAACTTCCGCGCTTCCAAAGAATGTGCCGCTTAACGATATCAATGAGGTATTGTCCGCTCACGATGCCATCATGCATTATCCGCTGAACTGTAATGATGTATGTATGAACATGACGCCGCTGTTCCACAGAGGCGGAAGCCACTCCGGCGGAACCTGTCCGACCTTCTTTGTCGGGGCATGTCTGGTGCTTTTGCGTGCCTTCTCACCACGGGTTACCTTGAACTATGTTGAAAAGTATAAAATCACATTCCTGACTGGTTCGCCGTCATCTCTGGAGATGCTTGCCAGAACCCAGGAACGGGAGCCTTTTGATATCTCAACCTTAAAGGGTCTGGTAACCATGGGCGCACCGCTGGAAAAGGCTGCCTGTGAACGCTTCCTGGAAGTTCTGACACCGAATATCCTCAACGGGTACGGGACGACGGAAACCTTCTGGAATTCTTTCCTCAGACCGTATGATTTACCTGAATTTGCAGGGTCTGTTGGCGGAAGCTGTATCGATGATGAAGTCAGAGTCGTTAAGATTTACGAAGACCGCAAGGCGGAACCGGACGATCTGGTACCGATGGACAATGAGACCATCGGCGAAGTCATCCTGTACTGCCCGGGCAAGACGACTTACAGTTACTATAACAATCCGGAAGAACAGGAAAAGAAATTCTACAAGGGATGGATGTATACCAACGACCTGGGATTCTGGGACGAAAATCTCTATGTTACGATCAATGGCCGAAAGGACGATATGATCATCAGCGCCGGCGAAAACGTATATCCGACGCAGGTTGAGGAAGCAATCAACGAATTCGATAAGGTGGCGGATTGCATGGTTACGGCGGTTCCGGACCAGGCGAGAGGACAGGCAATCGCTGCTTACATCATTCCAAAGGACGATTCGCTCACCATCCGAGAAGTCTTTGATTTCTGTCTGAATACCCCAATGCTTTCGGCGTACAAACGACCTAGATGGTATAAGATCGTGGATAGTCTGCCAATGACCGCAACCGGTAAGAAAATGCACTATGCTTTAAAGGCGCAGGCAGCCAAGGATCTGGAAGCCGGAGAACTTAAGAGAAAGTAGCGGAAATCGTAAGGAGGAAAGAGGTAATAGAATGTGGAGCTTCGAAAGACAAGTCAATTATTATGAAACGGATCGGATGGGAGTTGTTCACCACTCCAATTATCTGAGATATCTAGAAGAGGCCAGATACATCTGGATGGAAGAGATGGGTCTGCCCTATCCGGAATTTGAGAGACAGGGCGTAATCATTCCATGTACGACAGCCGAAGAATCATTTCTTGGATTTTTGCGATACGGAGATGTGTTCTCCGTGCATATGGAACTGTATCGATTTACAGGGCTGAGAATGTATTTCCGATACCAAGTATATAATGAAATGACTGGAGAATTATGTCTGGAGGCCGAGACGGTACATTACACCACCACGCGGGAAGATTACAAACCAACCAGCATTAAGAGAAGCCATCCGCAGCTCTTTGAGAAAATCAGCGAACTAGTTTCAGATACCAGAGAACAGAAATAAGAAAAACGAAAATAAGAAAGACGAAAGAGGCTGTCAAAGAGGCTGTGAACTGCTCCCCGTCAAGCGGACAGTGAAACAAAATAAGATTTTTGTACGATCAGTATCATGACGATGCTGATCGTTTTTTAGGTTTTAACGTTTTC
>CADBJW010000014.1:0-87748 GCA_902795135.1 uncultured Eubacteriales bacterium
TCAGTTGCGTAGATTACTATTTGTTGGGTTGAACCGCCGTATGCCGAACGGCACGTACGGTGGTGTGAAAGGGGCTACGGGTTAGCCCCTATTCGATTCCAGACTATAATTTTACAATCAGTCTAATGTCAGTGATGGTGCCGTATACGTTCTTGACTGCATTTCGCTGTCCAGCATATACAAACCCTTGCTGTCCTGTCCAAACAATTCAAATTTCTTGATGTTGTCATCTGCGTTGTCTTCTTCCTCTGCCTGCTCTTTTACGAACCAATCGAGGAACTGCATCGTACGGAAGTCCTTTTCTTCGTAAGCGGCTGCATAGATGTTGTTGATCAATGCCGTCACGTGTCTTTCATGCTCTGCGCCATACTGAAGCGGATCCATAAATCCCTTGTATTCCTTATCCGGTTTGTCGATTGCTTCCAGAACGATTGCCTCACCGTTCTGCTGTAAGTACTGGATGAACAGCAGCGCATGATCTCTCTCCTCCTGAGCCTGGATCATGTACCAGTTTGAGTAACCATCAAGGCCTTCGTCCTTATAATAGTTGGAAAAGTCAAGATAAAGATAAGCGGAATATAACTCTGCGTTGACCTGTGCGTTCAGCAGATCTTTTACTGTTTTTGATAACATAATAAACCTCCTTTTGTTTGTTTGGGATAGTTTATCACAAAAAGCTATGGAGTTCTATCAATTCGTCGAATCCGCATATTTATTGTTGACAAACAACAAATAATTCTCTATATTATAGTTATAGTTTGACAAATTTCTTGTAAAAATGAAGGAAAGGATTCATACTTTCATGAGAATCAGTGGGAACACAGCAGCATATTATGGGTTTGCGTTTTGGGGCTACTTTAGCGTCAGTTCATTGTGCTGCTGCAAACCACGCTGATACGTTACGACCAGAAGACCCGAGGCTATACGATTAGAATCAGACGGCGTTTGCAGAGCAGACGCCGTTTTTATTGTATATGCTTTAGCTGAGGATCCACCGAGCGGCAGTGAGGTGGATCAAGAAACCACCGGCTATGCCGGTGAGATTAAGAGACTTGAGTTTTAGGCAAAATAAAACCTCCTATGCTATGATGGAAAAGGTCACCAACCAATCCAACAGAAGCAAAGGAGGAATGTCTAATGCAAGACACAAACAGTTTAGCACACACATCTTGGAACTGTAGTGTTTGCCCCAAAGTACAGAAGACAGGAAATCTACGGCAAATACAAGACAGAGTTAGGAAAGATTCTACGATTGTTGTGCGCAAGAAAAGGAATCGAAATTATCGAGGCAGAGGCATGTCCGGATCACATTCATATGCTTGTTTCGATTCCACCCCAATATTCAGTTTCACAGATTGTCGGATATATCAAAGGAAAAAGCTCTTTGATGATATTCGATAAGTTCGCAAATCTGAAATATAAATATGGGAATCGGCATTTCTGGTGCAGGGGTTACTATGTCACGACGGTAGGGAAGAACCAGAAAAGAATTGAAGAGTACATCCGTACACAACTTCAAAATGATATTGCCGAAGATCAGATAAGTATGAAAGAGTATCTTGACCCATTCACAGGGGAAAGAATAAAAAAGTAGCCCTTTAGGGCTAGTAGAGAAGTTAGTGCGGTTGGTGACCAGATTCAGAGCATCTTGAGATGCGGCTGGTCTAATGCCCTTCTAGGGCTAGAACAAACCGCCGGCTGAGCCGGCGGTTATGATTTGGCGCTGGCTGCGTAGATACAAGCAGTTGAGAACTTCGAAGGGAGCATTTTGTATGAACGATGCATTACAAAGAAAACAGGAAATTGACAGGCAGATCCAACAGCTTTTGCAGGAAAAAATGAAATTGAATGAAAGCCTGCTGTATGAGGAAGAATCAACCGATGACTTGCGGCAAATGCTGCAACATGCCATCGAACATACGGCAAAGGCTTTCCCGGAACGGGCGACAGTGGCTTGCCAAGGTGTTGAAGGGGCCTACTCGGAAGCTGCGGCGAGGAAACTGTTCAAGGAACCGGGCATCCTCTATTTCAAAGACTTCAATAATATTTTTGATGCCATTGAGAGCGGACTTTGTGAGTACGGAATCCTCCCCATCGAAAACAGTACCGTCGGATCCGTCAACAAAACCTACGACCTGCTGATGGAGCACCGCTGCTACATTGTCCGGAGCGTTCGGCTCAAAATCAATCACAGCCTGATGGCTCTTCCTGGAACAAAAGCAGAAAACATTATGGAGATCTACTCGCACCAGCAAGCCTTTGATCAAAGTGAAAAGACCCTGCGGACGAAGTTTAAGAATACCCGTCTGACGATCTGTTCCAATACGGCAGAGGCGGCGAAAAAGGTAAGCGAAGCCCAGGCAGGCAACAAGGCGGCGATCTGTTCGCCAAACTGCGCCGCACTCTATGGTTTGGAAACCGTGGCAACAGACATTCAGGACAACAGCTACAACTATACCCGGTTCATCTGTTTCACAAAGAAACCGATGATCTACGAGGGCGCAGACAAAACCAGTTTTTTGGCGGTGCTTCCAAATAAACCGGGGAGTTTGTACGAAGTGCTGAAAAAATTCAACGATGTGGGGTATAATTTAATAAAGCTGGAGTCAAGACCGATTCCGGAAACGGAATTCCAATTCATGTTTTATTTTGACTTTGAGGCTTCCATTTATCATAATAGGTTTATAGACACCTTATGTGAACTGGATGACTGCTGCGAGCACATGGAATATTTAGGCAGTTACAACGAGAAGATTTAACGCAACAAAAGCGAACGAATAGGTAGGAGAACGTTAAGCTATGATCACAATACTAAAACAAGACGCAACAAAACAGCAAAGAGACAATCTGATCAAGTGGTTTGAGGCGCAGGGCCTTAAGGTCCATATTTCGGAAGGGGAATTCCAAACGGTTTTGGGACTGGTGGGCGACACCTCACGCATCGATGACAGTCTGATCGACGCCCTGGATATCGTGGAACGGGTCACCCGCGTCACCGAAAGCTACAAGGCAGCCAATCGCAAATTCCACCCGGAAGATACGGTTGTCTCCATTGGGGATGTGAAAATCGGCGGCGGTAATTTCGCCATGATCGCAGGACCGTGCTCCGTAGAATCCGAGGCGCAGATCATTGAAGTGGCGGAGAGCATCAAAGCATCCGGCGCCACGCTGCTCCGGGGAGGGGCCTTCAAGCCGAGAACCTCTCCCTATGACTTTCAGGGCATGAAAGCCGAAGGACTGGAGCTTTTGCTGGAAGCAAAGGCTAAGACCGGACTTCCAATTGTAACGGAAATTATGAATGCGGAGCATTTGCCGCTGTTCGAAGATGTTGACGTGCTCCAGGTGGGAGCACGAAATATGCAGAACTTTGAACTGCTCAAAGCCGTCGGGAAGACCAAAAAACCGATTCTCTTAAAACGCGGTCTTGCCAATACACTGAAAGAACTGCTCATGAGCGCTGAATACATTATGTCGGAGGGAAACGAAAACGTCATTCTGTGCGAACGCGGGATCCGGACCTTCGAAACTTACACCAGAAACACTCTGGATCTGTCAGCGATTCCGGCGCTCCGGGAACACACCCATCTTCCAATCGTAATCGATCCAAGTCACGCCACGGGTAAGGCTTCCCTGGTGGAACCGATGGCTCTGGCAGCCGTGGCGGCAGGAGCGGACGGATTGATGATCGAGGTACACAATGATCCGGAGGCAGCCCTTTGCGACGGGGCCCAGTCACTGCGGCCGGAACAGTTCGCGCAGCTGGCGGACAAAGTACGAAAGATCAGGGAGGCACTGGTATGAAAACCCTCGGAATCGTAGGATTGGGATTGATCGGCAGTTCTTTTGCAAAGGCTTACGAACAGTCGGACGACTGGCGTATCTTTGGATACGACATCGATGATAAAATCAATCAATTCGCCATATTAGCAGAAGATATTTCCGCCGTGCTGAATAAAGAAAATGCAGGGGATTGCGATTTGATCCTGCTGGCGGTTTATCCGGAAGCGGCCATCGATTGGCTCAGAGAACACGCACCGTATATTTCCCGGGATGCGATGGTCATTGATTGTTGCGGTGTCAAAGGCTGCGTTTGTCCGGAATGCTTCCAAATCGCGGAAGAATACGGCTTTACCTATGTAGGCGGTCATCCCATGGCCGGCCGACATTATTCGGGATACAAATACGGAACGGAAAAGCTGTACCGGGGTGCGCCTATGGTCATCGTTCCTTCCCGATACGATGACATCGAGTTGTACACCAGGGTCAGCGAGCTGTTAAAGCCGGCAGGGTTTGGCAGTATCAGCGTGACCACTGCAGAGGAACACGACCGGCTGATTGCCTTTACATCACAGCTGGCACATGTGGTTTCCAATGCCTATGTCAAGAGTCCAACCGCAGAACGCCACAAAGGGTTTAGCGCCGGCAGCTATAAAGATTTGACAAGAGTCGCCTGGCTCAATGAAAAAATGTGGACGGAGCTGTTCATGGACAACCGTGAGAACCTCATGTTTGAACTGGATAATATTATCGATCGACTCTCGGAATATCGGAAGGCCCTGGATGAAAAAGATTATGAAACCATGGAGGAACTCCTGGCAGACGGCAGGAGGAGAAAAAAGGAAATAGATGGATAAATGAGCGAGATCAGAATTACAAAAGCTCCGACCGGCGGCAGGATCGATGCCATCGTATCGAAATCGGCGGCACACCGCCTTCTGATCGCAGGGTTTCTTTCGGGGCTTGATTTAAGCGGACGGTGCGAGGGATTGTCGGAAGACATTTCCGCAACCAAGATGTGTCTATCGCAATTAGGCGATGCACGTGAAAAAGCAACGGGTGGCATCTGCGAAGTCCCTTGCAAAGAGAGCGGTTCAACCCTTCGATTCCTATTGCCTCTGGCTGGGGCATTGGGCATCGAAAGCGATTTCTTTTGCGAAGGCCGGCTTCCGGACAGACCCATGGGTCCTTTTCTGGAATGTCTGGCAGAACATGGATGTAAGGTCAGCGGCAGAAATCCAAAGAGACTGACCGGAAGGCTGACCGGGGGCGTTTTTCGTCTGCCGGGAAACATTTCTTCCCAGTACGTAACCGGGCTGTTAATGGCGCTGCCGCTTTTGGATGAGGATAGCAGCATCGCAATTGATGGAACCCTTCAGTCCAGACCATACGTAGACCTTACCCTTAGGGTTTTGGAACAATCAAATATTAAAATCACAGAAACAGAACATCAATTTCACATACAGGGAGGGCAACGTTATGCGCTTCCTGCTTTTGCATTGGATCATATAGAAGGCGACTGGTCGAACGCAGCCTTTTGGGTCGCCATGGACACCATGGGAAAACTCCAAAAAAGCGGGTCCAAAACCATCACCTGCGAAGGACTTGATCCCGCCTCGGCCCAGGGAGACAAGGCAATCACAGAGATTGCGGCGAGAATGCTGCGCGCGGGAAGGGAAGAACTTACCGTTGATGTGGCGGACATCCCGGATCTGGTGCCGGCATTGGCAGCACTGTCCTGTGCCAGGGAAGCGGGGAGCGTGACGAACATTGTCAACGCAGGCCGGCTGCGATTCAAGGAAAGCGACCGGCTCCATGCGGTGACGGTTGTTTTGTCCGAGCTCGGAGCGGACATTACCGAACAGGAAGAGTCGCTGACCATTCGCTCGACGGGTCGTCTGACAGGCGGACGGGTATCGTCCTTTGGCGATCATCGAATCGCCATGATGGCGGCGGAAGCAAGATGCATTTCCGAGGAACCAATCGTTATTATCGACGCGGAAGCAGTGGGGAAATCCTATCCGCATTTTTTTGAGGATTATCAGAAACTGGGAGGAATGGCACAGTGGATGGAAACTTAAGGAGAACCGTTAAAACCTTTGGAGACAAAATCGAGATCGAAATATATGGACAGTCTCATGGAGAGATGATCGGTGTAAAGATCAAAGGACTTCCTGCGGGGCTGCCAATCGATTCGGATGAATTGCAACAGTTTTTGGAGCGGCGCGCCCCCGGCAGGAACGAATGGTCGACAGCGCGAAAGGAGCCGGACCGGCCGGTTTTTATTTCCGGCGTGCGGGGAGCAGCGGATTCATTGGAGACGGATGGAGAAGTATTGGATGCCGCCATCCACAATGTCAATGTTCGCTCCAAAGACTACGATAATATAGCGGCAACGCCGCGGCCGGCTCATGCGGACTATCCGGCATGGGTCAAATACGGACAAATCTCGCCAGGCGGCGGACCTTTTTCGGCGCGCATGACAGCGCCCCTTTGCATCGCCGGCGGGATTTTTATGCAATGGCTGCAGCAGGCGGGGATCTGCATCCAGGCCCATATCCATTCCATCGGTGGCATTGCAGATGGGACACCGGATGAGCGCGGAGACTGGGGTTTGAGCCAAAAGGAGTTCCCGGTGATCGATGACGCCCGGGGCGAAGAAATGAAAGCGTGCATTGCAAAGGCAAAAGCAGAAGGCGATTCCATCGGCGGAACGATCGAGTGTGTGATCACCGGCGTCGAACCGGGTCTTGGCAGTCCGATTTTTGGGAGCATCGAAAGCCGAATCTGCCAGACGGTCTTCGCGGTTCCGGCTGTCAAAGGCATCGAATTTGGAAGCGGATTTGCAGTTGCCGGCATGAAAGGTACGGAAAATAACGATCCTTTCTGCATTTGTGATGGCAAAGTCCAGACAAAAACAAACCACCATGGAGGTATTCTGGGAGGTCTTTCATCGGGCATGCCGATCGTTTTCCGGACGGCCATGAAACCGACGCCGTCCATCGCAATCCCGCAGGAGAGCGTTGATCTGGAGAAAATGGAAGAAGTGACGCTGAACATACAGGGCCGACACGATCCTTGCATCGTGCCGCGCGCCGTGCCGTGCATTGAAGCGGCCGCAGCCATCGCCCTCTTTGATATGATGCTGGAGGAAGACCGGCTTCCAAAGGCACCCGTTCCAGGGGAAGAACTGCAGGAATGCCGCAGCGAAATCGATAAAATCGACAAGAAGCTGGCAAAATTGTTAGAGGACCGGTTGGACATTGCCAGACAGGTCATTCGGTACAAAGAAAAAGTCGGTATGCAGATTCTGGACAGCAGTCGTGAGCAAGCGCTCATCGACGGGCTCAAAGGCTTTTGCAGGGAGGAAACCCTGACCTATATCCAGCATAACTTCGAACGGATCATGGCGGAAAGCCGCCGGTTCCAGGAAGACAACCGGCTCAGTTATGGACTTCTGGGGAAGGGCCTGGGACACAGCCACTCCCCGCGGGTACATAAAATGCTGGGCGGATACGAATACGGCCTCTTTGACCGGACGGAAGACCAGCTGGATGACTTTATGAAGAACGGGACGTTCAAAGGGATCAGCGTGACCATGCCGTACAAGCGGGCGGTTATGCTGTACTGCAGTGCGCTGTCCGATCGGGCAAAAGCCTGCAACAGCGTCAACACCGTCGTTCGGCGGGAAGACGGAACCCTCTATGGGGATAACACCGACTATGCGGGGTTCCGCTACACAGTCGAGGCTTCAAAAATCGATGTTTCCGGCGCAAAAGCTCTGGTGCTGGGAAGCGGAGGAGTATCCGGCACGGTCATCCAGGTTCTGAAAGATATGGGGGCAGAGCCGATCATTAACATTTCCAGATCGGGGGAAGAGAATTATGAAAACATTGGCCGCCACAGCGACGCGCAGATCATTGTCAATGCGACGCCGGTGGGAATGTTCCCGAATCCGGGAAAGGCGCCTTTGGATCTAAAAAAATTCCCAAGCTGCAAGGCAGTGTACGATTTGGTCTATAACCCACTCAGAACAAAGATCATGCTCGATGCTGCGGCACTGGGGATTCCTGCTTTTGGTGGACTGCAGATGCTTGTTGCGCAGGCGGCTGCGGCGTGCACTCTCTTTACGGGAAAAGACGTGACAGACGAAGAAATCGAGAAGGTGGTCAATCGCCTAAAGGCGGAATTTGAGAATATTATTCTGATCGGTATGCCGGGCTGCGGGAAAACGACGGCCGGCAGAATCCTGGCCAGAAAAATGCAGCGGGAATTTGTGGATCTGGATGCACAGGTTCGGGAGGATACGGGTAGAACACCGGAAGAAATCATTCGAACAGACGGCGAGGACGCCTTCCGCAGGATCGAGACGGAAACTCTGCGAAGGGTCCTTCGGAATCCTGCAAGGAAAAACACGGAGAAAGGACTTGTCGTTGCCACAGGCGGCGGAATTGTTGAGCGGGAAGAGAACCGGGAGCTTTTGCAGGAAAACGGTAAAGTGATCTATTTGCGTAGGTCTCTGGAAGAGCTGCCGAAGGACAATCGGCCGATTTCACAGAGCGATGGGATCGAAGCGATTTTTGAGAGACGGCATGAACGATACGAAGGATGGAGCGATTTAGAGATTGACAACAAAAACCCGGTTGAGACAGCGGAAATTATTGAACGGATAGAGTGTTTATGATAAAATATAGTGCCAAATTTGTTATGAAACAACAAAAATGAAGGGAGTAGAGCTTGAAAAGATTTAGCAAAAACATAACAGTCTATCTGATTATATTTGCTCTTGTACTGGGGTTTTTCTGGTTCTTCTCCGGTGATAAAGAACCGGACATGAAGCAGGTTAAGACCTCTACCATGGTCAATTACCTCAAACAGAGTGAGGTCGAAAACATTACCGTGGCGGAGACGAAACTTACAGCAGAGCTTAAATCAGGGGAAACGGTATATTCATATGTAAACAGCGCCGTCGATCTGAATTACATTTACGAAATGTACATTATGCCACAGGTTGACAGCGGAGATCTGAAGCTGGAGAGTCCGCCGCCGGAACAGGAATCGGTTTGGATCACCATCCTGCCGACCCTGCTGATGATCGGCATTATGGTATTCTTCTTCGTCTTCATCCTGCGGCAACAGGGTGGCGGCGGCAAAGCCATGTCCTTTGGGAAGAGCCGGGCCAAACTCCAGAAGAAGGATGATCTTAAGAAAATTACATTTAAGGATGTAGCAGGATTAAAGGAAGAAAAAGAAGAACTGGAAGAAATCGTTGACTTCCTGAAACATCCTGCCAAATACAACAGCCTGGGCGCCAGAATCCCGAAGGGAATCCTGCTCGTAGGGCCTCCGGGAACGGGTAAAACGTACATTTCAAAGGCAACGGCCGGCGAGGCCGGAGTGCCGTTCTTTACCATCAGTGGTTCGGACTTTGTCGAAATGTTCGTTGGTGTCGGCGCGTCCAGAGTACGTGACCTGTTTGATCAGGCAAAGAAAAATGCGCCTTGCATCGTGTTCATCGATGAAATCGATGCAGTCGGACGTAAGAGGGGCGCCGGTCTTGGTGGCGGTCATGATGAAAGAGAACAGACGCTTAACCAGCTGCTCGTTGAGATGGATGGTTTTGCTGAAAATTCCGGCATCATCATTTTGGCGGCGACAAACAGACCGGATGTACTCGACCCGGCATTACTCCGTCCAGGAAGATTTGACCGGCAGATCGTTATTGGAATTCCGGATATTACAGGTAGAGAAGAAATCTTTAAGGTACATTCCCGGAACAAACCGTTGGCCGAAGGCGTGGATCCTGTCGTTTTGGCCAGACGGACTCCTGGGTTTACACCAGCGGATATTGAAAACATGCTGAACGAAGCGGCCCTTTTGGCGGCGAGAAGAAACGGCATGGTGATCCGCATGGAAGAAATCGAAGAAGCAATCACCAAGGTCATCGCAGGACCGGAGAAAAAGAGTCGCGTCATCAGCGAGGACGAACGGAAACTTACCGCGTTCCACGAAGCTGGACATGCGGTCGTTGCACATTGCCTGCCAAAGTCTGATCCGGTTCACCAGATCACCATCATACCGAGAGGCAGGGCTGGTGGCTTCACCATGATTCTTCCAAAGGAAGACAAATACTACGGAACAAAAGAAGAAATGCGCGAGCAGATCATTCATCTGCTTGGCGGACGTGTCGCTGAGAAACTGACACTGGACGACATCAGTACCGGTGCCAGCAATGATATCCAGAGAGCGACGGACATCGCCAGAGAAATGGTTACCAAGTACGGTTTCAGCGAGAAACTTGGTCCGGTCAACTACAGCTCTTCCGATGAAGTGTTCCTCGGCAAAGACTTTACGTCGAAGCAGGCATATTCCGAAGAAACCGCCAACGAAATCGATGAAGAAGTTAAGGCAATCATCGAAGAAGCGTATGATGCTGCCATGACGATTCTCGAAGAACACATCGATCAACTGACTGCTATTGCGCAGGGTTTGCTTGCCGTCGAAACATTGGATGGAAAGCAGTTTGTTGACCTTTACAATGGCGACAAGACACCGGAAGAACTGGCAGAAGAAATGAAGGTCAAGGCCAAAGAGCAGAAAATCAAAGACAAGGCCGAAGCCAAGGAAGCCAGAAAAAAACGCCGGGAAGAACGCGAGAAACAGCAGCGAGAAGCTGAGGCAAAGAAACAGGAGAGCATTGACGAGCTCACAGAAATGATCGAGGAGCAAGGCAGAAATGCCAGATTCAAGCCAAAAGTCATGACCTACAACGATGTGACGAACACGGCAGAACCGGTGGAACGAGACGAAATAGCAGACGTCGAGGAACCGGAACTTGAAGAAGCAGATGCATGGATCTAAACGTCTTTAAGGATGCGAAAATTGCGGCTGGCAAAAGCGGAATGACCAATGAAATCAAATCCGTATCAGTGCTCGAGGCTTTTGAACTTTCGGATTTGGATGTCCTGAACTGCCAGAAAACGGAAATTCTGTTGACCGGATTTCTGGGAGCAAGAAAAGAGGTCGACCGTCAGTGTCAGATTGTGAAGAAAGTTGCAGAGAAAGGCTGTGCCGCTCTGGTGGTCTTCTTTGTGGGAGACATTGTTAAAAAAATCGATGGCAAAGTGCTCAAAACAGCAGATGAAGAAGGATTGCCGCTGATTATCATGCCAAAGGGCATCGGCTACTCGGAAGCGATTTCTGAGATCATGGACCGGGTTCTCTATGGCGACAATTTCAGAAACAGCCTGATCAGCAACACGGTATTCCATCTTCTGAACTTCGAAAAACACAGCAATTTCCAGTCAGCGGTGCGGGAAGCGGCCATTAACAATGAATTTCAGGTGATTTTGCTCAGTGAGGATTTCAACCCGATTTTCACTGTGGAAACCAGACATAAAGTCAAACTGGCCGACGCCATCCGGCAGGGAAAAGAGAAAAACGTTGAAGCGGAAACCAACAAGACATACACACTGATCGATGTAGACGGCGCCCTGACCTATTGGGGGCTGGTCAACATCGGCGGCGAAAAATACTACATGCTGATCGTGGACAACGAAGATTCCTATACGGCGGGTGAGATCACCAAGCTGGCGGAAATCATCGAACTGGCCATGGGCATGTGGAAGTACACGCCGGAGCGAGACGCCAAGTCAGAGTTTATCAAAGCGCTGATTCGTGGCAACAAGAGCCTGGCCTATGCCCTTCAGGACGAGGCTAAAATCCAGGGTTCCGACATCGTGTGCGTATTCTTTTCCAAAGGCTTCCGGCGGGAAAAAGAGAGTCAGGTCTTTGCTGAGTTCGAGAAGCAGACCGATTTGGAAATCATGCGGATCACCGAGGAAGACGAAACCTATGGCATGATCCTCAATACGGTAGACGATGGAAACCGTGGCGTGCAGCAAAGTGACTGTGCGAACCTTTTTGCCACGCTGAAAGAAGACAAAACCGCAAGAATCTTTCATGTTACAGGGCTCAATGGAATTGAAGGCGCCGGAGACGCATACAAACTCATCAGCGAAAGCTGGACCTTCGTACAGAACGTGTTCCCATACAAGAGAGTTTTCACCAAGTACGAACTGACCCTTGTAAACAACTGCATCAACATCCAGATACAGGGCGGATTTGTAAAGAAGAACTACGTGGAGCTTTTGGAACCGCACAAAGGCAAACAGCTTCTGGATACACTGGAGACCTTTGTTCTGGATGCGGGAATGAACAGCAGCAAGACGGCAGAATTCATGAACATCCATGCCAACACGGTCCAGTACAGACTGAAGAAAATCAACGAAATGCTGGGTGTGGAAATCACAGGAAACCGGGTCATTCCGGGACTGACCATGGCCCTGGCGCTGAAACGTCTGGAACGGGCTGTTTCCTAGGAGACAGACTGCTTTAACGTGATACTGCAGCGAACGTTTGTATAAATTATGTTTTTATTTAGAAACACTTTAAAAGAGACGTTATTGTTAGATATAATAAGCGGTGGTCGGGACTGGTAACGGTTACGATCAATCATAAGTTTTGTTTGGATAAGGAGAGGATGCAATGTATTTTAATTACCTGGAAAAAGCAGACCCTGAGGTTGCAGCATCAATCAAGAGAGAAATCAATCGTCAGGAAACAAAAATCGAAATGATCGCTTCCGAAAACTTCGTAAATTACGAAATCATGGAAGCAATGGGCAGCGCACTCACAAATAAATATGCAGAAGGATATCCTGGAAAGAGATATTACGGCGGATGTGAATTTGTTGATGAAGTGGAACAGCTGGCAATCGACAGAGCATGCAAACTGTTCGGTGCAGATCACGCAAATGTACAGCCTCATTCAGGAGCCAATGCCAACACTGCAGTTTATCAGGCAGTACTGAATTATGGCGATACCGTTCTCGGTATGGATCTGTCAAACGGCGGACACCTTTCCCATGGATCCCCTGTTAACATTTCAGGTAAATCCTATAATTTCGTAGCTTATGGACTGGGCGAAGATGAAAGAATCGACTACGACAACGTTAGAGAAATGGCCAAGAAGCATCACCCAAAACTGATCGTTGCAGGAGCTTCCGCTTACCCAAGAGCCATTGACTTCAAGGCCTTTAAGGAAATCGCTGATGAAGTTGGCGCAATCATGATGGTAGACATGGCCCATATTGCAGGTCTGGTTGCAGCTGGTCTGCATGAGAACCCGGTTCCATATGCAGATATCGTAACAACAACGACACACAAAACACTGCGTGGACCAAGAGGCGGTCTGATTCTCTGCACAGAAGAATACAAGAAAGCGATCAATTCCGCAATCTTCCCGGGACTGCAGGGTGGCCCTCTGATGCACGTTATCGCTGCAAAGGCTGTATGCCTGAAGGAAGCTATGGAGCCTGAATTCAAGGCATACCAGCAGCAGGTTCTCGACAACTGTCAGGCACTGGTTCAGGGCATGAATGCACACGACTTCGAACTGGTATCTGGCGGCAGCGACAATCACCTGATCCTGGTAAAACTCCTGAACAAGGGCATTTCAGGAAAGAAGGCAGAAAGACTTCTTGACGAAGCAAACATCACAACCAACAAGAATGCGATTCCGAACGACCCAAGAAAACCGATGGTAACATCCGGTCTTAGAATGGGAACTCCGGCAATGACTTCCAGAGGATTCAAGGAAGACGATGTTAAGGCAGTAACCGACGCAATCGCACTGGTCATCGACTGCAAGGGCGAAGACGAAGCCAAGATGGAAGAAGCAAGAGCCATCGTAAAGGGTCTTACGGATAAATATCCGCTTCACAAAAACTTCCCGTATTAATATGGGGACTTTTGTAGTAAAATAAAATATCCGGAGACACAGCCGTACCGGACTTCCGGTACGGCTTTTGAGTAAATATGAAAACAGTATTAGGGTATTACAAAAAATACATACCATTTGTCTGTATCATTCTTTTGGTATTATTTGGGCAGGTCATGTGCGAGCTGTTGCTCCCGACCTATATGTCGGACATTATCGACAACGGCATCGTGGCAGGCGACATGGATCACATTAAACATGTGGGCCTGATTATGATCGGCGTTGCTTTTGCGGCGGTCGTTTTCAGCGTGACAGGCAGTTTGTTCGCCAGCATGACTGCAGCAAAATCCGCCCGCAACATCAGGAAAGCGCTGTTTACCAAAGTCACATCTTTTAGCAGAGCCGAAATCGAACGATTCAGCGCGGCGTCCCTAATCACCAGATCAACCAATGATGTCCAGATGATTCAGCAGGCCACCGTCATGTGCCTGCGAATGATGATCTTCGCACCGATCATGGGTATTGGTGCGGTATTTATGGCGCTCAAAACCAGCGTTTCCCTTTCCTGGACCGTTGGCCTGGCCCTGATCTGCGTCTGCGGCCTCATGGTCTTTTCCTTCGTGGCCATTTTCCCGCGATTCAAGAAGATGCAGGAAAAACTGGACCGCGTCAATCTGATTATGAAAGAACGGCTTTCCGGAACCCTTGTCGTCAGGGCCTTCCGTACGGAAGCCTTTGAACAGGAACGGTTCGATAAGGCCAACGTTGATCTTACGAAACTGTACATTTTCGTCAATAAGTGTCTGTCATTCCTCTTGCCAACGATGACACTGATTATGAGCGGTGTCGGGATATTGATCATTTGGGTGGGAGCACACCTGATTGACGCGCATCAGCTCATGATCGGAGATCTTTTAGCATATCTTCAGTACGCGATGCATGTCATCATGTCCTTTATGTTCGTCACCATGATATTCGTTATGATTCCGCGAGCGGCGGTTTCAGCGAAACGAGTTGGCGAAGTTATCGACACGGCGGTTTCCATCGAAGATCCGGAGCATCCAATGCAGCTTCCGGACACTTCAGATCTCAGTGCTGAGCTCCGTGGCAAAATAGAATTTATCGACGTAGCATTCGCCTATCCGGACGCAGAAGAAAACGCTTTGGAAGACATCTCCTTCGTGGCCGAGCCAGGTAAGACAACGGCCATCATTGGCGGAACCGGCTGCGGCAAGTCGACCCTGATCAATCTGATTCCGCGGTTTTATGACGCCGCACAGGGACAGGTCCTGGTGGATGGCGTGGATGTCCGGCAGCTCCGCCAGACGGATCTGAGACAGCGCATTGGTCTTGTGCCGCAAAAGGGAACGCTGTTCAGCGGTACGATCGAAAGCAACCTTCTCTATGGGGATGCAGACGCAACGGAAGAAGAACTTGAGCTTGCAGCGGAGATCGCTCAGGCGACCGGGTTCATCAATGAAAAACCGGACGGTTTTGATACGGAAATCGCGCAAGGCGGCAGCAACGTTTCGGGTGGTCAGAAGCAAAGGCTTTGCATCGCCAGGGCGCTTGTCAGAAAACCGGAGATCCTGATCTTTGATGACAGTTTCAGCGCGCTGGATTTCGCTACGGATAAAGCTCTGAGAAGAGCGCTGCGTCAGAAAGCGACCGGGAGCACCTTTATAATCGTTGCGCAGCGTATCAATACGATCATGGACGCGGATCAGATCATCGTCCTTGAGAACGGCAGGATCGCAGGTAAGGGCACCCATAAGGAACTGATGGAACAGTGCTCGATTTATAACGAAATCGCCCGTTCACAGCTCAGTAAAGAAGAACTGGAAAGGGGGCGTGCATAATGGCAAAAGAAGCCGGTGAAAGAAAAAAAGCACCCCGTATGGGTGGCCGTGCTGCGCAAATGATGCCTGGCGAAAAGGCCCGTGATTTCAAGGGAACGATCATCAAGCTGTTTTCGTACCTCAAACCATATAAATTCGCTGTCTGCTTCGTATTCTTCGCAGCGATTCTCAGTACCGTATTCGCCATCGTTTCACCGACCATACTCGGAATGGCAACGGATGAAGTTGTAAAAGGCGTTATGGGCAGCGGCATCGACTATCGGAAACTCCTGGAAATATTGTTGATACTGGCGGCAATGTATCTGGCCAGCTGGCTGTTTGCGGTAATACAGAGCTGGATCATGTCCATCGTTTCACAACGCGTGATTTATACGTTGCGGGACGCCATGTCAAAGAAACTGGACCGCCTGCCTTTGAAATACTTTGACCGGGTGCCTTACGGGGAAGTGCAAAGCAGGATGATCAACGACATAGAAACGATTAACCAGACCCTGACAGCGACCATTACACAGATGATCTCGGCAATCGTGACACTGGTCGGTATTCTGGTCATGATGGTCCGGATCAGTGCCCTTATGACAGGGGTAACCTTGCTGGTCATCCCTGCCAGCATGGGTGTAATCAAAGTGGTGGTCAGCAAATCACAGAAACACTTCAATAATCAGCAAAGTTTCCTTGGCAAGGTCAATGGACATGTGGAGGAAATGTATTCGGGGCATGATATCGTAAAAGCATTCAATCGGGAAGAAATGTCCGAAGAGGTCTTTGATGAATACAATGAGGCTCTTTGTGACGCGGGATGGAAATCCCAGTTCCTGTCAGGGCTCATGATGCCGCTCACTCAGTTTATCGGCAACTTGGCCTATGTGGTGGTTTGCTTCTTAGGCGGGTATCTGGCGCTCAATGGCAGAATTTCCATTGGCCAGATCCAGGCCTTTATCCAGTACGTCCGGTCCTTTAACCAGCCGGTACAGCAAGTGGCAAACATCGCCAATCAGCTCCAGTCTACAGCGGCTGCCGCGGAGCGGGTCTTTGAGCTTTTGGATGAGGAAGAGGAAGTCGATCTGGACAAAGAGCCGGAAGTGGTGCTTGATCCGGGTCAGGTGCAGGGACGCGTGACCTTTGACCACGTTCGGTTCGGGTATAAAGAGAATGAACCGGTCATTACAGATTTTTCCTTTGAGGCAAGGCCGGGCCAGCGCATCGCCATTGTTGGACCGACGGGTGCCGGCAAAACGACCATTGTGAAGCTGCTCATGCGGTTTTATGAGTTGGATGGCGGCAGGATCCTGGTGGACGGCCACGACATTAAGACCTTGAGCCGGACAAATCTGCGGGAACTGTTTGGGATGGTTCTTCAGGAAACCTGGCTGAACAGCGGCACGATCAAAGAGAACATTATGTACGGCAAGACGGACGCGACAAACGAGGAAATCATCGAAGCCGCAAAAGCCGCGCACGCCCACCGGTTTATCCGGACGTTACCGAACGGATACCGGATGAAGATCAACGAAGAGGCAACGAATATTTCGGCGGGCCAAAAACAGCTCCTGACTATTGCCAGAGCCTTTTTGGAAGATGCTCCGATCCTCATTTTTGATGAGGCGACCAGTTCCGTTGATACGAGAACCGAGAAGCAGATTCAGTCCGCTATGGCAAAACTCATGTCTGACCGGACCAGCTTTATCATCGCCCATCGGCTTTCAACGATCAAAGATGCGGACTTCATTCTCGTCATGAATGAGGGCAACATTATCGAGCACGGAAAGCACGAGGAATTGCTTGCGCAAAGGGGCTTTTACGCGGAATTATATAATAGCCAGTTTGCGGAATAATTTTGTCCATTGGAGAAGCCTTTGTGTTATAATGGATAGGCACCTTTTGGTGGAATTGATTGGGAATTGCGAGGCACAGCTATGAAAAAGAAAAAGAAAAATAAAAATACAAAGAAAAACGCACCGATCGTAGAAGAAACGAAGGCGAAGATCGAAGAAGCAGACGCCGAATATGAAGGGGCGGAAGCCGAGGAAACAGCCGTTGTAATAGATGATTCAGCAACAGAGGTACTGGAAGAAGATAACCAAAGCGACGCTACCGAAGTTCTGGATGAAGGTACCGAAAATCTGGATGAAGGAACAGAGAATCTGGATGAAGGCACCGAAATTCTGGATGACAGTACGGATGTGCCGGAAGAGAGCACAGAAGCACCAGAAGACAGCACGGAAGTGCTGGAGGAAGCAGACAAGGCAGATGACGTAGCCAAAGAGTCCACTGAGGACGTTGCTGAGGAAACTGCCGAAGAAGCTGCTGAGGAAACCAAAGTGATGGAAGAGGAACAGCCAGAGGCTGAGGAACCGGAAACCGAAGAACCGGTCATTACAGAAGAACCTATGGAACCGGTAGCTCCCGTACCTGCACCAAAGGCTGTGGCGAAAACCGCACCAAAGGCAAAAGCCGGCACACCGGGCATTTCGGTTGTGTTCTACATCATCGGGATCATTTTCCTGCTTGTTTCCGTGTTCATGTTGTTCACGGCGATTTCATACACAAAGACATACCTCAGCTCCTTTGAGGCAACCTTTGCAGATATGTGGTCCAATTCCGTCCAGTACGTGATCGGACAGTTCGTTCCATATCTGGGATTCGGCATCATTTCTCTCGGACTGGGACGGGCCATCAAGGAATTCAAATCCAGAAAACCGGAAGCGGTTCCTGCTCAAGTCGTTCAGGTCACCGGCGAGCAGATTCCGGTCGACCAGATTCTGGATGAAATCAGAGAACTGAAGGAAGCACAGCAGGCACAGGCTGAAACGAGAATCGTTGAAGCAAAACCTGAAAAAGATGACAGCGAAGAAATCGGCTTTAAGGTATTTGAACTGAGTAAAGAAGTCGAAGCCCTTCGTGAAGTCATGAACATCAAGTTTGAAGAAACGGAGAAGAGACAGCGATACAGAATGGAAGAAAACAGAAACATTCTGTCCGCGGATCTGGCAGCCTACAAGATTACGGCATCAGAAAACAACGACGCCCTTCAGGCAGAACTCAGCAGAATCGTTGATTTCTTTGGGATGAACGACGAGCCGAAGGCACCGGCCGAAACACCAGAGACGGAGGCGCCGGCCGAAGCACCGGAACCGGAAGAAACACCAGAACCGGAGGCACCGGCCGAGGTAGAAACGCCATCACAGCCGGAACCAGAAGAACCGGCCGAACCAGCTGAGGCAACGGAAGAACCGGCCGAGCCGGAAACGATGGAAGAACCGGTTTCCGAGGAACCCGCCACGGAGGCGGAGGAGCCCGAAGCAGCCGAACCAGCGGCAACCGGCGAGCCGGAGGAGATTCAGGAACCCGAAACAGCAAAAACAGGAAAGTCAAGACGCGGAAGACGTTTTGTATAGTAGACAATGAAAAGATATAAAGCATCCAGAATGATTCGGATGGAACACCTGAACCATCATGGCAACCTGTATGCAGGGCAGGCCATTGAGTGGATGGTGGAAACATCCTTTATAGTAGTGAATTGTGAGTATGGCGATCCCCAAGGATTGTTGTACAAGAATACCCATAAGTTTGATTTTTATAAATCAGTCAATCCCGGAGACATCGTCTATTATGAGGGGTTGATCGTCAGAACGGGCAGAACCAGCCTGACGATCCGAGTGGGTCTTTACAATGAAAAAACCGGGGAACTTCAGGCAGAAGGATTTACAACGTTTGTCTCTGTAGATCCCGAAACCAACAAACCGGTCGCCCACGGAATTCTTCTTGACGAACCTGCGGATGAACAAGAAGCAGCGTGGAGGAAGGAAGCCAACAACTTCTTTCAAAAGTAATAAAAATGCAGACAGCAACGACACTTGCTGTGAGCGTAATTAGAAACAGTGGTTAACATGTTTATTGGGCCACAAACGGTTTCGGAGGTGCGTCTCCGGAATCGTTTTTTTATACATGCCTAGGCCCATACTTTCATTCGTTAGTGCGGCGTTAGTACAAAAGTGTTATGTTTACTCGAGAACAACGTTCTCTTTTGACTGCCGCAAATCATTTTGCCAGACACAGATAATATCTTGGGAAGGACTTTCCCCGTTCCTCTCGTATCGTGATGAGGCCAAATGCTATTGAAGTCTCCAAAAAGATTTGCGGCTTTTTTAGTGGAATGGTTTGCAACAGGAGTATCTGTGAACAAAGGAGATCCATTTATGACCATCGAATATGAAACCATTGCAAAAGCTTTATTTATTAATTACGAAAGCTTATATGACATAAACATGGAAACGGATTCCTATCTCTGTTTCTTTCAGAGTGAATCCTATGAAATGTTCAAACTGGAAAAGAACGGTACGAATTTTTTTAAGGAATTAGAGAAAACCATACCAAAGGCCGTTTTTCTGGAAGATCAGGAATACGTTTTGAATATGCTTTCCAAAGAGGCCCTCCTTGAGGGAACCGGCCGCGGTGAAATCTATTCCTTTGTGTACCGGGTTTACAGAGATGGAAAGGCTGTGTACCACAAGATCCGTGCAAAGCGGGAATCCGTGGAAGGGATACAACACGTGTACCTCGGCATCAGAGATATCGATTATCTGATCAACCAGGAACGAAAACACGCAGAGCTGGTCAATTCACTTCTGCAGAAAGAGCATAACCATATGAAGGCAATTCTCGCAGGAGCAGAAGGGTATCTGGAAATCAACCTTTCGCAGGATAAAATCCTGGAACGGGAAATCAGCGAGGATGCAGAATGCGAACGGCCATTGACACAGATTCCGAAGCTGCCGGAAATGAACCGTTTGTCGGAGCTGAATCAATGGATGGAGAGAAACCTTCTGGCATCGAACCAGGATTCTTTTCGGTTGCTTACGGCGACTTCATATCTAATAGAAGCTTTTATGAGTGGAGAACATCGCACATCCCTGGAGTATTCCATAAAGAGAAAAAATGGGGCGCCCCAGCCCTGCAGGCAGATCTTCTACCTCTATCAGGATGATAACAGCAATGACATTATGAGCTTTTGCGTAATCTACGATCTCACGGAACAGCAGAAAAAAGAACGGGAAATGAAGGAGCTGGAGCAAAAGCTTCAGTTAAGCAGGATCAAAAACTTTACCAGCCAGATGCAGCCTCATTTTCTCTATAACGCTCTTGGGTCGATTCAGGAAATCATCCTTGAAGATGCGACTTATGCAGCCAAACTGCTGGGAGACTTCACGGTCTATTTGAGGGGTTGTATCCGTTCTATGGCAGACGACGAAACGATTTCTTTCGCACAGGAACTGGACAACATACGGGCGTACGTCAGCATCGAAAAGATGCGATTCGGGGAGAAATTAAAAGTAGAATACGACCTGCAGATCACCGATTTCCAGGTGCTCCCGCTGAGCATTCAGCCTTTGGTTGAAAACGCCATTCGCCACGGAATTTACCAGAGAGGAAACCAAGGCGGGACCGTATGGATCCGAACACGGGAACAGGACAGCAATAAGGTGATTTTGGTCGAAGACAACGGCGTAGGATTCGATTATGAGGAATACCAGGACAAAGTGAAACAATATGGCAGTGAATCTACAGGACTGAAAAATCTGATCTTTCGGTTGGAAAGTGTTCTGTGTGCAACGGTAGACATAGTTAGCGCAGAAGGGAAAGGGACCTCGGTTACCGTAACGATTCCGGGGAGAAAAGGAGATACACAAAGTGAGAACTATAATTGTTGATGACGAAGCGATCATGGTCCGCAAATTCAAACGCCTCAGCAGTGATATACAAGACATTGAGCTGGTCGGCTGTTTTGAGGACGGGAATTCGGCATTGGAGTTCGTAAAAGCGAACACCGTTGATTTGGTTTTTTTGGATATTGAGATGCCAATCATGAACGGCATCGAGCTGGCAAAAGAAATACGAGCCATCCGGCCAGACATTCTGATCGTTTTCCTGACCGCTTATGATGAATATATTCGGGCCTTTAACGAACTGGGAGGCGATTATTATCTGATCAAACCCTATTCCGGCGAAACACTGGAAATGGCAATGGAGCGGTTGCGGCTGTTGAAACGAAGACAGAAAAAGGAAATCTACGTGCAGACTTTTGGACGTTTTCTTGTCATGAAAGAAGACAACGTGCTGCCGCTGGTCGGCAAGGCGAAAGAAATTTTGGCCTTAGTCATAACCAGGCGGGGAAAAGAAATTTCCAATGAGGAAATCTACCGGACCATATGGGAAGGCCGGCCCTGCAGCAATCGGGACATGACGGTGTTTTACAATGCCCTCGGCCGGCTGAAACGGGTTTTAAAAAGCGAAGGGGTCGAGGGAATTCTTGTTTCCACCAAGCGAGGCCAGAAAGCCAATACGGAAATGTTTGATTGCGATTATTACGCCTGGCAGGACGACAAATACGATGAGCGAACTTTATTCGAAGGGGAATTTCTCACGGAGTATGCCTGGGGCGAATATATTCTTGCTGACATTGTCGAAAAAATGCACCTATAAGTGTGTAGGCGGTTAGTTCTATAAGAGTAGAATTATCGTGGGGTATCTAACAAGTCCACATTCACTACACGAATCATTCAAACGGGTGAAATATAGACAGGGTTTCACCCGGTGGATGGTTCGTCAAGCGAGACACGATGATCAAACGAGAACGAACACATGCCATTCATAAACATGCGATCCATAATATCATTTCTGCAGGAAGACGGTTCCTTAGTAAGGCTGGGAAGAATACCGTCCATTTTATTGTCGTTCAGGACCGGGTAACGTTACGAAAGATAGAGGGAATTAATGAGTTACGGTCTTCAAAAGCGGAAAAGGTCGTTTTGGCCATTCTGATTTTAGGGGACCATAGCGACAATGAACATTGGATTGAGGATGCATCCGCCGCTTCTGCAGGAATGCGCATTGCCGCGCAGGACTTTGGATTACCCCATTATTGCACTTACCTTCGAGACAGGACGGATGCAAACGGGAATGATATGGAAAGCCTGCTGCAGCATTTGTTGTTATTTCCGTTGCACATGAAACCAGTGGCCTTAATGGCGTTGACGGAACCGACGGGCCACTCAACCGTCCTGGATAAATTAAAGAAAATCCATTACGGCAGGTGGTGAGTTGGTAGAGCGTTTGTAGTTCTATGGTAGTATCATGACACTCACAAGTCAAAAGAGCAGCGGTTATTCTCCAACTATTCTTGTCCCTGTATAGAATCTCAATGGGTTATTATGATGAATCGACGCATTTTGGCTTGTGATTTGTTTTAGGGGGATTGTAGAAGAAATAGAAAAATAATTGAAATTAAAGCCGAAACTTTGTGTTTCGGCTTTTTTACGAGGTTGATTTCTGCTATAATAACGAGTTAGAAAAAAAGGAGAGAATATGTTTGACAAACTAGATTTCATAACAGAAAAGTATGACGAATTATCAAGGCTCGTTTCAGACCCGGATGTGATCAACAATCAGCCTGTATGGCAGAAGCACATTAAAGAAATGGGCGAAATGGAACCCATCGTCAAGAAATACAAGGAATATAAAAAGGCCAAGTCAGATCTGGCAGAAGCGAAAGAAATGCTCGAAGAGGGCGACGAGGAAATGCGGGAACTGGCGAAAATGGAAATCGGCGAGTTGGAAGAGCAGATCGAACAGAACGAAGAAGAGTTAAAGGTTTTGCTTCTTCCGAAAGACCCGAACGACGAAAAAAACGTTATTCTGGAGATCCGTGCGGGAACCGGCGGCGAAGAAGCGGCGCTGTTTGGCGCAGACCTTCTCAGAATGTATACGAGATATGCCGAACGAAATCGCTGGAAGACAGAATTGATGGACGTCAGCGATACAGGTCTTGGCGGCATTAAGGAAGCCGTTATGCTGATCAAGGGCAAAGGCGCTTATTCGAGACTGAAATACGAAAGCGGCGCCCATAGAGTCCAGCGTGTTCCGGAAACGGAGTCAAGCGGCAGAGTCCACACATCGGCAGCTACGGTTGCAGTTCTTCCGGAAGTTGATGACGTGGAGGTCAATTTGGACCCGAATGATGTCAGAGTGGACGTGTACCGAGCCTCCGGCAACGGCGGACAGTGTGTAAACACCACCGACTCAGCCGTCCGTCTGACCCATGTGCCAACGGGTCTCGTCGTTACCTGTCAGGATGAAAAGTCACAAATCAAGAACAAAGACAAAGCCTTCAAAGTTCTCAAGGCGAGACTTTACGATCTGGAGATGCAAAAGCAGCAGGATGAAATCGCAGGTCAGAGAAAGAGCCAGGTTGGTTCCGGCGACAGAAGCGAACGAATCAGAACGTACAATTTCCCACAGGGCAGAGTTTCAGATCATAGAATCGGAATGACGATCTACAAACTGGAATCCTTCCTGGACGGTGATATTGACGAAATCGTAGATGGTCTGATCACCAATGACCAGGCCGAAAAGATGAAGGCATTTTAAGAGAGGCAGAAAAGCAATATAGAATGGAAACAAAAATTTTAACAACTAGTAAAGAAGACATTGCCATTGCAGCGCGCATTATAAGAGACGGAGGGCTGGTCGCTTTCCCGACGGAAACGGTCTACGGACTGGGCGCCAATGCTTTTGATGAAGATGCGGTGGCTAGAGTATACGAAGCGAAAGGGAGACCGAGTGACAATCCGATGATCGTCCACATTTCCAGAGCAAGCGACATTGGACAGCTGACCAGAATGCTCAGCCCGGAAATCGTATCTTTGATCGATAATTTCTGGCCGGGGCCTTTGACCATGGTAATCAAAAAGAGACCTGAAATTCCAAATCGAACAACGGGTGGACTGGATACTGTCGGAGTCAGAATGCCGGACAATCAGGCAGCAATCGATTTGATCAACATGGCAGGCGTTCCGATTGCAGCGCCAAGTGCAAACTTAAGCGGCAGTCCAAGTCCTACCCGGGCCAAAGACGTCATTGCGGATCTGGACGGACGCGTGGATGCGATCATCGTGGGAGATGACTGCAGAGTTGGGATCGAGTCGACGGTCGTGGATCTGACCTCCGAAGTACCGACCATTCTTCGCCCGGGCATCATCACGGCGGAGAGTCTGGAAGCGGCTCTTGGTAAAAACGTTGAGTACGACAGTTCCTTAAAGGAAGCTTCCAAGCACGTTGCACTGGATCCTGCGGATGGAGTCAGCGAAAGCGATTTTCAGCCGAAGTCACCGGGCATGAAGTACAAGCATTATGCACCAAAGGCGGATATGCTGGTGGTGGAAGGTCGCAGGGAAGATGTGGCGGCCGAGATCGAACGGCTTAAGGCTTTGAATGAGAGACTTGGAAATAAAGTTGGCGTCATCATGTTTGAGGAGCGGGCGTTTATTGAAGCGGCTCATGATTTCTTCGCCAGACTCAGAGATCTGGACAACGAAGGGGTCGACATGATTTTGGCCGGGGCACTGAGCGATACAGACGGCGTTGGGTTTGCTGTCATGAATCGCATGCTCAAGTCGGCAGGCTACAATATCGTCAAAGTATAAGACAGCGAAAGGATTGAACGGGAGGACGGAAATGATCATAGCAGTTGCGAGCGACCACGGCGGATTCGCATTAAAAGAAAAAATCAAGGCGTTTTTGAGAACAAGAGAGGATATCAAAATCGTCGATCTCGGAACCAATTCCGAAGAATCCGTAGATTATCCGATCTATGGGAAGGCATGTGGGGAAGCCGTTGCCAGCGGGAAAGCAGATAGAGGAATCGTCTGCTGCGGAACGGGAATCGGCATATCCATCGCCGCCAATAAGGTGAAAGGGATACGCTGCGGCCTTTGCACGAGCGTAGAAATGGCGGAACTGACGCGCAAACACAATAATGCCAACATGCTGGCTCTTGGTGGCAGAACGACGGACCCGGACCTGGCGATTGAGATTACAAAAGCATGGCTGGATACGGAATTCGAGGGCGGCAGGCACAAGCGCAGAACGGACATGCTTGATGAAATGATTTAGTTAATCATTGTTTTTAATATATAAGTAAAGAAGAAAGGCAGGACAAAATGGGAAAGATTTATGTTTTCGATCATCCGTTGATTCAGCACAAAGTTGCACAGATCAGAGACAAGAACACGAACACCAGAGACTTTAGACAGCTGGTTAAGGAAATTGCAATGCTGATGACTTACGAATCCACTCGTGATCTGAAGCTGGAAGATGTTGAAATCGAAACTCCAATTTGCCCAACAACCGTAAAGATGCTCAAGGGCGAAGACGTTGCCATCGTTCCGATTCTGAGAGCTGGTCTTGGAATGGTTGACGGAGTGCTCGAAATCATACCAAATGCCAAGGTTGGACACGTTGGTCTTTACAGAGATCCTGAGACGCATGAACCGGTTGAGTATTACTGCAAGATGCCGGAAGACATCGACAAGAGAAAGATTCTGGTTACAGACCCAATGCTGGCAACCGGAGGCAGTGCAGTAGCTGCTATCGATTTCGTAAAGCAGAGAGGCGGCAAGGACATCGTATTCCTGTGCCTGATCGCAGCGCCAGAAGGCATTAAGGTTCTGCAGGAAGCACATCCGGATGTTGATATTTACATTGCTGCAACAGACAGATGCCTCAACGAAAACGCTTACATCGTTCCTGGTCTCGGAGATGCAGGCGACAGAATCTTTGGCACAAAATAATTAAGACTTAAAACAACTCAGCACACCTGCGGGAAGCTGCAGGTGCGCTTTGAGTTTTCATTGGAGGGAAACATGAATTGTGATCTTATACCTGATAACGTGAGTAAATTTACGAACGTATATGATGTTCTGAAGGAGCGTGGATTCATTGAGCAGTCTACCGACGAAGAAAAAGTGCGGGAGCTTTTGCAGAATGAAAAAGTAAAATTCTATATCGGATTTGACCCGACGGCAGATTGCCTGCACGTAGGTCACTTCATGCAGGTCATCATTATGATGTACATGCAGAAGTTTGGACATACACCGGTTGTTCTCATTGGTGGCGGCACGGGTATGGTCGGCGATCCATCCGGCAGAACGGATATGCGGCAGGTTATGGATATCGAGACGATCGAGCATAACTGTGAGCAGTTCAAGAAGCTCTTTGATCAGTTCCTGGAATTTGACGAAGAGTGGAAATACGAAGGAAACGAAGGCGTCTATACACCGGGCCATGAGAACAAGGAACCGGAACCGGGCAAGGCGATTGCAGTAAACAACGCACGGTGGCTGAGACCTTTGAACTACATCGACTTCCTTCGTGAAATCGGTTCACTGTTCAACATTAACACCATGCTTCGGGCGGAATGCTTTAAGCAGAGAATGGACCGCGAAGGCGGCCTGACCATGTTCGAACTCAACTACATGCTCATGCAGAGCTATGACTTCATGGTTATGGCACGGGATTTTGGTGTTAAGATCCAGTTTGGCGGAAACGATCAATGGTCCAATATTATCGGCGGCGTTGATCTGACCAGAAAGAAAGTCGGCAAGGAAGTTTACGGAATGACTTTCTCGCTTCTGACCAACAGTGAAGGTAAGAAAATGGGTAAAACCCAGAAAGGCGCTCTGTGGCTCAGTCCTGAAAAAACTTCCCCGTACGAGTTCTATCAGTACTGGAGAAATGTGGGCGATGCCGATGTAAACAAGTGCCTGCGGATGCTTACCTTCCTGCCAATGGAAGAAGTGGAACGGCTGTCCGCACTTCCTGGACAGGAAATCAACAAGGCAAAGGAAGTCCTGGCTTACGAAGTCACGAAACTGGTACACGGTGAAGAAGAAGCAACAAAAGCTCAGGAAGCTGCACGGGCTGCATTTGGCGGCGGCGGTGGCGGCATGGCGAACCTGCCGGAAGTGGAATTTGCTGCTGCGGATCTTCAGAGCACGGACAAGGAAGGAAACGAGCTGGGCGGCCTGGGTGTCGTATCCTTCATCAAGCAGCTTGGCCTTGTTCCAAGCAACCGGGAAGGCTTTATGACCATCGAGCAGGGCGGTCTGAAAATCGACGGCGAAAAGATTACAGACAAGAAGTTCCTGATTACAGCCGACGCCTTCAAGGACGGCAAGATGCTCGTCGAAAAAGGCAAGAAAAAGAAAATCATGGTTACCCTGAAATAAGTATTTTGCCAGCTGGCGGGGCACTGCCCCGCCAGTTGTTTTTCTATCAGCCACGAATAATCCGTCAAAAACCCCACTGAAGGTATCTTTTTTCAATGCATTCCAAGACTGGAGTGGGGTGGGGTCCCCACCAAAGCCTTTGCAAATGACCGCTTGAAGTTGCCCGAAATATTGAAAACGCTTGACACCAAGGTGGTTCAAGTATAAAATAACCTCGTGTCACGCACGTGGCATGGTTTTTTCGTGTGAGCAGGGAGGTCGAAGGTCAAAGCCTTTGCAGAACCCGGCAGCGAGCACGGCAGAAGTTAGTTTTGTTCGCCGAAAACGATTAGCGCAGGTCACTGATTCGAGTAGGCAGGGCCGAACAAGATCGAAAGATCCTAGTAGGTAGAAAGGAAGAGACATGAGTTCATTCATCGCAAAGCCTGCAGAGGTTGAACGTAAGTGGTACGTTATCGATGCAGACGGCAAGAACCTGGGAAGAATGGCATCACAGATTGCCGCAATTCTCAGAGGAAAAAACAAGCCAACCTACACACCTCACGTTGACTGTGGAGATTACGTCATCGTAATCAATGCAGAGAAGGTTGCTGTAACAGGCAAGAAGAGACAGGAAAAGATCTACAAGCACCACACTGGTTATCCAGGTGGTCTGAGAGAACTGACCATGGAGCAGATGCTGGAAAAGCACCCGACAGAAGTTGTAAGACACGCTGTTAAGGGAATGATGCCAAACGGCAAGCTTGGACGGCAGATGTACAAGAAGTTAAAGGTTTACGCAGGTCCTGAGCATGAACATGCAGCTCAGAAACCGGAAGTTCTGGATATTTAGTGGAAGGGAGGAATCACGATGGCAAAGACACAGTACTACGGAACAGGTAGAAGAAAATCATCCGTTGCTAGAGTTAGATTGATCCCTGGCACTGGCAATATCACAGTTAACAACAAGCCTCTCGACGATTACCTCGCACTGGATATCGTAAAGAGAGAAGTAAGAAGACCTTTTGAGATCGCAGGATGCGAAGGCAAGTTCGACGTAATCGCTACCGTTAAGGGCGGCGGCTACACTGGACAGGCTGGAGCCCTGAGACATGGTATCTCCAGAGCTCTTTGTGAAGCAGACAGAGACGCTTTCAGAGCACCGCTGAAGGCTGCTGGATTCCTGACTAGAGACTCCCGTATGAAGGAAAGAAAGAAGTACGGACTCAAGAAAGCAAGAAGAGCAAGCCAGTTCTCAAAACGTTAGTATTTCAATACTGCATGAACTCAAAAACCCCGGTGGATTATCCATCGGGGTTCTTTGTTTGCTGTGTTATGTGACGGATTGAATGTACGACTGCGACCTATTGAACGGCAGGTTTGATCGTTTCAGCTATATCTTTCACAACGCCATCCTCGAAGATATTTCTTAAGCCACACTCCTTTAGGCCTTCGAGGTAGGCTTTGTCCAAATCGACCGCAGAAATCTTCATATATTTATCAACGGCCGAATTTCTGTCATCCAGGGATTCGGCCCAAATATCCAGTGCGGAAAGCGCCGAAGTAGCATAAGAAATATAGTACATCGGGCTCTCATAGGTATGAGACACCTGCACCCAGTCATAATGCGCCAGATCTTTCGAGGTGTAACCCGCATCGATCAGTCCATACTCGTCTGCCAGCTTCGCGGCCAGCGCATTCATTTCCTTGCCGCTCATATCCGGATTCGCAAACAGTTCCTGCTGAAATTCATCATACATACAGCCCGTAACGATACCCGCCAGAATGTTTGAAATCGTTTCGGACTCTACCACATCGGCACTATCCCCAAACAGCTCATCGTAATATTCCAGAAACAAAAGCTCCAGCCCCTGTGACTGGATTTCTGCAATGTCGTAAGATCCTTCGGACATCAAAAGCGAATGGTCTTTGTGATGGAATCCGGCATTAAAGTGACCGAACTCATGAATGGTAACCGAATAATCGGCCGCCTCACAATAAGGTTTGTTAAAGATATACGGGGAACCGTATTCCGGAAGATCGGTGGTAAACCCGACGTCCAGCTTTTGCGGGGAATCGTCGATGTCATACATATGAAAGCGCCGCAAATAGTTAAAAGACGTCTTGAGCTCCGGATGGATCTGGCCGATGTATGGCGCGATGCGTTCCAGTATGGTATCGCCGGAATCGTCATAATCAAAGATGGCCTGAACGTCCGAATGGTAGAATTTATCGCAACTCGCAACGTAAAGCGGAACGATATACTTCTTCACATCGGCATATAAAGCCGCCGCGTCATCGCTGGAATAGTCGCGGCAATAGATTTCATTGTAGGCGTAATCCGGGTAATTATCGTAGCCGTAGATATGGGCGATCTGGTTTCTGACCTTTACCAGATCCGACAAAATCTGTGTGAATTCCCGGTTGTCTTCTTTCGGATCGGAACAGTTCAATAAGAGCTTGTCGTATTTCTGAACAAGCTTCGTTTCTTTGTTATACAGCTTTTTTTCTCTGGCTGTCATGTCTTCGTAGGTAGCCAGAAATTCCTCTTCCTCGTCCGTCAATTTCTCTTTCAGAAGCGCGCCATTGGGTCCCTTTAGAATATCTCTCAGAACCTGGAAACACTCGTCGGAAATGGCCACGTTCTGGTCCGCATACTTTGCCGACAAATCAGAGATTTCTTCGTTGTTGGCGTCTTTGTAATATTTGATATCCAGCAGGGAAAGCTGGGTATTCAGCCGGTCCGTTTCCTCAAAGAGGCTGTCGAGTAGCAAAGGCAATGCGGTTTCCGTATTAAGAATCACCTTATCATCGGCTGCCTTCTTTTCATAGGGCTTGAGCTCATCCAAAATGATGTTTAAGCGAGACTCATCATAGCCGCTGTAAGCGACCCCGGCCGGCGACAGATCCGCATGGGAAACGTAAGGATAAATGCTGTCCGGATTCTTCGGATTTTTGGCATCGTCCGTCCATCGCAATCCCGAGACCTGTGCAAAAGGCCCTGCGCCCGGATCCTCGGCGGAGGAAAGGGTGAAGCAGGTAAAGACCGATATGGCAATAATTAGAATTGTCGTGATTAAGGTGGTAGATTTCTTTTTCATTTTCGTTTCACAGTCGTCATCAATACTAGCCTTCCAATGGTTCAATAAGAATTCTACTATATTGGGAACAATAGAACAATGGCAATCTGAATCGCGCAGAAGTATGATATAATACACGCAAAGCAATTTCATTCACAGGAGGAGAGGAATATGTATCCGAAATTACTGATCGACTTAAAGAAGCTTAGAGACAACATCGATGCGGTTGCTAAGATCACGAAAGAAGATGGCGGCTGTACGATGATGATTGTAACGAAATGCCTTTGCGCAAACAGGGAAGTTGCGAAAATGATCACGGAACACCCTGCCGTCGATTTTCTGGCAGACTCACGAATTGAAAACATAAAGAAATACCAGGATCTGGTTGACGCCAGCGGCAAGCAGAGCGTACTGCTCAGACTGCCGATGATGTCGGAAATTGAAGACGTGGTTCAATATGCCAACATCAGTTTCAACTCGGAAATGGCAACCATAGAAGCGCTGAATGCAGAAGCGGCAAAGCAGAACAAAACTCATAAGGTCGTTCTCATGGTGGACCTGGGCGATCTCCGCGAGGGAATCTTCTTCCGTAACGAAGAAGAAATTCTGGAAACAGCGGCAAAGATCCATGCTATGTCCAATGTAGAACTGTACGGAATGGGAACCAACCTGACCTGCTACGGCGCAATCATTCCGAAAAACGACAATCTTTCCGTGCTTTGCGACATCGCAGGCAAAGTAGAAGAAAAACTGGGCATCAAGCTGCAGATGGTATCCGGCGGCAACTCCAGCTCCATCTATTTGGTAGGCAAAGGAGAACTTCCGGAAAAAATCAATAACCTTCGTCTTGGCGAAGCATTCCTGCTCGGAAACGACACCGCTTATGGCAGCGACCTGCCGGGAACCGTTGGGGATGCACTGCTCTGTGAAGCGCAGATTATTGAACTCAAAACCAAGCCATCCCTTCCAATCGGTGAAGTGGGCGTGGATGCTTTTGGACAAAAGCCGTTCTATGAGGACAGAGGAGAAATCAAGAGGGCGATTCTGGGAATCGGCCAGCAGGATACAGATCGGGACGGTATGACGCCGCTGGATGAGAACGTCGATGTTCTCGGCGCCAGCTCGGACCACCTGATTCTGGATGTTACGAAATCAGATAAAGCGTATCAGGTTGGCGACACGGTGAAGTTTACCTTAGAATACGGCGCTGTTCTGCGACTGGCAACCAGTGAATACGTGGCAAAAGAATTTATCTAGGCTGCAACCAAACAACTTAAAAATGCATACAAAAAACCGCTCCGTTTCCGGGGCGGCTTTTTGCGTTAGATGGTTAATTTTAGAGGGAATATATATTTATGAGTTGTTGACATTATTCATTGCGCCTTTCGCTTTAGCACGCTACTATGATAGCACATAAAATATGCCGCGTCAACCATAAAAATGCTATTTTTTTATGAAAAATCACAATTTTTTTATTTGGCCCGATCAAATACCAACCAAATGCCGGAATAACCCAGTTTGATGGTATTATCATCCACGACTTTGTAGCGGAGTCTTGCGTTTTCACTGATGTTCCAGCATATCGGTGGATCAAAATCATCGCTGTTGCATTCGATGTTGATAATGCCCAGATTGCCCGTGTCATCACAGGACATTTTGCCTGCAATTCCAGGGTTGCCAGAGGCTTGATCGTACAGGCTGAAAGTTCCGTCCTCCTGAACACTGAGCGCATAAAAGCTGGTATCTGTCGTCTGATCTGTGGCGGTTTCGTGACAGGTCCACTCGCCAATAATGGCGGCTGGGGCGTTGTAAGAATCGCCGCATCCTGCAAAGGCAAGAAGCCCCAAAAGGATGAATAATATGCCGGTGATTTTTATATTTTTTAACATTGTTTTTTTACTCCATGTATCCCTTTATTTCCCAATACCTTTTTTCAATTGATTATAACATATTCATATGCGTATATGTTTAAAACATGTGATATAATACAGTTTATAATTGGTCTAAAAAGCAGGGTGATGAGCATGGAAAAAAACAGAGAAACAGAATTAGCAGAAAAACGGACAGGCTTATCCGTCGAACGGACCAGCCTTGCCTTTGAACGCACCGCCCTTGCCAACTCCCAGACATTGCTGGCTTTTTCCAGAACAGCCATAGCAGTGTTCGCTGCGGGAATCGGTATGTTTGAATTTATTAACAATCAGACCATTGTAGGTATCGGCATAGTTCTTATGGGTGTATCACCGATTATTATGATTGTCGGGATCGTGCAGTACATTAAAGTAAGGACTAAAATAAACGGACTTAAGGACGAAATGGAGGAGTAATAATGAATATCGTTTGCTTAGACATGGAAGGCGTATTGGTTCCGGAAATATGGATTACCTTTGCAGAAGTTTCCGGCATTCCTGAACTCAAGAGAACAACACGTGATGAGCCAAACTACGACAAATTGATGGAGTACAGACTGAACATCCTGAGGGAACACGGTCTTGGGCTCAAGGAAATACAGGAGACCATCGCGAAAATCGATCCGCTTCCTGGAGCAAAGGAATTTTTAGATCAGCTTCGGGAGATCACACAGGTAGTCATCCTGAGCGATACCTTCGAACAGTTTGCGACCCCTCTCATGAGGAAACTCGGATGGCCTACCATCATGTGCAATACCCTTGAGGTTGGCGAAGACGGAACGATTCTCAAACATAAAATGCGCGTTGAAAAATCCAAGCTTTCAACGGTAAAAGCCCTTCAGTCCATTGGCTACGAAACCATCGCGGCAGGCGACAGCTTCAATGATCTGGCGATGATCCAGGCAAGCAAAGCGGGCTTTCTGTTCCGAAGCACGGAACAGATCAAAAAGGATTATCCTCAGTATCCGGCTTTTGAAGAATTCGACGATCTTCTGGAAGCCATTAAGGGCGCATTATAAGTTATACAAAAACACTGGCAGCCATATTGTTATGGCTGCCGGTTTTTATGTTGAAAACTTAATGATTATTATGCTTAGGAATAGGGGGAAAATCGCATAAAAGGTAGAAATAGGAAATTTTTTATTGTATAATGTACATTGTTATATATTGGGTTCGTGTAACTCGACACATGGAGAGAAAACAATGACAGTAACGATGATTATTATCATAGTTGCTGGTGTCGTAATCATAGCCTTTGGTGTTCTTTGTCTGATCGCGATGATCAAGGCGCAGAAAGAAACCCGGAACGTGGCAGAAAAAATATTAGCTGTTGAGAAGAACCTTGGAGATGTTTCAAAAGCCGTTTCAGACTCGGTCAGAAACTCCAAAAAAGGAGACGAAAGTATTATCCGGGAACTGAATCGGCAGGCAGCGAAACAGGCCGAGATTCAGGCAGAAATTGAGGCAGAGAAAAAGGCAAAAGCAAAGGCAGAAGCGGAGGCAGCGGCGAAGGCAGCAGCCGAGCGGGAAAAAGCGGAGAAAGAGGCGGCAGCCGCCGCAGCGAAAGAAGCGGCAGAAAAACAGCGTCAGACAGCCCCAGCTCCTGCAGAAGACATCATGCAACTGGAATCAGATATTGATACGGTTCAGAACATAGATCTGGATGAGATAGACATTCACGATCTGCTCGATGATTTTGAAGATATTCTTCCGGAAATCGGGGAGACCCCGAAACCGGTCCAGCATGTTCCGGACAACCTGTTGACGGCAGCCGTCAATATGGGGACCTTGTCCGAAGCAGAGATACGAAAACCTGAGATACCGGTTCCGCAGATCCAGCATGTTGATTACGACATCGGAAAGAGCGGGAAGAAATATACAGCCTCTGAATTGGAAGCGATGATTAGAGAATAACTAAGAGGAGGAACTTATGTATTGTAGAAAATGTGGAAAAATAATCGCGGATGATGCAGCATTCTGCAGCTATTGCGGGACACCAACTGCAGCAGAGCCTATGGCTCCGGATCTTCCGGAAGTAACTCCTGAGGTTCAGGGAACCGTTGAAGAAGCATCTTCAGAGCCTTTGATCGAAGCCGTCGATGCGATTTTCAAACCGGAACCGGAACCGGAACCAGAACCAGAACCGACTCCGGGAAAACTGTTTGAGGAGTTCCAGTGGAATGTCAATGACTATCCGGACAGTAACTCCCACGAAAAGACAGAAGACATCGATTTCGACTGGAATGCAGACCCGAACGAAATCAGAGATAAATATTCAGAGCCGTTGGAGCCAGAACCAGTAGCGGTAGAACCGGTCAGTGAACCGGAACCGGCACCAGAGGACATGAGCCCGGTTGAGCGGATCAATAATTTCTATACATTCAACAGAAAGAACGAAGAGTTCCAGCAGCTTCTCAATAGGGAATACCAGAAGGTCAAGGCAGGAAATGCCATTGGCGAAGAACTGTCAACGGCAGATCAGCTGGCAGACGAAAAGTTCGATTCCAGAGAACCGGATACTTCCATGGATGCGTTCCTGAGAAGAGAAGGCGTGGACAAGCCATACGAACCGAAGCCTTTTGAATCCGACGTACTTGCCAGAATCGATGCTCAGGAAGAAGCCCGCGAAATCAGAAGACGGGAAGAAGAAGCTCGGCAGGCCGCCCTGGAACAGGCTCGCAGAGAAGCCGAAGAAAAAATGAAGGCGGACGAGGCCCGTTTGAGAGCGGAGGAAGAAGCCCGCATCAGAGCCGAGGAAGAGGCAAGAATCAAGGCCGAAGAGGAAGCTCGCATCAGAGCCGAAGAAGAAGCCCGGATCCGGGCAGAAGAGGCGTTTAAGGAAGCCGAACGACTCAAAGAGGAAGCTCGCCTGAGAGCGGAAGAAGTAGCAAAATTCAAGGCCGAAGAAGAAGCACGTGCAAAAGCCGCAGAAGAAGCAAGACTCAAGGCCGAAGAGGAAGCCCGTCTCAGAGCGGAAGAAGAAGCCCGTATTCAGGCGGAAGAAGAAGCGCGCCGCAAAGCGGAGGAAGAAGCTCGCGCTATTGAAGAGGCAAAGGCCAGAGAAGAAGCGAGACTGAAGGCGGAAGCAGATCTTAGAGCTGCCAGGGAAGCAGAGAAGATCAGAGCCCAGAAAGAAGCCCGCATGGCGATTGAAGCCGAAGAAAAAGAACGGGCAGAACAGGAGCGAAGAAAAGCCGAAGAAGCGCGCATCAGAGCGAAGCTTGATCAGGAAAAGGAAAATATTACAAGACAGGCAGAAAGCGCTGCCGTAGAGCAGGAAGCCAGAAAGGTCCTGGAACAGACTGCCAGAATGAGAGAAGCAGAAGCTGCTAAGATCAGAGCGGCGATCGCAGGAATTAAGGGCGAATTGGCGTCTAAGACAGTCAAGGAACCGGAACCGGTAGCTCCAGTTGTGGAAGAACCTGTCACATTGGTGGAAGAACCAGTTGCTCCGGTTGATGAACCGGCTGTTTTGGTGGAAGAACCGACCGTTCAGGTAGAGCCGGAACCGCTGAAGCCGGCCGTGGAAGAACCGACGATTCAGCCAATGAGACCAATGAAGCCGATTGCTCCGGAACCAGCCAAGCCGTTCCATCCAGAACCGCCAATTGAGCCAGTTGTTCCAGAACCGGTTCAGTTTGCGAAGACGGTTACGGTTGACAGAAATGCTGACGAAATCAAAAAAGCCCAGCAGGCAATGAGAGAAAGAATTGCCAGAGATAAGGCAAAAGAAGATTTCTTTGCAGAATTTGAAGATGACAAACCGACGACTGGTCGTGACACGATGCTTTTGAATGATAGTGACATGACGAAGACCCGGTCCATCGATAAGGCTGCGATTCTTGCAGGTATGGAATCCACCAGAAAGATCTCCAGAGAAGAACTTGCAGCAGCGACGAAAATTCCAGAAGAAGATAAAGTAGAAGAAACGGTTGAGGATCTGTTAAGTCAGTTTGAGACAGCAAACAACCTTCCGGAAGAAGGAACTGCTTTTGAAGAATCGGAAGAACCGGTTGTAGAATTGATTCCTGAGGAAGAACCGATTCAGGCAGAGCCGGCTCCAGTAGAAGAACCGATCATGGAGCAGCCAGCAGAGCCAGTTATAGAGCAGCCGGAAGAACCGATTGTTGAACAGCCAGCAGAGCCAATTGTTGAACAGCCTGTAGAGCCAATTTTTGAACAGCCTGTAGAGCCAATTGTTGAACAGCCTGTAGGACTCGAACCGGAACCTGTTCAGATCGAGGAGCCTGCAATACTGGTACCGGAAGAATTGGAACCGGAAATTCCGGAAGAAGGATTCGCAGTTAAGGAAGAACCGACAATCGTACCGGATGTTTCTGCAATCGAAGAAGACAAACCTGGTCTCGAAAACACGATGGTAGTTCCTGAAAAGGAAATTCCAAGCGATCGTTTCGTAAGTGACTTTGACAGTTACGGAGAAGAAGAAGCAGCTCAGTTCCGCGCACAGCAGGAAGCAGCCGAAAAAGCGGCCGCGGAGGAAGAAGCTGCGCAGCAGGAAACGACGGAAGAAAGCAGCGTAGAAGAAGAAAAACCGAAAAAGGAAAAGGGTGGAGCAGGAAGAGTCATTCTGAAGATCATCCTGATCCTTCTGATTGTGATATTCGCATTAGAATTGGCTGGAATCGGAATCAAGTTCCTGGCACCACAGAGTCAGGCAGCAGAAGTGATCGATAACCAGCTTAACAAGATTATTCATTTGATAACGGGAGAAGAGAATACACAGCCTGACGATTATTACATTGGATAGGTTATTAAAGGAGGAACATTTTGGAGGAGAACATTAAGAAGAAGAGAAAGCTAGGCGCAAAAGGGATCATTATTATCATCTTACTGATCATCCTGCTTTTTGTTGCGCTGATTGGATGGATTACAGATTTCCTTTGGTTCAGAGAACTGAGCTATGTTTCGGTATTCCTGACAAAACTGTTTACCCAGTTAAAGATCGGTATACCGACCTTTATAATCGTCACATTCCTGGCGTACATCTATTTGAAATTCCTGAAGCGGGGATATATCAAAAAAGTTGATTCCGATGAGGAAGTCGATCATAAGCGGCTAAACCTGATTACGTGGGGATTGGCCGGAGCTTTTGGTGTAATAACGACTTACTTCGCAGTAACGAAACTGTGGTTCCAGACCCTGCAGTTTATCAACAGTACCGGATTTAAGATAAAAGATCCGCTGTACAATATAGACATATCCTTCTATGTCTTCAAATTGAACTTTATCGAAGAAGTCAACGGCATTCTGATTACACTGATCGCAGCCTTTGCGATTCTTACAGTCGTCTATTATCTGATCCTGCTCACCGTTCGGACACCGAAAATCTTTGAGACGGTTGAAGAAAACATTGAAGAAGAGGAAGAAGATATCGCATACGACGACGACAGATATACGGGTGAAGACGACGAAGACTTCAACAGAAATCTGGGCGATGACAATAATCCGTTCAGCGAAATCAATGATATGTTTGGTAAATTTACCAAGCAGTTCACAGGCGGCGGCCGCGGTGGATTCGGCGGATTCGGCGGAAAGAAAAAGCCGGCTCCGAAGAAGCAGCTGGACAATCAGAACTTCAGACTGATGATTCACATTGCTGAGAAGCAACTGGTGATTGTAGGCATTCTGTTCTTCCTCATGATTGGCGTGCACTTCTTCCTGAAGCAGTACGACCTGCTCTTTGGCAGCACAGGTGCTGTATTTGGAGCAGGGTTCACGGATGTTAACATCACTCTGTGGATGTACCGAATTCTCATGGGACTTTCCGTCCTGGCAGCAGTAGGATTTGCCATCGGCATTACGAAGAAAAAGTTCAAGCCGGCAATCGCCGTTCCTGCAGTGATGATCGCAATTGGTCTTTTGGGAACAGGCGCTGCAATGCTCGTGCAGAACTTCATCGTATCGCCGGATGAAATCAACAAAGAAAGCAAGTATCTGGAAAGAAATATCGAATACACGCAGTACGCTTACGGTCTTGACAATGTTAATATGAAGGCATTCAAGGCGACGCAGGATCTTTCCAGTGATGATATTGCGAACAACGAAGAAACGATTTCCAATATCAGAATCAATGACTATGACCCTGCGAAGACGTTCTATAACCAGACACAGAGTATCAGACAGTACTACACATTTAATGACGTAGATGTTGACCGTTATACCATTGACGGCGACTATACGCAGACCTTCCTCTCACCGAGAGAAATCGATGAGGAGAAGATCAGTGGAACCTGGCTGAACCGACACCTGAAGTACACCCATGGTTACGGCGCAACTCTGTCCAGAGTAGACAAAATCACTGCTAGTGGACAGCCAGACATGCTGATCGACAGCATTCCTCCGGAATCATCCGTCGATGTGAAGATCACCGATCCTGAAATCTATTTCGGAGAAATGACGAACGATTACGTACTGGTAAATACATCCGAAGATGAATTTGACTATCCGGATGGAAATAACAACAAGTACTGCCAGTACGATGGCAAAGCCGGAATCAAGATGAATCTGCTTACGAGACTGATGTTCTCCGTAAGAGAAAAATCTCTCAAGATGCTCGTATCAGGAAACATCAAGGGTGACTCCAAGATCCTGATCAACAGAAACATTGAGCACAGAGTAAAGGAAATCATGCCATATCTGGATTACGATGAAGATCCATATATGACGACGGTGGATGGCAAGCTCTACTGGATCGTGGACGCTTACACGGCTACGAACCGGTATCCGTACTCTGAACCATACAATGAAGAAACGGATGTTAACTACGTAAGAAACTCCATTAAGGTCGTTATCGACGCATATACTGGAGAAACGAATTACTACATCGTAGATAAGAACGATCCGATTGCTAAGACCTTCCAGAAGATCTATCCAAAGCTCTTTAAGGACTTTGAAGAGATGCCGGAAGGAATCCGGGCACACATCAGATATCCGGGAACACTGCTTAACATTCAGGCTGAAATCTATCAGAGATATCACATGAACGACGTCAAAGTATTCTACCAAAACGAAGACTTGTGGCAGATCGCCAGTGAAATCTATGGCACTGAAGAAAAGCAGATGACACCGAACTACTACATCATGAAGCTGCCAGGCGAAAAGAGTGCAGAATTCGTTAACTCGATTCCGTTCACTCCGAAGGACAAGAAGAACCTGATGGGTCTGCTGGTAGCAAGAAATGATGGCAACGATTACGGCAAGTTGGTATTGTATCAGATGCCGAAGAGCAAGATCGTTTATGGTCCGATGCAGGTAGAAGCACAAATCGACCAGAATACAGAGATTTCGAAAGAATTCTCACTTTGGAACTCATCCGGGTCCAAGTACAGCAGAGGAAACCTCTTCATCATTCCAATCGAGGATTCACTGCTCTATGTTGAACCGGTATATCTGGAAGCAACGAACTCCAGTATTCCGGAAGTCAAGAGAGTTATCGTCGTTTACAATGATGAAATTGCTTACGAGTCAACTCTTGCCGCAGCATTGAATTCCCTCTTCGGTGAAGGCAGTGCACATGAAAGCAAGGCTTCAACGGACGCTGACAAGGATAAGGCAGGAAAGACGCTCAGTAAGACAGAACTTATCGAGAAGTGTCAGGAAGCTTACGATGCAGCGCAGGATTCACTCAAAGACGGCAACTGGGAACAGTACGGCAAGCACATGGATGAGTTGGAGAAGTATCTCAATCAATTAACTGATTAATGACACAAGACCAAAAAAACGGTCAATGTGAGAAAAATCCGGAACATTCCCAATTTTGACAGTTGACAAGAGGGAATGTTCCGTGCTTTTAGGAGACAATTAGTATGCTCAATTACGAACTGGATAAAATGCTATATACGCTCCCCGCAGATCGGCACAGGCCGGATGAAATCAAACGGGCATTAACGGCCCATCCGGAAGTCAAGTTTGTTTCGGTAGTAGGGATCGATGTCGGCGGACATGATACGGACGAGAAAATCCCGGTTGAGGAGTTTTTGAAAGATATTGACCATTTTCTCAAGTGCGGTGTTCAGACCGATGGGTCCAGCGTTGTGCTCCCTCGCATTGCGAATTTGAACAACGCGAAAGTGGACATCATTCCGGATACGACCGTGAACTGGTTTGTGGATCACAATTTTAATTATCCGGACCCAGCAACGGGGCTACCGGTCGGGACCCTTCGGATTCCATCTTCCCTCGTCCATAACGACGATGAGAGAGTCGGATCCAGAGTCATCCTTAGAGATGCCATTTATAACTTCAAGAACGACCTGATGAAGCTTTTGCAGAACAACCCTTATGTCTTTGAATATATCGATGCGGATAGCGTCGATGACATTGAGGAAATCTGTGTTACAGCTGCGACGGAGCTTGAGTTTTGGGTCAGAACGCCGGATGATGATGCGGATCGGGAACAGTTGTCAACGGCGCAGCTGCTCAAAGAACAGTACTGGAAGAGAACAACCGGACCTGTAAGAACGGCTCTCGAGGAAGTGCTGCTGGTTTTGCAGAAGTACGGGTTCGAGATGGAGATGGGTCACAAGGAAGTTGGCGGAGTCAAGGCGAAACTTGGTAATTCCGGCAATTACGACCACGTTATGGAACAGTTGGAAATCGACTGGAAATATTCTACGCCGGTACAGGCGGCAGACAACGAGAACCAGATCAAATATGTCGTCCGTGATATTTTCAGAACCTACGGACTGGATGTGTCCTTCCTGGCAAAGCCGATTGATGGTGTTGCCGGAAGCGGTGAGCATACCCACATGGGGGTGGCGGCCCGATTAAAAGATGGCAGGATGATCAATCTGTTTTCACCGCTGGAAGTTGACAAGCAGTTCTTGAGTCCAATTGGTTTTGGGGCGCTCATGGGGCTTTTGAAGAATTATGACGTTATCAATCCGTTTGTAAGTTCTACAACGGATTCCTTAAGCCGGCTGCAGCCTGGTTTTGAGGCGCCGGTTTGTATCGTTACCTCTTTGGGACATGATGCATGCAAGCCGTCGCGAAACCGGACCGTACTGGTGGGGCTGGTTCGAGAAGTCGACAATCCGATGGCAACGAGATTTGAACTTCGGTCACCAAATCCAAAGAGCAATACGTATTTGGTTCTGGCAGCATCATACATGGCCATGTTGGATGGCATAAAGGAAGCTTTGGAGCACGGGAAAACGCCGGAAGAGCTGGAAAAATCCGTTTCAAAGGATTACGGCGAAGAAGATTTTTATCTGGACGCCAACCGGATTTACCGGTCAGAAAAGGACGTGTTCGACGAATACACACAGGAAGAGCGTGACAAATATTTCGGTGAAGTGCCAAGGACCGTTTGGGAAAACCTGCAGGCCTTTGAGAAATATCCGGAAAAACTCAATATCTTTAAGCGCGACGATGTCATGACGGAAGCCGCGCTGGAATCCTACCGGGAGGCCGTTCTTGAGCAGTGGTCTACAGAACTTCGCAGCCGAACGGTGCCGGAAACCATGTCCGCTTTGAGAAGGTGCCGCCGCAAGCATACGGATGAAGAGAGTGTGGATTACGACCGGCATTACTGGGGCAAAGTCCTCCGGCTCAGAAATGAGCTTGGCAAGAATTCCCTCGACGAGACGTGTGTTTTGGCGCAGATTATTGAGGCCCTCGAGAGCAAGGATTATGCAAAGGCTTCGGATCTGCAGATTGAAATGCAGGAAAAATTTAGTGAACTTGTTAAATTGTATTCGATATATAGAAAGAATCTGTTTTGATTGGAGGAGCAAATGTTAGATATCAAAAGAATCAGAGAAGATTTTGACGGCGTCAAGAAAGCAGTCGAATCCAGAGGAAAAGGCGATTTTGGAATTGACGATGTTAGGACGTATGACCTGAAGCGCAGAGAAATCCTGTCGACTGTTGAACAGATGAAAAACGAGCAGAAGGTCAAGTCAAAACAGATCCCAATCATGAAGAAAGAGGGCAAAGACACGACCGAACTCATGGCGGAAATGAAAGAACTGAGCGAGAAAATCAAGGTTCTGGATGGGGAAGTCAGCGAGTACGAGGAGAAACTTCATGACGCTCTGCTGAATGTTCCGAATACCCCGTATAAGGACGTTCAGATTGGCGAAGATGACAGCGATAATGTTGAACTCAGAAGATGGGGTGAGCCGACGAAGTTTGACTTTGAAGAAAAGGCACACTGGGACATCGGCGAGGATCTGGACATTCTGGACTTTGAGAGAGCAGCCAAAATCGCAGGCGCACGTTTCACAGTGTACAAAGGCCTCGGTGCCCGTCTGGAGAGATCCGTAATCAACTTCATGCTGAATCTGCATACGGAAGAGCACGGGTTCACGGAAATACTGCCGCCATTTATGGTAAACAGAATGGCCATGACGGGAACAGGACAGCTTCCGAAGTTTGAAGAAGACATGTTCTACATTCCGCAGAAAGACTTCTTCCTGATTCCAACTGCAGAAGTTCCGGTTACCAACCTGTATGACAACGAAATCCTCAGTGCAGATCAGCTGCCGATTTACCATACCGCATACACGCCATGCTTCCGGGCAGAAGCCGGCAGTGCAGGCAGAGACACCAGAGGACTCATTCGTCAGCATCAGTTCCAGAAGGTTGAACTCGTTAAATTCGTAAAACCGGAAACATCCTACGATGAATTGGAATCCCTGACTGCTGCAGCGGAAGAAGTACTGAAGAGACTGGAAATTCCGTATAGAGTCGTCAGACTTTCAACGGGTGATTTGGGATTCTCATCGGCCATGACTTACGACATTGAAGTTTGGATGCCAAGCTATGGCAGATATGTGGAAATATCATCTTGCTCCAATTTCGAAAACTTCCAGGCAAGAAGAGCTAACATCCGGTTCCGGCCGGAAGAAAAAGGCAAGCCGGAATTCGTTCATACACTCAATGGATCCGGACTGGCAGTAGGCAGAACCGTTGCTGCAATCCTCGAAAATTATCAGCAGGAAGACGGCTCTGTAGTGGTTCCAGAAGCGTTGCGTCCATATATGGGAGTTGAAAAAATCACGCGAAAATAGTATAATATTCTTCAGTTATTGAGGAAGAGAGAGAATTTTTATGATAAAAGCAATCAAAAAACACATGAAAGTTGTTACCGCAATTCTTTCAGCATTAGTGCTTTTTGTTGGTGCAGCGGTTATATATACGGAATTAACAAGGCCATATGCCGTTTTTGCTGATGGAACGAAGGTAACAGATCCTTACATGATTACCGCCGGCGGAGAAGAACTGTTTTTGGTAAAGGACCAGGAGACAGCAGAAGATGTCATTACGGAAGTCATGGACAGTTATACGCCTGAAGGTACGCAGGTAAATTCCATCACCATCGATAAGAAAATCGAAGTATTACCGAAGAAGCTCGAAAAGTCCGAAGAACCAGAGAAGGTATTGACCCAGGAAGAGGCGGTCAAGACGATTTTAGACAGCAATCAGACTGATGATCCGATGTTCGCTGTAACAATTACGGCTGATACGGGTACCCTCAAAGACGTAAAACCGGGTGTCACCTATCAGGAAGACGACAGTGAATTTATTGGAAACGAAAGTGTTGCCCGTGAAGGGGAAGCTGGAAGCCAGCTGGTTACAGAAGAAAAAATCAGCGTCAACGGCAACATGATCACGTCCGAAGAAGTTGACAAAACGCTGATCGAAAAGGGCCTCGACAAGCTGATCAATCGGGGAACGAAATCCCGTCCGGCAGACACCGTATTCCAGGATTATTCCGGATCACTGATGGGAAGCGGTGACGGAGAAACCGTCGTTAACTATGCGAAGAATTTCCTCGGCAACCCTTACCGTTGGGGCGGAACAAGCCTTACCAACGGATGCGACTGTTCCGGCTTCATCTATGCCCTGTACAATCATTTCGGAGTAGGCGTTCCGAGAATGGGCATCTACAAGGTCGGCAAGGGCGTTTGCCTTGCTGAAGCAAAGGCCGGAGATGTTGTTTACTACCCAGGTCACTATGCAATGTACATGGGTGATGGCAAAATCATTCACGCCTACAACTCTAGGGTCGGCATTGTAGTCAGCAATGTACATGCCCCTGGAACGATCCTCTCCATCCGAAGAATGATCGACTAGCCCGCAATCGGAACAATAGTAGGCTGAAATAGTAAAATCAATAAGACAAACCCAAACCTCCATGCAGAGTGCTGTATGGAGGTTTTTTGGACAAATATTCGCTGAATCGACCGGTTAAATGAGCCCGCAGTCCTTCGCTTCCTGCTCCAGTTGGTCGCGAAAGTCAGGATGGGCCAGACCAATCATTGCACGTACCCGGTCGGACATATTCAAAACCTTCAGATTGACGCAGCCGTATTCCGTCGCTACGTATTGCACTTCGCTGCGCGGTGTTGTCACCGGTGTCCCCGGGGCAAACTGCAGTGAAATCTTGCTTTGCCGTTTTCCGTGTTTCATAAAGGAGGAGGACAGGGCGATGATCGATTTGCCGCCTTTGGACCACTGGGCCCCTTTCACGAAATCCAGCTGCCCACCAACGGCACTCTGCTGATTGTATCCGATGGCATCGGCAACGACTTCCCCATAGAGGTTTACGGCCATGGCAGAATTGATGGAAATCATAGCGTTGTTTTTCGCGATGTTTCGCGCATCATTGACAAAGGGGAACGGCGCCCCATAGATTTCAGGGTTGTGGTCCATGAAATCATACATTTCCTGCGTCCCGGCGGAGAAGGAAAAAACGCTCTTTCCATCCATAAAACCTTTGCGCGTATTATTAACATTGCCGTTCTTCATGAGCATCATCATTGGCTGACTGAAGAGCTCTGAGAAAATGCCAAGATCGTTCTTCGCTTTCAGGTCGTAACCGATTGCAGTCGACATTTTGCCAAGGCCCAACTGGAGGGTTGCGCCGTCCGGAACTTCTGCAACCACGATTTCGGAGATTTTTCGCGAAATGTCATCGATTTCATCAGGCAAAAGCTCCGGCGCGTTTTTGTCCGTATGGACGATGCCGGTTACTTTTGGATGATCACCATGGATCAGATTGTCCTGTCCAAATACGTAAGGGCTTCCGGTGTTGCTTTCCAGGAGAACGTCGCGCTTTGTCTCTTCCGCGACGTATATATTATTGCAAATGCCAGCCGAACCGAAGCTGTAATAGCCTTCGGAGTCAGGGCGTGAAACCTGAAGAAAGCTGACATCCGGCCTGCCGATTTCTTTCATCCACAGATCGATCTGGCTAAGGTGAAACGACGTGTATTCGAAGGCCATGTTATGCTTTCTGTGGGCACCACGTTCCCCCGCGCCGAGAAAAAACGTATCGAAGATAAAAGGGTTTCCCTTTTGACCGGCGGGAATGTCCTCCGGCCAGTCGCTGTCAAACATTTTGCACGGCGAAATGGACATGGCACACAGCAACGTGACATGTTCCAGTTCGTCTTTTCGGTCATATAAAGCATCCAGCAGCTCATAGGCAAAGCTGCTGCTGGTTCCAATATATACGCGGTCACCCGACCGTACCTTTTGGACCGCCTCGGCAGCGGTCATATTCTTACGTTCCGTCATGATTCAAGAATCCTTCCTGATTTATATTCCTATCATTCTCCCCATTTCTATCATTCTCCCCAGAAGAAAGAAAGCAGCGTGTCGTGAAGATCCTGCAGGTTTTGCTTCTTCACGTTCTCATCAAAGAGCGCTTCCTGTGCGGCGGCCTCCTCAGGACTCCGCGTCGTTTCACGAACGTGGGGAGCTTCATCGTGGGAGTGGTTATCGGAATGGACATGGGCTAAGTGCAAGTTCGATTTGCCCATACCATATACGAGTTCCAAAATATGAACGGCTTCAAAGCCGCGTTTCTTTAGCGTGTTGCGCAGATCCATACTGCTGGTCAGGAACGGGATGCGGGACACATCGGACGATGGGATATCGCTGTTAGACGATGCATCGTAGAGGACGACACCCATCATATCGGCCAGTTCACGGATCGAAGCCTCGAAGCCATATTCTTCCGGCTCCGAAAGCCGATACAATTCGCGGTTGCAACCGCCGCTGACACCACGGGAAATGAGCTCCTCATAGATGGATACCGTCGGGATTTCACCAAGACTTCCCCGAAAGAATTTTCGGTCCTCCGGAGATGTGAGAATCACCGTCGGTTTGCCCAAACTGCGCCACCGCGTCAGAAGCCTTTGCTGGTATTTGCGGTTCAGGAGAGGATCCGAGCCGTAGCCCTTGTAGAGAAGCATCCCCGTGTCAGGATGCTGGTGCAGTAAGGAATCGTACATCAAAACCACCAGTTCCGGTTCGGACTGGGCCAGTGCGATTCCAGGGTAAAGAGCAAAAGAACACTGCTCAAAAGGTGCCCCTGTTTTTTGATCAATAGGGGCACGAACGATTGTATAAGATTCGGTTTGAAAATGCGGATTGTTGTTGGTCTGGCTCATATTACTCTCCCTCTGCGATTTCCCGAATTGCCTTGAGGAATTCGTCGATTTCATCCAATGATGTAAACAGTCCCGGACTAACGCGTACGGTTCCGCCCAAATCAAAGGTGCCAAGCATACGATGGGTATCCGGCGCACATTGAAGACCGGAGCGTACAGAAATGTCATAGTAGGTTTCCAGGATCATGGCCACATCGGCACAGTCCATACCATCAATATTAAAGGAAACCGCCGCCGCACGAGGTGCAGACAGAGGACCGTATATCGTAACACCAGGAATCTCGCAAAGGCCATCGATGAGAACCTGAAGCGTTTTTTGTTCTTCGTGATAAATGTTGTTCACGGAGCGCTCCAGAATGTAGTGGACGCCCGCGCAAAGGCCAGAAATTCCAACGGTATTCTGTGTTCCAGCTTCGTAATAATACGGGAGCTGCTCCGGCTGCAGGCGCACTTCAGAGAATACGCCCGTGCCGCCCGAACGAATCGGTCGTGGGGAAACCGTTTCGGATACGTATAACGCACCGGTGCCCGTTGGTCCAAGGAGGGATTTGTGCCCTGGGAATGCCAGCAAGTCGATATTCATTTTGACAACATCGATCGGAATGGCTCCCGCTGACTGGGAGGCATCCACCATAAAAGGAACCTTGTGCTCACGGCAGATCGTGCCGATTTCCTCGATTGGGTTCAGGGTTCCTGTAACGTTGGACGCGTGTGTCATAATGACCAGCTTCGTTTCCGGGCAAAAGGCCTCGCGAACCGCATCAAGATTAGCACCGGTAACGGGATCAGTCGGAACCTTTGTGACGCGGACTCCGGCATCCTCCAGGTAGGCAAGTGGTCTGGTAACCGCATTGTGTTCCATGTTGCTGGTAATGACGTGATCACCCGGTTGGAGCATGCCCTGCAGGCCCAGATTAATGGCATCTGTTGCATTCAGGGCAAATACGATTCTGTTTGGGTCTGAAATATGAAAAAGCTGCGCTAATGCCGCCCGTGTTTCTATAATATTGGTTGCAGCTGCGCGGGCTTTTTCGGAATTCGATCTGCCCGGGTTGCCGCCCATTCGAATGGATTCTGAAACCGTATCATAGACGGCTTCTGGTTTTGGCCATGAGGTGGCCGCATTATCAAGATAAACCATGTTCATTAACTCCTTTGCTTGCTTTTACAGTATACCATATCGTGGAGAAATCGGATGTATTAATTTGCTTTATAAATGACACTTTTGTATTGAATAATCCGTGGATTTGAACCGAAACATCGCACGATAAGTGCGGGTTTAACAGCAAATTTGTAATTGACGATACCACTGCAAACTGATAGAATTTTTGTGTATATACACCGATACTTTTAGGTCATATTTTTGAATCAATTTAAGTCACTAATTAAGTCTGTAGTTCAAATGGAGGCAATTATGAATTTAAAGAAAATGACTCTCAAAATTAATGGCGCCGACAGGATGTTTATCTGCAATCCAGAAAAGGACACACTGGCAGATGTAATCCGTCGACTGGGCCTGACGGGAACGAAAGTTGGATGCGGCACAGGCGTTTGCGGTGCGTGCTCCGTCATTTTAGATGGCAAAGTTGTTCGTTCCTGTACGAGAAAAATTGCGAAAGTCGAAGAGTACAGCGAAATCACAACCATTGAAGGGATCGGACAGCCGAATTTCCTGCATCCTATACAGGTTGCGTTCATGCATCATGGCGCAGTTCAGTGCGGATTCTGCATCCCTGGATTCATCGTTTCAACATATCAGCTTTTGAAAGAAAATCCTGACCCGACAAGAGAAGAAGTACGTGACTGGTTCACGAAACATAGAAATATCTGCAGATGTACTGGTTATAAGCAGATCGTTGATTCCGTAATGCTGGCAGCCAAGTGCCTGCGCGGTGAAATCACAGTGGACGATCTTAAGATTCCGGAAGCTCCTGCAGGCGAACAGTACGGCAAGCCTCTCCTGCGTCCTTGCAACCTGGCAAGAGTATGCGGCGTAGAAGATTATGGCGACGACATCGAGCTGAAGATGCCTTCCGGCACACTGCACGCTGTTATGGTTCAGCCGAGAGTTACATTCCACGCTAAGATCAAGAGCATCGACACCAGCGAAGCTGAGAAAATGCCTGGCGTATATAAGATCGTTACAGCCAAGGACGTTAAGGCAGTCGGATGCGACAACCGCGTTGCCTTCTTCCCGTTCACACCGAGAACACTGGCAACTGAGAAATCACACTTTGTTATAGCAGAAGACAAAATCATGAACTATGGTGACTGCATTGCCGTTGCGGTTGCTGATACGAAAGATCACGCGAGAGAAGCGGCAGCTAAGGTTACCTTCGAATATGAACAGCTTCCTGAATACAGAAATTATCTGGACGCTGTTAAACCGGACGCAATCCGCATCCACGACGATCACCCGAACATGTGGAGTATGCAGCCAACGCTCAAAGGCGCCGGTCACGAAACGGATAAGCTCTTTGACGATGCTCCTTATGTAGTAGAAGGCAGCTTCTACTCACAGAGAGAACCACACGCACAGATCGAATCCGATACGATTCAAGCGTACTTCGACGCAGACGGAATGCTTTGCGTACACTGTAAGGCCATGGCAATCGGCGCTCACCTGACGGACGTTGCAGAAGCAACCGGACTTCCACAGGAAAAGATTCGTATCATTGCGAACCCTACCGGCGCGTCCTTCGGATGGTCAACCTTTGGTCAGTCATTCGCACTGGCAGCAGAAGTCTGCATGGCGTGCGACAACATGCCGGTTGCAGTATCCATGACGTATCAGGAACACATTGCTTACACAGGTAAGAGAGCACCTTCATTCTCGAACGCTAAGCTGGCATGCGATAAGGACGGCAAGATCATCGCCGCTGAATGGGACTTCGGTCTTGACCACGGTTCCTACAACGAACTGGGCGATGACCTGACATGGAGACCTGCCAGATTTACATTCTTCCCATACAACGTTCCAAACGTTAAGGGCCTGGCAAGAGTTGCTACTTCAAACCACAACTACGGCACCGCATACAGAGGATACGGTTCACCGCAGTCCTATACCTGCTCCGAAGCAATGATGGATATGATGGCTGAGAAGATCGGCATGGATCCATTTGATATTCGATACATCAACATTGCCAGAGAAGGAGATCTGAACGTCAACAGCAAGCCGTTCAGAGAATACCCGATGGAAGGCATGATGGATAAACTGAAGCCAATGTATGAAGATGCAAAAGCAGAAGTGGCTGCATGGAACAAGGATCACGAAGACGTCAAGAAGGGCGTTGGTATCGCATGGGGCGGCTACAACGTAACCGAAGGCGCAGCAGACCAGTGTACGCTGGGTATCGAGTTGGCACCAGGCGGCAAATTCATCAAGTATGATACATGGCAGGATGTAGGCCAGGGCGGTGACGTTGGTTCACTGATCGTTACGCTGGAAGCTCTGAAGGAATTCGGCGTTACGGCAGATGACATTATCCTTCGTCAGAACGACAGTATCTACGGCGTAGACTCCGGTTCATCCGCATCCTCCCGTCAGCACTACATGAACAGTAAGGCACTGGTTATGGCCGTTGATAAACTGAAGAACGCAATGCGTAAGGAAGACGGTACATACAGAACTTACGAAGAAATGGTTGCAGAAGGCATTCCACTCAGATACGATGCACAGTACACGAACTCCGATGACGAAACATTGTCCGACCTGAATCCGGATACTGGCGTTGGTGAACCAACTCCTGCATTCACATATTCCCTGTACATGGCAATCGTTTCCGTTGACATGAAGACAGGCGTTACGACGGTAGATAAGATCGTTGGCATCGATGACGTAGGCGTAATCGGTAACCCGGTTTGTCTGGATGGACAGGCTTACAGCGGTATCGCTCACTCCATCGGCTATGCTCTGTGGGAAGACTATGATGATGTCAAGAAGCAGAACAACCTGTACGGCATGGGCATCGCATCCGCGAACATGCTGCCAGATGACATCGAGCTGATTCACATGTGCACACCGAGAGACACGAACCCGTTCGGTTCCTCCGGCGGATCGGAAGCATTCCAGTCCGGTGACCATATGGCAGTTATCAATGCGATTAATAACGCAACAGGCGTCAGAATCCATGAACTGCCTGCAAGACCTGAAAAGGTCAAGGCCGGAATCGAAGCACTCGCGAAGGGTGAACCGAATCCGAACGTTCCTGAGAAATACTTCCTCGGATCAGACTTCCAGGAAGAAATGGAAAACATTCGTAAGAACCCTTGCATTACAGACGAGGAATAAACGAATCGCATCTATAAGGCAGGGAATCCAATATTCCCTGCCTTTGCATTTTATATTGTTAAGCGATGGAAAGGTAAGTTATGCAGGTAGGAAGATACCACAGACAAGAGATATTTTATGCGATTGGCAAAGAAGGGCAGCAAAAGCTCCAGCAGTCGCGTGTGTGCGTCATCGGTATCGGGGCGTTGGGTGCTTCGGTGGCCAACATGCTCGCACAGGCGGGAGTTGGATACCTTCGGCTGATTGACCGCGATATCGTGGAGCTCACCAATCTCCAGCGGCAGGCTCTTTTTACAGAAGCGGATGTGGAGCAGCAGCTCCCAAAGGCTGAAGCGGCTCGTATGCATATATCTCAGATGAATTCGGAAATTGAGATCGAGGCGAAAATCGTCGATGTCAATCCATATAACATTGAAAAACTGATCACGGATGTAGATGTTGTTGTCGATGGACTTGACAATCTGGAGACAAGATATTTACTCAACGAAGCGTGTGACAAGCACAAAATCCGTTACGTTTACGGCGGTGTCGTTGGAAGCGGCGGCATGTGCATGAATGTATTGCCAGGTGAAGGACCGTGTCTGGAATGCCTGCTGGGGCCTTTGCCAGAAGAGGGGAGTTACGATACCTGTGACACGGTTGGCGTCATCAGTCCGATTACCAACATAGTAGCGTCTTATGAAGCGGCAGAAACCATGAAGCTTTTGCTGGATTCTGAGTCCGTATGCAGACAGGCGATTTCTCTGGATGCGTGGGACAGCTATACAGAATTCTTTGACGTGGATAAGGATCCGGAGTGTCCGGTCTGTGGGAAACACCAATACACTCGGCTCGAACATAGACAAAAGAACTATACTGCTTCTCTTTGCGGACACGATGCGTATCAGGTTACCCCGGAAGATGACGGGGCCTTTGATTATGACGCCGTCGTAGAGAGACTCAGGCAGTCAGGAGAGGTGAAGCAGAATAAGTTCTTTACGATTTTCAAAAATGAAGAAGCGGATTTCAAGCTTTTTCCGGATGGACGTGCTATAATCAATAAAGTGGCAGACGGAGATACTGCCCGTGAGATATTTGCGAAATACATCGATCAGTAAAGACTAATCAGATGCAGGCAATGGAGAAGAGATATGATTAAAATCAAAATTTTATTTAATGGTCCGGTCAGACAACTCAATGGATGGAAAAATGTGGCCAATATTGAACTTCCGGATGGCGCGACGGGCTATGACCTTTGCGACTATTTTAATATCGTGCCGAAGAAGACCAGACTTTATGGGTTCCTGATTCGTGACGGTAAGAAGATTCCGGAGGAAACCGTCCTCAACGACGGAGACACCATCAAAGTCAACGGCAAGACGTCCGGGGGTTGAGGGAGACCTAACCCGGCGAGGGACGAGCCGATGGTAGGTCCCCCGTCAGGAGTGCAGCGCTTTAGCGCGTGGCACTCTACGGCGAGAGAGTTGATTGCATAGCGCGTGGCACTCCACGGCGATGTGCCTGACTGCGTGATGCGCAGTTCCCGGCGAAATGTTATCTAGCCCATCTCAGTTTTCTGCTGAGGTGGGCTTTTGTAATTTAAGGGTGCTTGATTTTTTTGCTACATTAATGTATATTAAGATAAGAAGAAGTTTGAAAATTCTGTAGAGTGTTTGTCAGACTATTAAATAAGAGTTGTATAGGGCGATTTGTTTTAGCCTGATTTTTTTGACTTCCGCCCGAGTCAACTCGTCTTCGGGGGGAGGTTTTATAATGTATTTGTTTGACAAAAAGAAGTGCAGGGCATTCTTGGCACTTCTGCTTTCAGTGGCGATCATTTTCACATTCACACCGACGATAACATTTGCCAACGGGGTGGATGGAGATGACCTGAACAGTGGGGTTGTTTCAGGAGAGCAAAGCGATACCGAAACGGAATCCCCGGCCACCACTGAAAACGACCAAGTAGGTGAAGGAGAAACCCAGAACAATAACAGAGGGCTAACTGTTGAGAGTGTAACCCTCAGCAAAGAAACAGCCACAATTGCTTTGGGAAAGACCTCGACACCTACGGCAACGGTGCTGCCGGAAGAGGCAGCCGCTGAAGCTGCAGTAACATGGGCATCCAGCGATGACTCCATTGCCTCAGTTGATCAGAACGGTAAAATAACCGGATTAAAGGCAGGCACTGCAGAGATTACAGCAACGGCAGGCGGCATTACGTCGCAGCCTTGTGTGGTTACCGTAAAACCAAATTTCAAGGTAACGAAGACGCCAATAGCTGTAAATGTCGGTTCTAATGAATGGGCAAACGGAATTACGGCCACGCTAAGCATTCAGGAGGAAAACGGGGGCACATACAGAGTCCTCGGTCCTGATGCGGAGGATGCTGCAAAGTACGAGATGAGATGGTCCGCAATTACCGGTACGAACGCAGAGTATATGGGGTATGCGGAGTCAATGGATCCAAGCAAAGATCTAGCGGCTTCACTCGTGTTCAAGAACGCTCCTACTGCGAATAAAACCATTTCCATAAGCGGTTACGTATATTATGCGGGAACCGATTCTAAAGCGAGTGCATTTCTATCACAGTCTATCGCAATCAAACTGGGAAACACGGCAGCGGTTACAGTAAATGGAACAACCACAGAATACGGAAGTATAAACGATGCGTTAGCAGCGGCACTTCAGGCGGATAAAGCCACCATAAAGCTCCTGCAAAACGCACCGTTGAATGGTGATTTTGCTGTTGCAGAAGGCAAAGAGATAACCCTTGATCTTAATGGAAAGACATTAACCAAAGCCATGTCGTCAATTACTGTAAACGGTGGGGCGCTGACGGTTACCGATTCCAGTGATGGCAAAGACGGGAAAATCACCGGAACCGTTGTTCCGCTTTATATAAGCGGCGGCACGTTAACGGTTGATGGTGCGGCTATCTCGGCTGATAACACATATGCCATTTATTCTAAAGAAGAAGCGGATGCAACGGTTAATATCGAAGGCGGAGCCATTGTTACGAGCGCTGAAAAGAGCGCAGTAGTAGCACTTGGCAAAAATACCGTGAATATGGAAAACTGCACCATCACAGGTGCAGCAGACGCTCTTGCAAACAATGGGTCCTATTCAGGAACCACCACATTTAATATTGGTGAGGGAGCGAAACTGACTGGTACTGATTCTGCGTCAGTTGCGGTATATCTTCCTGGTCCAAACGTGACAACCGTTTCCGATGGAGCGGAAATAACCGGCGCAACCGGCATATATCAGAAGGTCGGTACATTAAATATTACGGGCGGAACGATTAAAGGAACCGGTGCAAAAGCCGACTATACCTATTCAGGTAGCGGATGCAATGCTACCGGTGACGCAGTGGTGATTGATAACTGCGGATATCCTGGCGGAACACCGCAACCAACCATTTCAGGTGGAACATTCATAAGCGCAAACGCTTCGCCGATCGGAAGTTACGCATACCCTGCGGAGGGGGAAGACGCAAAAGAGCCTGTGAATGGATTTGTATCCGGAGGAGCTTACAACAGATGGATTCACATGTGCAAAAAACGCAGATGGCACCTATTCAGTGGAAGAAGCCCTGAAGCCGATCCAGTACTATTACACATGGAACGTTCCTAGTGTGTTTTATTTCGCGGATGAAGATCCTGTGCCTGCCAGAACGACACAGGGTGTGATCCCGAAGATTAAACGTGAGGGTGAAAGTTCCTACCACGCTCCGGAGGACTTCGTAGAGATAAGCTGGAAGGTCACGGATTCTGATGCATCAAGCGTCGAAGCGGAAGCATCGTCGATCGCGACCGTGGATGAGAATGGACTGGTGACCTTTACGAAGCCGGGTTCCGTAAAGGTCTGGCTCACGATGACAGATTCCGCAGGGACAAAGTCCGCCAGCAAGAGTGCCAGCTACAAGATCGCCCCGGCATATATTGAGAGAGATGGGGAAAGAGTTGCGTATGCGACCCTCCTTGCGGCCTTCAATGCTGCGCAGGACGGCGAGACGATCGTACTCGGCAGCGACTATACAGCAAAGAACATCGGCAAAATGACGATGAATAAGGACGCTTCTGTGACCATCGATCTGAATGGGCATAAGGTCGCGATGAATCAGGACTACGCTGCTAACGCTTACGGTGCGTTCTTTACGGTCAAAAAAGGCACACTGACGATCAAAGACAGTGCCGGAGGCGGCAGTGTCGAAGCAGCCGGAACAAACTGCAGAGCATTTCATTTGGATGGCACGGGCAATGCTGAGGCATCGGATGCCAAACTGGTCATAGACAAAGGAGTATCCGTGTCCTCGTCGAAGGATTGCTGTGTGACCATAGTCGGAAAGGCGACGCTGGAGACGGAAGGAGATCTCAGCTCATCGGCTGACTTCGCAATAGCCGGTAACGGAAGCGAAGGAAACGGCGGATATGTCATCAACGTAAAGGATGGAAGCATAACCGGCGAGGAGATCGCCATCTACCACCCGAATGACGGAACACTGACGATCAGCGGTGGAACCGTAACAGGCAATACCGCGATCTACCAGAAGGCCGGCAGCCTGAACATCACAGGCGGCACGGTCACGGGTAATGGAGAGAAGAAAGAATATACATACAATGGCAACGGTGCCAATGCGACAGGCGACGCAATCGTCATTGACAACTGTGGCTACCCGGGAGGTGTTCCGGCACCTGCGATCACAGGCGGCACGATTAATAGCGCAAACGCTTCGCCGATCGGAAGTTACGCATACCCTGCGGAGGGGGAAGACGCAAAAGAGCCTGTGAATGGATTTGTATCCGGAGGAGCTTACAACAGAACGCAGATGGCTTATACGAGATTCTCAGAGCCATGAAACTGAATCCGGAAAGCCTGGAACTGTACATCAATGACCTGGGAAGGATCCAGGTAGAGAACGCCATCGACGGCTACTACTATTACTGGAAATATGAAGGGAAGGCCATCGGATCCGGAGGATTTAACGGCGCGACCGGAGAAGGCCGTCCATACGGAAAGGCAGCCGGAGAAGGCACAGCCACGATGACGGTCTATACCGATAATACGAAGACCGAGCAGGTCGGACAGCCACTGGTCTGCAACGTCACGGTCAAGGACGTCTCGGCAAGAGTCGACGGCACCGAATACACCGTGGCAGACTTCCAGAACGCAGTTGCGGCAGCGGTCAGCAGCGGCAAGGTGCTGGAAGTTTACACAGACAACGGAAGAGTCACCCTGACAGAAGGACAGACCCTGAAGGTGAAGGCAGCCGATAACCGCGGCAAGGGCAAGGTGACCGTATCGGCCCCTGCGGCAACGGCCACATCCATGTACGTCATAGAGAAGACGACAGATGCGGATACAGGAATCACGACCTATACCTGCGAAGATAAAGGAACGCCGAACGTGGAATACACGGCAGCGGACGGAACGAAGAGCTACTCTGCGAAGCTGACGATGGACAAGGCAGGGACCTACAAACTGCTGAACAGCTTCGAAAGCACCAGGACCAATGTAACCGCACAAGATGTGGTACTGGATCTGAACGGAAAGACCGTCACATTTGATACCGGGGACACTTATCCTGCGATCATGGTGGGGACAACGACCAAGACCGGCGGACTGACGATCAAAGACAGCAGTGAAGACGGGACCGGAGCCATCGTGAACGGCGGAGGCATCGGCGTCTGGCCGGCTTACCGGAGCAGCAAATTGACGGTGGAAGGCGGAAGCATCACAGCGAAGGTCAGCGCGATCTACACGAGCAACGGATGCACGGCCCAGATCACAGGCGGGACCTTCAAGGTCAGCGGCGAGGACAAGAACTTCGTCCTGAACTGCAAGGACGACAACAAGGAAACGATCACCGTAAGCGGCGGGACCTTCTACGGATTCGATCCGGCGGACAACGCGGCAGACGGTGAACACACCAATTACCTGGCAGAAGGCTATGTTGTTAAGACCGGACAGGACGGTAGCGAAACAACCTATACAGTCGTTGATGCATTGCAGGCTGCAAAGGAAGAAGCATTAGCAGAACTGAACGAAGTAGATGCCGATTCCTACGTTGAGTCCCAACAGTACAAAGTATATAAACTGGTAGAAAACGCAAAGAAGAATGTTGAGGCGGCAAAATCGGTTGATGAAGTAAATGAAATCATGGAAGCATTCAGAACCGATCTTGCGAAATTTAAAACACTCGACCAGGCGAAAGAAGACGCCATAGCGACACTGGAAGGCTATAAAGATGCCGCCGATTACAGAGACGCAGAAAAGACGGCTCTCGCGGAAGCAATCGAAGCCGGCACAAGCGCAATCAATAACGCAACCACCAAGGAAGCAGTAGAAGAAGCCCTTGCAGCAGCAAAGGCGCAGATTGACGAACTGAAAACCGCCGCCCAGTACGAAGCCGAAGAGGCTGAGGCAGCCGCGAATGCCACAGCAGAGGCGCTTGCAAAAGCCAAGTCCGATGCTCTGACCGAGCTGAACAGCTATAAAGACCCGGCCGACTACAGAGACGCAGAGAAGACGGCGCTGAGAGCGCTTAAGTCCGAGGCGCGGGAAGCCATCAACGCAGCAACCACACCGGACGAAGTTGCAGCAGCGCTGGCAGCGGCGAAGGACGAAATGGATGGGCTGAAGACAGCGGCCCAGTATGAGGAAGAAGAAGCCACGGCTGCTTCTCAGGCCCTCGCAAAGGCCAAGACAGATGCCATAACAGCACTGGAAGGCTATAAAGACGCCGCCGACTACAGAGACGCAGAAAAGACGGCTCTTGCAGAAGCAATCGAAGCCGGCACGAGCGCGATCAATAACGCAACCACCAAGGAAGCAGTAGAAGAAGCCCTTGCAGCAGCAAAGGCGCAGATCGACGAACTGAAGACCGCCGCCCAGTACGAAGCCGAAGAGGCTGAGGCAGCCGCGAATGCCACAGCAGAGGCACTTGCAAAAGCCAAGTCCGATGCGCTGACCGAACTGAACAGCTATAAGGATCCGGCGGATTACAGAGACTTAGAGAAGACAGCTATTAGAGCAATCAAGGCAGAAACACGGGAAGCTATCAACGCGGCAACCACACCGGATGAAGTTGCAGCAGCGCTGGCAGCGGCGAAGGACGAACTGGATGAGCTGAAGACAGCCGCCCAGTATGAAGCCGAAGAGGCTGAAGAGGCTGCAACAGCGGCGGCACAAGCACTTGAAAATGCAAAAGCAGACGCACTTGATGCGCTGAACAACATCAATCCTGCAGACTATCGCGATACTGCCCGTGAAGGACAGACTGAGACAGATAAAGCTCAGGTAGAGAACATTATAGACAGTGCAAAGGCAGCAATAGCGTCAGCCACGACGCCAGAACAAGTTGCGCAGATACTTGATGAGGCAGCTACAAGTCTCCAGCAAATTCCTACGAACCAGGATCTCACTGAAAAAGAAGAGAAGGAGTTGAAGGATGCCAAGGACGCTGCAATTGCGGCCATAAAGGAAATCATGGACGACGCAGCGGATAAGATTTCAGATGCTGATAAGAGTGCAGCGGAAAATGCGGCTATGAGCGCGAAACTTGATGCACTCACAGCGACAACGCCAGCAGACGCAGCAGCAGCAGCGCAGCAGTTGACTGATTTAGTTAATGGGATGATACAGGCGCAGGAAGCAGCCGAGAATGCTTTGGCAACTGCAAAGACAGACGCAGCCGCTGCATTGGACGAGTACATCAGTGACGAAAATCTTGCTAAATACAGAGATTCAGAGAAGCAGGCCATCAAAGACGCGGTTGAGGAAGCAAAAGCAGCGATTTCTGCAGCGACGACGCCTGAAGAGGTCAATCAGATTCTCTCAAATGCGAAGTCAGCAGTTGGCGCTGTAAAGACGGATGCGCAGCTTACGCAGGAAGAGGCGGCAACAAAACCGACGAAACCTGCTACAACGAAGCCAACAACAGCAACGACGCCGAAGAAGACAAGCAGTACGACTGCAAAGAAGACCAGGTCTGCTGCAGCAGCGGAAAAAGCCATCACAGGCATGAAGACCGATGGAGATCCACCGGGAGCCACATTTGCGAAGCTTCAGCTGAAATCGACGAAGCAGACAAAAACTTCCATCGCACTCAAATGGATTTCCGTAAAAGGTGCGAAACAGTACATCGTCTATGGAAATGCCTGCGGGAATGCAAACAAACCGAAACAGCTTGCGAAGACAACGGGAACAGCAAAAACATTCTCAGCAGTTGCCGGTAAGAAGCTCAAGAAGGGCACGTACTACAAGTTCGTAGTCGTTGCACTCGATGCAAAGGGAAATGTCGTATCCGTTTCAAAACTGATTCACGTAGCGACAACGGGCGGCAAAGTCGGCAACCACAAGAAGGTCAAAGTAAAGAAATCGGTTACCAAGAAGGCCAAGAAGCTTAAAGTAGGCAAGACCCTGAAACTGAAAGCGAAGGCCGTAAAGAAAAAGAAGAAGGTCAAGAAACACGCCAAGGTAAGATACGAATCGACGAACACGAAAATCGCGGCCGTTACTTCCGGCGGCAAAGTTACTGCAAAGAAACGAGGCACCTGTTACATATATGCTTATGCGCAGAACGGTGTATTCAAGAGGATCAAGATAGTAGTCAAATAAAGTAACGAAAGACCGGCATTCGTAAAAAAGCTGCCGCATTAATGCGGCAGCTTTCTTATAGCTTTATTTAGGTCATCCGACAAATTATTTTCTGATCTTATCTCTGTAGTTGAGATACTGATCGTCCTGACCTGGCTTCCAGCGTACGCCTGCTTCACCGAGTTCACCGAATTCGATGTCTTCCGGCTTTGTAGGGTTCATTGGATTTTCCTTGATGTGCTTAACAGCATCATACAGTTCGGATCCGAGGAAGTACTTCTCAGGCTTGTTCGGATTTGGTTCGCCCTTAGCCTTTGCTTCGATACCAGCCTTGATCTTATCTGGTGTTGCAGGCAGTTCATAGATACGAACGCCAACAGCGTTGTTGATCGCATTGATAACTGCCATGTGATCGGAGGACTGGAATGCTTCGGAAGCACCGGAGGAACCAAATGGACCACGAGGGTCTTCTCCGTCAACGTGGATGTAGTTGAAGTCAGGAGCATCCGGGATATCGTTCGCATAGAGGATACCAGCCTTAACCATGTTCCAATCCTTTTCAGGATTTTCATAGTTTTCTGTGAGGGCGAATCCGATTGCGTGTGACATACCACCGTAGATCTGGCCTTCAACAGCCTGAATGTTACCAGGTTTACCAATCCATTCTACGCAAGTCATGCCAGTACACTTGGTCTTACCGGTTGCAACTTCAACGTCAACGGTAGCCAGGAACAATGCATAAGTGTAGGTGTAAGTCGGGTTACCTGATCCATCGTTTGGATCCAGATCGTAGAAGTAGTTGTATTCATCGATCGTAGCCCAGTCACCCTGATATCTTGTTGGCAGACCTTCTGCTACCATTTCATCGTATGTTCTGTAAGAACCATCTTCTTTTCTCATGGCGTCAGCCAGGTTCTTAGCAGCAACGATCGTAGCCTTACCATTCGCATAGTGTGATCTGGAACCAGCGGATTCACCAGTGTTTGGACAATACTTGGAGTCATCCTGGATCAGCTTGATGTCATTCGGAGTTACTTCTGGGAAGTAAGGCTTCAGAGCTTCCAGAGTACAGATGAGTGAACCCTGGTCACCGCCCTGGCCCTGATCCTGCCAAGTGTCGTACTTTCTGAATGTTCCATCTGGCATCAGCTCGATAGCAACGTGGGATTCGTCGATTGCGCCAAGGCCAACGTTGTAGCCGCCCCATGCGATACCAACGCCCTTCTTGATATCTTCGTGATCTTTGTTCCAAGCTTCCACTTCAGCCTTCTTTTCATCGTAGATTGGCTTCAGTTTATCCATCATCTCTTCCATTGGATAGTGGAGGTAAGGAAGCTGGTTGATGTTTGTATCTTCCGGAGTTCTAGCGATGTTCTTATATCTCAGCTCGAATGGATCGATTCCAGCTTCTTCTGCCAGCATGTCTACCAGTGCTTCGGAGCAAGTGTAAGTCTGTGGAGCACCATAGCCTCTGTATGCAGTTGTCCATGAATGGTTCGTAACAGCAGCTCTGTTCATACCTACTACATTTGGCATGTAGTATGGATAGAACATAAATCTGGATGTCTTAGTCAGCTTGTCATCACCGAAGTCAGTGTAGCAACCTGCATCAAGACCAACTTCATATTCGCCAGCAACGAACTTGCCGTCTGCATCACAGGCCATTCTGCCGTTCCAGTAGGACGGTGAACGCTTACCGGTAACTGCCATGAACTGCTTGTAATCCATGGACAGTGAGCAAGGCATCTTAGTAACCATCGTTGCGTATGCGCAGAGAGTCCAGTTATGTGCATTCATTGCCCAACCGAAGGATCCGCCAGTAGGGTTTTCGATGAGACGAAGCTTATCCGCTTCGATTCCGAGGGCGTTTGCCATTTCGTCTCTATCCCAGTAGAGTGTCATGGTCTTGCAGTGTACGCAGAGGTTGTCATCTTCATCGTAATATGTCTGAGCTACGTCGCCTTCGATGGACATGTGAGGTTCTCTGGATGAATAGAAGGAACCTTCAACGGAGTATGCCGCATTTTCGATCAGTTCAGGAACATGCTCGTCATCGCCCTTCAGAACAGGCATGTTCGTGTAAACGTTCTTGCCATAAGTGTCAGGGAACCAGTCGTAGATCTTCTCAGCGTCAGGTTTAACGGCATCCAGATAATTCATGTATGCAGGCAGTTCTTCGATGTCGACTTTTACCTTGTCGACTGCAGCCTTTGCATGATCTCTGGTGTCAGCAACGACCAGTGCAACAACGTCGCCATACCATACGATTTCGTCTTCAGCCAGTACGTGGTGGTTTTCCTGCAGCTCGATGGTTCTTTCGGAGAATCCAAAGGCCATGAAGTAGTTGTTGCAGCCAATTTCCTTGATGTCCTTAGCAGTGATGACTTTCACTACGCCAGGCATTGCTTCTGCTTCTGCAACATCGATGTTCTTGATCTTTGCATGGCTGGTGATTCTTGGCATTACCATTTCGACCTTCAGAGTCTCAGCTGGCATGTGCAGTTCTACGTCATCACCGTAGTCGCATACACCGCATGCCTTAGGCAGAGCGTTCGGTCTTTCGAGAGGTTTGCCATAGAAGTTGCCGATATCCTTGGACCAGTCATAGCGGAAGTCTTCAACAGTCTTCTCGCCTCTGAGTACTTCAGCAGCCGCCATTACAGCATCCACGATCTGCTTGTATCCAGTACATCTGCAGATGTTTCTATGCTTCGTGAACCAGTCTCTGACTTCTTCTCTTGTAGGACTTGGATTTTCCTGCAGGAGCTGGTATGCAGAAACGATGAATCCAGGAACACAGAAACCGCACTGTACGGCGCCGCATGCAACCCAAAGTGACTGAAGCGGATGAGGATAGTTGACACTACCGATACCTTCAATTGTAGTCACCTTACTGTACTCTTCGACTTTGGCGATTTTTCTTGTACAGGAACGGATTACCTTACCATCGAGGATGACGGAGCAGGCTCCGCAGACGCCATAGCCGCAACCGATTTTCGTGCCTGTCAGGCCGAGACGGCGAAGTACGTCGGCAAGCGTGTCCTTCTCAGGATCACAGATGAACATACGGTCGGCACCGTTGATGTTCAGAGTCATTTTTTTCAAATTCATAATTGCCTCCGTTTGAATATTAACTTATAACTTTTGTTAGTAAACACATAAATATATGTATTATTATTTTACCGAAGAAAAGTAAAATGTGTCAAGGACAAGGGAACAAAGTATCATTATTAAGACAACACTTTCGTATTTGCGAAGGCCTTTGCAAAGGCTATGAGGAGGGTAAAGAAATCGTAATCAAAATCAAGGAACAATGATTCGGGAGAAGACACGTTGAAACACAAAACAGCGGGAGCGAATCCGGTCGCTGCCCGCTGCCTTGGCTGCCTTGATACGACAACCAATTATGAGGAATGATCCTATTCACCCAAACCGGAGTACTTGATTTTTCCAAGATAGTATGTTCCTTTTGGTGTCTTCAGGAAGTCCTGAACGTGTCCCTTTTTTATCCTGTGAACCATTTTATACCCGGCTTTGTTACTTGTCTTAGAGACCATGATTACTTTAGCCTTTGTCTTTTTCTTTGATTTCCCGTTCAGCTTCATCACGCGTTTTTTGTTTGCGTCAAAATCTTCATAGTAGATTTTACTGCCTTTGATAACGTAGGTATCGGCCTCGGCCAGACATTTCTTATTCTTTCCAGATGTTTTAACACGCCAAAGCTTTACAGATGACCCGTTTGAAACATTTAGAAAATAAATGTAGCTGCCCTTTTTCTTCAATGCAAACAAATGGCCGTCTTCATAGTAAACCTCATCGTCATTGTAGCGATATATGAGTTTGCTGCTTTTGAGCTTCCCCTTCTTGACTTTGACCTTGTAAATTCCCTTGGCCCCAACGCAGTATACAGTGCTGCCGGTTTTATATACTTGGTCATAAACGATAGACTTAGCCTTCGATGCTGCAAAGGCTGAGGTCGGCATAAATGCGATGGCAACAGCCAAGGCGAGTACGCAGCTGACGAGTTTCTTTTTTATATTCATATTCTCCCCCCCTATTAATTAATCCCAGCCATCGATTTTTACCCGGCCGAGATAGTAGGTTCCTTTTGGAGTTTTTAGGTAGTCCTTCGCATATCCATTGTGTTCTTTTATGATCACGGAATATTTGGAAGTATTGCTTCGCTTGCTGGTCATGGACACTCTGGTTGAGGTTTTCTTATTCGATTTTCCGTTGAGCTTCATGACACGGTATGTAGCGATTTCGTCACCATAATCCGTTTCATAAGTATATACGTAATAGATCTTCTTCCCCTTTATTGCGAATTCATCCGAATTGGTGTTTACCAAAAGCTTAAACCCTTTTCCGGAAGTTTTCTTGCGGCAAATGCTCCATAACATGCCTTCACTCCCGACAACGTAATAGAGATATTTCCCCTTTTTCTTCATACCGTAAATGTAACTGTCGGGACCCATTGGGTGACCGGTGTAGTGGAACATCTTTACTTTTTTGACTTTGCCTTTTTTGACCGTCACCTTGTAGATGCCTTTTGCACCAGCTGCATAAACCGTTTTACCGGTTTTATACACCTGATAATAACTGGTCATCTTAGCCTTGGACGCTGCAAAAGCCGAGGTCGGCATGAACGAGATCGCAACGACCAAAAACAAGGAGACAACTCAAGATTTTCTTCTTCATATGTAGCCCTCCACTTGTTTAGTAAATAAGATATCATCACAGCTTAAGTATACCAAAGATGAGAACCGCAAGGAAGCAGTGGTGTAATACTGAACGTTTTTTTGTAACGATTAGCGAAAGAATGATATAATGTCAACGTTAGCGAATACATGGAACAAAAGGAGAGAACATGGCAATACAACGACCAGGTGGATTTGATATAACGGAACGGGGCCTGAAACTGGCGAGTTTCAAGAAAGGCAGCAAGATTCTGGACATCGGATGCGGCGGTGGAGATACCGTCAATTACTTGAACGAAAAGGGCTATAAGGCGGAAGGCATCGAGATCAATCTCGTCAAAATCAGCGAAGCCAAAGAGCAATTTCCGGACATCGATGTCAAATTCGGGGACGGCGGATTCCTGGATGACTACTTGTCCTTTACCTTTGATGGAATCATCATGGAGTGCTCCCTGAATGGGATCGTACAGCCGGACGAAGCGCTCCACGAAGCCTACTGCGTTATGAAAAAGGGCGGCCGTCTGATTATTTCAGACTTCTACGAAAAGGATCCCGAACCGAATCAGCTCAAGGCAGTTGCCATCGAAGCAGCCCGCAGGGCCAGACTGCCTCGAAATGAGGGGGATTGCGAGGAAGGCACACCGGAGCATTTTGTGGATTTCCGGTTTGGCGGAGCATTCTACAAAGAGCCCCTCATCAAACAGTTAGAAGAGGAAATCGGATTCCGTGTGATGAAGTTCGAAGATTATTCGGACAAGCTGGGAGACGGGTTCGAAGCTTTTGCACCAACCCTTGACAAACAGGCAGGCGGCAAAAGCAGAGACATCGGCTATTTCCTGCTGGTCGCTCAGAAACCGTTGAAGTAAAGGAGGAACAAATGGCACAGCCAGTATCGTATATCGCGAGAAAATTTATTGAAGAAAACATCGACTTCGCCATCGCGAAAGTCATCGAAACCAAAGGCTCCGCTCCGAGAAAACGGGGCGCAGCTATGATTATGACCCCGGAAGGAAACTTCTACGGGACCGTTGGCGGCGGCCTTTTGGAAGCCAGAACCCAGGAGCTCTGCAAGAAGGTCATGGAGACCAAGGAAGGACTCACTTACGAATTTATTCTGGATGAACAGCAGCAGGGTGAGAACGCGTTGGCTATGGGATGCGGCGGCGATGCCACCATTCAGGTCGACTACATCGAAGCGGCAAACCCGGGAAACTTTGTGGAAGAATTCAGGCTGAAGAGCGACGCGTACATCTTTGGCGGCGGCCATGTGGCATACGCCCTGGAGCCTTTGCTTCGGCATGTGGATTTCACCACGACGGTCATCGACGACCGGGAAGATTACGCCAATGCGCAGCGCTACCCAAAGGCAGAGCGAGCCATCGTCTGCAGCGATTTCGATCATTGCTTTGATGAAATCGAAACCGATGAGGATAGCTACATTGTCATCGTGACGAGAGGACATCGCGGTGATCTGCAGGTGCTCCGGCAGGCGCTCCGCAGACCAAACGCTTACATTGGCATGATCGGCAGCAAGCGAAAAAATAAGCTTTTGTTTGATGAGCTTCTGCAAGAGGGCGTGACGCAGGAAGAACTGGATCGCGTGCATGCTCCCATTGGGCTGGAAATCAAGTCGGAAACACCGGAAGAAATCGGCATCAGCATTACAGCGGAAATGATCCAGATCCGGGCCGAAAAAGCAGAGCGTGAAATGCGGTTTCGGGAAGTGGCTGACATCCACGCGGACTAAGAGGATATAGGCATGAGAATAGGGTATCAGAGAGAATCAATCGATCAATATAAAAACTATACAGCGGTGATTTTGGCGGCGGGACTGTCTTCAAGAATGAAAGACTTCAAGCCGCTTCTGGCCGTGGATGGGCGCACGGCCCTCGAAGGACTGATTGAGGCGGCAAAAGGCGCCGGAATCGGGAGCATCATCGTGGTGACGGGTCATGAACGTCTGCAGATAGAGGAGGTTCTTCGCAAAGCCGATGTGACGGAAGCATACAATGCAGACTATAAAGACGGCATGTTTACGTCGATTCGTACGGGTCTTGCAAAAGCATTGGAATTAGACGCTCCATCCGGGAGCATGAAGGGCGTGCTCTTGATGCCGGTGGATTGTCCACTCATCAGCATTCAGGTGCTCCGAAGGATCATGGATGCAGCGGGAAACAATTTCGCCGTGCCGACCTACGAAGGGAAAAAAGGACATCCGCTGTTCATTCCAAAGGAACTGATGGAGGACATTCTTGCCCATGACGGAGAGGGCGGACTGAAGGCCGTTACGGACCGTTATTGGGACCGGATGGATCGCGTACCAGTCAATGAAGAAGGCTGCATTATGGACATGGACACGCCGGAAGGATATGCGGAAATCGTGAAGTTCGTGGAGAATGGGTTTACCAGAACAAAACTGTCTGTTGCTGCGGCAAGGCGCCGGTTTATTCTGGTGCGTCATGGACAGACGCGACAGCATGACGAGTCTATGTTCATCGGCCAGTACGATGTTCCGCTCAGCGATGAAGGGCGGCAGCAAATGAAGCAGGCCGGTGAAGAAATCAGTACGTGCATGCAGGACCATTATGTCGGTGATGTCCGGCGGGATGTGTTTGGGAACGCCCTGGAAAAAGACATGCCGGACTGGAGCAATACCGTCTATTGCAGTGATCTGATCAGGGCCTCCGAATCCGGGGAAATCCTGGCAAAGGTCTTAGAAGAGACAGGCGCCATGGTGGAAGATTTCGAGAACGGCGTTTTCCCGACAGGCGTTGAAGTAAAACCACTGGAAGGGTTGCGGGAACTGAATCTGGGTGAATGGGACGGCAAACCGGTCCGTGAAATCAAAGAACGTTTTCCGGAAGAATATGAGCGACGAGGCAAGGATCTATTCGTGTTCAAGACCGGGAATCATTCCGAAAACTTTTATGATATGCAGTACCGCGTTATGAAGTGCTTGCGGGAAATCCTCTCAAAAGACGATGGCAAAAACATTGTCATCGTTGCACACAGCGGAACGATCCGGGCACTGGCAAATAATTTGAAAGGCCTTCGTGTCAACGATTCATGGGAGCCCGTGGAGAAGGGTCAGTATATCGAAATCGAGGTCGAACCTCGTTAGAAGATGAACGTTATCGCTTGCGGGTGATCAGCAGGATCTCCGGCGGATCATTCTGCTGGTTCAGCATATTGATATAAGAAACGTGATACGTACGTGCGTCAAGCTCTTTTGCAAAGTCCAAAAGAGCTTGTTTTTCTTTTTTGCCTGCCGGATGGCCGCTGTACATGGTGATGCAGACCAGTCCGTCCCGCATGAGAAGTTCCAAAGCGCTGCGAACCGCAGCCAGGGTCGACCCGGCATCTGTCGTGACGGTTTTGTCACCGCCCGGAAGATAACCGAGATTGAACACGACAAGACAAACGTCCTGCTGAAATCGCGCAGCGAGGCTTTTGATATTTTCATGAGACGTCTGTGCCAATAAGATGGGCGCAGAATCGGCAGCAGGGACGGAATCATTCTGCCACTCAGAAGATAGCACCTGCGGGTGCCAGCCGTTTTCGATGAGCAGGGCGCAGGTGTTCTCAATGGACACCTCTTGAAGGTCGATTCCCAGAATCCTGCAGCCTGAGGATGTCTCACTGGAAGACCCCTTGGAAGAGCCGGATACGCATAAAGCAGATTCAGCCAGACGCAGGGTATCGTGACCGTTGCCGCAGGTAGCGTCGATGATCAGACAGCCCGGCTGGATATATTGTACCACGATGCTCATCGCCAGTTCGGTTGTGCTTTGGATTAGATTCTTCATAGTCCGATTATATCATATGAAGTCCCGGTTCGCTGTAAATCCGCCAAAGCTGGCAACTTGACACGGTCCCCGGAGGTTGCAAATATTGACTAAATCAAAGGTTGTGGATTGACAGAACAAGAGAAGAGGTCTATAATCTGCCATGTAGACAATTGAATCTGTTTCGGGGCGAGGTGGAAGTCCTCACCGGCGGTGATGAGTGAAACGCATGATGCGTGGAAGCTATGAGTCCGCGAGCTTTGGCCGAAAGGGTGTGAATCCCTTACCGACGGTTACAGTCCGGATGGAAGAAACAAGAATGCATGAACACGTTTTTTATGGTGTTTATATTCTATGTATTTGCCCTGAGAGTTTTCTCAGGATTTTTTATTTAGAGACAGATTCCTTACACAAATTATTTACAACATACGAAATGAATTTGGAGAAAGGAAAAAAGAAACATGACAAACCAAACCGTTGAAAGACCAAGAATCACAACCGTTAGACTGGCCAAGATGGGCATGCTCGTAGCAATTTCCATCGTATTGGTAGCCCTCGTTCACTTCCCGATCTTCCCAGCAGTAGCATTTCTGGAATACGATCCGGCAGACATTCCGATCCTCATCGGAACCTTTGCCTTCGGACCAGTCGCAGGCGTTCTGCTGACCATCGTGACCGCGGTGATCCAGGGAACTACTGTAAGCGCCGCCAGCGGTGTTTACGGCATCCTGATGCACATCATCGCAACCAGTGCACTGGTTATTACTGCGGGGCTCATTTACAAATACAACAAGACTCGCAAAGGCGCCATCATTGCAGTGCTGTGCGGAATCGTCGCAATGACGGTCGTCATGATCGGAGCCAACATGGTCATTACACCGATCTTCATGGGCGTACCGGCCAGTGTCGTATGGAGCCTGATGCCATTTATCGCAGGATTCAATGCGATCAAAGCGGGCATCAACGGCCTCGTTACCTTCTTAGTTTACAAAAGAATTTCCGGGTTCCTTCATAAGCAGTAATTGCACGGAACGCGAACAAATCATACCAGTTTTTCTCAAGGGGCTGTTACGTCAGAACGGAGCTGATGAAGCAGCCTCTTTTTTATGTCTAGAACCGTCCCTATTGACACATCTCTCTGTGCCTTTGGTTGTTTGAGTGCGGCCTGTATCTATGGTATACTTAATAAGTTATGGAAAGAAGCAAAATCAACATTCAAAACGAAATAGAAACGAAGAAATTCGGCATGAGGCTGGCGGATTCTGCAAAAGCTGGCGACGTCATCGCATTGATCGGTGATCTGGGAACCGGCAAGACGACCCTTACGAAATACATTGCAGAAGGATTGGGCATTACGGAGACCATCACAAGCCCGACTTTTAACATCGTCAAAGAGTACCGGAGCGGTCGTCTCCCCCTCTTCCATTTTGATGTTTACCGGATCAGCGATCCAGACGAAATGTTTGAGATCGGCTATGAGGAATACTTTTACGGCGACGGGGTCTGCGTGGTAGAGTGGGCGGACATCATCGAAGACCTGCTTCCAGAAGATGCTATGATCATCCGCATCAGCCGCGGGGCCGGCGAAGAAGAACGCGTATACGATATTACAGATAACAGAGGATCAGCAAATGTACATACTGGCAATTGAAACGACAGGGGCATTCGCGTCGGTTGCGCTGGCGAATGCGGAATGGAAAAACAGCAAGGTTACGTCCTTCGAAATATTAGGTCACATCGACGGCAATGACAAGTTCTCGCACTTGCAAAATCTGACGCCGCAGATCCAGCAGATTTTGGAGGAAAGTGGATTGTCAATAGGCGATGTTTCAGTCATTGCAGTGTCTCACGGGCCCGGATCTTTTACAGGCATCCGTATCGGCGTATCGACAGCCAGAGCGCTGTCACAGGTTTTGAACATCCCTTGCGCAGCGGTTTCCAGTCTGGAAGCAATGGCTTTGAGACAGTTTTGGGACGGCGATCGAGAAGAGAGCCGGGACGTCTCGGAGGAATCCGTGGTCTGTCCGATCATTGACGCCAGACGCAGCCAGGTCTACGGAGGCGGGTTCAAAGCGGCAGAAGAAGTCATACCGTGCGGTCCGTACACCGTGGAGGAATTTATGGACGCCATCCTCGCGAAAGGAATCACCGAGGTTCTGTTCATGGGCGACGGAATCGATAAATATCAGAGCCTGATCGAAGACCTCCACAGGGACAAGCAGATGGAAAGCTGTAACATCCGCTATGCCGATGCGCCGGTTCGCTACCAGGATGCGGACACCGTGGCTTATTTAGGCGCAAAAGCCGCGGCCGCAGGCAAGCTCTGCGGATTTGAGCAACTGAAACCGAATTATATGAGAATGGCGGAGGCCGAAAGAAAGTTAAAGGAAAAGCAAAAAAATGGCTGATGTAGTGATAAGGCAGGCGACCATTGAGGACGCCGAACAGATTTTTGAAATCGAAAACATGTGCTTTCCAGACCCCTGGAGTCTGGAGTCCATCGAATATGAATTTGAGGAAAACCCGAGAGCCTTTTACGTTGTGGCCGAGCATAGCGGCGAAGTAGTCGGCTATGCAGGCCTTTGGTGGATCGAAGACGAAGGGCACATTACGAACGTGGCAGTAAAACCAGGGTACCGGAACCGGAGAATTGGGGAAGGCATCATCGATGTGCTTTTGGATTACACGATTCACGAAGGAATTCGGCACCACACCCTGGAAGTGCGCAGAAGCAATGAACCGGCAATCAATCTTTATGAGAAATTCGGGTTCCAGGTAGAAGGCGTTCGCAAAGGCTACTATCAGCACAATGGAGAAGATGCGCTGATTATGTGGCGCCACGCCAGCGACGAAGAAATAGCGGAGGCAATTAGAATGATGGAAGATCGTTTTACGATCCTGGCAATTGAATCAAGTTGTGACGAAACAGCAGCAGCCGTCGTTCGCGGAGGGAGGACGGTTCTTTCCAATGTCATTTCCTCGCAGATCGACATCCACAAGGCATATGGGGGTGTCGTTCCGGAAATCGCATCCAGACACCACCTTGATAATATCAACCACGTGGTGCGGCAGGCTCTCGAAGAGGCCGGGCAGGCGGCAGGATCCGAAGAACCGATGACCATGGACGACATCGACGCGATTGCCGTGACCTATGGCCCGGGTCTGGTGGGAGCGCTTTTGATCGGACTTGCGACAGCAAAGGCCTACGCGCTGGCAACGGGAAAGCCGCTCATTGGCGTGCATCATATTCAGGGACACATATCAGCAAATTATATTGAACATCCGGACCTTGAGCCGCCATTTATGGCCCTGATCGTTTCCGGTGGTCATACAAATATCGTGGAAGTGACCGACTATAACGAGTGCCATGTTCTGGGAGGAACCAGAGACGATGCAGCCGGAGAAGCCTACGACAAGGTCGCCAGGGTGTTGGGCCTGGGATATCCAGGCGGTCCGCTGATTGACCGCATTGCCAAAGAAGGCAACCCGGACGCGGTGGAATTCAAGCGCGTTTTTCTGGAAAAAGACAGTATGGACTTTAGTTTCAGCGGCATTAAAACCGGTGTGCTGAACTATGTGAATTCGGAGAAGCAAGCGGGAAGAGAGATCCACGTGGCAGATGTGGCCGCGAGCTTTCAGCAGGCGGTTTTGGACGTCATCGTGAAAAAGACCGTCGATGCAGCCCGCAAGATGAACAAAGACAAGATCGTCATGGCAGGCGGCGTTTCGGCAAACAGCCACTTACGTGAAATGATGGAATCAGAGTGCAAAAAGCACGGCATCAAATTGTACTACCCGTCACCGATCCTTTGCACGGATAATGCGGCGATGATTGGCTGTGCGGCACATTATAAGTATAGGGCCGGCGGGAGTGATGATCTGACGCTGGACGCGATTCCGGGGCTTCCGCTTTAGGGCTTTTGAAGCGGGATCAGACAGGAAACAGAAAAGGAGCACGTGAGTTATGAAAAACTTTTTCAGCAACCCAAAGAGAGCGATTTTTATTATTGTATTGATTCTCGTCTGCGTTGTGTTCGGGATTTCCGGAGCGATGTTTGCGATATCAATGAAATAAAACGAGTAAGACATGATTGTAATATCAGCAAAGGATTTGACAAAAGCATATGGCACGGATGTTATTTTGGACAAAGTGTCATTTCATATAAACAAGGGCGACCGGGTCGGCATTATCGGCATTAATGGAGCTGGTAAAACGACCCTTCTTAAAATGCTGACCGGCGAGCTGCCTTATGAAGAAGGCGATGCTTACATTTCAGGGGATCTCCAGATCGGCTACCTGAAACAGGATGCAGGGTTCCATTCGGAGAAGACCGTCATAGAGGAAGTCAACGCGGTCTTTGAACACTTCCCGGAAATGGAAGAGAAGATGGCGGAGCTTTTGCAAAAGACCGAGGAACTGACCCAAAAGGGGACGGCAGAAGCCATGCTCGAAGGGCAGAAACTCATTGATGAGTACGACGCCATTCACGAACGATATAATTACATGGGTGGTTATTCGTATCAGAGCGAGATCAAGGGCGTTTTGAGCAGCATGGCTTTTGGGGAAGAAATGTACGACAAGAAGATCCGGACACTGAGCGGCGGGGAGAAGACCCGACTCGCATTGGCCGTGCTCCTGCTTAGGAAACCGGACATTCTGTTTTTGGACGAGCCGACGAACCACTTGGATATCGGAACGCTGAAATGGTTGGAGCAGTATCTCAAAAGCTATCGCGGCACGATCGTCATCGTCTCCCACGATCGATATTTTCTGGATGAAACGGTGACCAGAATCTTTGAAGTCGAACAGAAAAAACTGCATATTTATGAAGGAAACTACAGCTTTTATGCGGCAGAGCGAAGAAAACGCCGTGAAGCGGAACTGAGAAAATATGAGAAGCAGCACAAAGAAATCGAGCGGCAGGAGGAAATGATTCGCAGATTCAAACAGCGAGGCACCGAAAAGCTCGCAAAACGTGCCGCATCCAGAGAAAAACGTCTGGCGGCCATGGCACCTGTTGACCGACCGGATGGCGAACACGGCAAGATGAAACTGACCTTCCACCAGAATTTTCAGAGCGGAAAGGATGTCCTCTTCGCGGAGGGCTTAAGCAAAAGTTTCGGCTATGGACGCAGCCGCGTCGAGCTGTTTACGGGCGTTGATCTGGACATCAAACGGGGAGAGCGTGTATGTATTGTCGGTGATAACGGAACGGGCAAGACAACATTGCTCCGCCTGCTGATGGGGGATCTGACCGCTGGGGCCGGGTACATCCGAATCGGCCACAATGTTCAGTTCGGGTATTACGACCAGGGGCAGCTCCTTTTGAATCCGGAAAACGATGTGATCGGAGAACTGCAGGACGCCTATCATCTGTACTCCGAGGGAGAACTGCGGAATATATTGGGAAGATTCCTGTTCCGGGGTGAGGATGTGTTCCTTAAGGTAGGAGATCTCAGCGGCGGCGAGAAAGCCAGACTAGCGCTTTTGAAGCTTATGCTGTCGGGTGCGAATACGCTGGTTTTGGACGAACCGACCAACCACCTGGATATCGAATCCAAGGAAGTCTTTGAAGAGGCTCTGCTGGAGTTTCCGGGGACCTGTATTATCGTCTCTCATGACCGGTATTTCCTGAACCGGATTCCGACACGAATCATGGAGCTGACCGGAGAGGGGCTTGTCAATTATCTGGGCAAGTACGACTACTATGTTGAGAAAAAGCAGCAGATGATACAGTCTGGCAAGCAGTATCTGGAGGAAATGGCGCGCAAGAATAAGGAGGCAGCCGGCGTTCCTCTGTCCTCTGCGGAAAAGCGCAGAATCCAGAAGGAGGAAGAAGCCAGACAGCGGAGAATCGAAAGAAAGAAAGAAGCTCTGGAAGCGAGCATTTCCAAGCTCGAAGAGGAGATCGCCCAGATTGAAGAACAGCTGCAGGATCCGGCTATCATGACGGACCATGTGAAACTTGCAGAATTGAGTAATCAGCTGTCTGAGCGGCGCTTAGAACTGGACAAAAACTACGAAGAATGGCTTGAACAGATAGAATAGGTTTTGTATAATGATTGCGATTGCAGGAGGTATAAAATGGTATTAGAAACAGTGAAAAAATTGATTGTTGAACAACTTGAGGTTTCCGAAGATGATATAAATTTAGACACAGATCTGATTACAGATCTTGAAGCGGATTCTCTTGATGCGGTAGAGGTCATTATGGCAATCGAAGACGAATTTGACATCAACATCCCAGACGAATCTGCAGAAAAAATGAGAACGGTAAATGATATTGTAAAGTATATTGAAACGAGGGTCTGAACCAATGAAAAAACAGGCGAAAATCTCAAATGCAGTAATCAAGCGGTTACCAAGATACAGAAGATATTTGAATGAACTCCGCAAGAAAGGAGTAGACAAAATATCTTCCAATGAATTCAGCAGCCTGATCGGGTATACAGCATCACAGATCCGGCAGGATTTGAACAACTTTGGCGGATTTGGACAGCAGGGGTATGGCTATAGTGTCGAGGGATTGTACAAAGAGATCAGTGCGATTTTGGGGTTGGATAAGAACTACAAAATGGTCGTTGTCGGTGCAGGAAATCTGGGGCAAGCCATTGCAAATTACACATACTATTACAAGACAGGATTTATTGTGAAGGGGATCTTTGAGGTCGACCCGAAACTGATTGGAATGAAAATCAACGATGTGGAAATCATGGATTACGAGAACATTGTTGAGTTTGTGGAAGATAACGAAATCGATATCGGAATCATATGTACGACGAAGAATGTAGCTCAGGAAGTAGCGGACAAACTCTGCTTCGCCGGAGTCAAAGGCCTTTGGAATTTCGCGCCGGTTGATATCGAGACACCGTCTCATGTAGCCATTGAGAACGTGCATATCAGCGACAGCTTGCATTCTCTGGCCTATCACATGAGCAAGAATGCAGAAGATAAACAGACGAAAAAGTAAGCAGGAAAAGTAAATACAAAAAGTAAATAACCGTTTCTGAGAAGAAACGGTTATTGATTATCGTATTTTAATTCTGTTTATTGAAGGAAGATTAACCTTCTTTTGGTGCATCTACAGGACAAGCTCCTGCGCATGCTCCACAATCGATGCACTTGTCAGCGTCGATTGAATACTTTTCATCACCAGCAGTGATAGCTTCTACAGGGCATTCTTCAATGCAAGCTCCACAAGCGATGCAGGAATCGTCGATTACATAAGCCATTGTGATACCTCCTTATAAAAATTCATAAAACGTCAAGAGAATTATAACAAATAACAGAGGGTAATTCAATATGAAAGTTTATTGTCTCGTAGGGAAGAGCGGAACCGGCAAGAGTTTTCAGGCAATCAATCTGTGCCGGCAAATGAATATCGAAAGCATTATCGATGATGGACTTTTTATCTGTCACAATAAGGTCATGGCGGGAATCTCTGCCAAACGGCAGAAGACGCAGTTTGCAGCTGTCAAGACGGCGTTGTTCGATCAGGACTGGCATGCAGAGGAAGTCATCCGCACCATCAAAAAAGAAAACCCGGCATCCATATTGGTGCTGGGAACGTCCGATAAAATGGTCGAAAAAATTCGCGTCAGACTGCAGCTGGAACCGCCGATCGAAACCATATATATTGAGGACATTACAACGGAAGAGGAACGGGAAATCGCCTACAAACAAAGGCACGATATGGGGAAACATGTCATTCCTGCACCGACCTTTCAGCTGCGAAAACAGTTTTCCGGATATTTCATGTCGCCCATGAAGATGCTCAAGGAATTCGGACCGAAAAAGGTCGTTTATGAGAAATCGGTGGTTCGTCCCTCCTTTAGTTATCTGGGGAAATATCATATTTCCGAAAAGGTCATGAGCGATATTGTGGAATGCATCAAGAACGAACTGGGGACGGTATATGATGTGGATAAGGTGCTGGTTTCACAGAACCGGGACGGTGCTGAGGAGGCCATCGATATTTATGTGATCGCAGACTTGAATTATGGAGAAGGGGTCATTGGAAACGCCCGTGTATTCCAGCAAAATATTGCGGATAAGATCGAACTTATGACCGCATTCAATGTCAACAAAGTGGATTTGGAAATCAAAGATGTAGTGTAAGTAAAACGCCACAACAAATCGGAGAAAAACTGTTGACAAAAGGCAGGAATAGAGGTAAATTATAGTTGGCACTCGATGAGGGCGAGTGCTAACAAAGAGATTGCAGGATTAGAGGATAAGCATATTTCGGGGTATCAGCCCGTTAAAAAAATTAAAGGAGATGACACAATGAGTTATGGAATCAAGCCGTTAGGCACAAGAGTCGTTATCAAAGAAATGGTAGCAGAAGAAAAAACTGCAAGTGGAATCGTACTTCCGGGTTCTGCACAGGAAAAACCTCAGATGGCAGAAGTTCTGGCCGTTGGTCCTGGAACCGATGAAGTTAAGATGGAACTGAAGGTAGGCGACAAGGTTATTTTCAGCAAGTATGCAGGTACGGACGTTAAGTACAATGGCGAAGAAATCATGATTATGGACCAGAGAGACATTCTGGCGATCGTTGAATAATAAGGGAGGAACAGAATATGGCTAAAGAATTACATTATGGTGAAGATGCCAGAAGAGCACTGCAGGCAGGCGTAGATAAACTGGCAGACACAGTTAAAATAACATTGGGACCGAAGGGAAGAAACGTTCTTTTGGCAAAGACATTTGGCGCACCGCTTATTACAAACGATGGTGTTACCATTGCCAGAGAAATCGACTTGGAAGATGCCGTTGAAAATATGGGCGCACAGCTCGTAAAAGAAGTTGCTACAAAGACAAACGATGTAGCCGGTGACGGAACGACAACAGCCACACTGCTGGCACAGATCATCATTCGTGAAGGATTCAAAAACGTTGCAGCAGGCGCAAATCCAATGGTTCTGAAGAGAGGAATCGCAGGTGCTGTAGACGTAGCAGTTGACGAAATCAAGAGACTGTCAAAGGTCGTTGATACATCCGACGCAATCGCTCAGGTAGCTTCTGTTTCCGCAGCAGACGAAGAAATCGGCGGACTGATTGCACAGGCTATGGAAAAAGTCGGCAAGGAAGGCGTCATCACCGTAGAAGAATCAAAGACTATGGGAACGGAACTGGATGTGGTTGAAGGTATGCAGTTTGACAGAGGATACTTCTCACCATACATGGTTACAGATACAGAAAAGATGGAAGCCGTTCTGGAAAATCCATGCATCCTGATTACCGATAAGAAAATCTCCAACATTCAGGAGATCCTGCCGGTTCTGGAACAGGTCGTTCAGGCAGGCAGAAAACTGATGATCATCTGTGATGATCTGGAAGGCGAAGCTCTGGCAACGATCGTCGTTAACAAACTCAAGGGCGTATTTGACTGCGTAGCAGTAAAGGCTCCTGGATTTGGCGAAAGAAGAAAGGCAATGCTGGAAGACATCGCTGTTCTGACAGGCGCTACAGTTATCTCAGAAGATCTGGGATATGAACTTAAGGAAACATCCTTCGATATGCTGGGTGGAGCTGCAACTGTAAAAGTTGACAAAGAAAACACGGTTATCGTAGGCGGCGCAGGTGCAGCAGAAGCCATTGCAGAAAGAGTCAGCGCAATTAAGGCTCAGATCGAACAGACCACTTCCGATTTCGATCGGGAAAAGACACAGGAAAGACTGGCTAAGATGTCTGGCGGCGTAGCTGTCATCAAAGTTGGTGCAGCAACCGAAACAGAACTGAAGGAAAAGAAGCTGAGAATCGAAGACGCTCTGAACGCTACAAAGGCTGCTGTTGAAGAAGGTATCGTAGCAGGTGGCGGAGTTGCTCTGGTTAATGCAATCCCTGCAGTTGCTAAGTATGTTGAAAGCCTCGAAGGCGATGCCAAGACAGGCGGCACAATCATCGTAAGAGCACTGGAAGAACCAGTAAGACAGATTGCAGAAAACGCTGGATACGAAGGCAGTGTAATCGTTGCTCAGGTTAAGGAAAGCAAAGAAGGAACTGGCTTCAACGCAGCTACAGAAGAATATGTAGACATGATCGACGCTGGTATCGTTGACCCGGCTAAGGTTACAAGATCCGCTCTGCAGAACGCAGCATCCGCTTCCGCAATGCTGCTGACTACAGAAGCAGGCATCACCGACATCAAGGAAGATATGCCTGCAATGCCACCAATGGGCGGCGGCGGAATGGGCGGCGGAATGGGCATGATGTAAGCTCATACGCGGCATGAACCATTGATCGTATAACAAAACAAAATAAAAATCCCGGTGGATTGGCTCGGAGGACTCCAGTCAGTGCACCGGGTTTTTTCATGCGGCGTTTATGAGGATAGGGAACCCTCTTCTGCTTTTGGAACATCGCTGATCTGGACGAGAAGCAATGCAATGAACATGATCACGCAGCCGGTAATCTCCCGGCCGCTCATGACTTCGTGCAGGAACAGGGCCCCGCTGAGCACGGCAAAGACAGACTCAAAGCTCATGATGATGGTTGCGATCACAGGTGGCGCATCCTTTTGGCCGAGGACTTCCAGCGTGTAAGCGGCGCCGATTTCCAGGATTCCGGTATACAAAATCGGAATGCGGCAGTCGAGAATCGAATCGAAGGTGACCGTTTCAAAAATCAACGCGCAGATGCCGGACAGAAACGCTGCGATGGCAAACTGAATGAGCAGCATTTTTAACGGATTGACGTGATTTGCGTAACGGTCGATCAATATGATTTGCGCTGCAGAGAAAACGGAACTGCAAAGGACCAGACCGTCTCCAAGTTCAATGTGTAGGAACTCTCCGGCAGAGCCGGTCATACAGAGCAGATAGAGTCCGACGAGAGCGACGAAAATGCAAAGCCACGTCAGCCGGCGGATTTTTCTTCGCAAAAAGAGCATCATAATGGGGACCACCGCCACATACATGGCGGAAATAAAGCCAGCCTTTCCGGCCGTGGTGTAGACAAGGCCGATCTGCTGCAGAGAACTGAGACCGAAATTGGTAAACCCGGTCAGGATACCGGCCGTAAGCAGCGTCTTATTGCGGAAGGGCATGGTCTCGATGCCTTTGCGAAGGGAATATTTGTCGTACAGATAAATAAAAGGCAGCAGCACGATGGAGCCGATGGCAAAACGCAGCAAAGTAAAGGTCATAGGACCGATGTATTCCATACCGGTTTTTTGGAAAACAAATGACACTCCCCAAATGAGAGCGGCCAGAAATAATAATGCTTCACCTTTTAACTGCTTTTTCATAACACACCTTCGGTCATAGTTTCGCACACCCACGTGGCTCTGTCAATGTGTCGAAAAGAACCGTCCCCATGGACACAAAAAATTGTGGTATGATGGTATCTGGAGGTTTGAAACGATGAAGGGATACACACATATTTATACGGGAAACGGGAAAGGCAAGACAACGGCTGCCGTCGGACTCGCGGTACGCGCCGTTGGAGCCGGCATGAAAGTATATATCGGCGAATTCATCAAGGAAATGGAATACGGTGAAGTAAAGGTTTTTCGCCAGCGGTTTCCGGAAATCACGGTGGAACTGTTCGGCACGGAGGACGGGTGCATCATCGATCGAAAGGCCTCGGAGGACGATATTCAGGCTGCGAAAGCGGGTCTGTCACGGGCGAAAGAAGCCATGCGGAGCGGTCAATATGATCTGGTGATCCTGGACGAGCTGACGATCCCCATTTCATTAGGGCTTTTGAGCGAAGAGGACGTCATCAAGGTCATCGAACAAAAGCCGGAAAGCACAGAGTTGGTCATCACCGGCCGGTACGCCCCAAAAGCACTGATCGATGCGGCAGATCTGGTCAGCGAAGTAGGCGAAGTGAAACACTATTATCAGCAGGGCGTCTTATCCCGCGAGGGAATCGATCGTTAATTCTAAGCAGAGAGAATCGTTCAAATTATGCAGACAGAAGGAATCAAACAGAAGTATTTAAGAAAAGCAGGCCTGATTGCGCTGGTCACCGTTCTCGGTATGACACCGCCCCTTTCTACAGATATGTACATGCCGTCTCTTCCGAAGATGGCGGAATATTTTCATGCGGCGCCGGTGCTGGTCAATATGACCATGGTAGCCTTTTTTATATCCATGTCAGTGGGCATGTTGGTGTTTGGACCCTTAAGTGACCGAAGCGGCAGGAAAAAAATCCTGATTCTGTCACTGCTGCTTTATGTTTGCGCCAGCTTTTGCTGCGCCATCACCATGAGCATCTACTTCCTGATTCTGATGCGTATCGTTCAGGGACTGGGCGCGGGCGGCATGGTGTCTCTTTCCATTGCGATCATCAAAGACTGTTTTGACGGGCAGGCGAGAGCTACAGCCCTTGCCGCGGTGCAAAGCATGTCTGTCATCGCGCCAATCGCGGCGCCTGTAATCGGCGCCCTCATTATACAGGTTTCGACCTGGCGGACCGTGTTTTTTGTTTTGGCGGCCATTGCAGCCGTCAGTCTCATTGCCACTTTCTTTTTCGAAGAATCGATCCATGAGGACGAAGTGAATAATGGCAGTATATTAGATTCCGTAAAGCGTCTGACGGTAGTCGGACGGAACATCAACTTTTCGGCATTTCTCGTATCCGTATCCTTTTTCTCGGCACCTTTTATGGCGTATCTGGCGGTGGCGTCATATGTCTATGAAGACTACTTCGGCCTGCAGCCGACGACCTTCAGCATCTTTTTTGCCATCAACGCCTTAAGTTCCATTCTGGGGCCAATCGTATACATGAAGATCAACAGCAGACTCTCTGCGAAGAAAACCATGTGGGGTCTGATCATCATCGGGTTTGCAGCGGCTTGTGCAATGATCTTAGTCGGAAGCATGTCACCGGTTGTATTTCTCGCTACGATGATCCCATTCAGTGTGGTAAACAGCTACATTCGGCCCTACTCGACCAACATTCTTCTCGATCAGATCGAGGGAGACACCGGTTCCGCGTCGGCCCTTCTTAATTTCATGCATACGCTGCTGGGCAGCATCGGCATGTTCATCGGCTCTCTGCCATGGAGTTCCTACATTCACGGAATCAGCATCACCATGATCATGTTTCTCGCTTTGGCGGCCCTTTCGTGGATCTACGTCATCCGATCCCCAAAGATCCATATGCGAAATCTGTAACCATCCGGCGAGTGAAATAAAGAATTCGCGGGCGGAAGACATTCACTTAGCCATTGACAAATACCCTACGGGGGTATACTATTTAAGGGAAACAGGAGGATCAATATGGCAGATCATGAAATACAAAACCCATGTGCGCACTGCGCGCATCATGAAGGAAGAACGAAGGAACGTTCCGATAAAGAATTCCGAAGCCTTATGAACCGCCTCAAAAGGATCGAAGGACAGATCCGGGGCATTGAAGGAATGCTTGAGAAAGACGCGTACTGTCCGGACATTCTGATACAGGTGTCGTCGGTCACAAGTGCGCTGAACAGTTTCAACAAAGAACTTCTGGCGAGTCACGTCAGAACGTGTGTGGCAAACGATATTCGGGAAGGCAATGACGAGACCATCGATGAACTGGTGGAAGTACTAAAGAAACTGATGAAATAATGGAAAAATACACGGTTACAGGAATGAGCTGCGCGGCCTGTCAGGCTCGAGTGGAAAAGGCCGTATCCAAAGTACCGGGAGTAAACAGCTGCTCGGTAAGCCTTTTGACCAACTCCATGGGCGTTGAGGGAACGGCGTCCCCGGAGGACATCATCCAAGCGGTCCAAAACGCCGGATATGGCGTGCAGAAACAAATGAATCAAAACACCCAAAGAACAGGATCATCGGCCCAGGCCAGACTGGAGGAGCAAAAGACGGCCCTCGAAGATACGGAAACGCCGAAGCTAAAACGACGTCTCATCGCGTCCGTATGCATTTTGATTCTGCTCATGTACGGCTCCATGGGACATATGATGTGGGACCTGCCGCTGCCAGGCTTTTTTGATGGAAACCATATTGCCATGGGAATTCTGCAGATGATACTGGCAGCCATCATCATGATGATCAACGGCCGGTTCTTCTCCAGTGGGTTCAAGAGCCTGTTGCATTTGGCACCGAACATGGACACGCTGGTTGCCATGGGATCCATGACTTCCTTTGTGTGGAGTGTGGTTGTCCTCTTCAAGATGACCGGGGACCAGCTGGCAGGAAACGGAGATGCGGTCGCGGCAGACATGCACAATTTTTACTTCGAGTCGGCGGCCATGATCGTGACACTGATCACGATCGGCAAAATGCTGGAAGCCATGTCCAAAGGCAAAACCACGGATGCCCTCAAAGGGCTCATGAAGATGGCGCCCCAAAGGGCGGTGATTGAGGGACCGGATGGAAGGGAGCAGGAAATTCCCATCGAACAGCTGGCCGTCGGGGATGTGTTTATCGTCCGCCCCGGAGACAGCATTCCGGTCGATGGAGAGATTCTGGAAGGCTTTACGGCGGTCAATGAAGCGGCACTTACGGGAGAGAGTATCCCGGTGGACAAAGGCCCTGGCAGCCGCGTGTCCGCAGCCACCATCAATACTTCCGGATTTATTAAAGCAAAAGCAACGCGAGTCGGCGAAGACACGACCCTCTCGCAGATTATACAAATGGTCAGCGATGCAGCTGCAACAAAAGCACCAATCGCGAAAATCGCAGACCGGGTGTCCGGCATTTTTGTTCCGGCAGTCATCGGTATCGCGGCCTGTGTGATTCTCATCTGGCTGCTGGTTGGTGCTCATGTGGGGTACGCTTTGGCCCGGGGCATTTCCGTACTGGTCATCAGCTGTCCTTGTGCCCTTGGACTGGCAACGCCGGTTGCCATCATGGTTGGAAACGGCATGGGAGCGAGAAAGGGCATCCTCTTTAAGACCGCAGCGTCTCTGGAAGCAGCGGGGAGGACGGAAATCATCGCCCTGGATAAGACGGGAACGATTACAAAGGGAACGCCGGTGGTCACCGATCTGATCCCGGCGGATGAAACGACGGAAGCAGAGCTTTTGCATTATGCAGCCTCTCTGGAGGCAAAAAGCGAGCACCCGATTGCAAAGGCCATTCTAGACGCTGCAAAGGATCAGGCATGCGGGACGGACGAAGTGCAGAGCTTTCGGGCGCTGCCCGGCAGCGGTCTGGAAGGGAGTATTGACGGTAAGAAACTGTTAGGCGGAAGCATGCAGTATGTGTCCGGACAGAGGGACTTGCCGGAGGCTATGATCAGAACCAGTGAAACGCTGGCCGGACAGGGAAAGACGCCGATGGTATTTCTGCTGGAAGACCGGATTCTGGGTATCATCGCTGTTGCGGATACGATCAAAGAAGACAGCCCGCAGGCGATCCGGCAGCTGCAGAATATGGGACTCCATGTGGTGATGCTGACAGGAGATAACGAGCTTGCCGCAAAGGCCATCGGAGAAGAAGCCGGCGTGGACGAGGTCATTGCAGGCGTTTTGCCATCCGGAAAAGAGAAGGTGATTCGAGACCTGCAAAAGCGCGGTAAGGTTGCCATGGCAGGAGACGGCATCAATGATGCACCGGCTCTCACGCGCGCCGATACGGGAATCGCAATCGGCGCCGGTGCGGATGTGGCCGTTGACGCAGCAGATGTGGTTCTTATGAACAACACTCTCTTAGACGCCGCCGCAGCCATTCGTCTGAGCAGGGCAACTCTGAGAAACATCCATGAAAATCTGTTCTGGGCATTCTTTTATAACATCTTGCTGATTCCGCTTGCCGCAGGAGCCTACGTCCATCTTATGGGCGGCTGGTCCATGAACCCCATGCTGGGAGCTGCAGCCATGAGCCTTTCCAGCTTTTGCGTCTGCATGAATGCGCTCCGGCTGAATCTGTTTGATATACATAGCACGAAAAAAGACAAGCCTTTGCGAAAGAAAAGGCTCGATTACGACAAACAAGAAGGATATGACAAAGAAGGACATGACAAGAAGGAGGACAAAATCATGAAAAAAACAGTTAATATTGAAGGTATGATGTGCCCGCACTGCGAGGCGACAGTGAAGAAAGCCCTGGAGGCGCTGGACGGCGTTAGTGAAGCGGTCGTCAGTCATGAAGCCGGTACGGCAGTGTTGGACATGACCGCCGATGTAGACGATGCGGTTCTGACAAAGGCCGTTGAAGAAAAGGATTACAAAGTTCTGTCCGTGGACTAGGCTTTTGGATCAGGACTGTGGACTGAGCCGGTCCAGATAATCCTTTTCGCGGATGACAAAGAATCCGGATACGATGACGATAAATCCGCCAATGTACTGGAGTAAAATCAAATCCTGATGAAGCAGAATCAATCCGAAAAAGGCAGACGTGACCGGCAGGAAGTTGGAGTAGACGGCGCAGATGGTTGAACCGAGCCGTTCCAGACCGGTAACTTCAATGATGAAGCAAACGCCTTCGCTAATGAGACCTAAATACAATAACTCCAGGAGAATCTGCGGCGGAAGCTGGGAAATGGTATGCCATTTTGGGGCCGCAAGTGGCGTGGTCATGCACCATGCGAGAGAAGCCTGGTAGAGGGCCACGGTAATGGAACCATATTTTTCGGTGGTGCTTTCGGTGAGGAACAGATAACCGAGCCAGGCCAGTAGGGCAACGACGCACATGAGATATCCCTTTGCCTTGCCGCCCGCCAGATCACCCAGATCCGTTCCGATGGTAAGGGCGATGCCGATGACTCCCAGAATCATAAGCAACAAAAGCTTGATGCTCAGGCGTCTATGGAATAATAGCTTTTCCACGAGAATCGTTCCAATTGGCAGGAATCCATAGATGACGGTAATGTTTGCGATCGGCACGGTGTCGAGGGCCACGTATTCGCTGTACAGATAGACGATATGACCAAGAAAGGTGGAGCCGATGATAAAAGGCAGATCCTTTAAGTCAGGCAGCCTGAATCCAGTCATTTTTTTGGCGACGAATGCAATCAAAAGGGCACCAAAAAAGTATTTCACGTTCATCAAAAGCAGCGTGTCTACATGATCCAAAGCATCTTTTGCAATGGACCACTCCATGCCCCAAACGGTGACGAGAAACACCATCAAGATATGATATTTGAATTGACTGATGCGGGAATCCACCTATAACCTCCTATGATTGACATCAACTATTATGATAATAGGGAGTGAATATCAAAAGGCACTTGTTTTTTAGGGCTCATGGGGGTATATTTGATATACTATGAGACAATATATTAACAAAATAGGGTTTAAATCAGCGGCACGGGTTCGCGCAAAAGCAGAAACGATCATCAATCAGCCCTTTCATGTGCACGATGAAGAAATCGAAATCATATGTGTGATAAAGGGAAACGTTGTCATTATGGATTCTGCCGCCGTGCACCATCTCAAGGAAGGCTGTGTCCATGTGTTTAACCGGACGGAGGCCCATAAAATCACAGCAGAGCAAATGGACTCTGCCGGGGATGCAGATGACAATATCGTGCTGACGATCCATATTGATCATACCCACTATACGCGCTGGTTCGACCGTCTTGGCAGGTTGTTTTTTGTCTGCGATACGGCAGATGAGAATGAGATTTTCTCTTCTGAGATGAAGAGCGTCCGCTTCTATCTGGCGAAAATCGCCTGGGAATATTTCACGGAGTGCAGGGCCTTTGCACTGGAGACGGCTACAAAGCAACTGATCGAACTGCTCATCGATGAGTTCCAGAATTACATTTATGGCATGGACGGTAAGCGGATCGCCAATATCGTTCGGCTGCAGGCGACCAATCAGGAATTGACGGCCTGGGGCCATCCGAAGAATTATGATCGAACCTATCGGATTGTCGATTATATCGAGGCGCATTTCAGAGAAAAATTGCAGTTAAAGGACATCGCCAGATCCGAAAACGTCAGTGAGGCACACTTGTCACGTAATTTCAAGGAGAATCTGGGCATGAGTTTTTCACAGTTTCTTTCTCTGACGCGGTGCACCCATGCGGCGAGATTGATTTCATCAACGGACCAGACCGTCGATCAAATTGCGGAATCCTCAGGGTTTTCCGCTAGAAAGGATTTGGCGAAACAATTCCGGAAATGGTATCAGATGACCCCGTCGGAATATCGTAGAGAAATCATAAGGGACATGAATGGTCCGGCGGCAATTTCCCGCCCGGTGGAATTCCAGCGGATCAAAGGTCAAATGCATTTATATTTGGATGAGTATTAAATTTGAATGAGTCTTAAAAATCATGGAAATCAAGCTACCGAAAACAATCGACCGGAAGCCTTGGCTCAGGTATATGATGGGCAAAGGCGAGCCCGATGACCAGCTCAAAGAAAAAATGGATGAGGCGGAGAAGCTTTTGCTTGAAGCGGCTCAGCCGCGGGGAATCTATCGCATCCTGGGTAAAGAGGACGTTGCGATGGAGGGGTTTTCGATTGTCAAACACCTAGAAGGCTGTGATCAGGTGGCAGTACTTGCCGTGACCATTGGAAGCGGAGTCGATCATCTGGTCCGCATCTATGAGCTAAAGAACATGGCCATGGCAATGATTCTAAATGCCGGGGCATCGGTGTTGGCGGAACAGACCGCCGATGAAGCGGAACAAGCCATGATCCGTGAAATTCGTGAGAAATACGGGCAAAAGGAAGATTGGAAGGAACGGGACGTATTCTTTACGCCGCGTTTTAGTCCGGGGTACGGCGATTACCCTTTACAGTACCAGAACGATATTCTGCATTACGTAGATGCTGCCAGGAAGATCGGCATTACGCTGACCCCTGGCAACATGATGGTTCCGGTAAAATCCATCACCGGGCTTGTTGGCATCGCAGACCACCCAGTAAAAGGCAGGCTTGCCACCTGCAGTGAGTGCGTGTTAAGAAGCAAGTGCACGCTCTGGAGCCAGGGCGAACATTGCTGATGGGCAGCGCCAAATCAGGCCTCTCCATCAGACCTCTCCATTAGGCATCTTCTTGGGGCCAGTACACGCAGTAACAAGGGTAGACCTCTCCCAGATATACCCAAACCGTATCTCCCATTTCGAGTTTTTCTTTCTTATCTTCAAAATAGAGATCCGGGATAATTAGCTTAAGACTGGTTCTTTTTTTTCCTTTCAGAATGACCCCTTCCTTGACCGGGTTTGCCCTGAATTCTTCCAGCTTCCGTCTGAAATCAACGACTCCGGTTTCCTTTCCGAAGTATTCTGCAAACTCGTTAACATCTGCATAGATCACGTTTTCCGGATCCTTAAACCAAGCGAATCTCATCATAATTATATTCCTTTCCCTGTGCGGCTTTTTTTGACCACAAAAAAAGACACAGTCACACCTCAGAAGACCTTGCACTTACGAAACGAATCCGACCCGACTTATCTCAAAGAGCTTCACGGTTGCTGAGACACAGTGCCGGCTTTCCGGCTTCCGATCTGTTTCGTACAGCATAATGTTACCGTTCCGTCTGAAGAATGTCAAGACAGAGCAGGCAGGATAGGATATAATAAAGCCATGGATTACAGCGTTATTTTTGACATGGATGGGGTCATCTTTGATACAGAGAGAATGTATTTGGAGTGCTGCGTTCCCGCCGC
>CADBJW010000014.1:87756-102506 GCA_902795135.1 uncultured Eubacteriales bacterium
GAGGAAGCGGCACGAAAGTGTATCGGGCTGACAAAAGAAGCCACAGAAAGATGCCTCCGCGATTACTTCGGGGAGGAGGCACCCATCGATCAATTTCATAAAAACTTAGGGATCGAATTTCGGAAGCGATACGAGGAAGCAGGCATCCCGGTAAAGAGAGGGGCTGTCGAAATTCTCACCTGGCTGAAAGAAGAACGCGTTCCCGTCGCCCTTGCGTCGTCCACGGAGTCTGCAATCGTCCGTAAAGAGTTGGCAGACGAAAATCTGGACCGTTTTTTTGATGTGATCATCGGCGGGGAAATGGCGGCGCGCAGTAAGCCGGCACCAGACATTTTCTTACAGGCAGCGGAGCTTTTGAAAAAGGATCCGGCGAAGTGTTTCGTCATTGAAGACTCCTTCAATGGAGTTCGGGCAGGCACTGCGGCCGGAATGAACGTAATCATGGTTCCCGATATGCTGCCGCCGGACGACGAGATGTATGCAAAAGCTTTTGCAATCAAATCGTCCCTGTTTGAGGTCCTGGAGTATTTCAGGCAATTATGACGTCTGCCTTGTGTAAATCAACGACCTTAGCCAGATCTTCTGTACGGCACTCGATTTGATAGCCGATTTTACCGGCACTGAAAAAGATCGTCGGACAAATGGTTTCATCAAAGGCCGTTTCATGGATGGTGGTATGAAAGGGTTTCTTCATTCCAATCGGAGAACAGCCGCCATGGATGTAACCCGTCAGTGGCAGGAGATCCTTGGACTTGATCATGCGGATGCTTTTTTCGCCGACCGCTTCGGCGGCTTTCTTCAGATCCAGTTCTTCGGCGACCGGAATCATGAACACATAATGTTCCGGAACTTTGCCGGCGCCTTCCGTAACCAATGTTTTGAACACGCATTGAACATCCTGTCCGAGTACGGCGGCAACTTCTGTGCCGCTGATTGCTTCGGTGTCCGAATAAGAGTGGGCGGTATATTGGATTTTCGCCTGATCCAGCAGGCGCATTACGTTCGTTTTCTTGAGTTTTGCCATTCTATCTTCCTCCTGATTGAATTATACACGAAAAATGTGACAATCGCACAAAAACCCATTTCATTTCTTGTCATAACATGTTAAAATGACACATGTGATAGAGGTGCGGAGCAGAAGACGATACGGGAGCCGGCGGGCAGTGATCGTATCTTAGGCAACCTCCGCCGAATCAGTGTACCGGGCGCGGTAGGCTGGTGGGTCTGCAGTCAATAGCTGCAGGACTGTCTGCTATAGTAAAGGCTACAGCAGTTGCGCTATCCGAAGCCCAATATTTCATTGCGTTTTGGACCTGTGCAATTGCACAGGTCTTTTTAGTGAGCTGCCCAAATCTATGATTTGGCGCGCAGCTCCTAGTCAAGGACCGCAGCGCTTTAGCGCGTGGCGGTCTACTGAGTGAGCTGCCCAAATCTACGATTTGGCGCGAAGCTCAATGACAGCGTGAGGGAGGTTTAGAATGTATCTCGTACAAAAGTACGGCGACGGTTATCTCAAGAATATGGAGGACCTGACAAAAATTGCAGATTACGTAGCGAGCCATCGGCAGGAGCTGGGACAACTCGTTCTGGTAACCGCTGCCATGCATGACATAGCCAGTGAGATGATGGAGCGGGCAGAGCAGTTCCGTGAAGGCGTCGGCAAATCGGAGCTTGATGCGTTGTTTTCTGCCAGCGAATACCAAACGGCGGCGCTCATGGCAAGTGCCTTAGAGCAGAGGGGCGTTCCCGCCAGAGTCATCAGTGATATTCGGGGCCATTCTCTGAGCCAGATCGATATCGAAAGCGGCAAACACGAACTGATTCTGGATGATATTTACACAGCCCTCGATTTGGGACTGGTGCCGGTCATCGCTGGATTTCAGGGAATTGGCGAATATGAGATGAGCGACAAAAAAGGCCGATACGGAGCAGCGGCGACAGCAGTTGCTATTGCAGGAAGCCTGGAATGTGACTGTGAGCTGTATGGCTTGACCCGAAAAGTATATGTCATCGACCCCCGCGCCACAGAAGACCGAAAAAAATTCGATGTGATCAGCTATGATGAAGCACTGGAAATGACCATGCTGGGCGAAGGAGATCTGGAGGCAGATGCCATAGAACTCGCCCACATGCTGAATGTTAGAATATACGTAGGACCTGCTTTTGAAGAAGAAAAAACCGGAGGAACATATATCGTGAACAGAAATCTTATCACCAGTGAAGCGGCCGTAAGTGGGATCAGTACCTTTGACGATGTTGTAATCTATACGATCAAAGGCATTCCAAACCATGGCGAAGAAATCGCAGAGCTCTTTGAATTATTGGGAGAACTGAAAGTCAACCTGAATGTCATCTCACAGCAGCCGTATCAGACGGATACCTGCGTGGTTTCTTTCAGTTGTGAGCAGGACGACATCCAGCGAATCGACGACGCTCTGGCAATCAACGCCAGATTCAAAGATCTTGAGACGGCGAAGCAGGAAGACATTTGCATGATTTCGCTGGTTGGTGTTGGCATGGCAACCCACGTAGGTGTTGCGGGCAAAGTCTTTGCGACGTTGGCAGAACAGGAGATTCCGCACTATAACATCACGACATCTGAGATTTCGATTTCTGCGACCATCGATGCCGAAAACAAAGCAAAGGCCATCGTGGCCCTTGCGGAAGCTTTTGGATTATAAGAATCAGTTTCGGAGTCGTCGGGATATTTCGCATAAAAGGAAGCCGGCAAGCAGCATGCAGAGCGCGGCGGCTTTGCCGAGGAGCGTTCCGAATGGGATGAGAAGACGGCCCAGGAAAGGAACGTGTAACACGACTTTTCCGATTATATTGCCATATTGGATCGGGGAGAGGTCAACGGAATTGTTGGCGTCTCCTTTTGTTATGATCTGGCCTTCTGACGAATCGTTCTGAACGATTCGGTGCGTTACGGGGAGCTCATTTCTGCCGTCGTAGAACACGACAATGTCGCCCTCCGCGAGCAGCTTCGGATCCACGGATTTCGCGTAAACGACAGAACCAACGGGAACCGCCGGCTCCATACTGCCTGTGAGAACCGTATAGGCAGAAATACCGAAAATCTTTGGCGCTACCAGAGTAAGGCAAAAGGCAATGATGATGATAATGATTGCCGTACCGATGAAGTTTAGTATTGCGGCGAATGGTGAAGTTTTTTTCTGTGCTGTCATAATGTTTCCTCGGCAAACCAATAGTCGTAAATTTCTTCGTAGAGTCTGGCGGTTTCATCGCTATCGCATACGATGCGAACCGTTTGCGGGTATTCACTGATGCTGGCGAAGAAAATAATGCTTCGGAAGATATCGCCGATCAGACTGAAATTATCTGCCTGATCTTCCAGCAGTTTGATGGAACGAAGGGAAATACTCTCCGCCTGTTCAGCACTTTTTTCCCGTAAGATGTGATCCAGAAAAAGCATATGGGATTGGATCGTGTCGAAGTCATCCGGATCGATGGCGGGACACGCGATTGCGCTTTCATATTCTTCGGCCGTACCGGTAATCAGTTCCAGATTCATAGTGTACTCCTTTTTCTTGTGTTGCGTTCACTATATCACATTACCTATCAGAATTCCAATATGGTATAATGTGATGTAATATCTATTCGATGAAAGGATTCTCTTTATGAAATTCTTGTATGGATTGTTAATTTTTCTTCCAGTTGCAATCATTGGACAGGTGGTGGGGCTGTCGGCTTCCCTTCTTTTTGTGTTTAGTTCCCTGGCCATCATCCCCCTAGCGGGAATTATGGGCAAAAGCACAGATGTGATTTCCTGCTTTTGCGGGCAGAAAATCGGAGGCCTGCTCAACGCGACCTTCGGGAATGCGACCGAATTGATCATCGCTTTCGTGGCAATGAAAGCCGGCATGTTTGATGTCGTGAAGGCGTCTCTTGCGGGATCGGTCATTGGCAATATTCTCTTGGTTCTCGGCATGTCCATGTTGCTTGGAGGATGTAAGTACAAGGTTCAGTATTTTAATAAGAATTCCATTAACATAACATCGAGCATGCTGCTTCTGGCGGTCCTCGGCTTATCGATTCCTGCTATTTTTACCCATACCATGCCGGAGCAAAGTCTGACGACTCAGTTTGAAGGACTCAGCATCATCATTGCAATTCTAATGCTTTTGGTGTACGTGATGCAGTTTGTTTTTTCCTTCGTGACACATCGGTATCTTTATGAAGAAACGATTTCTACAGATGATGAGGAAAAACCAACAATGAGTCTTAAAGTCGCCATTTTGCTGCTGGTAGCGGCAACCGTTTGTATCGCCATTCTTTCGGAAATCTTTGTGGGAACCATTGAACCGATGGCGGAAAGCGCAGGGCTTTCGAAGACCTTCGTCGGAATTATTCTGGTTCCGATCATCGGCAACGCGGCGGAACACTCTTCGGCGATTATTATGGCAATCAAAAACAAGATGAACGCGGCGGTAGAAATCGCTTTGGGATCCAGCCTGCAGATTATCTTGTTTGTCGTTCCGGTTTTAATCCTTCTGAGTCTTTTCTTTACACCAATGAGCATCGTCTTCACACCTTTTGAACTGGTGTCGGTTGGTGCTTCGGTGCTGATTGCTGACCGGGTATCTGCAGATGGAGAATCCAATTGGCTGGAAGGCTTGCAGTTAGTGGTCGTCTATGTTGTGATTGGTGCAGCGTTCTTCTTTATCTAGGAGGAAGTAAATATGAAATATGCAAACAATATCGAGAACATGCTTGCGGCTTCCGCACTGCTGGATCATATTCCGGCAATGACATTTTCGAAAGATGCGGAGACCGGAAGGTATCTTGCTTGTAACCAATCTTTCGCTGAATACGCGCATAAAGCAAGTCCGGAAGGCGTCATTGGCCTGACGGACTTTGAAATCTTTGACCCGGTGACAGCGGCGCACTTTGTGGAAGACGATAAGAAAACCATGTCCATGGACAAACCATACGTGTTCTTTGAGGACGTGCCAAATGCAGCAGGTACTGTCATTCGAAATCTCCAAACGACGAAATTAGCCTTCACCGACGAAAACGGCAGAAAGTGTCTGCTTGGCATCTGTACCGATGTTACAGAAATGGTAGAAGCCAAAACCTTCGAAGCCAAGATGGAGGCATACCAGGAGGAACAGCAAAACAGCGAGCGGCAAAGCAAGATGATTACGGCGCTGTCATCCGACTACCGAAGTGTATACTATGTGGATTTGGACAGAAACGAAGCCGTGTGTTACCGGAGCGATCCGACCTTAGAGGAAGCGCCTGTCGTAGGGGCACAGTTTGATTATCTGCATGACTTCTCACAATATGCCATGGACCATGTGGCAGAACAGTACCGAGAAGGATATATACAGTTCATTCAGCCGGAAAACATTCGCCGTGCTTTGAAGAAGCAGCCCGTTATCTCCTATCGTTTTTTGGAAACGCGACAGGGCAAGGAAGTATATACGATGCTGCGTATGGCGGGAGTTCGCCGCCCTGAGGACAGGACAGATAACATGATTCATGCCGTCGGTGTCGGGTTCTCTGATATCGATGAGGAGATGCGGCAGTCCATGGCTCAGCAGCATGCATTGAGTGACGCCCTGATTACTGCCGAAACGGCAAATAAGGCGAAAACAACATTTCTCTCCAATATGAGCCATGAAATCCGAACGCCGATGAACGCGATTATCGGACTGGAAAGCCTGGCACAGAGAAATCCAAACCTGCCGGAGGAAACGAGGGATTATCTTGATAAAATCGGAAACAGCGCAAGGCATCTTCTGGGACTGATCAATGACATTCTGGATATGAGCCGCATCGAATCGGGTCGTATGACGATACGGAGAGAAGATTTTTCCTTCCGCGACATGTTGGAACAGATCAATACGATGGTTATGTCCCAGTGCGACGAGAAGGGATTGAAATACGAGTGCACCGTTACGGGAGGCATCAGCGATTATTACATCGGCGACGACATGAAACTGAAGCAGGTGCTGATCAATATTCTCTCAAATGCAATCAAATTTACCGAAGCCCCGGGGAACATATCTATGTCTGTGGAGCGGACGGCAGTATACAATGACCAGACAACGCTGCGATTTGTGATAAAGGATACCGGCGTTGGAATGGATGAATCCTTTATCCCTCATATTTTTGATTCCTTTACCCAGGAGGACAGCGGCAGAGCCAACCGGTACGGGAGCACCGGGCTTGGGATGGCAATCACCAAGAATATTGTGGAACTGATGAATGGCTCCATTTCCGTTGCGTCTGAGAAAGGCGTCGGTTCTGAGTTTACGGTGGTCATTACACTCAAAAACAGTAATTTCAGCGATTTGGACGAAAACTATATGAAACCGAAAGACATGCGCGTTCTGGTAGTTGATGACGAAGAAATCGCAGCAGAACACGCCAGGCTCGTCCTCGATGAGGTCGGAATCAAGGCAGACATCAGTCTCAGCGGACAGGAAGCCCTCAACATGCTTCAAATCGCCCACACAAAAAACATTCCGTATAATCTGGTTCTTCTGGACTGGAAAATGCCGGAGATGGACGGAATTGAGGTTGCGAAGCAAATCCGACAAAAGTATGACAAAGAAACAACCGTTATTATCCTGACTTCCTTTAACTGGGATGAGATCGTGGATGATGCGCTCCACGTGGGTGTAGACAGTTTTCTGGCAAAACCATTGTTTGCGTCCAACGTCATAGACGAGTTCCAGCGGATTGCCAGAAAGAACAACATGAATCTGTTCTACAAGAAAAACCGTGCGAGTCTAAAGGGCAGACGAGTTCTCATGGCGGAAGATATTATCATCAATGCGGAGATCATGAAACAGCTCATTCAGCTGCGTGACGCGGAAATTGAACATGCACAAAATGGTAAAATCGCCGTTGAGATGTTCACCAACCATCCAGAAGGGTATTATGACGCAATTCTCATGGATGTGCGGATGCCGGAGATGGATGGCCTGGAGGCAACGAAGGCCATTCGCGCGACAGCTCGTCCCGATGCGAAACGCATCCCGATCGTTGCATTGACGGCGAATGCTTTTGATGAAGACGTGCAGCGGTCCCTTCAGGTGGGGATGAATGCCCACTTATCAAAACCGGTGGAACCGGAGCACCTCTATCAGACTTTGGAAGAGCTGATTTGGGCGGCCGAAAACCAGTAATCGGCCGCCACCCTATAACACGCCCTATAGCACGCCCTATGGCACCGTCCTGAGGCGTCTATGCTTTTTCGGACGAAACCGATTTGGTCAGAACGATGATGGCTGCAATGACAAGGGCAGTTCCGATCAGGCCAAAGACGGTCGGCACTTCACGATACACCAAAAGCCCGAAAATCAGTGCCGATGTCGGCTCAGCGCCGGAGGCCAGAATGGAAACGATCCCCGAATCCATGAATTTGAACGCAATGTTGAACAGCAGATTCGGAAGCAGGGCCGCAATCAGGGCATAGACAATCAGGTAAGGAATGTGGGCGGCAGGACTTACAGCGATGAAATTGCCGACGGCGGAATAATCCGCAAAGGGCAGCATGGGAAGCAGCGCGAAAAGCGCAGCGTAAAACTGAACCGTTAGAGGATGGATTTTCTGGATGTCTGACGCCTCGTTTGTCGCCATGGTGGATACTGCGTTGCAAATGGCAGTGCCGACTCCCATGGCAAGACCAAAGACACTCCACATAAGGCCGCCGGATTCGACGATGCCGCTGAGGAGAACACAGCCTGCCAAAACCGATATCATACAAATCACGCGTACCGGCGTGATTTTTTCGTGGAATAAAATAGCACCAAAAATAATTACAAAAACAGGAGCGGTGCAGAGGAGAATCGTCGCCAGAGAAAGGCTCAGCTTCAAGATGGCCGTGTTATAGCAGATATTGAACAGAAACTGTCCGGAGATGCCAAGCAGCGCAATCAACGGAATCTGTCTGAGCTCAATGTGGAACAGGCGGCGGTCATATACCATAAGAAAAAGCCCAAATAGGATCACTACGATTATGACTCTCGAAAAGGTAATCGTAATATTGTTAAATCCGGCTTCATCCAAAGCCCTCACAAAGACGCCGCAGCAACCCCAGCAAATGCCGGCGATAATTGGAAGCATAAATACTATTTTTTTCATCATGTTCGTCATGGGTTCTCCTGTCTATCAAAGGCGTGTGGTGATGCTTTTCAAGGAAAGGGTACCATGATGAAATAAATTTGTCTAATTAATTAATTGGATGTTATGTATCAATTGAATTGATTGATTAGGAAACACACCCTTCAGATGTTATAATACTGTCAAAAGGAATTTAGACTAAGGAGGAAATCAATGGGCATATTTGAGGATTTGGGTGTCATGGTTGACGGCCTGGAAGATGACGATGTAGAAGAATTCGGCGGAGATGTGGAAGAAATATTCCGATTCGATGTGTTTCTCAATCATGATCAGGAAATCGAAATAGGCGTCAGCATTGCAGAGCTTGAAGTAGAAGACCATCCGGACTTTGGTCAGGAGTACAGCATGCTGGCACATACCTTTGCGGAACTGATCACAGAACACGTGGGCATGTATACGGAGAGCCTGATGATGGAAGTAGCAGATCTAAAGGAACTGGATGTAGCGCTGACGGATGAAGAGAAGGCGATCCTTGCCGATGAGGATACAAATGAGAATGGTTCTGTTCTCCTGTACTCCTTCCCGGTTCTTATCATGGAGGATGAGGACGACGGAAGTAAAAATCTGGGGGCAGGCTTTAACAGAAGCCCAAAGGCAGACGTTATGCTCAAACTCTACGGAGACGAGTTCGTGGAGGCAGAAGACACGTATCAGGATTTAGTGACCGATGCCGTGCTGGATCATGGCGTACTGTTCCTGAAGGCGGTGGAGTCCATACAAAAGCTTTAAAACCCAAGCTCTTCGTTGATGAGGATGACTTCAACATCCTCTACGTCTTCCATTTTTCTCAGATAGGTGACGATGCAGTTACAGATTCGCTCCGGGTGGGAGCAGTCGAAACATTTTAATGCGCCGGTTTTTTTGTAGTGGACCACGCAAGGGGTCGGCAGATCATATTTCAGGGAGTTTTTTGGCCCTGCCACGCGGTTGCCTGTACCGTCGATATTTACCATCTCACCGGTCTCAGCCATTGCATTTACTGAGGTCAGGAAAATATCGGTTGTCAGGCACTTTTTTGCGAGCGCCAAAAAGCCACTGTAATCGACACCCTGATTCGGATCGTAGACGGTGTTGTGTTTTGACAATCTGTCATAGAGTCTCATATCGATCATGGTTTTGGAATCACCAAAACCGACGACCTTCCCGTCTATTTGCGTGTCGAGATAAACAGCGGCCTCTTCTTGTGTATCAAAGCATTTTACAGAGTAAAGCTTTTGCTTTAATGAATGGATTGTTTTTTCCAGATTCATCACATTAAACTCTCGGTCAGTTGCGACCATTAATCATAGTACCGGAACCGTTGGTATTGCCAGGGTTATCAGGAGTGACGGGATTACTCGGATTATCTGGGGTTATTATATCATTTCCTTAAAGACTTATCTATCGATTCCTCCCCAATATCATTCCCGGAAGCCGGGTCGGACGGTTTATGCTTCTTGTTTTTTCGCAGGAAGAATTTATCCGCCAGCAGTAGACAAAATATCATTGCCGCACAAAATGCGAACACGATTCCTAGTGTTACATTGATTATGATTTTAAACATGGTTGTTAACTCCTTTCTATTGATCCGTTCTGTTGCACGCAAAATAAGCCCTAAGTATCTGGAGATACCAGGGTTAAAACAATCGGTCAGGAGTTATTTTTTTCCATCCTTACTGTGAATAAAACATAGAATGATCGATGAGGTAATAGATTGTTCAGGCAAGAAAACCCTGCATTTTAGACGTTGCAAGGCAATCCTGAGAATACAGAAAACCGAAACAATCAGCAGTAGGAGCCTTATTCCAAGTCGCTGAAATACGGTTCTTTTTGATTGTGACCTGATTTCGAACAGTGAACCGTTGGGTCCACTTATTAGTTCGGTGGTGCCAAGTTCAACAAGGGCAGTATCCGCACCCGATGAAAGAGACTGGTCCTGAACAGTGCCCTTTGCAGATCGTTCATTGGACCATTGGCTGTAGGAGGTGTCGGCTACAGTAAAATTGATTTCACAAAGGAAAAGTGCAAGCACCAGAAACAGTATTAGAATATTGATTCGCCTGCTCACACGATTCCCTCCTTTCTCTAAAACAATCCTCCTCATTATACCTGAAATAATTAAGAAAACAAGGGCGGGAAGACTGACATCTTTTTCCATTAAAGTGGAGACATCTCCTGAAAAATAAGCTATACTGATACCATAAACCGTTGGTTGTGAATGTGTGAGAAAGGAATACACCTATGATTGCTATAATCCTTGCATTACTGGCAGGATGCGTTCCGTCACTGCTCGTATTCTTCTGGTTAAGAGGGTATTTGAACAAAGAAAGTGTATTGTATAAAACAAATTGCAACCGGATGCTGGTCGCAGGGCTGTTGGTCATTCTGCCAGTCATACTTCTTTCAGGAAGTACGGATCTCTTGTTAAGGCTTTCCGGCCTGAGGGGAGCGGTGCCTTTGCTGTATGCGGCGCTGCACACCTTTATCACGCTTGCGCTGAGTGAAGAACTGTCTAAGTTCTATATGTTCCGGCGTAAGCTTAAGAAGATTGAAGGGGAACATACATGGATGGAGCTGATTGTTTACTCGACGATTGTCGGAATCGGTTTCGGATTGTTGGAAAGCATAGTATATGTGCTGCAATTCGGCCCTTTGGTAATGTTGATAAGGGGCATATCGATTCCACATGGAGGATTCGCTGCCATTGTAGGATATTTCTATGGTAAGAGCGTAAAGGAAAACAAGAAGGGCTACGCGGTTCTTGGCGTTCTTATTGCATTCCTACTGCACGGTCTTTATGATTTCTCACTCAGTGATGAGTTTGGCGTCTATGGCGATATTTCCTCTGTGATAGCCTTAACGCTGGCAGTGTTTGAGCTGGTCATCATCATTGTTTTGGTCGTCTTCATCCGTAAGAATAAAGAAAATCCGAAATATACCGAACCACTTGACCAGTACAAAAGCATATAGCGACGGTGAAAAGCATATAACGACGATGGAAAGCATATGATGACGATTAGACAGGAGGGACAACATGGGATACATTGACATGCATTGCGATACTCTTATGGTAGGGCTCGCGCAGAAGAAGGATACCATTCAGGAACTGGATCACACTCAGATCGACTTCCGTAAACTCAAAAACAGCCCGTCCAAAGCGCAGATGTTTGCGGCTTTTCTTCCTCAGAGTGAGATAGAAGAATGGTTTGGATACGACCATTATCCCGATCATTTCGACCTGCTTCATGACATGAGAAATCTTCTTTTAAGAAGTATCGAGGAGGACAGGGAGCATTTTGCCTTTGTAAGAAAATTTGAGGACATAAAGGCCAATGAGGAAGCGGGTAAGATATCCTGCATCCTTACGATTGAAAACGGTGCCCTCGTAAATTACGATATGGAGATGTTGCGGAAGATCGCGGATCTGGACGTAAAGGTCATGGCACTTACGTGGAATGATCCGAACTGCTTTGGCCAGTGCAACAGCGAAGACAGCGAACTCATGATGAAGCCACTTACGGATTTCGGGAGGGAGGCGATTCCTGTCATGAATGATCTTGGAATCGTAATCGATGTATCGCATCTTAACGAAGGCGGCTTCTACGATGTAGCAAAACTCACGAAGAAGCCTTTTGTTGCGACCCATTCCAATGCCTTTGCACTTTCCCCTTCGCCAAGAAACCTGAAAGACGATCAGATTAGGGCCATAGCAGACAAAGGAGGAATTGCGGGCCTCAATTTTTACGGCGGTTTCCTGAATGAAGATATCGACAATGAAACCAGTACGGTTGAGAGACTCTGTGATCATGCCATGTATATGATCAACAAGGGCGGAGAGGATTTCATCGCCATCGGGACCGATTTTGATGGCGGGATAACGGATCTTGAGATTCCGAGCTGCGACCACATGGAAGTTCTCTTCGAGGCCCTCAAGAAGAGAGGCATGACCGAACGACAATTCGACAAGTTCACTCACGAAAACGTCGAACGCGTCCTTAAGGAATGCTGGGTGTAGGCGGAGCGAGGAGGAAATGATTCCTCCTCTCAGATTGTAGACCTCCGCACAGAGGTCTGCCTTGACTTGCCTGAGCATGTTTTTTATATTGATTGTGTCAATCGGAATCGGTTATTCGGACCGATTCTCATCCCGACTTACCATAGTCGGATAATTTACAGAAATTATTTCACACTCTCGATTTATTATGGTCTTTTCATCTTTGACATTCTTATTGTTGTTTTTGCCCATCACGTTGGCAGGGTATTATCTCTTGCCGGGCAAATATAAAAACGGATGGCTCGTGTTCAGCAGTCTTGTATTCTATGCCAGCGGAGAGCCTCTCTTTGTGTTCCTGTTTATCGCTGAGATCTTGTGGAACTGGTTCATGGGTCTTATGGTTGGAAACAGCACTTCCCAAGTAAAAAAGAAAGCCTCACTCATTCTCTGTGCGGCGGGGGATATTGCTGTCCTCGGCGTTTTCAAATATGCGAACTTCTTTACTGAAACAGTGACGACGCTCACAACAGGACATCCGGTTTCCCTGAATATTATCCTGCCAATCGGCATCTCGTTTTATACGTTTCAGGCCATTTCGTACGTCGTCGATATCTATCGGGGAGAAGCACCGCAGAGGAATCCACTTTACGTTGCGCTTTATCTGGCACTATTTCCACAGCTCATTGCCGGTCCGATCGTCCGCTACGATCAAATCCACCCGCAGCTGCAGGAACGACCTTTCTCGATCGATGACGTCAGCGAAGGATTTATGCGGTTCTGCCGCGGCCTTTGTAAAAAAGTCCTGCTCGCGAATAACCTGGCGATCGTCGCGGACCTGGTGTTTGACACCTACAACGATCAGGTACTTCCGGCACCGGTGCTTTGGATGGGCGTGATCTCTTACACATTGCAGATTTACTTCGATTTCTCAGGTTATTCGGATATGGCCATCGGGCTGGCTCGCATGTTCGGGTTCCACATTCCCGAAAACTTCAGGGATCCATATTTGTCTGTCAACGGCAAAGACTTCTGGCGGCGATGGAACATTTCGCTATCGAGCTGGTTCCGGGATTATGTTTACATTCCCCTTGGCGGCAGCCGGCACGGAACCGCGGTGACGATCCGCAATCTAGTGATTGTCTGGGCTTTGACAGGATTATGGCATGGCGCCGGATGGACCTACATCGTGTGGGGACTGCTCTGGGGTATCCTGCTGATTTTGGAAAAATTCCTGATTCTGCCTGAAACGCGAGGGGCATTCTTTCGGCGTGCCTATCGTGTTGCAATACTGCTCTGGATCATGCTCTTGATGACGATCTTCCGGGCGGAATCTTTTGCTGTCGCGGTGGGCATCATCACGGGGCTGTTCTCACCGTCACGGTGGCTGCTTTGTGCCTCGCAGGGGTCACTGACCTATTTCTGGTTTATACAGGCGATTCCGTGGCTTATAGCTGGAATCTTTTTCTCCAGCTCTCTTCCAAAGGCAATCAAAAGGCGTCTGGAAACCGGATGGACTGGGAAATACATGATCCCGGCCGGTGCCTTTGTACTGTTTGCGCTCTTGCTTTTGGCGATTTCGTTTCTCGTCAATGGCAGCTATAATCCGTTTTTGTACTTTCAGTTTTAGGAGGTCGGAACATGAAAAAACAAACCACCCGATTCTTTCTTTTCGCCGGCCTTCTGGTCTTTGTTCTATTGGGGTTCGTCACGACACTGCATACGATAGGGACGTGCAATATCTCAAAGCTGGTTTGCAGTGAAGCGACGGAGAGAGAAGCCCTGATCAATGATATGCTGCCGGGTAAGCCCGTTCTTCTGGCTCCGTTTCAGCTCACAAACAAAGCCATTGGAAAGCGGTATTACCCAGAGGACAGCTATGTCATCGATGACTATGGGATGATCCTGAAGGGAAGTCCTAACGAAAATGCTGAGTACACTGGGGAAAATGTGCAGAAGCTGCGTCAGCTATGTGAACGTCAGGGAATGAATTTCCTTATGGTCATTGTGCCCGGAAAACCTCTGTATGATGAAGACATCACGTCTTTCGGAGTAAGCTGCACCCGAAACTCATATGCAGATTACGTGAAACTGGTGCTTGAAGAACAGGGTGTTTCCGTTCTCGATCTGCGCGATGCGTACCGAAGTGAATTTGGAGAAGATCCTGACCGCTCTGATCTGTTTTATAAAACCGACCATCACTGGAATACGGACGCTGGTCTGATGGCGGCGCGTTTGCTTGCAAATGAATTAAATGAGCGGTTTGACCAGAATCTTGCGGTCGATCATATTGATGAAGACAAAATTGGACGCGAGGTCTATCGCAACGCCTTTGTTGGGGAACTTGGGATGAAAGCCATGGGGAAATATAATGGCAGAGACGATTTTATCCGCCGCTACCCGCTGTACGATACACATCTCCGATTTATCTCTCCGCAGAGGAATTTCGATGAAACCGGTGATTTTGACATACTCTGCAATGACGAGCTCCTGGAAAATCTGCCGATCGACTATGGTACCAATCTCTACTACTACTATTTATATGGGAATAACTGCCGTGATGAAATCTTCAATCAAGACGTTGACGCGGGAGATATTCTGCTGATCAAGGACTCCTTCTGTA
>CADBJW010000015.1:0-5619 GCA_902795135.1 uncultured Eubacteriales bacterium
GACTTTGTTATCGTTTTTGTCTTTTGGAAAAATCACTGCGCTGATGGCAGCCAATAATATAACGCAAATGATAATAACTAGTTTTCCCATACTCGTATTGTTCCTCCACTATACCCCGCAGGCTACGATTACTGTATCCGTATAAATATATTGTATCATACGATCTTGTCCGCTCAGAACTCTTTCGCTAATATACAACAAGATACGCGCTTTCGCCCTCCGGGTGAAATCCAGCCATTTTGGACCTCAATGCGGCGATTTTGTGCTCTCTCAGCAGGAAGATACAGCAAGTTGCGATAACTTACAATAACCAATATACACTAATTTTACACAAGATATAAAACGTTCGACCTCTGATTTCTGCACTCTGAATGTACCGGAATGTTGGAATCTAGCCATTTCAACGGTTTCGGCCTATATCCCCTCGATTTTAGTCCACTTGATATGACTTGATACAGACTTGATATTTTGTTATATTTTACCATTTTCCAGACCGACTTCCAGAATATGCAAAACGCTGCAACCCTTGGTGCTACTGGGCTCCAGCGATTGTGTTCTTGGTTGCGGGGATGGGACACGCTTTTTCCGAAATCCAGCAGTACCAACGGCTCCGAGCTGTCTCGGCGTTTTGATCCCCACTTTTTCCTCTACTTTTTTGATTATGTGCAACATTTATGCCCCTTTGTATGAGCCGAATTGATTAATTACATTCTACTGCCATTCGCCTTTATTTGCTTTTGCATTATAAATCAGCAACAATATCTGATATCGCCACAAGTGTTGCGGCGCCGCTTATGGCTATTCTTCCGTTTCCAAGCAGCTCACAATGCAGGTAACCGCCGCGTTTTGACGCCTGATATGCCTCGATCTCGTTCTTTCCAAGTTCACTTGCCCAATAGTCTGCAATCTGGCAATGAGCAGCTCCGCAGACCGGGTCCTCAGGGATAGATATTTTAGGGCAGAAGCTTCGGGAAACACAATCTGTTTCTTTTCCTTTTGCTGTCGCATTCTGTATCCGTCCTTCGATTTTTAACAGCCCGTTCTGATCCGGGTCCATCTCGCGCACCTGTTTTTCATCATCGAATACGCAAACAAGGTCAAGTCCAAGGACCGCTTTGATCGGACGCACTCCGAAAGCCTTCTCCATATCATCTGTCACGGGTATTTCCCGAAGCTCAAAGGTCGGAAAGTCCATTTCATAAAGATTGCCTTTGCGGGTGACAGTCAACTGCCCGCTTAGCGTATTGAATTGAACTCTGTCACTGTCCGGTTCATAATAATTCAAAATCACAAAGGACGACGCCAGTGTGGCGTGACCGCAAAGTTCCACCTCTGTTCCCGGCGTAAACCATCTCAGATGATACCCTGCATCTTCCTTCACGATGAAGGCTGTTTCGGACAGGTTGTTTTCCATGGCAAGCTTCATCATTGCTTCATCCGACGGCCATTTTTCCATGACACAGACCGCAGCCGGATTCCCCGCAAACGGCTCGCTCGTAAAAGCATCTACAATATATTGTTTCATTTTTCCTACTCCAAACTGATCAAATCGCAGCTATGACTTCCACTTCGCAGATGGCGCCCTTCGGCAATGCCTGAATCCCGACGCATGATCTGGCAGGTTTCTCTGTGAAGTATTTGGCGTACACTTCGTTAAATGCTGCAAAATCATTAATATCAGTAAGGAAACAAAGCGTCTTCACCACATTTTCCGGCTTTGTCCCAGCGGCCTCCAGTATAGCCATCAGATTCTTCATGACCTGCTCAGTCTGCTCCTCTATCGTTTCCCCGACAAGCTCTCCTGTTGCCGGATCCAGGGCAATCTGCCCTGATGTGTAAACCATTCCGTTGATTACGACAGCCTGAGAATACGGCCCTACTGCTGCAGGTGCTTTTTCTGTATAAATCTTATCCATTTTTCTTTTCTCCTCTCGATTATCTGTTCTATGCTGTATATTCAAACTGTACCACAATTCCTGAATATACAAAAGAGCCGGTGCTGATATCATCACGATACCTTCCCGGCTCTTTGCTTTTCTCGTATTCCATTTTACCAAACAAAAGGAATCAGCTTCTTCGTTTTCTTCTTATATGCTCGATATTCTTCACCAAAATCCTGCTCGAGCCGTTTTTCTTCCTTGTGGACTTGCCCCATCATAATCAAAACGTAAATCGCAAAAATCACAAGCGCCTGCCACGTATGAAGATATATCAGAACACCAATATAGTAAATAAAGACTCCAAGTAACATAGGATTTCGGCAGATCCTATATGGTCCATCTGTCATAAGGTTACTTGTTCGAGGCGCAATCTCATGATTGAATGCATCCAAAGGGTTACCTTTGCCAGCAATTTTCATATGCACAATAGACCATATGCTCAGGGCAATTCCAGCTGCAGCAAACAACGCGAAGCATATCATTTTTCCTACAGCAAAAGCCACCTGACCGGATACCCACCACATAAGAGCCGGAATAAGAACAATGAACAAGATGAAGCCAATTGCATATCCCATTACATTTCTAATACCCATCTGTCTCCCCTTCCTTTTTCATAATCTTTATAACTGCAACTTTCCGAGTATTATAATGGATTGCATCACACCGTTCAATAACTCCGCCAATTTCATTATGCACAAAAAATGCATTCGGCTTGTTGGGAGCACATAGACCATGAAAAATAAGAGCCAGACTTGGTATCATCGTGTACCTGCCCGGCTCTTTGCTTTTGTAATATGCCATTATGATTCGACGACGGTGATCTCAATTGGCTGCGCGCCTTCATACAGAATCTTACGACCGAAATCATACAAATCGTCCAAACCTTCTTTAATTGTCAGGAAGTGGTTCCCCGAAAGCTGACCGTGCATGCTGGAGAAACAGCATCTGCCATAGGCCAGTATGATTTCCATTTCACTGATCCCACCCGGATAAAGCAACATTTCACCTTTGGAAGGATGCGACGTATGGTTCTCATAATCCAGCCCAAGACGCAGATCCCCATATGGGATCCAGACACCTTCACCGCTCCATCTCACATGAATCATTTCACTTTTCAAAGGCAACATTTTTTTGAATGCTTCACATGTCTTTGGTGCTTCTTCTTCCAGAAGCTCAGCGATAAAACAGTAATCGCCGGAAGTGATTCTGACTTTTGTCATATTCATGACTCCTTTCTGCTTCGCTTTCCCTTTATTAATTATGAATGACAGCTGTGGGAGCTACAACCGCCATGGTGACATTCGTGTCCCTCACCATGCTCATGATCGTGATGATTGCATGCGGTGTCAGGATCGTATTCCAGTGTCCCTTGCAGATAGCTTTTGACAACCCCATCAGCATTTCCCGCTGCGCCCGGCAAAATCTCTACTCCCGCTTCTTCCAGCGCCATTCTCGCGCCCATGCCGATGCCGCCGCAGATCAACACTTCGACCTCGGCCGCGCGGAGAAATCCCGCAAGCGCCCCATGGCCTGTTCCATTGGTATCAATGACCTGGGATGATGTGATCTGTCCATCCTGAACGTCATAGACCTTGAACTGTTCTGTTCTCCCGAAGTGCTGTCCAACCATTTCCTGTTCGTATGTAACTGCAATTCTCATAATATCGTCTCCTTTTTCCTTGATTTGAGCACTTGCCGGAATGGAATCGATCCGATAGGAACCGCCCGTGATGCGGATCCGTTTCCCGTTCAGCATGGCATCTGCTATTTTGAAACGTGCCTGTTCATAGATGCCTGTCACTGTCGCTCGCGATACTCCCATCGCATCCGCACACTCTTCCTGCGTCATCTTCTGATAGTCGATAAGACGAATGGTCTCTAGCTCATCCAATTTGAACGCAATCGTCTCCGTAATTTCTGATCCTTCCGGCAGAAAACTCCAGTAGTTCGGATACCCGCATATTCTCCTGCATCTCTTTGGTCTGGACATGTCGAATCCTTTCTGGCATATGTCAATAACTACATTCATTATACTTGATTATTGACATATGTCAATATCGATAGTTCCGATGCCTGTTCCTCGTCCGTAAGAACCAATCTGCGTGTCGGACATGGTCTTGATCGATGATGTTCAGTAGCAGCTGATCCGTTTCCTCCTGGACGATACTATTGATGGTTTCCATTCCCGACGGTGAATAAAAAAAGCCGGACCCGATATCATCACGATACCTGCCCGGCTCTTTGCTCATTGGTTTAATCTACCCTTAGCCAGTAGTACAAGTTCATTGCTTCAGTTCTCCTATTATCTCCCCGTTTTTATCCCTCTTCTGATCTGTAGTCCGGTCTGTCGGAAAGCATCTCTATGAGATCATTCTCATCTTTTACGAGTGTGATTTTGAACGGGTCGCCAAAAGCGATCTTCTCCACGAACAAATAATTGCTATCGACAGATTCCATATCTCTGCAATCAATCAAAATACCGGTGTGCCCAACGAATGCGTTGTCCTCGTTATAAGCATTGAACAGGATGCTGATGACGCAGCATTTATCGCTCTCCACCTTTATTCCATGCTTACTCCAATTCTCCGATAGAGTCTCGGCAAAGCCATTATCAGAAATCGTCATTTCTCCAAACATTGTAGTAAATAACTGTTTCTTATTTTTCAGCATGCTGTACTCGTCGTTATTCTCTATCGCATCCACATCGAACATCAGATAGGTGCCATCATAATCCTCTTCAACGCTGTCATATTTAATCAGGTCTCCTGCGAGAAGCATAACTGTCATACGGCAATCGGCATCAGTAAAGCCAGATTCCTCCGAATTGTCTCCTGACACTCCGGTTGCTGAATCCCTCACCCATTTTTCAAACACATCCACATTGGCAAGCCCTGCCTCATTTAGGATTTCGCACACCTGTGATACGTTTTCTTTTGTTATGTCGCCAGATTCAAGTGGCTTTTCCTTTTCTGAACCGCATGCTGTAAGCGCGGTTAGTATCATAGCCATAAGAAGGCTCAGTATGATTGTTTTTCTACTCATTTATCCCTTTTTACCATCCCTTTTGTTATCTGCATCAGAATTTCTATGTCATGAAGTTCTTTCTCTTCCGGATCATACCCACTGTGAAAAACCTTCTGTCCCTCTAGCGAAATACATGGGATCGTCCTTCCTTCAAATACTGCTTTTCCGAGCATTATAACGAATTGCACCTCACCATTCAATAACTCAGCTCTATTCATTATGCACAAAAAAAGTATTCGACTTGTCGGGAGAAGATGGGCCCTGAAAAGAAAGAGCCGGACCTGGTATCATTGTTGTACCTGCCCGGCTCTTTTCCTCTCTCGTATTCTCTTTTCCAGTCCTTCTTACGCGGTCTGTCCTTCTCGGTCATATGACGTCCTGTCCTGAATCCTGGAACAGTGTACTCCTTCTTGAGATTCACAGCGTTCATGTCAATGACCATTTTCTTTTCCTGCTTTGGTGGAGCTACAGGAACGCTCCGTTTCTTCTTTTTGCTCATTGCTCTAATCTCCTTTACTTCTTATCTTTACCCTTTATCATCTTATAGAAAAAGTCTGGAACACTGCTCCAGGACTTATCCTTTCGTGCATACGTGTTTGTACTTGTCTGTCCGGAGTTAATCGCCGGTATGCTATACTTTCCTTCGGCCTTTCTC
>CADBJW010000015.1:5629-47832 GCA_902795135.1 uncultured Eubacteriales bacterium
GACTTTGTTATCGTTTTTGTCTTTTGGAAAAATCACTGCGCTGATGGCAGCCAATAATATAACGCAAATGATAATAACTAGTTTTCCCATACTCGTATTAATCCTCCACTAAACCCCAAGCTCACAATTACCGCATCTTTCGTATCATATTGTATCATTCCGTATCTCGTGAAATCAACACATTATGCCATGAAACAACAAGCTACTATGGGTCTGACCTCCGGGTGTAAAAGTCCTAAGGCTGCAAAATCGCTGAAACCCTTGGTGTTACTGGGCTTCAGCGATTAATTTCTTGGTTGCGGGGGAAGGACTTGCGCGTATGCTTCGCATCCGCCAGTCTGCGCTGCCTGGTCTCAGGCACTTGAAATCATGCTGCCACGTTCTTCCGGCCTAAGGTTCAATCCGTCATGCTATTCAGTCCTATTCTGTGCCGAATTTACCGGTGATGTGTTCTATTTCCAGTTCAAAGCATGCGACGGCATCCCAACTGTCCTGAATGTACTTCCTGCCTTCTTCCATGACTTGCGGCATATATTTTTCCAGAATACTGATAAGGCAGTCCATCCTTGCTCCATCATCTTCGATCTCACGGACTGTCCCGAAAACGACCGTGCTTTCATAAAGACTTGTAATGAATTCCGGACGGATATCGTCTTTTGTGATGACGCAGAAGGATGCCTTTGGTTCATTCTGGATCAGATTGTATTTCTGACCGTCGTTTGCCCCGTGGAACAAGATCTTATTGTTTTTGTACACGAAGTTGATTGGAATCGTAATCGGATATCCATTGTCGCCTACGAGTGCCAGTGTCCCGTGGGACGCCTTTTCCAACTGCTTTATTGCATCTTCGTCTGTCATCTGGTTTTCTGATAATCTCATGTGTCTGAATTCTGCCATTTCTCTCATATTTAAGTCCTTTCCTTCTCTGTGATTACTATTCCAAGAGGTATTATCATATTATTTCTCTTTAGAACGATTTACGAACATTATAGCACATTATAAAAGTACTTGGAGTAGACCCCATCCCAACATATTTAACAGAGCCGCCCATATTTAACAGAGCCATATTAAAAACGGTAGCGTTGCTACCGTTTTAATATTCTTGGTTGCGGGGGAAGGACTTGAACCTTCGGCCTCCGGGTTATGAGCCGATCCTTGTTGATATTTCAACGTTTTCTTGGGCAACACGGCTTTTGTAGCTTCTGTATCTTCGGTGCTTTCTCTTGTATCTTCTGTGGTATTTTTTCGCGCCGTCTAACTTTGGGCAACAAATGGGCAACAATTTACAGACACGCGTCCAGGCACTCCATGAACCGCCCGAACTCGCTTTCCGGGATCTGTGTTATCTTCTGGACGTTGAACTTGATCAGCGCATTTTCAACCGCTTTACGTCTTCCGGAGATAACCAGATCGGAGCATTTTCTTCTAACGTCGTTGATTGTAGTGGTTTCTTTCTTCATGTTCTTCCTTCCTTTCCTATTGTGCTTTTGAAAATATTTCTTCCAGTTTTGCGGACGCTTTTTCGTCATTTTCTTCGAGTGCGTGTCCGTAAACGTCCAATGTAAACGACGGTTTACTGTGGCCTAACCTTTTGGCAACGGTCTCAATATCCACGCCGGACGCGACCAGGTGAGACGCACTTGTGTGCCGGAGATCGTGAAGTCTGATCAGCGGGAGCCGATCCGCTTCAGCGACGGTCTTGTTATATGCGACCAGGATCTTCCGGAACTTTGCCGAAGGTGATTGGACGTTCATTCTCGCGCCTGTGGCGGTAATAAATACCGGATTGCGGTCGAAGTCCCTTCCGCGATACCCTTCCCACGCGGTCCCCAGTTTCAAACAGAGGGTCCTTTGCTCTCGCTTCAGATCGTCCAGGAGATCAAAACAGATCTGCGGAAGTTTGATCGTCCTTTTGCCCGCTTCCGTTTTCGGGTCCTTAATATATTGACCATCGTCTGACAGGGAGACCGCCTTCCGGATCCTGATCGTCTGGTTCTCCGGATCCACGTCTTCCCAATTCAATCCGATCAACTCACCACGACGGAAACCGCCGAAGATCGCGAGATTGAAAAAAACGCGGAACTGAAGCGGGACAGATCTGTGTTCGGTGTAGTCCCGGACCTCGAATTTTTCTCCGGTGCCGTTATAGGCCGTATATTGCCGGGCGTGGCCTTTGATCCTGACTTCATACTCTCTCGTTAATGCGTCGTTCAGGAATCTCCGGACCTGATCTTCGTTGAACGTGTGGAGATCTCCGTCCCGGCGAACGATCGGAAGCGGTTCGCACCGAAGACAAGGGTTTTCTTTGATGATGTTCTTCCGGAAGGCGTACTCGAAACACGATCTGATAATGTTGAAAATGTTCCGGATCGTCTTCGGCTTTTTCCCCGCGTCCAGAAGATCAATCACGATCCGGTCAATGTGTGTCGCGCGGATCTCGTTCATTTTCAGGTGTCCGATTTTCGGGATCACATGATAATCCATCGTCCTGGTGTAGTCTTCCTTCGTGTGCTTCGTCATTGTTCCGGACAGGACCTTCTGGGACAGGGAATTGTTTTCCCAGAACTTCACGAACTCCGCGAACGTGATCCGGTCTCCGGAAGTAAACGCGGTTCCGTCTTTGACCGCGTTTTCGAACTCTCTCGCAAAATCTTCGACTTCCTTCCGGGCCTTTGCGGGGGTCTTTGCTTTTGGCCTGTATGACGTGGTTTCCCTGATCTTATCTCCCGCTTCATCGCGTCCCAGATAGACCACGATCGAATAGGAAGTGATTTTCCCGTCTTTGTTTCTTCTCTCTGTTATACTCGCCATTGTTATTTCCCTTCTTTTTTCATTACTGTCCCTTTACCCCAGAACTGATCCCAGTCTTCTTGTGCTGCTTCCCGCGTCTCCGGACGGATCCGTTCGAAAACCCACGCGAACCGATCATGCTCACGGACAAATTCTTCGTCCGGTTCTTTTTTCCAAGTTACTTCGTTTCCGTCTGAATCGGTCTCCGTCACAATCAGATCTTCGTTGAAGCGGATTGTTTCGTCTTCCATCTCCCGCGAACGTTTGTAGAACAAGAACTCAACAAAGCGGACAATCTGATCCTGGACTTCCTTCAGATAGGCAAGATCGGCGCGGTGCATTGTGATAGTTTTTCCGTCCCGGTTCACTTGTAGGAACCGGAGATCTTCGTCGAGGGTCTTATTGAACGGAACCGAATCGGCATAATTGACTTTGCGGTCATAGTATTTTTCTCCGGTTTTAGGATCTAACGTCCAATGACCAAAAGGGGCGAATAAAGGAAATTCTTTGTTGAAATCAACGACCTTCGAGATCGCGCGGATCAGTCCCAGATCCAGACCTTCCTGTTTTGCAAATTCACTGTGTGACTTCCCGATTTCCGTCTGCATGAACTCGGTATCATACCGATATTTTTCAGCGTGGGTTTTCGGCTCGTACACGTCCGGCGACACGTCCAGAACCCTACATATATCTTCGATATAGGTATGCGGGATCCCTTGTCTTCCTGACTTCCAATCGCTTACACGGTACGATTCAACTCCGACTTGTCTCGCGAACTCCCCTTGTGAATGTGGTTTCCCTCGTTCCTTTTGTTGTGCTTGCCACGTTTCTAACTGGCGTGGGAACTTCTCTGGAAACAGTAACGATTTTTTTGTAGGCATTTTCCACTCCTTTCTATACAAGAATCTTCTCTTTTGCGCGCATTTTCGCGGTGTTTGTATGTTGCGAAAATAATCGACTTCGAATCTTCTTTTGTGTATTTGTATACGATAGTATGTTGTTGAAGGTGAAATATCCTTCATCATTAGTATAGTACTATACGAAACATATTGCAACACTTTTTACGATCGGGGGTCTGACGATCGCGCCGGGCCTCCTGAAAGGACAAACAAATGAAAAACAAACGAATCAGAATCAAAATGGTCGAGTATGACATCACACAATACGGTCTTTCCAAACTTTTGGGCGTATCTGAAATGACCGTATATCGTCGGCTCCGGGACGAACTTCCGGAAGACGAACAGAATCGGATCATCGCCCTGATTGAACATAGTGTCAAGGACGGGGGGACGAAATAATGATAATTTATGGAACCGAAGAATATGAAACGGCAGATCCTAACGAAACGGCCTTTATTCCAATGCCAAAAGCGTCCGTCCTTGTGCAAACGATCCGGGATCTGGATCTGGATCTGGACACAAAACTCCAACTGGTCATGTGTGTTTCGCGTTTTTACAAGAAAAGCGTCGAGGAATTATTATCGGGGGTGGGTACCGATGAATGATAATTTGATTAATCTGGTGCCGGAAATGGTAACCATCAAAACCGCTTCAGCGCGGACCGGCCTGTCCTACGATTTCCTGTGGAAACAGTGTAAACAGGGACGGATCGTCCACGTTAGATCGGGCAACAAATACTATATCAACTTTGGGAAATTGATCGACTACCTGAACACAGGAGACGGTCAGACAGGGGGAAACTATGAGCAAGATATTCATTAAAAATTATGCGGATCCCAAAAGTCCGCACCGGGTAATTCTTGACCGTATTCCATACGGATCCGACGACGCGGTGTCGGTGCCTGATCTCGCGCGCGGTTTGGGCGAGGATCGACGCCAGATCAGACAGAGGATCCAAAACGCGAGGATCGACGGCTTCATTATTGCCGGAACGGACGCGGGAATCTTCATTCCGGAGACGGTCGCGGAACTCCGGGAGTATGTGAAACGGACGACCGCGCGGATCCAGACTTCACAGAAAACGATTGATCCGGCTGTCGAACTACTGGGGGAACTTGACGATGAATAAACGTTACTATCCTGAAACCCTGAAGAACCTTCCGATCTGGGCATTGTGGAGAATTGAACCGGGTAAAAATGATCGCCCGACAAAAGTCCCCTACTCCCCAAACTACGACGGACGCGCGTCAACGACGAACCCGCGAACGTGGGGAGCCTTCGACCAGGCGGTCCGGAAGTATGAATCCAGGCCGGACTATTACGACGGGATCGCCCTGATCATATCAAAACGTTATGAACTGGTGTTCGTTGATATAGACCATTGTATCGACGACAACGGCGAAATGAGCGAAACCGCTTCACAGATCGTCGGATCCTTCGATGGTCAGTTTGTGGAAGTCTCACAATCCGGAACCGGGATCCATATCATCACGCGCGGATCTATTCCGAAGAACTTCAAGAACAGTCAGAACGGGGTCGAAATGTACGGCGACAAACGGTTCTGCGCTCTGACCGGGAACGTTCTTTGCAAGGGAGAACCGACAGAAAGCCAGTCTGCGATTGATGAAATATACAAACGATATAAGACACCAGACACGGCGAAAAAAACCGCCAGATCGAAAACTTGGGCCTCGCTCCATGATGATCAATGGGTAATCGACCACGCTTCGGAGCGCGGACGCTTCAGGGACCTTTTCTCCGGTGACTGGTCTTCGGCGGGTTACGGATCCCAGAGTGAAGCGGATCTCGCCCTGTGTCTGATCCTCGCCTTCTGGACAGACTGTGATCCGGATCAGATGGACCGGATCTTCCGGTCGTCACGTCTCTACCGCGAGAAATGGGAACGCGACGACTACCGGGAAACGACGATCCAGAAGGCGGTCGATCAATGCGGAGACACTCTCTCCGGTTTCATTCATCGAAAGAACGTCGAAGCGGGCGCGCGCCTGGACTGGGAACTGTGTGATACTGAAACAGGATCGGAAGACGTGTTGAAGCGGATCCGGACCATAGATCCGTATAACGCGGAACTCTACCGGAAGCGGGACGACCTTTCCCTGTCCCGGCTTTTCTCTGAAGTATTCAAAGACCAGGCACGTTACAACGTGACCGCGAAAGAATGGTATTACTACGACGGGCGGGTCTGGAAGCGCGACACCGGGACGATGGTCGTCGAAGGCTATATGAAAACATTTGTGAAGGCCCTGACTGTTTACTATCTGGGGGTCGATGATCAGGATTATACGAAGTTTATTTCCAAATACGGAGACAGGACGAAACGGAAACGGATCATCGAAGACGCGCGGGATTATAACTTCGTTGAAGCGGAAGACTTTGATCGGGATCCAAATCTCTTTAACTGTCAGAACTGCGTGATCAACCTGAAGACCGGAGAACCGCTTCAGCATGATCCCGCGCTCATGTTGTCGAAGATCTCTAACGTGGTCTATGATCCCGACGCGAGATCGGAAGACTTCGACCGCTTCATACATCAGATAATGATGGACGACGACCAGAAGATCCTATACCTTCAGAAGATCTTCGGCTATTGCCTGACGGGTGAGAACACACAGGAACAATGCTATATGTGTTACGGATCCACGACGCGCAACGGCAAGTCCACCCTTCTGGAAGTGATCGGTTATATGTTCGGGGACTACGGCATGACCGCGCAACCGGAGACCATCGCCCTGAAGGACCGGAACTCCCGCAACGCGTCAGAAGATATTGCGCGCCTGAATGGGTGCCGGTTCCTTCACATGAGCGAACCGCCGAAGCGCATGAAGTTTGATGTTGCGCTTTTGAAGACGTTACTCGGACGGGATCCGGTTCCGGCGCGTCATATCTATGAACGTTTCTTCGAATTTATCCCGGTGTTCAAATTGGTGATCAATACGAACTACCTTCCGGTCGTGACGGACGACACCCTGTTTTCGTCGGAGCGCGTGAAGGTGATCACGTTCGATCGACACTTCACACCGGAAGAACAGGACCGACGACTGAAGGGTCGATTGAAGCGGAAGGACAATATCTCCGGGATCTTCAACTGGTGCCTGGACGGACTACGGAAGTTTAAGGACGACGGCGAGATCCTTCGAGAACCCGACGCGGTGAAGCGGGCAACGGAAGAATACAGACAGAAGTCAGACAAGATCCAGAACTTCATCGACGATTGCCTGGTCTCTACGCCCGGAGAAAACGTCGCCCTGAAAGACGTTTACTACGCCTTCGGGGAGTGGTGCCGGATCAATGGTTTCGGCGTGGACAACAAATCGAACTTCAGCGAGGATATAAAAAGCAAGGGGTTATTCTCTACTACCGGAACCGTCTCCGGTCGAACGGTCAGGAACGTGATCAGGGATCACAAGGTAATTGTACCGTCAGACTACCCGTCGTTCGAAGAATGATCCCCCCCTGTCTGTCCTTTTTGCGAAAGCAAAAGGGACCGGCGCGGGAAATGCAAGTATTTATATACACGCGGGGGTTTTCCTCGCGAGGGGTGTCACTTGTGCAAAATGTGCAAAATGAAAGTAAAGTCTCCATGAAATTATTTTTGAAAAGTTTACTTTGAAAATGCACATTTTGCACAGAACCCCATAAAAACATTGAAATATCAACGATTGAAGCGGGTGACCATGTGATCCGGACAGGGGCCGGTCAAATCTCCCGGAACCCGATAAACGGATAACGGCGCGTCAACCGCATGAACATTTTGACCAGAAAAATAAATCGGGGGGTGGTATTATTAAGAGCAAGGAAGAACGGATCCGGTCCGAACTGGACAGGATCAGCGCAGCATTTGAAGCGGTTCCGGAAAAAGAACGATCTGTTATAGATCCTCTGCTTCAGAACTACGCCTTTATGAAGGTGACGTTGGAAGATCTCCAGGAAGAAATCAACCGGGACGGGATCGCGGAAACGTATCAGAACGGCGAGAATCAGTCCGGACAGAAGGAAAACTCGAAGCTGAAGTCCTATAACCGCCTGGTGAAGAACTTCGAATCGGTGACAAAAACTGTGATGAAGTATCTTCCGGAAGAAGAACGGATCCGGACCGACGAACGGGATCCGATGGAGATCCTTCTTCGGTCCCGCGAGAAAAAATAACACAGTTTGGGCAACAAATGGGCAACAATCCGCTTCAACGGCCCGCTTCCTGGAAAAAGGTGAAACCCGTCAAACGCTTGGTGTTAACGGGTTTCTTCTTGGTTGCGGGGGAAGGACTTGAACCTTCGGCCTCCGGGTTATGAGCCCGACGAGCTACCAACTGCTCCACCCCGCGACGTTTATTTAGTTTTCCTCGATCTCGGCAACCTTGTTAAAAAGGTTGGTACCGGCGACCGGGGTCGAACCGGTACGGGTATTACTACCCACGGGATTTTAAGTCCCGGGCGTCTGCCTATTCCGCCACGCCGGCATCTCTTATAAAATCTGAAGTCCTATTCAGGACTTCAGATTTAGCTTGGCTCCGAGGGTGGGGCTCGAACCCACAGCCTACCGGTTAACAGCCGGTTGCTCCACCATTGAGCTACCTCGGAATATTAGGTTTTGTCCCGTGCGACAAGCAGTATTATACATTATCTTGCCACATGATGTCAACCTAATTTTTCATTTTATTTAAGTTCAAATGAAGACGCTTTATTCAGCTCCGGATTCGTCTATTCCGAACCGTTCAAGCCTGGATCATTCAGACTCAAACCACCCGGATCCGCCTCATTCAGGTTTTCCCCACCGGGATCTGTGCCGTCCAGGTTTGGATCATTCACCTCGGATGGGTCGGTCTCGGACTGGATCGCTTCCGGATCTACATCCGAAGGCTGGTTCTCATCAATGAGTCCCTCCGTCGTTTCTTCCTGAAGGGCTTCCGTCTCAGGAACTGCCGTTTCCTCGGTTGCTGGTTCTACAAGGGTTTCTTCCGGTTCGCCTACATTATTCACATTTGCATCTTCCACCGGTTTTGGTTTTACTGTAAGGGTAAACAGCTTCGTGACGGTTTTTCTCCCGCAATAGCTGTTATAACAGGAATACAGGATGCGGTAAGTTCCTGCCCGCTTTGTATCGACCACTTTCTTTGCCACCGTGACAAAAGCTTTTGCATTGGCGGCGCGGTATTCGACCTTTTTAACTTTAACGCTGGAAGTCAGATTCTCAAAGGTATACGGGCTCTTTGCCGTTACGCCGGCTTTGATTGCGAAAGACTGCCCCACCTGAATGGTTGCGGCCTTCTTGATCGTAATGACCGGTCCGGTTAGATTGAAGTGTTTGTTTTTCTTTGAATCATAGGTCGGATCCCAGCCGTATTTTCCTTTGCCGCCCATCTTGACACGTGCCGGTTTGCCGAGAGGTCCTGGATTCTTGTTGCTGTATACGGTGACCTTCGTGCCCCGTTTGCAGTTTTTGTAAATCCATTTGGCGTCCATCGTTGCCAGACGAACGCATCCGTGAGAGGCGTTTTTGCCAAGTTTATTGTACTGTTTTCTGCTGCACTTGTTTGGCTTTTTGTACCGCGTATAGAGCACGGAGTGGAACAGATAGTTACCGTAGAACTGGCTGACATACTGTCCGGAAACGCCGCCCATCAGTCTGTGCCAGCGCCATTTTTTCTTCACCGAATAAGTACCCGCCGGTGTCTTTGTGCCGCTCCTTCCACAGGAACAGAGCATGACTCTGACTGGCACCCATTTGCCATTTGTTTTTTTGTACACATTCACTACATTTGCTTTTGTGTTGACCTTGAGCCAATACTTCGCGCTTTTGGCAGAAGCTGTATCAGGTGCCACTACAAATACCGATAATGCCATCAGGATGGCAATTGAAATTGATACTACCCTTTTTTTCATGCCAATCACCTCGTCTCACCAAAAAACAAATCTATGACTTCTTCTTCGTCTTCATCGCCTTTCTCAGTCCCCGTTTCAATCCGCCCGCAGGTCCCGATGCGCTCTCTGAATCGCCGGAAGACGCTTCTTCACGTTCGGCCTGCTGGTCGATTCTTCTCTGCTCTTCCTCCGTTAATTCTCTCTGATCTCCGGATTCATATTCGTCTACGACGCCGGTATCGAAGTTTTCGCGATGATCCTTCGCAATCGGTGCCGGTTCCTGTTCTTCGAGCTTTTTGTTCTCTTTCTTAGTCGCCTCGACCAGCTTCACGCGCTCTTCTTCCTGCGCCGTCTCGATCAATTTGATTTTTTCTCTGTATTTCTTGGCGTTTGCCTTGTCATCCTCTGCTTCGTAGATCGAAAGCAGCTCCTTCATGGTCTCAATGTGACTGCCATTTTTCATCAATACCTTTTTGAATTCCGCAACCGCATCGGAAATACGGTCTGCCTGTACGTAGCCACGTCCCAGATAGTAATGCAAAGGCCACCAGTCGTTAAACTGGCTTTTGAGATACGGTTCCAAAATCTCGATGCCCTCTTCGTATCTTCCTGAACCGATTTTCAGACATCCATCCTCGATGGCCACCGGGTGCGCGATCTGGTTAAGCCGCTTCGTGATTTCTCTTCGGTCCTTACCGTTTCTGCTGAATTTCAGGAACCCCTGCCATGCCAGCTGGGCTTTGCCGTAAAGGCCCATATTCAAATAGGAATAGCCCAGATAATAATAACCCATGGCAAATCTTGGGTGGGTTTCCGTCAGAATCTCAAACCAGTCCAGGGCCTCTGCCTTGAAACGTCCGATGTATTCTTCGTTTCTGCTGTTTTCATACATGACGCGGCATGCTCTGGCATAGGAATACATCGCATGCAGGTAGTCATGCTTCATACACAGGGCGGCTCGGAAATGGATGCACGCATTGTCCATTTCTCCACGTTCTGCAAAGTCTCTGCCCTCTTTCATCATGCCTTCATACAGCTTGTAGTTGTAGAGTTTCTTCAGGATTTTGCAGTAGCTTTCTGTGTACTTAAAGTGCGGGTCACATCCCATGACCCAGGCCATATTTTCAGCCAGCACCAGAAAATCGATGCCATTTCCACCGGCAAATTCCTTGACTTCCTTCTTTCGGAGTGGGATCGGAACCCCCTTCATCAGATCGCCGGCTTTATTCTGGGCGATGAACTCCGGTGAAAACTCAACAAAAACAAATTTGTTCAGATACTTTCTGAAATATCGGCCAATGCGGTCTTCCCGCAGCTGGATATCAACTTCTTCCCGCGGCCGGATTACCGCTCTCGTAACGCCTAGCGCCTGCAGGATGTTCATATCCTCCTTGCCATGAATGATTGGCTTACTTTCTTCTTTTTTCTTTCTCGCCATTCGAATACTCCCCTAAAGCGCTCTAAAGCGCTCATCCTTGAACATATCGTGATTATCCATAGCCTCTCTGACCAAGGCCATCATCCGTTCTTTATCATCCGGCAGATTTCCTCGAAGAGATACATAGTTCGATGCGTGATTGCTTCGGAACACGCATTTTTTCGTCACATTGGTATTCTTCAGCATCAGCAGGGTTTCGGCCATCACTTCTTCTGCGGACAAAAGCTGCATCTTGCCGGACTCAATGTCTTTTGCCATCGGCACGATTGGATCTACCATCAAAGTAAGCAGTCCCACATAGGATGGCTCCATCTCCGAAATCATGGTCCCGGTCTGAATCGCATGGTCTTCCCATCCGTCTCTGCCTGCCAGTCCGGAAATAAAGGTCACCGATGCCTGCATCCCGCATGCTTCGATGTGTTTTACCCCATCGATCAGCTGCTGACGTGTTTCGCCCTTGCAGATGTCTTGAAGCACTTTATCGCTTCCCGATTCGGCGCCGATATAGACCATGGTCAGACCTGCATCGTAGAGTTCTTTCATTTCTTCAGCCGATTTTCGCAGTACATCGGTTGCTCTGCCATAGGAAGTCACGCGTTCGCATTCCGGGAATTTCTCCTTAATGAAGTTCAGAATCGGCATGAGCTTGCTGTTGGTCAGCGCCAGCGCATCTCCGTCACACAGGAAAATCCGCTCCACACGGCGGTAATGATTCCGCGCCCACTGCAGATCCTCCAGCACTTCATTCAGATCGCGTACACGGAACTTCTTGTCCTTGTACATGCTGCAAAAAGTGCATTTGTTGTGTGTACAGCCGATCGTTACCTGAACGAGCAGGCTGTAGGCCTCACTGGGCGGTCTGAATATATTCCCTTCGTATCTCATAGTAACACTCCCTCGCCGCTACATCTTTTCCGGTGCCTTCATGCAGAGCAGATCCAGTCCATTCCGGATTGCATTTCTTGCTGCGATAACCATAGCGACTTTTGCAACCTTTTCGTCTTCGTTATCCACCAGAATGTGTTCATCGTGATAGAACTTGTTGAATGCCTGAGCAATGTCAACAACGTGTCTTGTAACGATCGACGGTTCGTACTTTTCTCCTGCCTCTACGATTACATCCGGCAGCTCATACAAAAGCTTCGCCAACGCATGTGCGCTCGGACTTGTGATGTATTTTGCATCGAATCCGGCCTTTGCTTTTGCAACGATTTCTTCTCCCGCATTTCTCAGGATGCTGCAGGCTCTGGCATGGGTGTACTGTACATATGGGCCGGTCTCACCTTCAAAGTTGAGTACGTGTTCCCATGAGAACACATAGTCTTTGATTCTGTAATTGGAAAGTTCATTGAATACGACGGCTCCAATACCGACGGCCTTTGCAACTTCTTCTACGGCTTCCGGATCTGCACCCGGGTTCTTTTCTTTGATGATTTCTCTGGTTTTATCGACAGCGCCGTTCAGAACGTCTTCCAGGAAGACGACTCTGCCTTCACGGGTGGACATGGTGCCATCTTCCAGACTAACCAGACCAAACGGTACGTGTACGCAGTCGCGCGCCCATTCGTATCCCATCATCTCCAGAATCTGGATCCACTGCTGGAAGTGCAGATTCTGCTGGGATGCAACGACGTAGATGTTTTTATAGAAATCATAGGTTTCTTTTCTGTATACGGCAGCTGCAATATCACGGGTGATGTAAAGAGTCGAACCGTCTGACTTCGTAATCAATGCAGGCGGCAGATTGTAATCGTCCAGTCTGACGAGTTTTACGCCGTCATCTTCTTCTATCAGGCCCTTTTCGTCCAGTTCTTTAATGAACCGAGGCATTTTATCGGAGTAGAAGCTTTCGCCTGCATAGGAATCGTACGTGATTCCCAGCATGTCGTAAACTCTGTTGAATTCCTTGAGGGATTCATCCCGGAACCACTGCCACAGTTCGGTTTCTTCCTTTTCGCCGTTTTCTAACTTCGTAAAGGTTGCTCTGGCTTCATCTTCCAGGCTTGGATCGTTTTCTGCTTCTTCGTGGAATTTCGTATAGTAGGACAGCAGAGTCTTGATCGGCTCGTTGACAACGTCCTCGCGATTACCCCAATGTCTGTAAGCCACGATCATCTTACCAAACTGGGTACCGTAGTCTCCCAGATGGTTGATGCGGATTACATCATAGCCCAGGAAGTCGTAAATCTTAGCAATGGATGCACCGATGACCGTACTTCGAATGTGTCCGATGTGGAATGGCTTGGCAATGTTCGGGGAAGAATATTCCACGATGACCGGCTTTCCGCCTCCCAGTTCGCTCTTGCCGTAATCGTCGCCCTTAGCCACGACTTCGGAAATCACATCACCGGCAAATTCTTCTTTGGAAATGAACATATTGACATAGGCATTGACCTGTTCCACCTTTTCAAAAACCGGATCGTCTTTGATGGCTTCTGCGATGCCCTTGGCGATCATCGGCGGCGCTTTTCTCAGGATCTTTGCCAGCTTAAAGCAAGGGAAGGCATAGTCGCCCATTTTGCTGTCTGCCGGTGTTTCGATCATATCCATAACGTCTGCCTTTTCAAGTCCTTCTACCTGCGGCGTGATAAGATCTGCTATTTTTTCTACATAATTCAACATTGTTTCTGCTCCTTGTATTGATAAAAGTGTTTACTGCTTTAATTTTACAACGGTAACTCCATCCCCGCCCTCGCTGAAACCGCCGCGTTTATATTCTTTCACGTTCTTCAGCGATCGCAGTCTGGAGCGGATGCCTTTGCTCAGAATTCCTTCCCCGCGGCCGTGTATGATGGTCACTTCCGGAAGGCCTGAAATATAGGCGTCATCTATATATTTTTCCACATCCATTAGGGCATCGTCAAGGTTTTTTCCTCTGACATCAATGGATGTCGAAACGGTTTGCGCTTTTCGTTTATAAAGGCTTCCATACTTGGTTTTTTGCTTCGGTTTTTTTACCGGATTGTCGATTAACATAATATCCGTTACGTTTACAGTGAACTTCATGGCTCCACACTGGACCTGAAGCTCGCCTTTTTCGTCTGGAAGCTCAACAATTTCACCATTCTGTCCCAACGTCAGGATCTTGACCCGGTCGCCGATCTTCAGCGTGTCCGGATCCACCGGATTGTCATTGGTTTCCCGTTTGATCGTGCTCCGGTTTTTCTTTTCGACCCGCTTCAGCCGTCTGCGGCCTTCATCAAACCGCTTATTTCGTTCCCCCAGACTTTCCAGTTTAGCGATTTCTTTTAGTTCTTCCCGAAAATCGTCTGCTGTTTCCTGGGCTTCCCGGATAATATCCCGTGCCTCTTCTCTGGCTCTGGCGATTTCCTTGTCCCGCCGTTCCTCCAGCTTTCTGGCCTTCTTTTCCAGCTCCTCCTGTTTCAGCTTCATCTCCTCGCTGATTCGGATGGCTTCAGCCCGTTCCTCCTCGGCCTTTTTCTTATCCTGCTCTATGGATGCGATGATGTCTTCAAAAGCCAGATCGCCGCTGTCCAGGAGATGGGCGGCTCTGGCAGTGATCTTTTCATCCAGCCCCAGCTTCTTGGAAATCTCAAAGGCATTGGATTTTCCAGGCAGTCCGATCACAAGCCGGTAAGTCGGACTTAAGGTCTCCACGTCAAATTCCATGGACGCATTCTCAACGCCATCTGTGGAGATGGCATATTTCTTTAGTTCCGTATAGTGGGTCGTTGCGATGGAACAGGCGCCTTTTGCTGCCAGTTCCTCCAAAATGGATATGGCAAGGGCCGCCCCTTCCGTGGGATCGGTTCCTGCCCCAAGTTCATCCAATAATACCAAACTGTCGTCATCTGCATTTCGCATGATCCACACAATATTCGCCATGTGGGAAGAAAAGGTACTGAGGCTTTGCTCGATGCTTTGCTCGTCTCCGATATCGGCGAAAATCTGCCGGAAGACAGGCACTTTACTCCCCTGGGCTGCCGGAATGTGCAGTCCGGTCTGCGCCATCAGGCACAAAAGCCCCGCCGTTTTCAGGGTGACGGTCTTGCCGCCTGTGTTCGGGCCTGTGATCACAAGGGTCCGATAGGTCTCGCCAATGGAGATATTGATCGGCACCACCTTTTTCTGATCGATGAGGGGATGGCTGGCGCTTCGAAGCTCCAGAATGCCGTCGTCATTGATTTCCGGCTCCTCTCCGATCATTTCCATGGAAAGCCTTCCCTTTGCCATAAACAGGTCCAGATCCAGCAACAGCTTTTGGTTATTGACCAGATCGTGGTAACATTCAGAAACAAATCCCGACAGCTCCGCAAGGATTCGGTTGATTTCCGTCTGTTCATCCAGCTCCAGCTGCCGCAGCTCGTTGTTCATATTCACAATGGCCTGCGGTTCAATGAACAGGGTCGCCCCGCTTCCGCTCTGGTCATGGATGATTCCGGGAACCTGGTTTCGGTGTTCTTGCTTCACGGGAACCACGTATCTGCCATTTCGGATCGTAATGATGGCATCCTGCAACACGGTTTTTTCGGAATTCAGTATCTGATTCATCTTCGCCTTTAAGGCGTCATTTTGACGCGCCTGGGCACGCCGTATGCTCCGCAGCTCTGAACTGGCATTGTCTGCCATCTGATCTTCGGATTCGATGCACCGGTCGATTTCATTGATCAGGTCTTTGTGTACAGCCAGAATCTCGGCAATGGAGTCAATGATCGGAAGCTCCGGTACATCATCGCCCTTGAGAAAGGACAGGATACGGTCTGCCGTTTTCTGGTTGTACATCACCCGCAGGAGCTGTGCCATGGTCAGAACGCCGCCCTTTCTGGCGAAACTTACGATTCCCTCAATATCATAAAAACCACCGACTGGCAAAGGGCCTTTCGCAGTGATCAGCCTTACCGCTTCTGTGGTTTCTTCTTGTCTTTCTCTGATTTCACGGACATCATAAACAGGCTTTAGTTCTGAAATGACTTTTTTCGTCATTTCAGAACCGGCCTGTTCCATTAGCATATCAATTATTTTACTGTATTCTAAAACGTTTAAGGTCTTGTCTGTCATTTAAATCTGTCCGATAGACATCTGCTCCATGGAGTTTTCGCTCTTTTGTTTTTCCAACTCCTTCTTTAACTGCAGATTTTCCATCTGAAGGTCAAAGAAGCTGTTCTCCAGTTCACGGCATTTGTCTTCTACTTCCTTGATCACGTCATCCATGCCACTCTGCATCTGAGCCTTTGTTGTTTCTGCCGCTTCCTTGAGTCTGGCGATTTCGTCGTCCTTTTCCTGAATCTGTCTCAGGAGTTCATCTTTCTGCAGAACCATCGCCTGTGTTTCTTCTTTGTAGTCGGCATAATTCTTTTTGCTTTCATCCCAAAGCTGCACATAGTGCTGCGCATCTTTTTCGAGCTGCGCATTGAGACGTCTCAGCTCTTCGAGTTCCTTTGTCATCTGGAACTGTTCGCCAGTAATATTTGCAGCTGCCAGAATAGCCACATTGGATGGAGTCGCGCCTGCAGCAACAGCAGCATCAGCGATCTCGTGCATCTTCATGTCAACGTGGGCTGCCACCTGGATGATATCTTCCTTTGGCATATCGCCGGCAATAACATATTCCTGACCGTAGATCTTGACTTTTACCTTGTTGTTTTCCATGCTAACTCTCCTACATCTCTCTTAAAACTGCGTTCAGTTTTTCTTTAAGCGCACCGAGCACTCTGTTGTGTACAGTAACAACTTCGTCATCCGTAAGGGTCTTTTCCATATCCCGGTAGACCAGATTGAAAGCAACACTCTTCTTTCCTTCTTCTACCTGCTTGCCTCTGTAAACGTCAAACAGTTCGACCTTTTCGAGGATCGGTTTGCCCTTTTCTTCGATGACTTCTTTTATACGACCAACTTCCATATCTTCATCAACAAGCAGAGCGATGTCTCTGGATGTTGACGGGAACTTCGGAAGCGGTGTGTAAACGATTTCTGTATTGGCCTTTCTCAGGATCGCGCCGAACATCAATTCGCAGCAGTAAATTCGAACGCCGTCCATGCCGTAGTTTTCGGCTACATCCGGATGAATCTCACCCATGATGCCCAGTTCTTCGTATTCTTCACCGGCAGCCTTCATTTCTGCAGATGCCTCCACGAGGATCCGCGCGCATCTGCCCGGGTGATATACACCGTACTCTGATTCTGCCACGAAAACAGGTTTCTGGATTCCGAGTACTTTCAAAAGCTCAACGACAATGCCCTTCAGTGTGAAGAAGCTTTCGCCTCTGCCGTACATTCCGATGCAAAGGGCATAGTCTTCATCTGGCAGATGATCCAGGCTGATCGGATTGTCCATAAATGTGTTTCCGATTTCAAAAGCGCTTACCTTCTCAATATTTCTGGAATAATTCCTTGCCAGCACTTCCAACATGTTCGGTGTCAGCACGGTTCTCATGACGGAGTTTTCTTCACCCAGCGGGTTGATGATCTTTACAAAGGCTCTTTCCCAGGAATCTTCTCCGATGCGAATCTTATCCACGCCGCTCGGACTTACGAAGGAATAGGTCTGGATTTCATTCAGTCCAAGACCGCAAAGCGCTTCTCTGGCCATATCTCTGATGGTTCTTTCGTATGGCATGCCCGCTTCATTGTTGCCCTTTGGCAGCGTAACCGGCAGTTTGTCGTAACCGTACATTCTGGCGATTTCTTCGATATAATCTTCTTCTTCGAGGAGATCCTGACGAACCGTTGGAGGCGTTACCGTCATAATATCTCCGCTACCTTCTACCTTGATTTCAAGGCCTTCCAGCATAGCGACCATATCGTCTCTGGAAACATCGATGCCAAGCACGTGGTTGATCCGGCTGACACGAACATCCAGAACTTTTGCACTCTGTGGAGCCGGATAACGATCCACACTTCCTTCGCAGACCTTCCCTGCGCCGATCATTTCGATCAATCTGCAGACTCTGTCTGCAGCAGCCTCGGTCAGATTCGGGTCGATGCCCTTTTCGAATCTGGAGGAGGCTTCCGTTCTCAGACCCAGCTTCTTTGCTGTCGTTCTGACACTGTCGCCGTTAAAGTTGGCGGATTCTATAATAATGGTCTTTGTATCTTCTTCGATTTCAGAATTCAATCCACCCATGACGCCAGCAACGGCGATGCTTCTTTCCGCATCTTTGATCATGAGCATATCGCCTTCCAGCGTACGTTCCGTTTCATCCAGCGTGGTGAAGGTTTCTCCCGGCTGCGCGTTCTCAACGATGATCTTGCCGCCGTGTACTTCCTTGATATCGAATGCATGGAGCGGCTGGCCGTATTCCAACATGACAAAGTTTGTAATGTCAACGATGTTGTTGATCGGTCTCATGCCTGCGTACATGAGTCTCTTTTGCAGCCACCATGGGGACTGTTCTACCTTGACGTCTGTTACGATTCTTGCAACGTATCTTCTGCATGCATCTTCATTGCGGATCTCAACATCCACATAATCCGCAGACTTGCCTTCTCCGTCAGCATTCTGGATTGTCGTATCCGGATAGGAGAATGACTTGCCAAAGGTTGCAGCCGCTTCTCTGGCCATACCGATCATGGCCAGACAGTCCGGCCGATTCGGTGTGATCTCAAAATCTACGACCGCCTGTTTCAGTTCCAAAGCCTCTGCGAAATCTTTGCCGATCTGATCTTCAATGCCATCGTAGACCTTCGGATCCAGGATCCAGATGCCTTCTCTATGAGCGATTGGAACCACCTTGTCTTCGAATCCCAATTCTCCTGCAGAGCAAAGCATTCCAAAGGATTCAACGCCTCTCAGCTTGCCTTTTGTGATCTTGACGCCGCCTTCCTGTTTTGGCTGTCCGTGAAGGGGTCCCGGGATGTGGCTTTTGTGCAATGCCACCGGTACATAAGCTCCCTCAAATACATTCGGTGCGCCGGTCACGATCTGCAGCAATCCGTCTTCTCCGATGCCGGCAGCTTCTTTGTCGCCGATATTGATCCGGCAGACAACGAGCTTGTCCGCATCCGGATGTTTTTCGATTTTTTCGATCCTGCCAACGACTACATTTTCCATGTCCTGGCAGAAGTATTCGCATGTTTCCAAATTCGATCCGGACATAATCATCTTCTCACAGAATTCTTCTGTGGAGATGTCCTTGAGATCGATATAATCATTTATCCATTCAACTGGTACTAACATTTGCAACTCCCATCTTATTTGAACTGTTCAATGAAACGCATGTCGTTTTCGTAGAACAGTCTTATATCGTCAACACCGTACTTGAGCATCGCTACACGCTCCACACCCATACCGAAGGCGAATCCGGTATATTTTTCTGTATCCAGTCCGCCAACCTTAAGTACATTCGGGTGTACCATGCCGCAGCCCAGGATTTCGATCCATCCGCTGCCTTTGCAGACTCTGCAGCCTTTGCCGCCGCACTTGAAGCAAGATACGTCGACTTCTGCACTTGGTTCTGTAAACGGGAAGTGATGCGGACGGAACTTTGTCTTTGTATCCGGTCCAAAAAGCTGCTTGGCGAAGCTGTCCAGCGTGCCTTTGAGATCCGCCATAGTGATGCCTTCGTCAACGACGAGACCTTCGACCTGATGGAACATCGGTGAATGGGTGGCATCCGGCGTATCACATCGGAAGCAGCGTCCCGGTGAGATGACTTTGATTGGCGGGTCCTGCTTCAGAAGGGTTCTTACCTGAACCGGTGATGTCTGTGTTCTCAGCAGAACGTCTTCTGTGATATAGAAGGTGTCCGTCATATCTCTGGCAGGATGATTCGGTCCTGCATTCAAAGCATCAAAGTTGTTATATACGGTTTCGACTTCCGGTCCTTCGACGATGGAAAATCCCATATTCATAAACACCTGGGAGATTTCTTCCATAGTTCTGGTCAGTGGGTGCTTTACGCCCAGATTTCTGGCTACGCCCGGTTCTGTAACGTCGACCTTTTCTATTTTAAACTGCGCTTCCTTCGCGGCCTGTTTGACGGCCTCGAATTTGTCGTTCAGCATACCTTCGATTTGACTTCTGACCTTGTTGGCCATTTGTCCTGTTTCTTTTCTTTCTTCTGGTGAAAGCTTGCCCATACCTCTGAGGATCTGCGTCAGCTCACCTTTCTTGCCCAGAAGCTTAACTCTGATTTCGTCTGTTTCAGCCTGGGTTTTGGCTTTTGCCATCTGAGCCTTTGCTTCTTCCAAAATCCTGTTTAACTGCTCTTGCATCAAAATTTACCTCCTACCGACTGGTACATCAATATTCCAGCCGCAACTGCTGCATTTAATGATTCGATCCGGCCCTGCATCGGTATCTTTACCTTAATGTCTGCCAAATCCATAAAATCACGGCTGACGCCGCGTCCCTCGTTCCCTATGACGAGAGCTATATTCTCAGTCAAATCTGCCTCAAAACAGCTTGTGGCCCCTTCCAGACAGGTAACTGTGAGTTTCTTGCCAAGTCCATGCAAAAGCTCCGCTGCCTCTGCGGCACTTTCGCAAATAACAGCGGGCATTCGTAGTAGTGATCCGGCTGCGGCCCTGCATACTTTCGGTGCATAGATATCGCCGGTTCCTTTGATGGCGATCACACCAGCATATCCTGCCGCCTCAGCCGTTCTGATTATGGTTCCTATATTCCCCGGATCCTGCAGCCGGTCCAGTACGACCAGATTGGCGCCGGCCTCCAGGGTCTCAAAACTGCAGCCGTCTTCCCATGGCTTTACAGCCACGGAAACCACTCCCTGAGAGTGTTCCGTATCCGACAGTTCTCCAAAGAGTCTGCTGTCTAACAAATAGGTCTGTTCCTCGAAAACAGCAGGCAGTTCCTCTTTCCCAAATCGTTCATATCGTTGTTCGTCGAGAAAGACCCCTTCGATTCGTGCACCGGTGCTCGCTGCATCCTTGAGCACTTTGATTCCTTCCAAAAGGAATTGACCTTTTTGATCCCTGTATTTTTTTCGTGTCAGTTTCAGGGTGTCCTTATATATAGCGTTTTCTCTCGACGTGATATGTTTCATTCTGACTATAAAAACGAATAGCCGGCGTAGCACCGGCTATTGAAGCTTGCATTGTAGTGTTATCTTAAGAAATTCGGGATATCGAACTTCGGAAGTCCGTCATAGTCGTCATGCAGAGCACTGCTGTTTAAGCCAGTTTCTTCGTTGTTTTCTCTAATCGGTTCTGTAGGTGGAACGATTGGACCAATCTCTCTGGTATTGTTCTCAAATCCAGCTGCGATTACTGTAACAGCGATTTCATCCTGCATGTCATCCTTAATGGCTGTTCCCAGAATAATGATAGCGTTGCTGTCAGCTTCTTCGTCGATCTGAGTGGCAACCTTGTCAACATCGAACATGGTCAGGTTCTTGCCGCCAGTGATGTTGATCAGGACAGCTCTAGCGCCTGAAATCTTCGTTTCAAGCAGCGGACTGTCGATGGCGCTCTTTACTGCATCTTCGATTCTCGTTTCGCCCTTGCCGTGTCCAACGCCCATGTGAACGATGCCTCTGTCCTTCATGATGGTTGTTACATCTGCAAAGTCCAGATTAATGAGTGCGTCATCAACGATGATATCGGAGATGGACTGAACGCCCTGTTTGAGCACTTCGTCTGCCATGGAGAATGCTTCCAGCAGTGATGTTTCTTCGACAACTGCTTCCAGCAGCTTATCGTTCGGAACAACGACCAGTGAGTCCACATACTTCTTCAGGAATTTGATTCCCAGTTCTGCATGCTCCCCTCTCTTCTTTCCTTCAAACCGGAAAGGCTTCGTTACAACGCCTACGGTGAGGATACCCATATCCTTCGCGATCTTGGCGATGATCGGAGCAGCTCCTGTACCAGTTCCGCCGCCCATTCCGCATGTAACGAATACCATATCGGAACCTGCGATGAACTTCTCTAGATCTTCCAGGTTTTCTTCGGCTGATTTCTGTCCAACTTCTGGATTTCCGCCAGCACCAAGACCCTTGGTAAGCTTTTCTCCAATCTGAATTTTTGTTTCCGCTCTGTTCTTTGCCAGTGCCTGTTTATCTGTATTGACAGCTACGAAAGTTACGCCTTTCATGCCGCCTTCAATCATTCTGTTAATTGCATTGCAGCCGCCACCGCCAACTCCGATGACCTTGATTTCCTGTAATGCGTTTTCGGTCGATTCAAACTGTAGCATTCAGATTTACCTCCCATTTGATATTCTATCCAAAATACAGATAGATTATAACATATTATTTTTTTGGCGTAAAGAAACAATAATTGTTCCTGCTAATGGTAATCGTTCCTTTTTCTTTGTCTTTCTGATAGAGGTCGTAAACCACTGATTTCAACGTTCCTGACTTCAAACAGCTCATCAGATTCTTGTATTTGCCTTTGCATACCAGGTCGTCGTAAATGTATGCGTCGACATTACTATCTTTTATGTCAACTCGCTTAAAATACATGTCATTTTCATCCGCTGCAATGATCAGGTCCAGAGCTTTGTTCAGAACGTCTTGTTCCTTAACGTTTACAACCTCTTTTCTCTGGGCAGATTTGACGGTAATATTGTCGATCAGAGTCGCTTTTCGTTCTTCTTTGGCGACTTCTATAACGGTTCCGTCAATGTCCGTTACGACGTAGTTTTTACCCTTCTTGATCTGGGCCATGGCCGACTTTTCGGTGATGGTGATGGTGACCTTGTCCGGGAACTTTCGTCTCACTTTCGCCGTGTCTACATACAGGTTGTTTTTCTTGATTTTATGCTGGACCCAAAGGGGTTCTGCATTAAAAATGCTTTCGCCCGTTTTGACACCGGAAGCTTTTATAACTGCTTCATCGGTGATTTCCTGATTGCCCATGACGGCAATCCCATTGACATTAAAATACGGTATATGTGTCGCAAACCATACGGCAACACACACCAAAACGAAAATGGTGAATTTTAGCAGATATCGCTTCTTTTTATGCTTTTTGATTTTGTGGTTTGATACTCTCCGCGCCACATTACCATTATTCTCAGTCATTTGAATAATCCTCTAAAATCGTATCGCATATGATTTTCGTTGCTTCTCGCGGTCCGAACCCGGCGCTTTTTTCAGACATATCCTGCAGACGGGCTGGATCGCCTTTTAACCGGAGGATATCCTGGATCAGTTTCTCCTGATCCAGATCCTTTTCTTCGATGACTTCCGCTCCTCCGCCCTCTGCAACTGCCAGAGCGTTGTAATACTGATGGTTTCCTGTAACATTTGGCGACGGAATGAAAATCGCCGGTGTTCCGCAAACCGTCGTCTCCGCCACGCTTAATGCTCCGCTTCGGCTTATAACCAGATCTGCGGCTTTTAGATAGGCTGCCATGTCATGGATATACTCCATGATACAGACCTTATCCGTCATCTCAAATCCATCATCTTTTAAGGTGGACAGAATCGCGTCGTAATAGTAGCTTCCTGCTCCCAACACGATCTTAAGATCCGGTTCCTGGCTGATGGTCTCAATGACATGGATCATCGCTTTATTGATCCGGCCCGCACCCTGGCTTCCGCCAAAGGCAAGCAGAACGAAATCCTTCTCACGAAAGCCCAGTTTGTTTCTGGCTTCTGCTTTATCCTGGGTCATAAACTCATCCCTGACAGGATTTCCTACGACCACCTGCTTTTCTTTATGCTTAAAGTATTCCCCTGCCTTTTCAAAGCCGAGAAATACCTTACGGACGTGTTTTTCCAGAAGCTTGTTCGTCATTCCCGGAATTGCGTTTTGCTCATGGATATAGCTCGGGATGCCCGCCTTCTGGGCCGCCCGGACCAGAGGAGCACTGGCGTATCCGCCGGTTCCTACAACAAAATCAGGCCCGAACTCACGGATGATCTGCTTCGCCTGTTTGCTGCCCTTCATAAGCTTTCGAAGCACTTCTATATTCTTGACAGGATTCTTTCGATTGAACCCTGCAACGGTTATCAATTCAATGTCGTAGCCCCGTTCCGGAACAAGATCTTTCTCAAGTCCGCGTTCGGCGCCTACGAACAGGATTTCCGCTTCTGGATCTCTTTTTTTAATTTCATCGGCAATGGCGATGGCCGGATAAATGTGTCCGCCTGTACCGCCGCCGGTCATGATCACTTTCATGTTAACTTACTCCAACTTTTAACTTTTGCCGGCCTGCCGCGAAATATTCAGCAGCACACCTGCAGAGAACATAAACATCATCAGTGCATTTCCGCCATAGCTGATAAATGGCAGGTTGATTCCTGTCGGAGGCATGGATGATGTAACAACTGCAATGTTCAAAATCACCTGGATCGCAATCATCAATATGATTCCGGAAGCCAGCAGCATTCCGTACTGATCCGGAGCATTCAAAGCGATTTTGGCACCACGCCAGATGAGGAAGCAATATCCCAAAAGCAACAGCATAATGCCCACGAAACCGAGTTCCTCCCCGATGATTGCGAGAATAAAGTCATTCTGCGGTTCCGGAAGGTACAAACTCTTCTGGACGCTTTTGCCGATGCCTACACCGAACAGTCCGCCGGAGCCAAGTGCCAAAAGGGATTGCACGACTTGATATCCTTCTCCGGCAGCATCCGCAAATGGATCCAAAAAGCTGGTGATTCTGCTCACCCAGTAACTGTCCGCAGCAAAGGTAAACAAACCGCCGATGCCAGCTGCTCCCAGAGCTCCGAGGAATCCGATATAACCCCAGTTCATGCCGGCAACAAGCTGCATGGCAACTACGATGCCGCAAACGGTAATCGCCGTGGAAAGGTTCGGCTGTTTCACAATCAAGGCGGCGAACAGAGCCATCAGCAGGAATACAGGCAAAAGTCCCGTAAACAGATGTCTGGACCGTTCCCGTTTCGATCCGTAAAACCAGGTAATGAACAAAATCAAACCGAGTTTTGCCAGTTCTCCCGGCATAATGGTAATCGGTCCTACCTCGATCCATCGCTGGGCGCCATTGACCTCTTTACCAATGACAAGTACCGCAATCAGGAGCAGAAAGCACACGACTATAGCCCCGATGGCGCAATACTTATTGCAGTAAATATGGTAATCGAACAGTATGCCTCCCAGCAGCAAAATCAGCCCTGCAACCAGCCAGATCCCATCTCTGATCAGGTAGTAAAATGGCGTATCAAACTTGCTTATGGAGTAGTAATAGCTGGCGCTAAAGACCATGATCAGCCCAAAAAACGCCATCGCTAAAACAATCATAAGCAGAGGGAAGTCTACGGACCTCAGTGTGACTTGTTCTACTTTTTCGCCAAACTTTGAACGCATGATTTGAAGTGATCCCCTCTCTGTTCGAAATTATCGTACATATCCCAACTTGCGCAGGCCGGTGAAAGCAAAACGACATCGCCTTCTTCCGCTGCGTTGTAAGCCTTTGTGACACAGTCTTCCATGTCACTTGCCATGATAATGTCATGGAAGCCGGCCGCTTCCGCCGTTTCTTTGATCTTCGGTGCGGTCTTGCCAAGCAGGATCAGTTTTTTTACCCTGCCGTCAAAGGCCGCTACGAATTCATCGTATGTTGATCCTTTATCATACCCGCCTGCGATCAAAAGAATGTTTTCTTTCATGGCCTCGATGGCCTTGATCGCTGCATCCGGGTTGGTTCCCTTAGAGTCGTTGACGAACCGGACGCCATTCAGTTCCCCGCAGGCCTCGATTCTGTGTTCCACACCTGCAAAGGTCCGGAGCACCTGAGCGATCACGTCTTTGGAAATGCCGCCAAAGTATGTGATGGCCGCAGCCGCCAGGGCATTCTCCAGATTGTGGGATCCCGGAATCTGCAGTTCATCCGCTCCGCAAATCGGAATGATTTCGCCCTTCTGGTCTTTGATTACAATCTGACCATCCTGTACAAAGGCACCAAAATCCAGTGCCTCCTTCCTGCTAAAAGGAACGACCGTGGCGTTGCAGCCCTCGCGCTCCGCAAGTTCAAAGCAGGCTTTGTCATCATAGTTCAGAATGCAGTATTCGTCCTTTGTCTGATTTTTGAATACCGCTGCCTTTGCGCGTCCGTAATTTTCCATTGTCTTGTGACGGTCCATATGATCCGGTGTCAGGTTCAGAATGGCCGATACGACTGGATGGAACTGATCGATGGTTTCCAGCTGAAAACTGCTGGTTTCTGTCACAAGACAGGTGTCGTCGCTGGCTGCCATAGCCTTTGAAATAACAGCGATCCCAATATTTCCGGCGACTTCGGTATCACATCCTGCCGCCTTATAGATTTCACCGACCAGCGTCGTGGTGGTGGTTTTCCCGTTTGTGCCGGTAATGGCAATGTAATGACCCTTGCCAAGCCTGTAAGCCAGTTCCAGTTCTCCGATGATCTCCGCGCCGTTCTTTCTCGCTTCTTCCACAAAGGCAAGCTGCGGCGGAACACCGGGACTCAAAACGAGCACATCGAAGACGCTCATATCTTCCGGAATGCTTCCCAGATATTTCGAAACGCCCTTTTCGTTCAAATAATCCACAAATGCCTTATCGATCTGCTCTTCACTCTTGCTATCCTGAACGGAAACAACCGCGCCTGCGTCTACCAACGCATAGGTCGCTGCGATTCCCGATCTTCCCATACCAATAACCAGAACTTTTTTGCCTTTCATACCTTGTAATTCTCCCACTATATGTTCTCTCTAAAATCAACCTGTTATCAAATAATAAATAATCCCACGATACAACAGATAAATGTAAACAGCCAGAATCCTGTTACAACCTGCCGCTCACTAAATCCGCACATCTCGAAGTGATGGTGTATCGGCGCCATCTTAAAGATTCTTTTCCCGTGTGTCGCCTTGAAATAGCTGACCTGAAGCACTACCGAAAGCGCCTCGATCACATACAAAAGCCCCGCAATCAAAAGAAGCAATTCCAGCTTCATAACAATGGCTGCCGCTGCAACACCGCCACCAAGAGCCAGCGATCCGGTATCTCCCATGAACACTTTCGCCGGGTTTTTGTTGAATACCAGAAATCCCAGGCACCCGCCGCACAGCGCCGCGAAGAAATAGATCTCCGCCAGATCCACTGCAAAAAGCTTGCTGGCTGCAATGCTCCCTGCAATGGTAAAAAACAGGGATACGAGGGCGGTTACTCCCGATGCAAGTCCATCCAACCCGTCCGTTAAATTCACCGCGTTCGTCATAGCCAAAACGGCAAATATGATGAACAGGTAATAGAAAAATCCCACGTTATAGAAGCGGTCAATAATCGGGAAATAGATCTGTGTTCCGTAATCGGAAACCGCCGTATAAAGCACTGCAAAAACAACAGAAATGATGATCTGAAGCCCGAATTTCTGCTTCGCCTTCAATCCCTCATTTTGCTTCTTGATGACCTTCAGATAGTCGTCAAAGAATCCAATCAAGCCGAATCCCACAAAGACGATCAGAATTGCGATCGTATGAAGGATGTTGCCGCCAAAGGCAAGCGTCGCGATCAGCGATGCGATGCACGCGGCGATAATAAAGCTTATGCCGCCCATGCTCGGCGTTCCTGCCTTTGAATAATGGGACTTCAGTCCCTCTTCCCGGATGTTTTGCCCGGCTTTTCTTCTTAAAACAGGAATCTCGTATTTCGTAATGATCACGGCGATCACAAAGGCGATTGCAATGACGATTATAAGTTTTAGTATTTCCATAATGAATGCCTCTAAAGTTCTGCTTCCCGGTCTACGATGTCTTCCATCTTCATTCCTCTGGAACCTTTGACCAGAACAATATCTCCCTCTCCAGTGATTTTGTCTATTTCTCGGTAATAGTCCTCTTTTGTTTTGAAATAGTGGACTTCTACCGGTCCTCCTTCGGCTCCTCTGGCGATTTCAGAAGCTTCCTCGCCGATTGCCACCAGTTTATCGATATTGCAGCCTCTCGCAAAAAGACCAACACTGTAATGCAGCCTTGGGCTTTCTTCTCCGAGTTCGAACATATCTCCTAAAATGGCGACACGGTGTCCTGCACAAGCACTCTTTTCGAGCACTTTGAGGGCACTTTTCATGGAGTCTGGATTCGCGTTGTAAGTATCGTCGATTACGGTCAGTTTCCTGCCGCTGACCTTGTGAAGCCGTCTGCCGGTAAGATCCGCTTTGGCAAGACCCTGTTCCGCTTCATCAATGCTGACCCCTAAGGCACAGCCCACCGCAATGGCCAATCCTGCGTTCATTGCGTTGTGCCTTCCTGCAACCGGCAGCTTGATCCTGCGGATCTGCTCCTGATACTCCAGGGTAAATTCTATACCTTCAAGCCCAAAATCGTCAATATTGGATATGATGAATTTACTGCGTCCATCCGTTCCTACGGAAATCTCCTGATAGTCGCCTTTTGTCTTCTCTCCATTTAGGAATTCATTGTCTCTGGCGTAGACCAGACAGCCGCCTTCTGCTTTTGGGAGAATGTTTTCTGTGATCTCCATTTTGGCCTTAAAGATTCCCTCCCGGCTGCCAAGCTTTTCGATGTGTGCTACACCAATGGTCGTGATCACGCCGATTTCCGGTCTTACGATACTGCTGAGCCGCCGAATCTCACCAAAATTATCCATTCCCATTTCGAGAACGGCTGCTTCGGTTGTGTCATCAAAGTGGAAGATGGATATCGGAAGCCCGATGTCGTTGTTGAAGTTTTTCAAGTTCCTCCCACAATGATACTTCTCACTGAGAACGTAATAGATCATGTCCCGTACAGACGTTTTGCCAACGCTTCCGGTAACTGCGACACGACGGACATTCAGTGTGGACAGATACCACTTCGCCAGTTCTCCCATGGCAAAAACCGTATCCTCCACCAATATGACCTGCACCTCTTCCGATGCCAGCTGGTCACGCCATCCTTCTGTATGAGATACCAGGAAGGTCTTACAGCCTTTCTTTACCACATCCGGAATGTACTTGTGACCATCCTGATTGCTCCCGACGATGGCTACGAACATGTCGCCTTCGCCGCATTCTCTGGAATCATGCTTTACGCCCGTAATATACGCGTCCGGTGAACCCTGCAGGAGTTTTCCGCCTGTTGCATTTACGATTTCTCTGATTGCTGTCTTATTCATTGTACAAATACACCTTTGTTCCTTCCTTAACTTTGCTGCCTGCTGAAGGATATTGCTTGACAACGGTGAAATTCTCGTCCTTGACGTTTTCGTCCATATCGGCTTTGAGATCCTTCTTCTTCAAAGCTTTTTTCGCGTCTTTAACACTCTTTCCAACAACGTTCGGAACGACCACCTTCTCTTCTGTCTTGGTCATTTCCTTACCATCCGGTGTTATATTCATATACTTCAGTGTCTTATTCAAAATGGTTCCTACTGCCGGGGCTGCTGTTACACTTCCGTATTTGACCCCTTTCGGACTGTCGATGATGACCAGTACGGCTAGTTTCGGGTCGCTCATTGGCGCCATGCCCAGACAGGAAGAATAGGTATCCTTGCTGTATCCTCCCCGAACAGCCTTATTCGCTGTACCGGTCTTAGCTCCAACCCGGTAACCTTCGACGCCGGCGGCTTTACCGCCTCCGTCCGATACTACAAACTCCATGATTTCCTTCATTTCGTCGGCAGTCTCTTCTGATACCGTCTGACGCATGATTTCCGTATCCATTTCCTCCACCACGTTGCCATCGGCGTCTTTGATTTCTTTCACAAGCCTTGGCTTCATCAGGTGGCCTTCGTTTCCTAAAGAGCATACTGCGGTAATCAGTTGTATCGGTGTTACGGCAACACCTTGTCCAAATCCAATGGTCGCCAGTCCCACCGGCCCTGCTTCCTCTTCATCCTGCAGGATGGCCCTGCCCTCGGATGCGAAATCGATTCCGGTTTCTCCGGTAATGCCGAAGTTGTCCAGATAATCGTAGAATTTCTTAATGCCGATCTTCGTTGCTAAAGTCATAAACACAGGGTTGCAGGAATTACCAACGGCCTGCTTGAGCGTCTGTGTGCCGTGGCCCTCTTCGTGCCAGCAGTGGATCTGCTGTCCGGCAACGGTAAGGAAGCCCACACAGTTATAGGTGCTGCTCATGGAAGTCACGTCTTCTTCCAGTGCCATAGAAGTCGTCAGAAGCTTGAAGACAGAACCTGGCTCATAGGTATCGTTGATCATAAAGTTACGCCACATTTTACTCAGATATTCCGTCTGTTCGCTGGTGCTCAGAGACGCAAACTTTTTCTTTTCGCTCTTGGATGCCGGCTCATAAGGATCGTTTGGATCGAAGTCCGGTTTCTGGGCCATTGCGAGTATGTCTCCCGTCTCCGGATCCATAACGATCGCAAAAGCTCTGTCGCACTTTGTCTTCTTCATGGCGTCCGTCAGGGCGGACTCCGCGTAACTTTGGACTACTTCGTCCAAGGTGGTCACAACGCTGTACCCGTCGACTGCCTTGTAATATTTCTGATTGGAAGGCGAATAAGACAGCTTCTTGCCGTTGCTGTCTGTATAATCGACCCATCTGCCGGATGTTCCTTTGAGATATTTGTTGTATTTCAGTTCGATGCCCGACTGTCCCACGCCGTCATCGCTAACGATGCCCAGGACGCAAGAAGCCATGGAACCATTTGGATAGCTGCGCTTCGTATCGGCGCTGATCGTGATTCCCGCAAGCTCGCACTCTCTGATTTTATCTGCCGTGTCCTTATCCACTTCCTTGGCGATCTTAACCTGCGTTGCACCGCTCGATAAGGATTCCAGAATCTCTTCCGGATCCTTATCGAGAACCTTTGCCAGTTCGTCGGCCGTTTTCTTTATCGCTGCCTGTTTCTTGGCCTTTGGGAGATTCTTCCCGATTTCAGGAGGTGCCACATAGACGGTATAGCAGTTAACACTTCTGGCAAGGACTTCGCCTTTGCGGTCATAAATGATTCCGCGGTCAGCTTCGATCGGAGTATCTTTCGTCTGCTGTTCCAGTGCCATTTCACCGTACTCTTCGCCTTTTACGATCTGGACCCAGCCAACTCTTCCCGCAATCAAGAGCATCAATCCAAAAATAATGACCATTAATATAATTAAGTTTTTCCTACTTCTGCCAGATGTCTGCATCTTTTTCACTTTCCTTAAAAATTATTAATCCCGGACATCTGCTACTCGTAGACTGTCCGGGTATATTCTCAATTCCGCACTATTGATATGCTTTTTGTTTTAGAATATCTGCAAAACCTTCTTCCGGAGCGGAATCAGCTGAAATATAGACGCTGTTCTTTGTTCCGGCGTTTTTCATTCCCAGTTCTTTTTTCGCCTGTTCTTCGATGTAAGTAATGTTCGTGGAGCTCATCATTTTAACGTCAAGATCCTCGATTTCACCGATCAGAGCGTCGTTTTCTACCTGTGTTCTGTTAATGTCATAGGTGAGTTTTGCAGCATAAGAAGACAAAACGACCACCATGATCAGAACGAGTGCCGCAATTGCAACGAGTGAAAGCATGACTTTCTTATCGTTTTCCATGGCCCGGGTAATTCCCTGAACCGTCTGCGTCTTCTTTCTGGTCTGCTTCTTTTGTCTCCTGACATGTTCACGCTCAGTCTGAGGTCTCATGTCGATGCCATATTGTTGATATTGTCTCTGGTATTCGTACCACTCTTCAGGAGCAATCATGTCGTTACCTCTTCTTTTCGATGATCCTCAGTTTCGCGCTTCGTGATCTCGGATTAGTTTGGAGTTCTTCCTCATCCGCAACGATTGGTTTTCCCGTTACCTTCGTAACATCCGCGACTTTCCCGCATACACATACCGGAAATTCTTTCGGACATGTACATGGATTCAGGCGTCGGTTAAAGGTTTCCTTCACAATTCTGTCTTCCAGCGAATGAAAGGTTATGATACAAAGCCTTCCACCCGGGTTGAGTACATCACAGAATTCATCGATTGCATTCTGCAGTTGATCCAGCTCGCTGTTGACTTCGATCCGGATGGCCTGAAAGGTCCTCTTGGCCGGGTGCGGGCCGTCCCTTCTGGCTGAAGCCGGAATGGCGGCTTTGATGATGTCCACCAACTCTCCCGTCGTCTGAATACTTCTGTCATTTCGTGCTTTTGCAATAAATTCTGCTATGCGTGCGGCCCATCTTTCTTCGCCGTACTTTTTTATAATTTCTGCCAGGTCTTTCTGGCTGTACTTGTTAACGACGTCATATGCGGAAAACGAATCGTCCTGATTCATTCTCATGTCTAAAGGAGCATCATGCATATATGAGAAACCCCTTTTCGCATTGTCCAGCTGGAAGGATGAAACTCCGATATCGAGCAGTGCTCCATCGATTCCGCTGATATTCAGTTCGCCTAACACATCCTTTATCTCGGCATATGTTCTCTTAACAAGTTCTGTTCTGCATTTTAGCGGCCGAAGCCTTTGCTTTGACGCCTCCAGCGCATCGTCATCCCGGTCGATTCCTATGATCGTGCCCTTTTCGTTCAGCCGGCTTCCAATGCCAAAGGCATGTCCGCCACCGCCTACTGTCCCGTCCACATATATGCCGTCTGGCTTTATGTTCAGGCCCTCTATACATGCTTCGTACAGGACCGGCACATGATTAAAATCCATAGATCTCAAATCCTTCAGCTATTTCACTTGCGTCGATCAGTTCCCCGGTCTCTTCGTCCAGTTCACCATCCCAGTATTCCTTACTCCAGACTTCAATGTATTTATTGCTGCCTATGGTTACTAGTTCTTTCTGGATTCCTGCGTAATTCTTAAGTTCCTGAGGAATCGTCATTCTGCCTTGTTTGTCGATATCGCAATCAGCGGCCGAAGCGCTGAAATGTCGTTTGAATTTTCTCGTTTTAGGATTGCTTCTCGGAAGTTTGTCCAGCTCATCCATAAACTTTTCCCACTCTTCCACCGGATAAATCGTAAGGCAATTGTCCAGCCCTTTCGCCAGGACGCACTTGCCTCGTAGGGCATCTCTGAACTTGGCAGGGATAATCAATCTTGACTTACTGTCTATGGAATTGTTGTATTTCCCTACAAACACAGAGATACCCTCCAATGTAGTTAAGTTAAGTGTGGTTTTGTGTGGTTTACTCCATTTTAGACCACTCAACACCCCTTGTCAACCACTTTACTCCACTGAACAGTCATTTCATGGGTATTTACAGCAAATTGGACTTTTTTTCGGGATTTTTTCGCATTATCAGGTGTTAATTTATTCCAAAAAGCCCCCGAAAGGCTTGATTTGGCCATTTTTAGAGTGTACTATTATGGTGAGTAAGGAGATGAAATAATGAAGAAGAAGAAAATGCTCCTCTGGACCGTTGTATTTGTCTGCATGGCTTTTGCCTTTGCACTTTCCGGATGTTCGGACAGTGAAGATGAATATACGGACGATTCTGAGTTCACGCTGGAATACGTAGAAGGAGATTATGCGGAACAGCTCATGGCGGACGGCGCCAAAACCACATTGGGATCCGTAAAGATTTCTCAGGAAGAAACGGATCAGGGCATCCAGTATCATCTGAATATCGTAGGAAAGGAAATTGTTTTAAATTCGGATTATGAGGATGGGTATTATATCGCGGAGACCAACGCCATCGAAGAATGCGGGGTTGGTGGATTTGCCAAATTCGTTTATCTGGATAAAAATGGTGAGAAAATTGTAGGCGATGCCGCCGGCTTCATGGAGAATCACGCAGACGAACCGGACCAGCTCTATACGGTATATTGCATCAACGGCAATGCGGAGCTTTTGCTTCCGGTCGACCCTTCTGAGGTCAAAGTAAAGAATTGATCGATGCACCATTATGATGGGATTGAAAGATGTAGCAAAGCTGCATCTTTTTTTGTATAATACTTCGGAGAGAAACCATCACCAGAAATGAGGAGAATGATTTATGCCTGTACCTGAACCGGTTGCATTTTCAATATTTGGCCTTGATATCATGTGGTATGCAATATTGATCACATCGGGGATTATTATTGCAACTGCCATCAGCTGTTATCGCGCGCCTTCTCACGGACTTACCAGCGATCAGATCCTCAACTTCGTAGTGATCTGTATCCCTGCCGCAGTCATTGGTGCCCGGGCTTACTACGTTCTCTTTAACTGGGATATTTATGGGTCCAATGTGATTAAAATACTGAACATTCGTGAAGGCGGGCTTGCCGTCCATGGGGGACTGATTCTGGGATTCGCCGTCGCGGTACTACTCTGCCGGCTTTGGAAGATCCGGCCTTTGAACCTGATGGATCTCTGTGTCCCGACGATCGCTCTGGCCCAATCCATCGGCCGGTGGGGAAACTATTTCAATTCGGAAGCCCATGGCGGTCCTACAGATTTACCTTGGGCGGTGATGATCGATGGACAGGGGTATCATCCGACGTTTTTGTACGAATCGATCTGGTGCTTCCTGCTCTTTTTATTCCTGCTCTACATCGACAAACACCGCAAATTCGAAGGTCAGGTTGTCCTCCTCTACGGAATGCTCTATTCCCTGGAACGGTTCTTTGTGGAAGCGCTGCGTACGGACAGTCTGATGATCGGTCCATTCAAACAAGCTCAGGTATTAAGCCTTTGCATCATACTCGTCTGTCTGATCCTTTATGTCTTTCTGTATCGAAAGGCGAAAAAAAGGACTGCTTAATGCAGTCCAGATTTCATGCAACCCAAATCTAATGCAGCCCCAAATTTGGTATGTAACAGTTGCATATCCTTCTCCCTTTCCGGTTTACAGCATGTTCTCTGAAACCTCTATTTCCGACAGATGAAGTGTGTCCTTGATTCGAACTATTTTCGGATTGTGGATATCCGTACCGTGACAGGTCTGCAGTGCGGCGCGGATGGCGTTTTCTTCCGTACCGACAACCACCGGAATCCGGATTCCTTCCGGATTTCCTGACGCGATCCCGTTGGTGTAGGTAGCGCTGAAATCGATTTTGTCCAAGGCGGCCTTCAGTATAAAATCGCCCATGCCAAGGCCAATGGCATTCCCATGGGACCCTTCCGAAAGATCTTTGATGATGATCCGTTTTACCATGGGCAAAGCCCCCGGGACGTGTCCGTAAGAGTCCCTTCCGGTAATGTTCGGATCCATCCCCGTTCCGCTGATATTTTTGCCGATCTGTTCAATGATCAATACGTCGATCTCATCGTACTGAATCCTCGGCATGAGGCTCTTGGCCAGCTCCAAAAGCGCCGGTTCCCGTGAAAGGATCCGGTTTCCCGGAACCGCTTCCACCGTATGGGTTTTTTCGTAAGCGTTTTCGATGATCGCCAGACCAAAGGGAACGTTCACCTTCTCCAGGATCACTTCTGCCGCTTCCGGAATAATATGACTCAAAGCCGCAAACCCCTCTCGATGCAGCCTGGAACAACCGTTGTGCTTTCCTCCGCCAATGGCCAGCATCTTGCAAAGGCCGCTCTCGATCCTGCCGCTGAAATCCGTGTGTGGTTTGACACGACCGACCGGAATCACGTAGTCCGCGGAAAGTGCCGCTTCCGAAAAATGCACTTCGATACCTCCCGGTGTTTTTCCCAACACGTCGGTCTGCATGGATGCCTTTATGGAAACGCCCATGGTCGCTTCGGTGATTCCGTAGGATCCCAGCACCCCCGTCTGCCCTTCCGGCGTCCCTCCGCCGTGGCTTCCCATAGCGGGGACGATAAATGGCTGAATGCCTGCTTCCACGAGTGTGTCGATCAAGGCTTTGACAATGCGGTCAATGTTGCTGATGCCGCGGCTTCCTACAAGGATGGCTGCCGTCGAGCCACTTTCCATCTGCTCCGCGAACGGAACGGCTGTATTTCTTACTTCCCCAGGAATGTCTTCGATGTGGGAATCATCAAATCGCTGGGTAACGGGTACCATTTGTGGAAGTTTGATCTTTCTTACTTCTTCCGGCAGTATCATAAGCTCGCTCCTTTCTCATTCCCTGCCTTCAGGACGCCTTCCGTGAAACAGGCTTTTGCTTCAGTAAAAGGCCCCGGTTTATTCTTAGAGAAACCGACTTTCAATCACATTCTATCTGCGCCAGCGGCCTCTAGAAATCTGATAAACGCTTCGTGGCCTTCCTGGTTCCATTTGAACACGCCGGCATCTTCCAGCACCTTGACGAAGACCTTGCCGATTTCCTTCTGCAAAATCTCCCACAGGTTTTCCTCGTCGATTCTTTCATGGCTTCGCAAAACCTCCGCCGCCCAGTCCCCATGAAGGGCAAGGCTTTGGCTGCAGTTGATTTCTTCGATGATCGCTGCATCGCTTTTGCCATGTTGCCTGCCGGATACCATCCGGTCCCCCAGCTCCTGCATTTCTCTTTTCAGGCGCGCAGGGAGCACCGCAAGTCCCATCACTTCAATGAGACCGATGTTTTCCTTCTTGATATGGTGATATTCCGGTGCTGGATGAAAGACGCCAAGAGGCCTTTCCTCGGTCCGGATATTGTTTCTAAGCACGAGATCCAGTTCGTACCTGTCGCCAGATCGTCTCCCAATGGGCGTTATGGTGTTGTGCGCTTCCCCGTCCGTTTCCGCATATACAAAAGCCTTTGCATCGGTATATCCCCGCCAGCATGTCAGTATCCGGTCCGCAAGCTCCACCAGTCGTTCTTGATTCCGGCCCCGCAGCCGGAACACGGAAAGTGGCCACTTTACAATGCCCGATTCAATGTCTTCAAATCCGGGAATGGTGAAGGGAATTTCGATTTCTGCTTTTGCCATGGCAAAGTCGTAACACCCTCCCTGAAAGTGTTCGTGGGCGAGGATCGAACCGCCGACGATGGGAAGGTCTGCATTGGATCCCATGAAATAGTGTGGGTACTGGGTAACGAAATCCAGTAGTTTCGCAAAACATGCCCGGTCGATCTTCATGGGTATATGTTTGTTGTTAAATGCAATGCAATGTTCATTGTAGTATCCGTAAGGACTGTACTGCCAGCTCCAGGATTCCCCTAATATGTCCAGGGAGATCACTCTGTGGTTCTGCCGCGCCGGATGTCCCGGGCGGCCGGCATACCCTTCGTTTTCCAGGCAGAGCTGGCATGCAGGGTATCCGGAGGACGCCTGTTTCCCTGCGGCGGCAATCGCTTTGGGGTCTTTTTCCGGTTTCGCCAAATTGATGGTGACATCGATCCTGCCATAAGGCGAATCCACCTTCCACCGCAAATCCTTCTTCGCCCGGTCACGGCGAATATAATTGGTGTCCTGACTGAATCGGTAGTACCAGTCTGTCGCGGCCTTTGGGCTCTCATCGTACAATTTCCCAAAGGTGTCTGCAACCTGTGCCGGTCTCGGCGTAAGACAGTTCATCAGTCTCGTATCGAATCGGTCCCGTTCTTCTAACGTGTCCCCTATGATTCCCCGGGTCACTGCAAGATCAAGCAGACCTTGGAGAATTTCTTCAAGAGGCATGTCTCCGCACTCCTCTTCCGGTTCTTCGTAGGAACTTTCATTCATCAGATCCAGCAAGAGATTTCGTGTGTAGATTTCCTCAGACCCATCTATGAGTCCCGTCCTGATTCCGTAGAGCACCAGCTCTTTGATCCATCTATACATCTAGTTTTTTCGCTCCTTCCCAAGGCCACGCCCGATAAAATTCCGGTCGGATATGAAACCGCTTTTCGTATTCGCCTCTGATACGTCCCATGAAGGCTTCCGCGCTTTCCGTTTCCACGATACTGATGGTGCAGCCGCCGAAGCCGCCTCCGGTGATTCTGCTTCCAAGGACGCCCGGAATCTGCCAGGCAAGCTCCGTCAGAAAATCGATTTCAGGGCATGACACCTGATACCGATCCCGCAGGGATATGTGGCTTTCGTTCATGAGTTTTCCGAAGGTTTCAATGTCGTTTTTTCGAAGAGCGCTGACCGCCTTTTCGGTGCGGGCCTCTTCCTTTACCACGTGTTCCGCACGCGCCCGGCAGACCGGATCCAGTATCTGCTCCTTGTACTGTTCAAAGGCTTCCTCATTTATACTGCAAAGGCTTTTGACCTCTGCAAAGGCGGGGATCTTTTGTATGTCTGCCAGCGCTGTCGCGCACTCCCTTCTTCGGTCGTTGTATGCAGAAGAAACCAGAGAATGTTTCACCTTGCTGTTCGTTATGATCAGTTCCCGCTCTTTTAGATCTAGCGGCACGTACTCGTACTCCATGGTGTCCGTATCCAGATAGATGGCATGCCCTTCCTTGCCCATGGCGGACGCAAACTGATCCATGATTCCGCACTGCATCCCGCAGTAGGTATTTTCACCCATCTGACCGATGCGTGCGATCCGCTCCATGGTCAGATCTTCAAGGCTGTAGGTTTGCTGTATCATAAGGCCGGTCAGAACCTCGATGGAGGCGGAAGATGACAGACCGCTTCCCCCAGGCAGGTCCCCTGCAAACAGGATATCCGCCCCAAAGGGAATCGCAAAGCCTTCCTTTTGGGCAGCCCAGAAGACGCCCTCTGGATAGGCGGTCCATGCCTCCGTACGTCCCGGAGACAGGTCACCCAGCTCCACGGATACCACTCCCGATTCCGGCAGATTCAGGGAATAGAACCGAAGCTGCTGATCCCCTCTCGGCGCAATCATGCCGTAGGTTCCGGCAGGGAGTGCGCAAGGAAACACATGACCTCCATTGTAGTCCGTATGCTCCCCAATTAGATTCACTCTGCCAGGAGCAAAATACGCACCTTCATAGTGTCTGCCATAAACTTCTCTGAAATTGCGTTTTAAGTTGTCTATTATTTCGATATTCATATTGCTTTTCATCATTTACTGCGCTTCTTCCATCACGAAATGGAATCGGTATGCCCGATACTCTCTATGCTCCAGTGGAAGGGGCAGCCCTGCTGACATCAACAGGTTTGCATCGTAAGTGATTCCTGTGTTTTCATCCGTGTAAAATGCGTCTTGTTTCAGGCCTTTTAGCTTCAAGTAGTTTACTGGTTCGTTCCCACGGATTTGTGTGATCACCACGTGTACGAGGGCCTGTCTCTTGTCCTTTGATACGAAGCCCCAGCCACAGAAATTTTCCCGGTCCGGGTCATTCAGCCGGTAGTAATCGCCTTCCCGGATCAGCTGTTCGAACCGCTTGTAATCCATGACCTGTTTTCTTGCGGCTTCCTTTTCGTTCTCCGGCATCCGGGCAAGATCCAGTTCGAATCCAAATGCCCCGTACATTGCCGTAATCCCTCGTGTTTCCACCGGTGTCCGTCTGCCCGTATGTTCGTTGGGTGATTTTGTCACGTGGGCTGCCATGGCTGCCGGCGGGTACCCAAAAGAGGTCCCGTACTGTATCCAGAGCCGGTCCATAGGATCCGTATTGTCGCTGGTCCATATCTGCGGCGTGTAGTAAAGCATTCCCAAATCGAATCTGCCTCCGCCGCCGCTGCATCCTTCGATCAAAAGCTTCGGATACTTGCTGCGAAGTTGCTCCAGAATCTCATACAGTCCCAACACATAATCGTGGAGCACGCTTCCCTGGTGATCTGCCCCGGCAGAATAAGCTTCGTAGATGCTCCGGTTAAAATCCCATTTGACAAATTCTATATTCCCTGCATCGAGAACACGGCATATGCTCTCGAGGACATACTTCTTCACTTGATCGTTGGCAAGGTCCAGAACGAGCTGGTTCCGGCTTCTCACCGGCGATCTTCCCGGCAGCTTCAGGGCCCAGTCAGGGTGTGCCCTGTAAAGGTCGCTGTCTTCGCTCACCATTTCAGGCTCCAACCAAAGTCCGAACCGAAGCCCTTCGGCGTTCACATCCTCAATGAGCCTGCTCAGACTGCAGCTCAGTTTGCTTTCGTTTGCGACCCAGTCCCCTAAGGAAGAGTTGTCATCGTTTCGCTTGCCAAACCATCCGTCGTCCACGACCAACATGTCAATGCCCAATTCTCTCCCAGCCTCTGCAAGCTGGAGGATATACTCCCGGTTGATATCCATGTAGGCGCCTTCCCAGCTGTTTACGACCACCGGCTTCGGTTGTCCTTTATAAGGATCTCGGATCATGTGATTGCGGATGAGATCATGCCATTTCACGGTCAGACCATCCGTTCCCTCTCCGCTATATGCCAGCACGACTTCCGGCGTCGTAAAGGTCTCTCCCGGCGCCACCGGATAGTGGAACCCGGCCTCCTGAATTCCCATCTGCACGCGGGTGGTTCCGAACTGATCCTGTTCCGCTTCCGCTTGAAAACCTCCGCTATAAACAAGCCCCATGGCATAGCAGGATCCCGTGCTTTCGCCGGTGCCTTCCTCTGCCACGATCAAAAAAGGATTGTACTGATGCGAAGATGCCCCTCTCCTGCTGCCTATCATCTGCCCGATCTTGTCGATGTGCGTGCGGTGCACATTTCGTTCCATCATGTGCCTGCCATGAAAGGTGATCCAATCGTAATCTCCTGTTATGAAATCCAGGGACGCAGAAAGCGCTTTTTCAAGATAAACCTTGTGCTTCCCTGTATTCGTCAGAGTGACGGCTCTTGTGATTACGTCAAGCTCCGGAAGGACGCCATAGAGCAGCCGCATTTCCAGACCCAGCACCGGATCGTTGAGAAGGATTTCCAGACTCTGAACGCCGCTTCCCTCTGCGTCATCGGTATATACCGCTGGAAGCCCGGCCAGGCGGTACTTTCCTTGCCGAATCTCATGAGACGCATACGCGAAAACCGCGCCTCGGGCCCCGTCTTCTGTCTCTACCACAAAGGCCGGGGAACGATAATCCCCGTTTCCCCATATGGATAGTTCCACCGGCAAAACATCCATGGAATAGGTTCGTTCATTGCCGGCACTGGATGGGTTCCCCGAAAATCCCCTGTCCCGATACTGGAGAAGGTATTCGGCACTGCCCTGTATGTTGCTGCCGTAGTACAAATGAAGAAGGTTTCCATATTCATCTACCAGGAACTGATAGGTCGAATGGTTCGTCTCGATTGTGAATATTTTTTTGTCTTCGTCAAAATAAATTCCCATATCCATGTTACTCCATGCGTCTTTATTTTCACTCGTTCGCAGCCTCGCCGGCCGCCCTGCTATGATTTACATATTTACGACATTATGCTACACTTATGAAAATAGAGCAAGTGGCAAAATCCGCCGTTGCTCTTATCTTACCTTGAACAAGGGTGGCTTAACAAGGACTGAGACGTAAAAGGAGATGTGAACATAGATGAAATTAGGAATCGTTGGACTGCCAAACGTTGGCAAAAGTACACTTTTTAACGCTATTACAAAAGCCGGTGCCGAAGCTGCAAACTATCCTTTCTGCACCATTGAGCCAAATATTGGCGTCGTTACCGTGCCCGATGAACGGGTCACAACCCTTTCGGAGGTTTACAGTTCCAAAAAAACGATCTACACAACCATCGAATTCTGTGACATCGCCGGACTGGTCAAAGGCGCCAGCCAGGGCGAAGGCCTGGGGAACAAATTCCTCGGTCATATCCGTGAGGTGGAAGCCATCGTTCACGTAGTCCGTTGCTTTGAAGACGAAAACGTCGTCCACGTGGACGGGCACATCGATCCCGTTTCCGACATTGAAACGATCAACATGGAGCTGATCATGTCCGACATGGAGCTTTTGGAACGGCGTATCACAAAGGCCACAAAGATGCTAAAGGGTGATAAGTCCCTGCAGAAAGAAATCGATCTGTTGAAGCGCATCAATGAATTCATCGGGGAAGGCAAAGTCGCCCGCATGATGGATCTGGATGAAGACGAAGCGGCCTTTGTCAAAAGCCTGGACCTGCTGACCTATAAGCCGGTCATCTACGCAGCCAATGTAGCTGAAGAAGACGCTGCCGGAGACAATGAAACGGCCGGCGCTAACAATCCGTATGTACAAGCTGTCAAAGAATACGCTGCTGCAGAAGGTTCCGAAGTGGTCGTCATCTGCGCGAAAGTGGAAGCGGAACTGGCCGAACTGGATGACGAGGAGCGGGAGATGTTCCTGGAAGAGCTGGGCATCACCGAATCGGGTCTGGAGAAACTGATCAAGTCTTCCTACAGCCTGCTGGATCTGATTTCCTTTATCACCACGGGAGAAGACGAGACACGTGCCTGGACGATCAAACGCGGCACACTGGCACCGCAGGCGGCCGGTAAGATCCATACGGATTTTGAAAAAGGCTTTATCCGGTCTGAAACCATTGCCTACGACAAACTCATGGAAGCTGGTGGCAAGTTATCCGTCGCCAAGGAGCACGGATGGCTCCGCTCCGAAGGAAAGGAATACGAAGTCAAGGATGGCGACATCTGCCACTTCCTGTTCAACGTATAAACGATCGAGTAGGGGCTAACTTGTAGCCCCTCTCACACCACCGTACGTGCCGTTCGGCATACGGCGGTTCAACCCAATAAGTAGTAATCTACACAACTGAGA
>CADBJW010000016.1:0-18246 GCA_902795135.1 uncultured Eubacteriales bacterium
GGAAAACGTTAAAACCTAAAAAACGATCAGCATCGTCATGATACTGATCGTACAAAAATCTTATTTTGTTTCACTGTCCGCTTGACGGGGAGCAGTTCAGTACTGCTTTGCGATCCTATTTTTTTATTTGTATGTTAGTCTTGTGGTTTCACGCCCAGACCGATTTCGTCCGCGTGGGCCTTCATGCCTTCGATGCAGATGCCGGCAACCTCCGAAAGCTCCATGCCGAGCATTTCACATCCCTGCAGGATCACATCGCGGTTGCAGCCAGCAGCGAATTTTTTATCTTTGAACTTTTTCATAAAGCTCTTTACTTTCATGTCGGTAATACCGTTTGGTCTCATCCGGGCGCAGGCCTGAATGATCCCAGTCAGTTCATCCACCGTAAAGAGACTTTTTTCCATATCGGATTCCGGTTTCACATCGGTGCAGATCCCATAGCCGTGACTCATGACCGCCCGTACGTCTTCTTCGTCGACACCCAGCGCCAGCAGTTCATCCTGCGTGTGCTGCAAATGTTCTTCAGGATATTTTTCGTAGTCAAAATCATGCAAGTAACCTACGCCCATCCAGTGATCGGCATCCGCTCCGAAATGTTCCGCCATGGCGCCCATGGCATAGCTGACATTGAGGGAGTGAATGATCAGATGATCTTCCTTGACCGCCTCTTTGTTCAATTCTTTTGCTTTTTCAAGTGTTAGTTTCATGATGTTTCTCTCCTTCTTCTAAGCGAAAACCGCAAAGAGTTTTTTATTGATCTTTTTTACAGGTGCTCCGGATATATTCGAGAGCACGACGGTTACCAGATCCAGCTCCGGACAGATCCAAAAGCTTGAACGGAAGCCATCATCGGAGCCTTCATGACCGTACAGAACAAATTCACGATCCGGCGCCACCTGTTGCTTGCGGATAAACCATCCAAGGCCAATGCCTTCACCATTGTTCGGCACTTTCGCATAAGGGGTCCAGATTTCATCGTAAATGGAAGGGTCTGCAAAAATCGGACTGCTGCCCGATGCTTTTGTATGGTCTAAATGCGCGCGGCCCCACTTTAGAAGGTCGGAAATGTTGGATGTCAGCGTGGAGCTTGGGGCGTGCTGACGCGTATATGGGTAGTGGCGGACTGGGCGAATCGACTTGTCATCACCCCGTTCATGAGGCGCTGCCATAGGAAGAGTGCCGTCTTTCCGCTCAAAGGTTTTCATGGTGGATTGTACCATTCCGGCAGGTTCCAGACAGTACCGGCGGATAAAATCTTCATAGCAGAGCCGTCCTGTCTTCGAATTCTCTGCCAGATGATCGGAATAAATCGAAACAATGTATCCCAGTATCTCGTAGGCAACATTGCTGTACCGGAATCCCGTTCCGCTCTCCCAAACCATCGGCTGCTTGCAGACTTCATCGGAATAGACATAGTCGGCCAGCGCTTCTTCATCGCAGCGAGGTGTGTCCCAGTGGTAATCCGTACAATCACCAAGCCCCGAAGTATGGGTGAGCATTTGCAATAGCTTGATTTCCGAGGATCGCTTATCAACGATATGAAGGTCTGGCAAAAGGGCGGACAGAGAATCGTCCAGGTTCAGCACGCCGGCTTCCACAAGTTTCATAATGGCCGTCGAAGTAAAGAGCTTGGAAACCGATGCGCAGTGAAAGATATCGTCCTCATGCAAAGGCCGCCGGGTCTGGTAGTCAGCATATCCCCGTACGCCAATGTATGTGGAATCGGTGCTGCCGCAGTATACGCCTGCCGCCAGTCCGGGCAGATCGTTCAGATCATAGATATCGTCCAGAAATGTCTGAAACGCCTCATTCAAATTACTCTTCATCATGTAGAAAATCCATAAAATCGTCAAAATCAATGAAATCGCTTCTCAAAAACTCAAAGAGCAAAGGTTCTTTGAAAATATATTTGCCGGTGACTTCCAGATAAGGTGCAAGGGTGCTGCCAGCCAGTTTTTCTTCGAGCTCACGGACGTCCTCCAGACTGTAGGCGGCGATGATCAGCTGCCCGTAATCCGTAAGATAATAGACACCCTGCACATCATTGCTCAGCAGGAACGTCCGGCTGTTGACGTGATCGTTGTTTTCTTTGAACGACATAAACAGACGGCCGTTTTCATGAACCGACATGATGGTCTGCAGGCCAACGGTGAATTCGCCAATGTTATTATTGATTTCTTCTTCGGGGAGAAGCACTTCGTAAACGGTGCAGTATTCGGATTTCGCAAGCATCATGGCTGCTTCCGCGGAACTTACGCGAAAACCGCTGCAATGTTCAAAGCCAATTACTTTCAGGTCTCTTACGACAACTTTGGAAATGATCAGATCGTAATTCCCGTTCATTTCGATCAGAGATTCACAGAGATAGGCAACGCCCCCGTCCGCATAAAACTTATCGACATCGATGACGTTTTTGCAGAAGGTTGCCTTCACATACTTGCGGTAGAGATCCAGTGCAAAGTCGTTGATCAAAGGCCCAGACTTCGGACCGCCCGGGATCGTAGGATCTACCGGCGGCGTAACGGGAGCCAGAAACCGGGCGCCCTCGTAGTCTCTGCCGAAACAACGCATCAGAAAATAGTTGACCAACTGGTAGTCCGTGGTGATTTCGTCAGAAACAAAAGCCATAAACTCATCCTGTTCGTCTTTTTCCATGACGACTTCCGGCTCGAAGAGAAAATCGTATTCTTCTTTATGCTCCGGAAGAGGCAGATGATGTTTCTCATTAAAGGATTTGTATTTGCACATCAAAGCTCTGAGCTGACGTTCCGTCAGTTCCATTTTTTTCGCGCCAAGCCCGCCAACCAGCGCCTGCTCCGCGGCCTCGATATCCATAATGTGATCGCCGCGAATGCCTTTGTAGGTCTCAAGACCGGATTCTTCACAGTCGATATAAAAGAACTGGTGCAGGGAGCTTTTTTTGAGCCCGTGTCCGGAAAGATTCCATCTGGCGTAAATAGCAAGTACACCCATCAGGCGGGTGTTCGTTACATATGCCGACACAAAATGCTTGGGCATGTCTTTTATGCTGGAGGAAAGACCCCCTTTGATTACTTTGAATTCAGGCTTTGACATACATAAAAGTATACATGATTTGAATGAAAATACAAGCGGTTGGTGTTGAAGAAACGCGGGCCGTAGGATATAATGAACTCGGTATTGACATTTTTTGAGGAGGATAACAATGAAGAGATTATTTACATCAGAATCCGTAACAGAAGGACATCCGGATAAAATCTGTGACCAGATTTCAGATGCAATCGTGGATGCAATTCTGGCGAAGGATCCAATGGGAAGAGTTGCAGCCGAAACGACTGTAAACACTGGATATGCAATGGTTATGGGGGAAATAACAACAGAATGTTATGTTGATATTCCAAAAATTGCCAGACAAGTAATTTGTGATATAGGATACAATAGAGCGAAGTTCGGTTTTGATGGAACCACATGCGCCATTATGACATCCATCGATGAACAGTCTCCGGATATAGCCCAAGGCGTCGACGAAGAAACAAACAGCACCCATGATATCGGTGCCGGTGACCAGGGTTTGATGTTTGGCTACGCATGTAATGAAACGCCAGAACTGATGCCGATGCCGATTGCACTGGCCCACAAACTTGCCAGACGCCTGGCAGAAGTCAGAAAAGACGGAACTTTGACCTATCTGAGACCGGACGGCAAGACCCAGGTAACCGTAGAATACGATGATGACAAGGTTGCACGGATCGATACGGTTCTGATTTCGACCCAGCACGATCCTGCGGTTGAGACAGACCAGATCAAAGCCGATTTGATTGAACATGTCATTAAGCCGGTCATCGATGGGGATCTGCTGGATGAAGACACAAAGTATTTCGTAAATCCAACCGGCCGTTTCGTAATTGGAGGACCACAAGGTGATTCAGGGCTGACGGGAAGAAAAATCATCGTTGATACCTATGGCGGATACGCGCACCACGGCGGCGGCGCATTCAGCGGAAAGGATCCAACGAAGGTGGACCGCTCCGCAACCTATGCGGCCAGATGGGTCGCCAAGAACCTGGTTGCAGCAGGACTGGCGGATAAGGCAGAAGTTCAGGTGGCATATGCCATTGGCGTTGCCGAACCGGTTTCCATCATGGTCGATTCCTTTGGGACCGGCAAGGTCGACGACGAAAAACTGGCAGATATCGTGAAGAAACATTTCGATCTGAGACCGGCCGCCATCATCCATGATCTCGAGCTGAGAAGACCGATTTACAAGCAAGTTGCCGCCTATGGACACTTTGGCAGAACCGATCTCGATCTGCCATGGGAGAGACTGGATAAAGTTGAAGAATTAAAAAATGAAATATAACCATAACAGGAGTTTATGAATGGGAGTTAAAGTTGCAAAGTTTGGAGGATCATCGGTAGCCGATGCCATCCAGATCAATAAGATAAAAGATATCGTAAAAGGACGTCGTCGTTTCGGCGCCAGGCAAGAGATATGCAGATGACAGCAAGGTGACAGATCTTCTGTATCTCTGTAAGACGCACATTGAACACAAGATTCCGTATGAACAGATCTTTCAGGTAATCTATGACCGGTTTATGGCCGTTGAAGCGGACCTTGGCGTTGATGTGGACATCAAGACAGATCTCAAAACCATTAAACAGCATATTGAAGAGGGCGCGTCAGCAGATTACATCGCCAGCAGAGGAGAATACCTCAACGCGAAAATGATTGCGGCGTTTTTGGGATATGATTTCATTGATGCGAAGGACATCATCAAGTTCAATGAGAAGGGCAAACTCATGGAGGACCTGACCAATGAACGCATTGAGAAGGCACTCATGGAACATGAATTTGCCGTCATCCCGGGCTTTTACGGAGAGAAACTGGAAGACGGAAAGGTAAAGACCTTCTCCAGAGGCGGTTCGGATATTACCGGCTCATTGATTGCGAGAGCAGCAAAAGCCGAAGTATATGAAAACTGGACGGACGTTTCCGGATTCCTGATGGCAGACCCGAGAATTGTCGACGATCCGAAACCGATTCAGCGCATTTCATATATGGAACTTCGAGAGCTTTCTTATATGGGCGCGTCGGTACTTCATGAAGATGCGATTTATCCTGCAAAAATTGCAGATATCCCGATCAACATCCGGAATACAAATCGGCCGAAGGATCCGGGAACGATGATTACCGCTCAGCCAGACACCGACAGCCAGCATGTTATTTCAGGAATTGCAGGCAAAAAAGATTTTGTTGTAATCGGCATTTACAAGAATCATCTGGCAAACGAGAGAGGGTTTATCCGAAGGCTTGCAGGCATCATCGAAGACCACGATATGACCATAGAACACCTGCCTACAGGAATCGATACCATGTCTGTTGTAATCGATAAAAAGGCGTTGAATGGCAAACTCGAAGAGTTAATCGAGGAATTTGAACGTCAACTCAAACCGGATACACTGGAAGTCTTTGAGGACATGGCACTGATTGCCACCGTAGGTGCTGGCATGGCATCCCGAAAGGGTACCTCTGCGAAGCTGTTTTCGGCCCTTGCAGAGGCTGGCGTAAACATCCGGATGATCGACCAGGGATCCAGCGAAATGAACATCATCGCCGGTGTAGAAAACAAAGACTTTAACAAATCGATCCGAGCGATTTATAACGCATTCGTGGATTAAATCGTTCACAATGAAAATATTGCAATTCAGGGGGCCGTTGTATATCAGCGGCCTTTCTCATAAATGAACAAGCGCGAAGAGGAGTCGACTGAGATGAAGATTGTATTAGCACCAGACTCATTTAAGGGAAGCCTTTCGGCAATGGAAGTGTGTCAAGCCATGGCGGCCGGAATAAGAAGCGTTGATCCGAAAGCGGAAATCGTCATGCTGCCTATGGCAGATGGGGGCGAGGGAACGGTGGAAGGGTTGACCAATGCCTATCAGGGTCAAATGATCCACACCCAGGTCACGGGACCAGCGGGAAGGCCGGTGGATGCCAGTTACGGAATCCTGAACCAAAGCCTTTGCATTGTAGAAGTTGCCCAGACCTCCGGACTCACGCTCCTAAGCGAAGAAGAACGGGACCCTAAGACGACCACGACCTATGGGCTGGGAGAATTGATTCTGGACGCCCTGAATCGAGGGTGCAAAAGCTTCATCGTCGGTCTTGGCGGTAGCGGGACCAACGATGGCGGGTGCGGCATGGCCAAAGCCCTTGGATACGAATTTATCGACAAACAGGGAAATCCATTACAGGGGCCGATGAATGGCGGATGCCTGGATCAAATCGCACAAATCCGAAAGGACAAGGTGGATCCCCGCATCTTAGCGGCCGAATTCCGGGCGGCCTGTGACGTTACGAATCCTCTCTGTGGAGAACATGGGGCGAGTGCTGTATTCGGACCGCAAAAGGGAGCGACACCCGAAGACGTCAAATTCCTCGATGCCAGGCTGGCACACATGGCAGAAATCGTCAAAGCGGATTTGGGAAAGGATGTGTTGGAACAACCGGGCACAGGAGCTGCAGGCGGACTGGGTGCCGGCGTCATTGCTTTCCTTGATGGACAGCTTTGCAAAGGCGTCCAAATCATCGCAGAGCTTTTGGGCCTGGAAGAAGCCATGGTAGGTGCAAATCTTGTCATTACCGGAGAAGGCCGATGCGACCGGCAAACACTGGGCGGTAAAACGCCGTATGGCGTCATAAGTGCTGCGGCGAAACAGAATATCCCGTCCATGATTATTGCTGGCAGTGTGGGGGAAGGATTGGAGCCGCTATACGAGATGGGAGTTACGGAAATCTTCGGGATCAAAGATGAAACTATGACGTTGGAATATGCTACGGAGCACGCAAGTACGTTGATTGCAGGCGCGGCAATGAAGGCATTCGCGGATTTTAGGAGGAACCATGAAGAAGCGTAATTTACTGACAAAGGAATTTATTAAAGACAATTTTGATATCATTCTTCAGTTTATCGATCTGATGAAAGTCGGGATTTTTATCACCGATGGCGAAGGCACGGTCATCATGCTCAACAAAGAGTCCTTAAAGACCAGTTATCTGGATTTTGATGATGTTATCAACCGGAACATGCATGAACTGGAGGCCATCGGCTATGTGGATGAGTCCAGTGTCCTTAAGGCCATTGAGCTGAAAGATGATTTCACCATGGTTCAGAATTGCAAAGACAATGCAAGCATCTTTATTACGGCATCGCCCTTCTTTGACCGTAACGGGAACGTAGATCTGGTCATTTGCACCGAGCGGGATATCACCGAAACCATAAAACTGGAACAATTGGTGAAAGAAAACCGTGATTTTTCGGAACGACTGAAAAAAGAACTGGATCTCTTAAAAAACGAACAAAGCCGGTACACCGGGAAAATCATTTCTGAGAGTCCGCAAATGAAACAGATCTTGCAGACCGCCAAACGAATCGGGACAGTGGATACGACGGTCATGATTTTGGGAGAGTCCGGCGTTGGTAAAGAAGTGCTCGCTGATTATCTCGTTCAGAACAGTACCCGGAAAGACAGACCATTTATTAAGATCAACTGCGCTTCCATTCCTGAAAACCTCATGGAATCGGAATTGTTTGGATATGAACCGGGAGCCTTTACCGGAGCGGATGCCAATGGCAAAAAAGGATTCTTCGAACTGGCGGATCGTGGAACCCTGTTTTTGGATGAGGTCTCTGAGATTCCGGTCCACATTCAGGCCAAACTGCTGCGCGTGCTGCAGGAACATGAATTCAAACGGCTGGGCGGACAGAATGATATCAAAGTCGACGTCCGGGTCATTGCTGCCAGCAACAGAAATCTCTTGGAGGCTGTTGCGAAGGGAGAATTCCGGGAAGACCTTTATTATCGTTTGAATGTGTTGCCGTTTACGATTCCGCCACTTCGGGAGCGGCGGGAAGACATTCCGTTTTTGGTCAAGAACTTCATGCATCGTTTCAATGTAGAACACAAGACCATGAAAGAAATCGATGAAGAGGCCATGGCAGTGCTGGAGCGGGCACCATGGCCGGGCAATGTCCGGGAACTGCAGAATGTCATTGAGCGGTTGATGGTATCCTACGACAGCATGCGAATTACACTCAGTCAGGTAGAAGAAATGCTGGAACCGGAGAAATCAAAAGGCCCAGGGATCGAAATCGACCTGGACAAAAGCTTAAAAGAACAGATGGATGCCTTTGAGAGGGAAGTGCTGGAACATTATTTGGATAAATATGATTCTGCAGCAGAGGCAGCGAGAAATCTGGGAATTAACAAATCAACAATGAGCAGAAAGTTGAAAAAATACAATTTATAATGAAAAATATTATATTTTATGTTTGATTATTCAAACAGAGTTTCCGAATTGCAACCCTGATTGTCAAAAATGAGCAATTAGGAAACTGACCATTTGCAACCCTTGAACGAGTTAAGACGGTAAAGTAAAAAGGGATGGTTCCCTTTTTGCAACCCGTCTTTTTTATTATGCGCTGAAACCGTTGATTTTTCAATGGTTTCAGCGTTTGTTTTTTCTGCCAGAAATGGCATGGGAATTGCGATAATACGTAGATGATTGGATAAAACACAATGCTTTTAAGCAATAAAAATCGAAACAAATAGGAGGAGAGAGAATGATATTCAAACTTAACGAAGAACAGTTGGCTAATCAGGAAAAGTACAGAGCATTTGCTGAAGCAAAAGTAAAACCTTTGGCAGAGGAAATGGACGAGAACGAGAAGCTTGACGAAGGCCTGCTGGACGACTTGAAGAAAGAGGGATTCCTTGGAATTCCGTTCTCAAAAGAATACGGCGGTGTTGGCGGTACTTATTTAGATTACTGCCTGGCTGTAGAAGAGCTGTCCAAGTGTGACGGGTCAACAGGCGTAACGATTTCTGTACATACATCTCTTTGCTGCTCATGTATAGATTCCTTTGGAACAGAAGAACAGAAACAGAAATTCCTGAGACCGCTGGTTGATGGAACATCCTATGGATGCTTTGGACTGACTGAACCAAACGCCGGGTCCGATGCTGCTGGTCAGCAGACAGAAGCTGTATATGATGAAGCAGCCGATGAATATGTAATCAACGGCAGCAAGATCTTCACGACGAATGCGGAATTCGCAGACTACTGCATCGTATTCGCAATGACTGACAAGAGCCTCGGAACCAAAGGCATCACAGCTTTTGTTGTAGATCTGAGAAGCCCTGGCGTAAAGGTCAACCCAAGCATTAAGAGAATGGGAATCAGAGCCGCATCCAACTGCGAAGTATTCTACGAAGATGTTAGAGTTCCTGCTGCAAACAGACTGTCCGAAGAGGGCAAAGGCTTCAAAATCGCAATGAAGGCACTCGATGGCGGCAGAATCGGCATCGCTGCTCAGGCAGTTGGTATTGCACAGGGCGCATTGGATATCGCACTGGCTTATGTTAAAGAAAGACACCAGTTCGGCCGTCCAATCGCAGCATTCCAGACAACACAGTTCAAACTGGCTCAGATGCAGACAGAAATTGACGCTGCAAGACTTCTCGTATACAGAGCAGCCACCACGAAGGACGACGGCGAAGTATATGGACCACAGGCAGCTATGGCGAAGTTAAAAGCATCCGCAGTTGCCAATGACGTTTGCAGAGAAGCGGTTCAGCTCATGGGCGGTTATGGATACTGCAGAGAATACCAGGCAGAAAGATACCTGAGAGACGCGAAGATCACAGAGATTTACGAAGGAACATCCGAAGTTATGAAGATGGTTATCTCAGGCGCAATGAAAGTCAAATAATTATTGCTCAAATATATCACATTGAAACACAAGGAGGAAAAAATGGCAAGAGTAGAAGCAGAAAAGAGAGAATTTTTATCACCAGTAGAAAAGGGACCAGAAGTTGAAATGCTGAAGTTCAGAGGCACTTTCAATGGTGAAGATATGCATTATCCTGGAGAAATGATTTCCGGAGCAAAAGTTATCGAAAGATGTATCGACTGCTGTACAGAACTGAGCAACATCAGAGACAACGGCGATGGCGGTCTGTGGGTTTCCGAATCCGCTTCCATGATTTATCCAATGCATATGCTGGATGCTTATGAAATCGTTACTTGGCTGATCAAGCAGGGTAACACTTCCAGAGTTTATGGATTCGAACTGTATAAGACTTCCGAATACAGCCAGGAAACAGACCTGAGCACTGTATTTGATGAACCGGTACTGACTGTAAAGGGCGAAGTTACATTCGTAGTAGGCACACACGTATAGAAACAAAAGAAAGAAGGAATTATGGCGAAGATATTAGACAATATCAGAATTCTGGACTTCACACAGGGCCACACGGGCAGCTTCGGCACAATGCTGCTGGCAGATTTCGGAGCAGAAGTCATTAAAATCGAAGATCCGAAAACCGGCGGCGATGTGCTCAGAAACAGTTTTCCTAAGAACGAAAACGGTAGCGCTTACCACGCATATATGAATCGCGGCAAGAAGAGTGTCTGTATTGACAGACACTCTCCGGAAGGCCGTCAGCTGATTTTGGAACTGATCAAAACAGCTGATGTAGTGTGTGATTGTTTCGCTGCAGGAGAATTGGAAAGCTGCGGTTTGGGATACGAAGATGCAGTCGAAGTCAATCCGGCAATCATCTATGCTTCACAGACAGGATTTGGTAAAACAGGTCCTTTAAGCGGCACAGCAGGATGTGATCTGACATCGGAAGCGCTCTGCGGACTCATGCAGATTACAGGGCATCCGGGAACGGACCCTACAGCCCATGGATCCAGAATGGCGGATCAGTACGGTGGTGTGTTCCTTGCATTTTCCATCGTGGCTGCGCTCCTGGCGAAAGAGGAAACCGGAGAGGGTCAGGTTGTCGATATCTCCTCAGCAGACTGCATGTTCACAGCTCTTGAAGATGCTGAAATCGAAGCATCCATGTCTGGAACAAAGTTTGAAAGAGAAGGAAACAGATCCAGAAGTATCGCACCTTATGACACCTTTGACTGTAAGGACGGAATCGTTTCCACAGCCGTTTCCACAAACGGTCAGTGGAAGAAGTTCTGCAAAGCTATGGATCTGATGGATATCGTGGACGATCCGAAATACACATCCAATGAGTCCAGAGGTGAAAACTACGATGAACTCAGAGAGATTATTCAGGCGAAATTCATCGATATGACGAAGTGGGAAATCGAAGACCTGCTGCGTCCGGATAACATTCCAAGCGGTCCAGGACTGACCGTACACGATGCGTTTAACAACGATCATGTAAAGAGCAGAAACATGGTTCTCGAAGTTTGTGACAAGGCCATCGGCAATATCAAAATGCCGGGTGTACCAATCAAGATGTCGGGAATCGACGATACAGATATTCAATCAGCGCCTTTGCTGGGCGAACATAACGATGAGATCCTCGGTGCGCTGAACTGTGATGATACGAAAGGAGGGGCCGAAGAATGAGACCTTTAGAAGGATTGACGGTTCTTGATTTTTCACAAGCTTATAGTGGCCCTTACTGCGCCATGAACTTAGCAGATTATGGGGCAAGAATCATCAAAGTAGAACGTGTGGAAGGCGGGGACCAGTCCAGATTCTGGAACCCATATGCGGACAATGGCAAGAGCGGATATTTCGCAATCTATAACCGGAATAAAGAAGGTATTGCTCTGGATCTTTCGGAACAGGAAGGGAAAGACATCATCAAAAAGCTTTTCGCAGAAGTTGATGTGGTACTGGAAAACTTCAAGTTCGGAACCATGGATAAACTGGGAATCGGTTATGACGTAGCAAAGGAAATCAATCCGGAAATCATATTTGCGTCATTATCGGGATTCGGACAAACCGGTCCTCTCTGTAAGAATACCGCCTATGACAATGTTATTGAGTGCATGAGCGGATTTATGGAGATGACAGGATTCCCGGAAAACCCACCACTCCGTTCAGGTGCGTCAGTTGGTGACAGCTATACGGGTCTTATGACAGCGCTGGCAATTGCTCTGGCTTATTACGACAAGAAACACACAGGCAAAGGCAGACGTATTGACGTTGCTATGCTGGATACCATGTTTGCGGCAATTGAAGATGCGGTACTCGCGTACAGCCTTACGGGTGAACCGATTACAAGAAGCGGAAACGCGAAGCCACACGAAATCGTGCCTTACGACACCTATCACTGTGCCGGAGATGAGGTTATTGCCGTTGGTATCACAGAAGAAAGCATGTGGCCGGATTTCTGTAAGGCCATTGACATGCCGGAACTGGTAGACAATCCGAGATTTGCGACCAATGATTTGCGCTGCGAAAACTATCAGGAGCTTACCGAAATCATGGCGGAATATGTTGCGGATAAGAACATCGATGACCTGCTGGAAGCCTTCAGTGAAAACAAGATCCCTGCATCAGGAATCTTCGCTCCGCTGGAAGCTATGGATCACCCGCAGATCCGGGCAAGGGACATGATCATTTCCATCGATGACCCGAACGTTGGAAGCTTCGAAGGATTCGGCATCCCGGTCAAATTCAGCAAAACCCCTGGCTTTGTTGCAAAACCATCACCGGAACTTGGAGAGGATTCCTGCAGAATACTCGAAACATTAGGATACTCAAAGGAAGAAATTGACAGACTTGTAGAAGAGGAAATCGTAGGAACTCCGGAAACTACAGAAAAGTACTTTGAGGAAGAGTGATTATGATAATCGGAACACCGAAAGAGATTAAAGAAGATGAAACAAGGGTCGCGATGACTCCCTATTGGGCAAAGAAGCTGGTTGAATCAGGCCATGAAGTCCTGATTCAAAAGGGCGCAGGCGTGCTCAGTGGGTTCTGCGATGACCAATACATCGAAGCAGGCGCTCGCTTAGTTGACACGTTGGAAGATGTCTACGAGCAGGCTGAATTCGTAACGAAGGTAAAAGAATTGATGCCCCGTGAATTCGATTTGATCAGGGAAAACCAACTCCTGATGACATGGCTGCACCTGGCGGAGGATCACGATAAGCCAATGACGCAGGCGTTGATGGACCGTAAGACCATCGCTTTAAGCATGGAACTGATCGTACTCGATGACGGATCTCGTCCGACTATGAAACCGATGAGCGAAATCGCGGGCAGTCTGGGCATGCTGGAATCCGTGAAATACTGTCAGACCATAAACGGAGGCACGGGAATTTTCCTCAAAAAGGTGAAGGGACTTCCGACACCAAAAGTAGTGATTGTTGGTGGCGGAAACGCCGGATCAGCTGCGGCGCAGGTTGCGTTGGGACTTGGTCTGAGAACGACAATCATTGAGGAAGATTACGACCGTTTGGAATGGCTCAAGTACGCCCTTCCGGGAGCAGAAATTCTTTTATCAGAAGAAGGCCTGATCGAACGGGAGGCGCTGGACTGCGATGTGTTCGTAAACTGTGTCTACCCTTCACCGGAACCAGGAGAACGGAAATATGTCCTCAAGCGGGAGACAATCAGGAAAATGACAAACTGCTCCTTGATTATGGACATTGCCGGTGCGAAAACCATCGAGACGGGAAGGTATACGACCCTAAGTGAGCCGGTTTACGTGGAAGAAGGAGTTCTCCATTACGGCGTCGACAATATGCCGTCTCTCATTCCAAAGACAGCGACAGAAGCACTGCTTATGATCACGGGACCGTACATCATGGCAATCGCCGAAAAGGGACTCAAAAAAGCGGCAGAAGATGACGCCTCGATCCGGCGATGCATCAGCACCGTAGGTGGGAAACTGGTTCACGAAGAAATCGCGATCAATCAGGAGCTACCGTATACAGAACTTGATTTGGATATGCTGCCATAACAGCAGAAATCTTAATACATTCGTTATCATTTGTTTTATCGTTATAATCACTATTTTAATGAAAGGAGAAGCAATGGACAATTTTGGTATTTTAACCTTAATTCCACCGATTGTAATCATTGTATTCGCATTGGTTACGAGAAGGACCTGGGAAGCGCTGCTTTTAGGCTCCATGATTGCATTCTTCTACACCGCTAAATGGGGCGTTGTTGGAGAAACGATCAATCAGCTCCAGGAAACCTTTGCCAATGAAGCGTGGATTCTGATGGTAATGTTTATGCTCGGAGCATTTGCATTCCTGCTCAGTGCCAGTAAAGGGTCATATGCATTCGGAATGTTGATACGTAAAGTCGCGAACACCGAGAAGAAGACCCTGATGGGTGCGTGGGTTCTGGGTATACTCATCTTTATGGATGACTATCTCAACATGCTGACTGTATCCTCTGCAACACTGGAAAACAGTGACCGGAACAGGACTCCTCGTGAAATGCTCGCATACGTAATGGACTCAACGGGCGCACCTGTATGCGTACTGATTCCAATCTCTTCATGGGCCGTTTACTTCGCAGGCGTCATGGAAGAATGTATGGGAGACAACACACAGTGGGGAACCGGAATGGAAATGTACATCCACTGCATTCCGTATCTGTTCTATGCATGGGCAGCAGTCATCTGTGTACCGCTCGTAATTCTTGGTGTGATTCCTAAGCTCGGCGGCATGAAGAAGGCTTACGAAAGAGTTGCCAATGGCGGAAACGTATGGCCGGATGACAGTGCAGATCTGAACGCAGATCATGAAGTGATCGAAGAAGTGAAAGGCGCTGCCGTTGAAGGAAATGAAATTACGCAGATCGAAATGGACAGCAAAGAGGCAGTTAAGGATCTTGACCGGTTCGGTCTCAGAATCGCTGCATTCTTTATTCCGATTCTCGTTATCGTATTCGTTACAATCAAGACCGGCGACATGATCATGGGTCTTATGTGGGCACTGATCGTAATGCTGTTCTTCTATGTACCAACAAAACTGCTTTCATTTGGACAGTTCTGTGAAGAATTTGCCAATGGCTGTGCATACATGGTTGGAATGAATCTGATCATGATCGGCGCACTGACCGTTAAGGTTTCCATGGACTCCATCGGTCTGGCTGATTTCGTAATCGGCGTTGCGCTGCCAGTTCTGAGTCCTAAGATTTTCTACGCATTGGCATTCATACTGGTTGCAGCACTTTCATTCGTTACAGGTTCCAACTGGGGCATTCCAGCAATTACATTCCCGATTTTGGTACCACTGGCATTGCAGCTTGGTGTAAGCCCAGTCATCACATTGGCTTGCATTACTTGCGCAGGTACATTCGGAAGCCACGTTTGCTTCTATTCCGATGCAACGGTACTGACATCTCAGTGCTGTAAGATCAAGAACATGAACCATGCATTGACGCAGTTCCCATATGGACTGATTTGCGCGGCTGCATCATTCATCGCATATGTGATTTTGGGATTTGTAACTTGCTAACCATTCGCTATTGATAAGGAGGGCATTATGATGAAAATTGCTTTGCTCGGCGCAGGTCTGCAGGGAAACATCTGTTGTACAGACCTCTGCGATAAAGAACTGAGCCCGGCAGAAAAAGAAATAATCGTAGCCGATTATGACTATGACAAAGCCAAAGAAGTGGCTGATAAGTTTGGACTTAAGGCCGTTCAGTTGGACGTAAGAGACCATGACAAGCTGGTTGAGACAATCAAAGGCTCAGACGTTGTCATCAATTGCGTTCAGTACAACTGGAATATCGATATCATGAGAGCTTGTCTGGAAGTTCATGCACACTACATCGACCTGGGCGGATTGTTCCACGTTACAAAGAAGCAGCTTGAACTCAGCGATGAATTCAAAGAAGCCGGTCTGACCGCCGTTCTGGGAATGGGAAGCACTCCGGGAACCATGAATGTCATGGGCGGATATGCTGCAAGCAAACTGGACACGATCAAAGAAGGAAAAGCGATCTGTGCATGTGGAGATTTCACAAAGACAGATGCAATCATCGGAATTCCATACTCTCTGCTGACGGTTATGGAAGAACATACCTTGGAGCCTTGGATTCTGAAAGACGGCGAATTACAGCCTGTTCCAGCTGGATCCGGCAGAGAAAACATTGCATTCTCGCAGCCAATCGGAAATGCCGACGCATGGTACTGCATCCATTCAGAACCGGTACAGTGGGCATCCTCCTTTAAGGACAAAGGCATCCAGAATGCGAGCTTCAAATTATCCCTCCCTGCTGAATTCGAAGAAAGAATCAGTTTCCTGGCAGACTTGGGATTCGCCACCGAAGAACCTGTACAGGCAGCCGGTCAGGAAGTCAATCCACTGAGAACCATGGTATCTGTAGTTAATAAATATCTGGCAGAATACGATGGAAGCAATGATGGTGAACTGAATGACTGCGACGTTCTCAGAGTAGAATTCACTGGAACAAAGGACGGCATCGAAAAAGAAATCGATGTGGAATGCGTTATCAGAACGAGCGATAAATGGGGATTCATGGCAGGTGCTGTTGACACCGGTGTTCCTCCATCAGTCGTTGCACAGATGATCTGTGACGGCAGAATCACGGAACGGGGAGCCTTCGGTGCGGAAGCATGCGTTCCACCAATTCCTTACTTCAAGGAGATCGCAAAGAGAGACATGCCGGTTTACTGCGTTGAAAAAACACCACTGTCCAGTGATACCTTTGATCAGCTGCACAGAGAAATGTACAAACCTAAATAAAACGACATGTAAGCGTTTTGTAATGAAAAATCAGGCGAGACTTTCTATCGAAGACTCGCCTGATTTATATCCAGGTTTGTTATATGGGAGCATGATTAGTTTCTGTAAAAGCGCTTTAACCGGCGGTTAGACATGCGGATATTCGCTTTACCTGGAACCGGTCGTGTGTAAGAAGCCAATTCTTCTGCAGGAATCTTGCGTCCGCCTTTGGAAGCTTTTGCAGTGTTTTTGCGAATGGTGGCACGGATTGCCGGATTCATTTCTTTTGCCAGTTCCAGAGATGCGCGGGCATCTTCCGGAGTCATAATGAACTGCCTTTGTTTGCCGTTGACAGAAGCAATCAGGACAACAGCGTTTGGAGCTTGTGCGACACAGTCCGCGTGCATACGCACCACGTCTCGCCAACGCCATCTGCGGTGGTGTTTATAGATGATAAAAATATCCATGACATCAACACCGTGCTGATTGATGACCTGCTTTTTTCTGTGAAAGGCAACCCCAATGACGATGAGGGCAAAAATGATAAATACCCAGTATTTTTGTTGGACTCCCAGAATCGCCATATATACTGCGGCAGCTGCAACTGCCCACTTCGTAATGGACGAGAGCGTACTTTCTTTGGTTTGGAGAATGCCGAAATACTCCATTGCGAGAACCTCCTTAATCGTTTGATTCATTATATCACTAAACTGTTAAACAGAGAAAGGATTACTATGAAAAACTACCGCATTACAAACGTTTCAGCAATAGAAATTTTTAATGGAATCTGGGAGCCGACCATCAAAGTCAATATTCACGTTGACGACATCAAAGGCTCTTCCATCGCACCGACTGGTCAGTCCACCGGAAAAGACGAAGCCAAAGAGCTGCGGGATGGCGGAAGCCGTTACGGAGGCAAAGGTTGCCAAAAGGCAGTTTCCGCAGCCTGCGATGAACTAAAGAATTGCCTGATTGGAATGGACGTCCGGGATCAGAAAAAAATCGACGAAGCAATGAAAAAGCTGGATGGAACGGCAAATCTCAGTCGAATTGGAGCAAATGTCACGTCCGCAGCGTCCTGCGCGGTTTCCGTAGCAGCGGCGGCAACCTGCGGTGTTCCGGTGTATCAGTACATTGAGCCGACGGCACATGTTCTGCCGGTACCTATGATCGATGTGATCAGCGGATCCCATTACTCCTTTGGCGCGTCCAGCGAGATTCAGGAATTCAGCATTTTACCCGTGGATGCGGACAGCTTCAGCGAAGCGATGCAGATATCCCGGGAGTTGTATGAAGTGTTGAGAAACAACATTGCCGAGTCTTACGGGACTCTGGGCCAGTGTGTCGATGCGGCGGGAAGCTTTGCCTTACCAATCAAAAGCTGCCGTGGCACCTTGGATTTCCTGATGCAGGCATTGGAGCAAAGCGGTATGGCAGACCGGTTCGTACTGGGAATGGACTGTGCTGCGAGCGGTTGGTTTGACACGGCGAAACAGGTCTATTACTTCGAGGGCGAAGAGCGGACCCGTGAAGAAATGCTCACCTATTACAAAGAACTGGTACGGGATTATCCCATTGCCACGCTGGAGGATCCTTTTGATGAGAATGATATAGAAGGGTTCATTCGCGCGACAAAGGACTTGGGAATTCAAATCGTGGGAGATGATTTCTTTGTCACGAACCCGAAGATCATGCGCCGCAAGATGCAGGATGGCGCAGCCAACTGTCTG